>NZ_JBIRPI010000018.1:0-174724 GCF_044332585.1 Streptomyces sp. NPDC016845 | reverse complement strand
ATCCCCCTCGCCGTACGGCCCGGCATGAACGCCGACACCAGCACCCTCGCCGCCCGACGCGGCCCGCGCAGCATCCCCATCCCCCTCGCCGTACGGCCCGGCATGAACGCCGACACCAGCACCCTCGCCGCCCGACGCGGCCCGCGCAGCATCCCCATCCCCCTCGCCGTACGACCCGGCATGAACGCCGACACCAGCACCCTCGCCGCCCGACGCGGCATGCGCAGCGGTACCGTCCACCTCGCCGCCCCGCGCGCCCTCCCCGGCGTGCGGGAAGGTTTCGTCCCGCCGTGCCGCCCCCGCACGCTCCTTGGCCACCCGGGCCGCTTCGGCCGGTGGGATCCCGGTGGCCGTCAGCCGGCACATGTCCTCGAGCATGGCGACGTCGCGGGGCGACCAGCGGCGGTGGCGGCCGTGGCCTCGTCCGGCCGGGCCGAGGTCGTAGCGCTGGTCCCACGAGCGCAGCGTCGTGGGCGAGACACCCAGGCGGCGCGCGAGCGAGCCCGAGGTGATCCCGGCACCGTCACCGGTCTCACCGGTCTCACCGCTCGAACGCTGCAGAACCGATGCGGCCTGCGAAGAGGACGGAGAAGAAGACACTGCGGGGCCCTTCGGAAAGCGATGCACATTCGATGCGAGTCGAAGTCGGCGGCCGCGCTGGCCAAGGTGAAGATCACTGGTTCGGCGACGGGAGGGCACGGGCCCATGCGCGCTCAAGGCATCACGCGGACTCTTCGGGGCGGTCGCTGGACGCCGGCCGAGGAGTCACTGCCCGATGACGAGCTCGCCGCGGGGCTCAGAACCGGGCGGGAGGCGTGTCTCGAGGCGGCCTACCGTCGCTGGGGAACGCTCGTCCACACGCTGGCGTACCGCTCCCTGGGTGACCCGCGCGAGGCCGAGGACGTGACCCAGCAGGTCTTCCTCGCGGTGTGGCGGGGCCGCGCGGGTTACAACCCCGACCGGGGCGCCGTCGCGGCGTGGATCGTCGGCATCACACGCCGCAAGATCGCTGACGCGCTGAGCGCGCGGACCCGCCGGGCCGTCCTCACCTCCGCCGCGGAGGCGATGCTGAGCATCGCGTCGCCGGTCGTGGACGACGCGGCGCACCTCACCCTGGACCGTGTCGTGGTCCGCCACGAGCTGGCGCTGCTGCCCGCGCCGCAGCGGCGCGTCCTGGAGCTCGCCTTCTTCGGGGACCTCACGCACAGCCAGATCGTGCAGGTGACGGGCTGGCCCCTGGGCACGGTCAAGAGCCACTCGCGGCGCGGCCTGACCCGGCTTCGCCGCCGTCTCGCCGCCGCCGCCGACCACGGTTAACGCCTGCCCGTCGGCGTGTGCGACGCGATCGGCACCGGCACGGGCTCCGGAGCGGCGCGGCGCGTCTCCGCCTCCCTGGCCGCCTGCGCCGGGTGGCGGCGCTGCCAGTACGGGTTGTCGTGGGACAGGCGGCTGGACACACGCCCGTACATGCCGAACGTGACGATGACCAGGCCCATCACGAAGCTGAAGACGATGTTGGTCATGCCGAAGTCGAGGACGTTCCCGGGTTTGTCCAGCAGGAAGATGTGGACGAAGCCGCTCAGCAGGAACAGGATGCCGACGGCCATGTTGATCGTGGAGGCGACATTGCCGCCGATGACGGCCCCGGCGATGAGGACGAGCCCGACGACGACCGAGACGAGGCTCAGGACGCCGTTCGTGCTCATCCCCGCGACATGCTCACCCGCGGTGTCGAAAGGGGTCAGACTGTCCGCGAAGCCGAGACAGCCGAAGACCAGGAGGACGACGCCGCAGAACGCGGCGCCCCACCGGTAGACCCGTGCCAATCTGTGGTCAAGGGGTAGTTCGTCTCTGAGCTCCATGATTGCGGGCGCCTCTCTGGTCGTCTGCCGCGCCGTGCCCCCCTCTCATCCATTCCCGCCCACCTCCTTGAACGGTTGCAGCAACCGCCGATCCGCACCATTCGGCGGCCCGCCCGGCCGCTTCGTCCGAAGGGCGCGGTGCGCAAGGTGGATCAGAGACGGATGTGGCACACGCGGGAACGCGTCACGGCGGCACGGGCCGTCGCCGCCGAACTCCGGCGGCAGGGCCGGGACTTGATCGGGACGAGCCGCTCGCCGCGGCGCCGTCCCCTGCCGACGGCCGGCGTCACCCCCGGCTCAGCCGCCGTCGGCGACGGGGTGCGCGGCGAACGCCTCGTCCTGGCTGTCGTAGACGTCGAAGATCCCCTCGGAGGCGGTCAGGGCGAGCAGCCGGCCGACCGTGGGGTGCGGTGACACGAGGACGAAGCGGCTGCCGGACTCCAGGGCGCGGCGGTGCAGACGCAGCAGCGCGTTGTACCCGGAGGAGTCGCAGAACGTGACCTGGGACAGGTCGAGGAAGACCGCGGGGCGACGGTCGAGCAGATCGCCGAGCCGGGTGTAGAGGTCCGTCGCCGAGTGCAGGTCGAGCTCGCCCTCGGCGTGCACCACGACGCCGGCGCTCCGCGACTCGTCGGTGGTCAGTTTCAGATCGCTCATGCGGCAGTGCTCCCGTGCTGGCCGAGTGCGAAGTATCCGATTGGTACCTCTTTGGAATGATATAGGCCCGTATCGCCGCGTTGTCAGGCGAGGCAGCCGCGGACGCGTACGCAGGCTCGCGGGAACTCGCGGGAAGCGGACAGTAAGGCAGACAGCAAGGCGGACAGCATCTGACCTGGATGCGGATTAGCGTCACGGCATGCCGACGACGATGCCCTTCGTGCCCTGGCCCGCCGCGAACGCCCGCCGCATGCGGCGCCAGGGTCTGCTCACACCGCTCCCCGGCTCCCCCACCGCGGTACCCGACCTCGCCGCCACCATGCTCGGCGCCCACGCCCAGGTGCTGTCCGCGGCCGAGCTGTCGCTGGGGCTGCGCATCGAAGGGGCGACGCGCGCCGACGTACGCGGAGCGCTGTGGCAGGAGCGGTCGCTCGTCAAGACGTACGGGCCGCGCGGCACCGTCCACCTCCTGGCCGCCGCCGACGCGGCGATGTGGACCGGCGCGCTCTCCTCGGTCCCCGGCGTCGGGCAGCCCACCAGGGACGCCCGGCTCACGACGGAGCAGACGGAAGCCGTCGTCACGGCCGTCGGGGACGCGCTGTCCGGCGCGGAGCTGACCGCCACCGAGCTGACGGAGGCGGTCGTGGCGCGGACCGGCCCATGGGCCGGCGATCTCGTGATGCCCGCGTTCCAGGGCATGTGGCCGCGCTGGCGGCAGGCGATGCACACGGCGGCCCACCGCGGCGTGCTCGCGTTCGGCCCGAACCGGGGACGTCAGGTCACGTACACGAACCCCGGCGTCACGCCGATGCGGCGGGAGGACGCCCTCGCCACACTGGTCCGCCGCTACCTGTACGCCTACGGTCCGGCCGCCCCGCGTCACTTCGCCAAGTGGATGGCGGCGCCCCCGGGCTGGGCGAACGCGCTCTTCGCAGAGCTGGCCGAGGACCGGCGGATCGAACCGGTGGAGTTCGAGGGCGCCGGACAGGCGTGGGTGGCGGCCGGTGACGGTGACTTCCCGGAGCCGGATACAGAAAGGGGCGAAGTGCGCCTTCTGCCCTACTTCGATGCTTTCGGGATCGCCTCACACCCCCGCGAGCTGCTCTTCCCGGGCCGGGCCTTCGAGCGCGCGCTCGCCCGCGGCCAGGCCGGGAACTATCCGCTGCTCCTCGTGGGCGGGGCGGTGGCGGGCGTCTGGCACCAGCGGCGCTCGGGCCGGCGCGTCACTGTCACGGTCGAATCTTTGAGCCACCTCACACTCGGACAGCGGGAAGAACTGGCGCGCCAGGCCGGACGCGTCGGTGAAGTCACCGACGCGAAAGCCCAGTTGGTGGTGGGACCGGTGACCGTGGGACCGCACGCCTAGCCCGCGCGTGGCCCACTTTCGGGTGGGCCGGATCTTGCGGGGCCGTTTCGCCCGTTACCCTCGCAGTGTCTAGGGCGCCAGATAGCGGGCGCCGAACACTGGAGGCAACACTTCATGCTGATCGCTCAGCGTCCTTCGTTGACCGAAGAGGTCGTCGACGAATTCCGTTCCCGGTTCGTGATCGAGCCGCTGGAGCCGGGCTTCGGCTACACCCTCGGCAACTCACTTCGCCGGACCCTTCTCTCGTCCATCCCGGGCGCTGCTGTCACCAGCATCCGCATCGACGGGGTCCTGCACGAGTTCACCACCGTGCCGGGCGTCAAGGAAGACGTCACCGACCTCATCCTCAACATCAAGCAGCTCGTCGTCTCCTCGGAGCACGACGAGCCTGTGGTGATGTACCTGCGCAAGCAGGGCCCGGGTCTGGTCACCGGCGCCGACATCGCGCCCCCGGCCGGTGTCGAGGTGCACAACCCCGACCTCGTCCTCGCCACGCTCAACGGCAAGGGCAAGCTGGAGATGGAGCTGACCGTCGAGCGCGGTCGCGGCTACGTCTCCGCCGTGCAGAACAAGCAGGTCGGTCAGGAGATCGGGCGCATCCCGGTCGACTCGATCTACTCGCCCGTTCTCAAGGTCACGTACAAGGTCGAGGCCACGCGTGTCGAGCAGCGCACCGACTTCGACAAGCTGATCGTCGACGTCGAGACCAAGCAGGCCATGCGTCCCCGTGACGCCATGGCGTCGGCCGGCAAGACCCTGGTCGAGCTGTTCGGTCTGGCGCGCGAGCTCAACGTCGACGCCGAGGGCATCGACATGGGTCCGTCCCCGACGGACGCCGCGCTCGCCGCCGATCTGGTGCTGCCGATCGAGGACCTCGACCTCACGGTCCGGTCGTACAACTGCCTGAAGCGCGAGGGCATCCACTCCGTGGGTGAGCTCGTCGCCCGCTCCGAGGCGGATCTGCTCGACATCCGCAACTTCGGTGCGAAGTCGATCGACGAGATCAAGGCGAAGCTGGCCGGTATGGGCCTCGCGCTCCGCGACAGCCCGCCCGGGTTCGACCCGACCACCGCGGCCGACACGTTCGCGGCCACCGATGACTCGGACGCCGGGTTCATCGAGACCGAGCAGTACTGAACCACGTAGTACCGCAAGGCAACTGCCGGGCCCCGGAGTGACCGCCGTCACTCCGGGGCCCGGTCGCGTCTCCGGTGGATCGCGTCCGCCCTCTTGACACTTCGGATCTTGGTCGGAAACATCGCCCGCGTTCTTTGACATCGTTATCAAGCCCTCCCCCATGGCCTGTGACACGTGTGCGTCGGACGTGTGCGTCAGATGTGCGCGACAGGCGTAAGAAGGCGACTGCATGACGACCTTTCCCTCCGCCCGCAGAGCTCTGCTCGCCGGGACCCTGGCCACCGTCCTGGCCGGCGGACTGCTCACCACCGTGGCAGCGCCCGCGCAAGCGGCGCCCGCTTCCCGTGCCCCGGCCCTCGTCAGCGATCCGGTGCGCGCGGTCGACCCCCTCATCGGCACCAGCAACGCGGGCAACACCTACCCCGGGGCGGTCCGCCCGTACGGCATGCTCTCCTGGAGCCCGCAGACCTCCACCGGCACCCAGACCAAGAACCCCGCCCCCGGCGGCTACCGCTACGACGCGACGCGGATCCGCGGCTTCTCGCTCACGCACCTCAGCGGGGTCGGCTGCTCCGGCGCGGCGGGCGACATCCCGATCATGCCGCACGTCGGCGAGGTGACCGGCTCCCCGTCCGCCGACACCGGCGACGCCACCTACGCCTCGGACTTCGGCCACGACCACGAGAAGGCCACCGCCGGGCGCTACCAGGTCGCCCTCGACAGCGGCGCGACCGCCGACCTGACCGCCACCACCCGCACGGGCACAGGACGCTTCGGCTTCCCCGACGGCAAGACGGGCTCGCTGCTGTTCCGCACGTCGAACTCGGAGAGCGGCAGCACCGACGCGCACGTACGGGTCGACGCGGCCCGCCGCACCGTCACCGGCTCCGTGGACGCGGGCAACTTCTGCGGCCCGCAGAGCGAGAACAACCGGCACCAGCTCTACACCCTGCACTTCACCGCCCACTTCGACACCCCGTTCGCCGCCACCGGCACCTGGCACGACGGCGACCTGCGCCCCGGCACCACCGAGGCATCCGGCGGCACCGGCTACGACGACAACGGCAACCCGCGGGCGGGCAAGGGCTCCGGCGCGTACGTCAGCTTCGCCAAGGACGTACGGCAGATCCAGGTCAAGGTCGGCATCTCCTACGTGAGCGCCGAGGGCGCCGAGGCCAACCTGCGCGAGGAGAACCCGGCGTCCGCCTCCTTCGCGGACACGGCCTCCGACGCGGCCGCGCAGTGGCGCGGCGAGCTGCGCAAGATCGGCGTCGGCGGCGGCACCGAGGCCCAGCGGCGCACCTTCTACACCGCCCTCTACCACTCGATGCTGGAGCCGACCGTCGCCAACGACGTGGACGGCCGGTACACGGGCGCCGACGGCCGCGCCCACCGCCTCGCCAAGGGCCGGCGCGCCCAGTACGGCACCTTCTCGGGCTGGGACCAGTACCGGGCGCAGGTCCAGCTGATGGCGTGGCTGTCGCCCGAGGCGGCGAGCGACTACGCGCAGTCCCTGTACACGTACGCCGGTCAGCGCGGCGGCGAATGGGACCGCTGGCTGCTGCAGCAGGGCAAGACCAGCGTCATGTCGGGCGACCCGTCGGCCGTGGCGCTCGCGGGCATGTACGCGTTCGGGGCCCGGGACTTCGACGTGCGCGGGGCGGTCGACTCCCTCGTCCACGCGGCGACCGTCCCGACGGCGAACGACTCGTCCGACGCGGGCTGCCAGGTCGAGTGCGTGGGCCAGCGTCCGTCCCTCGACTTCTACCTCGACCACGGCTACGTCCCCGCCGACGACTGCCACTGCTGGGGCGGCGCCGCCGAGACGCTGGAGGACGCCGCCGCGGACTACGGCCTCTCGGAGCTGACCGGGGCGCTCGGCGACCGCGACCGGCAGGCCGGCTTCCTGCGCCGCTCCGGCGCGTGGAGCAACGTGTTCGATCCGGACGCCACCCCGCAGGCCGGCTGGATGCGCGACCGCAACCGCGACGGCACCTGGGCCGGGGACACCTTCGACCCCACAACGGGCGACGGCTTCGTCGAGGGCAGCAGCGCCCGCTACACGTGGATGGTCTACTCCGACGTCGCGGGCCTCGCGCAGGCGATGGGCGGCCGGGACAAGGCCGTCGAGCGCCTGGACTCCTTCTTCCGCACGCCGGACGGCACGTTCGACTTCTCGGCGAAGGACGACACGCGTTACGACCCCACGAACGAACCGGACATCAACGCCCCCTATCTGTACGACTACCTGGGGCAGCCCGCGCGTACGCAGGAGACCGTCCGCGCCGAACTGGACCAGCTGTGGACCGACACGCCCGGCGGCATCCCGGGCAACGACGACGCGGGCACCATGTCGGCCTGGTACGTCTTCTCGGCCCTCGGCGTCTACCCGCAGGTGCCCGCCCGCGCGGACCTCGCCCTTACCTCGCCGCTGTTCCCGCGCGCGGAGGTGCGCGGCGGGCACGGCCGGACGCTGCGCATCGAGGCACCGGGGGCGGGCGCGTCGGCCCCGTACATCCAGGGTGTCCGCGTCAACGGCACGTCCTCGGACCGGACCTGGGTGCCCGCCTCGACGGTGCTGCGCGGCGGGACCCTGAAGTTCTCGCTCGGGGCGGCACCCGACAAGGAGTGGGGCACGGCCCCGCGGGACGCGCCGCCGTCGTTCCCGGCGGGCGGCTGACGCGGGCCGGGTGAGAGGGCGGGGCCGGGCTACTCGTCCCTGAGCCGTTCGAGCCCCGCCTCCCACCTCTCCCTGCGCTCCTCCTCCGACTGCTCCCACCAGGCGGGGCCCCGTTCACCGAGGGCGGTCTTGGCGACCTTGACCCGGTCGCGGGCCCGGCGCTCGGCCGCGGGGTCCTCCTGGCGGAGGGCGTCACGGACCGCGCGGCGGGCCGCCATCAGGTGCTTGCGGAGCTCCGCCGCGGCCTCCTCCGGCAGCGACGGATCCGTGGCCCGCCATGTGCGGCCGTCGATGACGACGTGGTGGCCGTCGTCGGTCGGCTCGACACTGCGTTTCTTCCGCACATCACGAGTCTGCCCCGCCGGCCGGGGTCGGCTCGGTGTCTCACACGTGTGGCCCCGCTCCGATGGCAGGGTGCCGGCGCCGCTCATACGTTTCTGCCCTGCCCTGCCCTGCCGCGCCCGTGCCACGGGCTGCCGAACTCGTCGGTCAGAGGCGGAAGTAGACGTGGGTGGTCGTCCCGTCCTCCGGGGTGCTGTGCGTCCGTACGAGGTCGGCCACCACGTTCACCAGCAGGAGCCCGCGCCCGCCGCGCTGGTCCCGGGCGGGCAGGCGGCGTCCGGCGAGCGGGTCGTCGAGGACCCCGGCGTCGCGGACCTGGCAGACGACGTGCCGGTCCTCGGCCCAGACCCCCAGCAGCCCCTCCCCGCCGCCGTGCACCACGCTGTTGGTCGTCAGCTCGGCGACGGCCAGCTCGAAGTCGTCGAGGCGGGGCTCGGCGAGGCCGAGCCCGGCCGCCCAGCGGGTGGCGTACTGGCGTACGGCCGTCAGGGTCGCCTTCGTGTACGCCGTCGCCGCCACGCCGGGCGGCGCGTGCAGGGGCTCGTTGTAGCGGGCGACCAGCGCCTGCGGGGCGTACTGCGCGCTCGGCGTCCGCGCGCCGGACCGGATGACGGCGGGGTGGGTGACATGGGCGTCGGACAGGACCGGCGCCGTCAGGCGCGTGGCGTCGTAGGGGCACAGAATCGTCACGCCGCGGCCCTCGAAAGCCAGGTTGACCAACGCCTCGTGCTGGGCGCAGGCGGGGTACTCGGCCGTGGTGCGGCCGGCCCAGATCGGCTCGCCGATGATGCGTGGCCGCCGCCCCGGGTGGCTGTCGGCGAAGGCGCGCAGCACGCGGGGGATGATCCGGCCGGGGTTGCGTCCGGCCCGCTCCATGTCGAGCAGGCGCACCCGCCCGGCCTCCTCGCCGAGTTCGGCTCTGATGAGGGCGAGGTTGGCGGCGGGCACCGCCACCGCCACGGGGTCGCCGACGGCCAGCCCCTCGCGGACGAACGCCGCTGTGCCCGCCAGGTACTCCTCTTCGTCCCGGTAGAACAGCGCCGGGTGGTCGAGGTCCAGGGGAGGAGGCGCGGACGGTACGGAGGGTGCGGGCACGGTGCTCATACGGCGGCCACCTCGATGGCTGGCAGATCGGGCCAGAAGAGTTCGAGCAGACGGCTCAGGCCGGCCGGTGGGCAGGTGAGGACCAGTCGGCGGTCGCGCCCCAGCCTCTGAGCGGTGACCGCCAGAGCCGTGGCGCCCGCCATGTCGACGAAGGTGACGTCCGAGAGTTCGAGGTGGACCGGGCCGTCGTCGCAGTGCCGCGCCAGGCGGATCAGCGCCCGCTCCCACACGTCGTGCGTGGGCAGGCAGATCTCCCCGGCGACCTTCAGCCCGGCGCGGTCCGTGAGGGGCTGGATCCGCAGCTCGGCCGCGCGTGCGCCACCTGAACCGAACACCGGACGATCCGCCCGTCCCGCCCCTGGGTCGGCCACCTCACTCCCCCGTCCTCGCGTGGTGCCCCGCACTGTACCGCTGCGACCGCCCCTCACCGGGCGTCGTTGGCGACCGCGGTGGTGACGCAGTAGCCGACCGGGCCCGCCACGTCGTACAGGGTGCAGTGGCCGACGGCGATACCGTCCTCGGCCGTGTGGGCGGTCGCCTCCAGGCCGATCTCGTCGCTGAGCGGGAGGCGGCTGAGGGTCAGGGTGTAGTCGGCGTTGATGTAGCGCAGCCCCTCGTCGCTCGCGTGGGCCATCGGGCTGGCCGCGTCGGCGGCGAGCGTGACACGTACGAGCGGGGAGACGGACTCCCCGGCCACGAGCGGCCGCGCCTCGCGCAGCCAGGCCCGGCGCCGCTGGTCGCCGCGCCACTCGCGGACCGGCTGCAGGTCCTCGTCGAACCGCCAGAACGTGCGCGCGGTGTGGGTGGCGGGCAGCGCGTCGGGCGGCGGGGCGTCCCACGGCGCGGTAGCGGGGACGTGCCCCGGCGGCGGCGCGCTCGTGCGCAGCAGGACCGCGCCGACCCGGGCCAGCGGCTCACCGTCCCCCTGCCCGTCGACGCCGAGCACGACGGCGTCGGCGACCCGTATGCGCCGCCCGTCCCGCACCCGTACGGTCCGTACGCGGACGGGGGCCAGGGGTGCGCTGCGGAACAGGTCGACGGTGAGCCGGGCGAAGTGCATCCCCTCGGCCCCGTGCTCCCGCTCGAGCACCCGCGCGGCAAGCCCTGCCAGCAACCGCCCGTGCACGGTCCCGGGCGCCCACCACCCCCGCGCCTGCTCCCCGGGCACGAACACGCCCCCGTCGAGGGTGAAGTAGGCGGCGTCATCCTCGGTCTGGGCCACGCGGGGTCCCTTTCTGTCGTGCTCCGGTGCTCTGGGCTCTGGTGCTCCGGTCGTTCACAGGCACAGCGAGAGGACCGCGGCCGCGATCAGCAGGACGAGGCCGGCCAGGATGAAGCTCACCCCGTGCTGGAGCCGCCGGAACTTCGCCTTCAGCAGACGGGCCAGAGCCGCGATCCTCTTCGCCCGCACATCCAACCGCATGTGTTCGACGAGCGCGGCGGGTTCCAGTGTGGCCCACCGCGTCCAGTCCTCCAGATCACCTTTGTCGACCTGCGCGGGGCGCACGGTGATCAGCAGCAGCACGGTCGCGACGACCAGACAGGCGGCCCCTGAAGCGCCTACGGCCAGGACCGCGGCGGGCTGGTCCGCGTAACCGCCGCGTGTGGCCAGGAAGGCCAGACCGAGGCTGGTCAGCGCCAGCACGGTGTTGGCTTTGGCGTCCGCCCGGTTCAGCTCGCTCATGAGCGTGGCCAGCGCCTCGTCCAGGTTCTTCGACGTGCGGTCGGTACTGTTCCCCGGTCCCTGTGTCATTCCCTGTGTCATGTGGTCTCCCGTCCCGGACGACAAGACGCGGGGAGGCGACCGCCGGGTTCCTGAGAACATCGCAACGTGTGCGGGGGTTGGCGGGGCGGTTCTACGAGCGGGACGATGTGGTGCGGACGCTGGTGGTGGCGTTGCTCGCCGGGCAGCACGCCTTGGTGCTCGGGCCGCCCGGGAGCTCACGAGCCGCGTCGAGGGGGCGTCGTACTGGGAGATCCTGCTGTCCAGGTTCACCGCGCCGACGCGGATGTTCGGGCCGGTCGACGTCGCCGCGCCGGCGCGGGGCGAGTACCGGCAGATCTACGACGGCCGCGCCACGACCGCGCACATCGCGTTCATCGACGAGATATTCAAGTGCTCCACGGCGGCGCTGAACGAGACCCTCGGCTATCTCAACGAGCGGATCTACCACCCCGAGAGCGGCGGCGAGCCGATCCGCGGTCGTCCGCTCCGCCGTCGGCCGCCCGTCGGCGTCCGCCCGGACCACCATCGACCTGGCCGCGCTGCGGTTCCGATGATCACCGACGACGACTGCGGCGTCACCGAGGAGTGGATGCGCGGCTGGAAGGAGTCCAAGCACCGGCTCGGCTTCCGGGTGTTCGGCGTCGCCGTGGGCGCCCCGCGCGTCGCCGCGACCGACTCGGTCCTGGACGCCCTGTGCGACAACCTGCGCTCCGTCGAGGATCTCACGGACGTCCACGCGACGGCCGACCTCTTCCGCGTGATCTGAGCCGAGGCCCGCGCGGGGCCCGCGGTCAGGTGCTGGCCTGGTCGCTGTCCCGGTGGGCGCCCCAGCCGTGCCAGCGGTCGATCTCGATGACGGCGGTGACGCGGCGGCGGACCTGGTCGGGGTAGGCGTTGCCGGTGTAGTGGGTGGAGATGCGGTCGATGTCGGCCAGGCCCTCGTCGTCGCGGGTCTCGACGACCCGGCCGATGAGTGTGACGTGGGTGTACCAGTCGTCACCGTCGAGGACGGTGAGGGTGACGCGCGGGTCCCGCTGGATGTGCTTCAGGCGGACCCGGCCCTCGTCAAGGCTGATGACGACGCGACCGTCCTCCCACAGGTACCAGGTGGGGGTGGAGACGGGTGTGCCGTCGGAGCGCAGGGTGGCCATGACGGCGGGGTTGGGGCGGCGCAGCATCTCCACGGCCTCGGGCGGCAGGGGCGGCTTCGACATACGTGTTCCTCACTTCGGGTTTCCCCCGACACTACAGACGACACCGCGGACCCCCCGGCGCCCACGACAGCGCCCGGGGGCGGAGGCGCGGCGCCAGGGGGTTCGGAGCCTGCTGTGCTGGTCAGTCCGAGACGAGGTCACCGAACTGGATAACGGCCGGGGTGCTGTTGCTGATGCTCTGGCCGTTGTCGTTGAACCCGTCGCCGGGGCCGTCGCCGAATCCGTCGGCGGCGGCGAGGCCCGAGCCGCCGAGGACGGCGATGGCGGCCAGAACCGTGGCGGTGACAGCTGTACGCAAGCGCATGTGGCAGTCCTTTGCTTCGAGGGTGGAGAAGATCCATCGAAGCTTTAACCGGTCCGTCCACGGCTCACACGGGCACGGGCCGATGCCACTCGTCCGTGTGCTCCCGTCGGCCGATACGCGCAGCGCGCACGTGCGGAGGAACGGAGAGCGGAGGAACGGGCGGGGCATTCGGCGGCGGCCGAACGGCTCAACGCCCCTCGCCGCCTTGGCCGCCCTCGCCGCCTTGACCGCCCTCGCCGCGTAGCCGCAGCAGATACGTGGCCGTCACCGCGACGGCACGGTCCTCGTCGCGCGACAGCTCCACGAGCGCGTGCGAGGTCGTCGGGCCCGGGATTCCGGCGAGCGCCTGCGTGAGGCGTCCGCGCGCGGGTGCGTCCGTACCGGGATCCGCGAGGCGGCCGACGAGCCCGGCCGCGATCCGGTCCGCCGTCGCGGCATCGCCCGCCAGCACGCTCAACACGTCGGCCGCGTCGGTGTCGTTCCGCCCCTCCACGATCATGTCGACGAGCGTGGGGACCGCCCCGGTCGCACCGCGGGCGCCGAGCGCGAGCGCCGCGTGCCCGCGGACCACACCGTCCGGGTGGCCGAGCGCCCGCCGCAGCTCCTCGGCCGCCACGTCGCCCGGCAGCTTGGCGAGGGACTGGGCGGCCCGTTCCCGCACGGCGGCCACCGGCGAACCGAGGCCCTCCGCGAGGAGGGCGGGTCCCTCGTCGCCCGCGCGCGCCAGCGCCCACCGCAGGGCGCCGGCCACGACCGGGTCCGCCTCGCCGAGCGCCGCCTCGACCAGCGCTTCCACCGGTACCGGCACCTCGTCGCCCGAGGAGAGCGCGGCCCGCTGGCGCGTGTCCGCGCTCTTCGACCCCAGCGCCTGGAGCAGCGGGACGACCTGGAGGACGTCCTCCCAGCCCGCGGGGTCCGCCGCCTCGATGCGTCGCAGCCGCGCCAGCAACTCCGTCTCGGCGGCGATGCGTGCACGGGCCTGCCGGACGAGGTCGCCGACGAGCGCCGAGGGGGTGAAGCCGGGGTCGTCGAGGGCGCGTCCGATCTCGCGCAGCGACAGGCCGAGCGAGCGCAGGCTCTCGATGTGGAAGATCCGCCGGACGTCGTCCCCGGAGTACTCCCGGTAGCCGGAGCCGGTCCGCCCCGACGGTCCCACCAGGCCGAGCGACTCGTAGTGCCGCAGCATGCGGGCGCTCACCCCGGACCGTCGCGCCACCTCACCGATCAACACGCCCCTATCGTCCCTCCTGCGCCGCGGTCGGCCCGCCGAGGGCGACGACGCGCTTCGCCTCCTCGATCGCGAAGCCGAATCCGATGTCCGGGTCGCGCAGCAGCCGTTGAGTGGCGAGCGCGTGCGCGTGCACGCGCTCGTCCGTGCCCGTTGTCGCGGCGCGCAGCGCGGGCTCGGCGGCGTCGCCGAGCGCGACGAGCGCCCGGCTGAGACTCAGCTGCGTCTCCTGCTCCCCGCGCCCGAGCTGCGTCGCGAGCACCGTGGCCAGCGCGGCCTCCTCCCCCTCCGGTACGAGCACGACCGCGGTCCGCCAGGCGCTGCGGGCCACCTCGGCCTCGGGGTCGGTCAGCAGCGCCTTCGTGATCACGGGCCAGGCCCGCCGGTCGCCGATCTTGGAGAGGGTGTGCAGCGCCTGGCTGCGCGCCTGCGCACGCTCCGAGCGGACCTCGCGGACCAGTTCGGGGAGGGTCGAGGAGACCGGGTGGCGGGTGAGCGCCCAGGTCAGCATGTCGCGGACGAAGAACTCCGGCTCGACGGCGCTCCGCTCGACGAGCGGGGCGACGAAGCGCGGGTGCGGCTCCGTGCCGACCGCCATGGCGGCCCGCAGCCGCACCGAGGAACGGTCGTCCTCCAGCCCCCGCAACAGCTGCGACTGCCCCTCACCCGATCCCGGCTCCTGCCCCTGCCCCTGCTCTCGCCCTTGCTCCTGCTCCCGCTCCCGCTCCCGCTCCTGCGGCCGGCTCTGCCCTTGACCTGTGATCGTCATCGAGACCACCTCCTCGGCCGCAGTGAAGACCTTGTCACTGTGTCAAGGTCAAACGGCTGCCGATGCGGGCTGCGTCGGACTCAGACGACGATGACGCGTCGCCCGCGCGTGTGACCGGCCTTGCTGTCCACGTGTGCCGCCGCGGCCTCGCCGAGTGTGTACGCCCTCTCGACCGGGATGTGCAGTCGCCCGCGTGCGATGAGGGCCGCGGCCTCGGCGAGCGCGTCCGGCACGCTCCCGGCCACGCCGGAGAAGCGGACGCCGAACTCGGGCGCGCCGAGATCCGCGATGGTGACGACCTTGCGCGGGTCTCCGGTGAGTTCGACAAGTTCGGCGATGACGCCCGAGCCGGACAGGTCCAGGGCGGCGTCGACGGCGCCGAGTCGGCGCACGCGGTCGGCCCAGCCGTCGCCGTAGGTCGTGGCGAGGGCGCCGAGGCCGCGGAGGTAGTCCTGGTTCGCGGCGCCGGCGGTGCCGATCACCTTGATGGAGCGGTCGCGGGCGATCTGCAGCACCGCCGAGCCGACGCCCCCGGCCGCGCCGCTGACCAGCAGCGTCTCCCCCGGCTCCACGCCGACCTCGCGGATGATCCGCAACGCCGTCTCCACCACGGACGGATACCCGGCCGCCTCCTCGAACGTCAGGCCCTCGGGCATCCGGGCCCAGGCGCCGAGGACGGCGAACTCGGCATACGTGTCCGCCCCTTCGCCGAACACGTGGTCACCGATCTCGACACCCTCGACACCTTCACCCACCTCGTCCACCACCCCGGCGGCGTCGATGCCCACCCCCGCGGGCAGCTCGGTCGGATGCGCTCCCAGGACCTGCCCTTCGCGGATCCTCCAGTCGACGGGGTTCACACCTGCCGCCCTTACGGCGATACGTATCTGGCCGGGTCCCGGGCGGGGCTCCTCGGCGTCGATGAGGCGAAGGACGTCCGGACCGCCGAACTCGGCGAAGCTCACTTTCTTCATGCCGCCGACCGTAGCACTAACCGTTAGGGTTTTGGAGTCGTTACGTTTTTGTAGTCGGTGGCGCTGATAGCGTGGGCGCATGACCGTGCCGACCGGACGTCGCGAGCGCAAGAAGGCCGCGACCCGCCAGAAGATCGCCGACGCGGCCCTGCGGCTCTTTCTCGAACGCGGATACGACGCTGTGGGCATCCGTGACGTGGCCGCCGAGGCCGACGTGGCCGTGACCACGCTCTTCTCCCACTTCGCCTCGAAAGAGGCGCTGGTCTTCGAGCGGGACGACGACTTCAAGGAACGCCTCACGCGCGCGGTCACCGACCGGGGGCCGCGGGAACCGTTCCTGCCCGCACTGCGCCGCGAGATCCACGCGATGGTCCGCCACTGCTCGGCGGAGGGCGCCGCCCCGATCTGGCGCATGATCGACGCGTCGCCCGCCCTGCGCACGTACGAGGAGTCCATGCGGCTGCGCCACGCGGACGCGCTGGCGACGGCCATCGCCGCCGGACTCTCCCTGCCGGAGCCGACGACGGCCTGCCGGACGATCGCGCGGTTCGTGCTCGACGCGTATGCGCTGGGCCGCGGGGCGGACGAGCCGGAAGCGGCGGTGGACGAGGTCTTCCGCATGATCGAGGCGGCCTGGGAGGTCGCCCGGCCGCGGTGACGCGCGCTCAGCCGTCGCCGAGCTCGAGCAGCGTGTCGTAGGCCTGCTGGATGAGGTGGTTGCCGCTGCCGGGGGCGCAGTTGGCCAGCGCGACCACGGCGGCGCGTCGTCGCGTGTCGAAGCCCGCGAAGGCGGTGCAGCCCCGGGTGCCGCCCGAATGGTGGTGGACGCGGGAGCCGTCGCCGCGCGGGCGGATGTTCCAGACCAGCGCGATCTGCTGGGCGCCGCGCCGGAGGGCGATCCGGGGCCGGGTCGTGTCGTGCAGGGCTGTACGCAGGGAGTGCGGCAGGACCGTCGCCCGTACCGTCGCCCGTGCGAAACGGTCGGGATCGAGCAGCGCTTCGGTGAAGGTCAGCAGGTCGCGCGCGCTGGAGCGGACGGCTCCGGCCGCCGGCATACCGGGGATGCGGAACGGCGGCCTCGGACGCCCGTGCCAGTAGCCGGTGACGTCGTCACCGTCGTCCGGCGGCGCGGCCACGCAGTCGGTGTCGTGCAGGCCCAGCGGGCCCAGGACGCGCGTGGCCAGGAGGGACGCGTAGTCCTGTGCACCTGACTCACCTGACCCATCTGTCCCAACTGCCAAACCTGCCGCCCCGGACAGGGCGTGGCCCAGGAGGCCGACGCCGAAGTTCGAGTAGTGCGTACGGGTGCCGGGGCGGGACCGCAGCCGCGTGCGGGAGAGGGCGTCCAGGATGTCGGCAGCGGTGCACCCGTCGTAGGGGTTGGTGAGGAGGTGCGGAAGCGCCGTACGCAGCAGGCCCGGGGGCAGGCGGGGCAGGCCGGAGGTGTGGGTGGCGAGGTGGAGCAGGCGGATCCCGGACCCGCCGGGCGGAGGGCGGGTGCCGGGCGGCAGGTGGCCGAGGAGGGGGTCGTGGAGGTGGAGTTCGCCGCGCGCGGCCTGTTCGGCCAGGAGCAGGGCGGTGAACGTCTTGGTGACGGAGCCGATCTCGAACCGGGTCGACGCGTCCGCCTGCCGGCCGTCGTGGTGCGCCGTGGTTCCCTGGGCGATGGCGGTGCGGCGACCGTCGTGATGCAGCCCCACCGCGACCGCGCTGGCCGCCGGGGCCGCGGACAGGAGCGCGGGGAGGTACCGCGCGGCGCCGGGCCACAGCGCCGTGTCCGGGGTGCGGGGTGTCGGCTGCTGGCTGTTCATCGGTCGGGGGGGCTCCCTCACGCGGGCCCGGGGTTCTCCAGGGCGCGGGCCAGGGCCAGGTTGCCTGCGATGACGGCGACGATGGTGGGGTGCTGGTGGTCCTCGAAGCGTTGGGCCGGGTCGTCGCCGACGGGCTGGTTGTCGCGTGGCACCATGCCGTCCTCGTGCTGGACCTCGGCGAGGCGCCGCCAGTCCTCGGGGTCCACCTGGGGGTCGGTCCGGCACATCTCGACGATCATCAGCTCGGCCATGAGGTCCCAGTGCCCGGCCTCCGCCCAGACGTCGGTCCACGCCGGGAGCCAGTCGCGCAGATAGCCGGAGAGGTCGGCGGGCAGCCCGGTGGGCAGCCGTCCCCAGTCCGTGAGGTGGTAGACGGTGTGCGTGACGGCGTAGGCGGTCAGCCAGTCGATGTGCCAGGGCTCAGGTGTGCTGCCGAGCCAGGTGGCGCGGGTGAGCGCGTCCCAGCGGGGTGTGCCGGAGCCGTGGTCCAGGCCGGTGACGCGGACGGCGTTGGCGACACCGAGCCGCCGGTTCGGCACATGTTCCGCGGCGTGTGTGGAGGCGAGTGTGACGGTGTGAGCGAGGAGTTCGTCCAGTTCCGCGTGGCGGAAGCCGCCGCGGGTGAAGTGGGCGTACGTCTCCAGCGGGTCGGTCTTCAACGGGTTGCGCAGCAGCCGCTCGTACAGGAGCGATCCGTTGACCGTCTGCTCCCAGCAGTGCGTCAGCAGTTCGCGCGCGAGGGCGAGTTCGGTCGTTCCCGCGGCGCCGCTGCGCAGGACGAGGGAGGCCGCGAGGGCGGTCTCGCCGAGCGCCTTGTAGGCGCCGCGGTCGGCGCTCAGATCGGCGTCCGGGATGTCGGACAGGGTGCCGTACTCGCGGTTGGCGTGCAACCAGCGCAGCGCCCGCGAGCCGACGTCGTGGGCGAGTTCGGTGGACGGGTGGCTCATGCGGGCCCCAGGCCGAGCAGTCGTCGGGCGATGGCGATTTCCAGAGCGAGGCGTCCGCCCCCGCCGAGCAGGGCGATGTGCTCGGTCAGCGGCGCCGGGTCGAGCGGCAGGGGGAGGCGTTCGGCGTGCGCCCAGGCCAGCCAGCGGGTGATACGCGCCGCCGTGGGGAAGTCGCGGCGCAGGACGGCGCGGGTGGCACCGCGCGCCAGCCCCGTCAGCCCGGACCGCGCGGCTTCGTGCACCGGCCCGTCCAGGCCGGGCAGGGCGAGGGAGGACAGCTGGCTCATCCGTACCGACCAGGGCACCCAGCCTTCGTATGCCGGTCCGCCCGCGGTGGCGGTCGGCGGGCGCCGTCGCTCGGGGCCGGGGTCGCACTGCGGGGGCACTTGCGGAACGGGCGCGGCCGGGGTGGCCGTCGCGGGGTCGAGACGGGCCAGAACGGTGACGACGGACCAGTCGATCCACGCCATCGTCCACGGCTGTCCGTCCCCGTCGGGCGGTGCGGCAGGGGCGGGCCGCGCCGGGGGCAGGGCGTCGAGAGCCAGCGCGACGGCCGCGCCCTCCTCCGGCGGCGGGGCGCTGCCGGTCAGGGCGTGCGGAGCCAGGACGTCGGCGCCCAGCATGCGCACCGCGGCCACGGCCACGCTCTGCTCGTGCGGCGGGAGTGACACGGCGGACTCGAGGTGGGCCGCGGCAGGCGTCGTGTGCCCGACGTCCTCCAGGGCGTCGAGCACACGACGAGCCAATCGCTCAGCCGACCCGTTGTGGGCGATGCGTGAGCGTTCGCTGATCACCGGCCTTTCGGCTCCTTCGGCTCCTTGGGGGAGAGCAGGAGGCCGAGCAGGAGAGCCCCCGTGCCACCGTCCTCCGGTCCGGGAACGGGAGCGTCACTCACCGGCGCTTCCGATGGAACCATCAACCCTTCGACGACTTCTTTGTCGAGCACGAGGCTCGTGGACTGAAGAGTGAGCATCATCGCTGCTCCTCTGCGTCGACATCAGCACTGTGGCAGTGCCCCAACCACCTCACCAAAACACCCGAAATGTCCATGCGGCAACCTGAATTGCCGTGGCGATACGGGGTGGTCGGCGCCGCCGAACGGCGGAGCCCGGGATCGGCACCGGTCGGCCGGAGCGACGGCATTAGGCCAAACGAGTGAACGGACTCCGGCCACCCGGACAGACTTTGATCGGCGGGGTCACGTTTCACGCCAGATCCGGACCGGTCGCGCAGGTCGGTATGTCACGACCTGAACGATCTTTAGTGGCAATTTGCCCTCTAACGACACTTTCGGTGAACGACCACAAATCGCGGACATCATCGGCCGCCGCGTGGGCACTCTCACCACGCGCCCACGGCGCCCCCCGAGCTCGGCCGCACCATCTCCCCCCACTCCTGCCCCGCACCACCCGCACCGGCCCCCCGTGGGGTCGGCACCCGCCAGGAGTTCACCCGGTGACCACGCACACCGCCACCGCTCTCGCCCGAAATCTCGGCCGCCTGCTGTGCGCGCATCTCGCGCTCGCCATGGCCGGCGCGGCGACCGTCGCTTGGCTCGACGCCGACCGGTACCGCACCGCCCTCTACGTCCTCTGGGCCGCGCTCCCGGCGTCCGCCGCCCTGTGGGCCCTGGCCCGGGTCAACGAGAAGCGGCACCTGCGACGCGACCGCGACGCCGACACGGCCCGCCCTGCGGACTGGACCTCGGTGGCGTAGCCCGGAGCGGACCGGTCCCGTTCCGGCCCGTCTCAGGACGGGTCGGTCATGCGCAGGCGCAGCAGGGCGTCCTGGCGGTCCGTCGCGAGCGGGAGGACCGTGTCCGTGCCGGTGAGTTCGAGCAGCCGCACGAGAGAGGGGTGCAGCGGTCCGCACAGGGTCAGCGGGCGCCCCTTCACACCGTGGCCGGTGTAGGTGACCAGGAGCTGGTTGAGGAAGACGCTGTCGGCGAAGGTCACGCGCGAGAGGTCGATCAGGGTCGCGTCCGTCGCGGCGTCGGAGAGTGCCTGCGCGAAACCGTCGACGACCTCGGTCAGGTCATGCAGGTCCATCTCTCCGCTGACGGTGACAACTGCCACACGTTCTTGCTGGTCAAAGCGTACTTTCCCGCTGCCGGACGTCATGTGGAGCACCCTCGCACACACTCGGCCCCGCGAACAAAAGCGGGTGGGCCCGGCCGTCCCGGGCCGGGCCCACCCCTCGGCGCGCACTCACCACCGCCCGTGGCGTCGCGCCGGTCCACGGAACGTCCGGGCGTTCAGCCGCGGGTCACCACCGGTACCAGCGGCCCTTGCGGCCGCCGCTCGCCGCCGGCCGGACCACGAAGCCGAGCAGCCACACCACGAGCACGATGATCGCGATCCACCACAGCGCCTTCAGGGCGAAGCCCGCGCCGAAGAGGATCAGAGCCAGAAGAAGAACCAGAAGCAGGGGAACCATTGTTATTACCTCCTGGCCATCGTTTGCTCTTAGCCCTCCCCTACAAACACACAAAACCAGCGTTTCTTTCACGAGTTGCAGGGCACGCGACGGCGTTTCGATCTGCTCCTGGACGACGTGAGGACGACATCGGAACGACGTGGGGACGTGGGGACGACGACATGCGGATGACATGGCTCGCGGCACACATGTTTATCGGCCCGTTTACCGGCCAGGCGGATGTCCAGCACATGATGTCGATGCCAAGGGAGCGTGAGCGGACATGACCGCCAACGAGAAGGCCAAGGCGAAGACCGAGCAGGCCACGGGCGCCGCGAAGGCCGCCGCGGGGCGGGCCGTGGGCAACGAGCGCCTCACCGCCGAAGGCCGCGCCCAGCAGATGAAGGGCGACGCCCGCCAGGCCAAGGAGAAGACCAAGGACATCGGCAAGCGCTGACGGCCCGAGGGCCTGACGGCACGACCCCGACCGGGTGAGGGGGCGGCTTCCACGCAAGGAAGCCGCCCCCTCACACGTGTGCGGGTGTGACCGGCGGGGCGTCGGGGGCGTTTGTGTGTGCGGGCCCGGGGCACTCGGCCGCTGCGCAGGCTCGTGTCACGCCCCCCGTCCGCGGGTCTGCCCGTGGCCCGGGCGGGCGCTCCCTGTTCGGTGGTCGGGGGACCGCCCGCCCCGCCACATCCGACGCGCCGGATCAGGCGGCTCGCAGTACCCGGAAACGGCCCGGCTCCGCCGGATCGCGGTCCACGATCTGGATCGGCGCCCCGTTCCATTGCCACACATCGCCGCCCTGCGTACGGGCGAACGCGATCCGCCCCCGGGTGCCCTCGACCGACACACGCGGCCAGGCCTCGGCGATCCGCGCCCGCTCCGTACCGTGCGAGCGCATCACCTCGGCCAGGACCGTGGCCGCGTCGTAGCCCTCGAAGGTGACGAAGGACGGCAGGTCCGTGCGGTGGCGGCGGAGTGTCGCGGCGACGCGTGTGCCCAGGGGGCTGAGGTGCTCGGGCAGATAGCGCAGGAACGGGATCGCGGCGCCGTCCTCGCCCAGCGCGGTCGCCCACCCGGCGAACTCCGGCTGCCCGGCGGGGGCTCCGATCATGAGGCCGGCCAGGCGCGGGTCGCGGCGGACGGACCGGACGATCGACCGCCGGTCCGGGGTGGCCGACGAGCAGGAGCAGGGCGGTCGCGCCGTGGGCGACGAGCGCGTCGCCGACCGCCGCCGGAGCGAGCGTGCGCATGTCGAGGTCGATGACGGTGGCGCCGTGCGGCGCGAGCCGGTCGCGCAGGATGGCGGTCCCCGCGGCCCAGTAGACGCTCGGCTGCGCCGCGACGGCGATACGGGTGTGGCCCGCGCCGCGCAGGAAGTCGGCGTAGAGCCGCCAGCCGCGGGACTGCGGCGGGCACAGCCGCGCGACCCACGGCGTCGGCCGGCCGGTGAGCGTGTCGAGCACCGCCGACGAGCACAGGAACGGCAGTCCGAGCTCGTCGGCCCTGGTGGCAGCGGAGCGGGCGACGACGCTGTGGTACTCCCCCGCGACGGCGGCCACGCCCGAGGCGGCCAGTTCGTCGATCGCCGCCACGGCCTTCCCGGGGTCGGCGGCGGTGTCCCTGACGACCAGTTCGAGCGGGCGGCCGTCGATTCCGCCGCCGTCGTTGACCTCGCGCACGCCCAGTTCGAGACCTGCCAGCAAGTGCGCGCCCGCCTCGGTCCAGCCGGGGTGGCTGAGCGGTGCCAGGGCCCCGATCCGTATGGCTGCCATGGCCGGGAGCCTCCCCGATCTTCGCGCCGGGCGCCACCGGGTTTCAGAACGTGAGCGCAGTGCACGCGTCAGGGCGTCAGCGGAAGTTCCGCCACCGTCCGCCAGCCGTCGGGCGTGAGCGCGACGACGTGCAGGGCGGGGATCTCGATGGTGAGGGGCAGCCGGGCACCGGCCCGGCGGGCGATCTCCGCGGCGGTGTCCGGCTCCGTGTCCAGGGCCACGGTGACGTGCACGGGCGGGTCGGCGCCGAACCGGCCCCCGTACGGGAGCTGCGCCGGGAACGCGGTCCGCACGGCCCTCGCCGCACCTCGTAGCCCGGGCACCGGGACGCCGACGAAGCCGCCGGTCCGCTCGACCGTGGTCAGGCGGGCCGGGACCGGGCCGGGCGGGAGCACGGCCCGCAGCCGGTCGAGCTCCGGTGCGCCGACGCGGTCGGCGGGCAGCCACGGGTAGAGCAGCGCGGCGTGGGCGGGGATCCCCGGCCGTACCGCTCGCGGATCCACCTCCGCGGCCAGCTCCAGGAGTGGCCGGGCGTCCGGCACCAGGGCCAGGACCGCCGTCGTCCCCTGGTCCGCCATGCGCCCCTCCTTCTCGTTCCCGCTCGTTCGGCAGCATGCCATGCCCGATCGTCTCCGGTTGCCGGTGCGGACCGGGTGAGCGAGTTTGTTAAGCACCGAGGGGGTGCGGAACAGGTGCCGCCCGCTCGCTCCCAGCCGTTCGTTCTCCAGGAGGAACCATGAGCAACCCCGAGCAGGACCCGAACCCGAACGAGGGCCCCGCGGACGGCGGCGCGGCCGGTACGCCCGGCGTCCACGACGGCGGCGCCGACGGCGGAGCCGAGGGCCCCGCGGACGGCGGCGCGTCGGGCACCCCCGGCGTCCACGACGGCGGCGCCGACGGCGGAGCGGAAGGCCCCGCGGACGGCGGCGCGGCCGGTACGCCCGGCGTCCACGACGGCGGAGCCGACGGTGGAGCCGAGGGCCCCGCGGACGGCGGCGCGTCGGGCACCCCGGGCGTCCACGACGGTGGCGCCGACGGCAGCGCCGACAAGTAGGGCGGCTCCATTTGAGCACGCCCCCCATCGCACTCCGGGATGCCGGCGCCACCACGGGCGCCGGCATCCTCGAAACGCGTCTGACCGGTCTGGACCGGGAGGAGTTCGCCCGCGACGTGTGGGGACGCGTGCCCCTGCTCCACCGCGCCGCAGGCGACTTCTCCGACCTGTTCTCCGCGTCCGCCGTCGACGAGCTGATCTCACGGCGCGGACTGCGTACGCCGTTCCTGCGCGTCGCCAAGGACGGCGCCACGCTGCCCGAGGCGTCGTTCACCTCTCCGGGCGGTGCCGGCGCGACGGTCGGGGACCAGCTCGACGACACGGCGCTGTGGCGCCACTTCGCCGACGGGGCGACCCTCGTCCTCCAGGCGCTGCACCGCACCTGGCAGCCGGTCGCGGACCTCAGCTCCCGGCTCGGCACCGAACTGGGCCATCCGGTGCAGGCCAACGCCTATGTCACGCCCCCGCAGAACCGCGGCTTCGACGCGCACTACGACGTCCATGACGTGTTCGTCGTCCAGATCGCCGGGTCCAAGCGGTGGACGATCCACGAGCCGGTCCACCCGGACCCGCTGCGCGACCAGCCCTGGACCGAGCACCGTACGGCGGTGGCCGAGGCCGCGGGGGGCGAGCCGTTCCTCGACACCGTCCTCGAACCGGGCGACGTCCTCTACCTGCCGCGGGGCTGGCTGCACGCCGCCCAGGCGCGGGGCGCCGTCTCGGTCCATCTGACGCTCGGGGTACACACCTGGACGCGGCACGCGCTGGCCGAACACCTCGCCGAGGCCGCGCTCGCGCTCCTGCGCGACGACCCGCACATGCGCGCCTCCCTGCCGCTCGGCACCGCAGGGCCGGACGATGAGCTGGAGTTCGTGCGCGAACGCCTCGCCGCCGCGCTCGCGCGGGCCGATCCCGCGCCGTTGTTCCACCGGGCCCGGCGCGGTCGGGCGCGGCCCGCGCCGCTGGGGCCGCTGGCCCAGCTCGCGGCCGTCGACGCCCTCGCGCCCGACTCGCCGGTGCGGCTCCGCGCGGCGCTCGACGCCCGCCTCGACGGTGAACGCCTGTCCACCCGCGTCGGCTGGCTCGACCTCACGGAGGCCGACCTGCCGTCCGTCGCCCGCCTCCTCGACGGCGGCGTCCACACCGCCGGCCGGCTGGGGCTCGCCCTCGTCGAAAGACTCCTGCGCGCGGGCGTCCTGATGCCCGCGGAGCGGTGACGGGGCCGCGGTGACCGCTGCCGCGCGCTTCTTCTGTGCCGACGCCGCCCTGGAGCGCGGCGACACGCTCGCGGGCACCGCCCCGTACGGCTCGGTGTGGGTCCTCATCGAGTACCGGGGCGGCTGGCCGCACAACGGCTTCGACGGGCTCGGCCTGGCACCGGAGATCAAGATGCTCGTGTTCGGCGCGGCGCGGAAGGTGCGCGCCCGCATTCTCCTGATCAGGCGGCACGGCCGTCTCCTGCCCGGCGGCGGTCCCCGGCGCTGGGCCGTGCTGCGCCACGGCACCGACGGCGCCGACCGCCAGGTGTGGGGCGCGTGGAGCCGCGACCAGGACCTCGCCGCAATCGTCGACGCCCTCGACGCACCCGGGGAGCCGGGGCACCCTCCGGTCGTCCTCGTCTGCGCGCACGGACTGCACGACGTCTGCTGCGCCGTGCGCGGGCGCCCGGTCGGACGCGCGCTCAGCGAGCGGTGGCCGCATCTGGTCTGGGAGTGCACTCATGTGGGCGGGGACCGGTTCGCCGCCAACGTCGTGGTCGTGCCGGACGGCGTCTACTACGGCGGCCTCACCGCCGGCTCGGCCGTCACCACGGTCGAGGAGCATCTGGCGGACCGGGTCCACGCCACCCACCTGCGCGGCTACACGGATCTCTTCCCGCCCCAGCAGGCGGCGGTGGCGGCTGTCCTCGGACGGGCCGGTCCGGCGGGCCGGCACGCGTACGCCGTCGTATCGACGGTCCGCGACCACGACTTCTGGCGGATCCGCCTGGCCGGCCGGCCGCCTGTCGCGGCGGTCTACGACGTCGAGGTGCGCTCGCGCCGCACACCGCCCCACCGGCTCACCTGCCAGGGGAAGTCGCCGAGTTCGGCGATGACGTACGAGGTCACGTCCTTGCGTGGGGTCTGACTCCCAGGTTGTCCCACTCCGCGGTGCCGGAGGGAGGTGTCCCGGTGTCTCAGGTCGCGCTGTCGGGGCGCGCGGTGTGGTCCGGGTGTCCCTTCGTGCGGCGGGCCTCCTTCATCTCCGACTCGTACAGGTGCGTACGCCCCTGGGCGAGGTCGTCGCGCACCTGGCGCTCGGTGTCCTTGTACGGCGTGTAGAAGCAGGTGTCGTACTCCTCGACGACCTGGAAGGTCCACCGGCCCTCAAGGACGTTGCGCCCGACCAGCTCGCGGTCGATCCGCTCGGCCCACTTCTCGTGTCCCGCGGAGCGCAAGAGGCCGACGGCGCGCCCCAGTTCGAGGTCGGCGGTGCCGGTCAGCTGGTGGAAGGCATAGAGGTGGCCGCGGGCCTGCTCCACCGTCTCCAGGGCCTTGGACACCGACCCGAGGGCCTCCACGGTCGCGTCACTGACACCTTCGGGCCGCTGGTGTGCGAGGGCGGGCTCATCGTGTTTCTGGGTCATGGGCGTCTGCTGCCCCTTGATCGCCTCGCCCTATCGCGGCTCGGGGCAGTTCGCACCGAAGGTGTGAGACGTTGCTCCGCCGGGTGCGGGGCGGCTAGGGTCGGCCCCGTGACTGCCGGGTCGGCCTTGGGCCACGCACGAGTGAGGGTCCCGGCCCCGGCGTGAGCGCGGGGCGGGCGAGAGGCCCGCCGTCGTCTCCGTGTCCTTCTCCGGTGCCCGCCCGCGGCACCGCGCCCTGACACATCCAGAGACCCGGAGCCACACACGTATGTCACACACCCCGCAGTACCCGCACGCGCCCGAGCGGGCGGCGCTCACCGTCGAGTTGAACCACACCGCCGTCTACGCGAGCGACCGGCACCTGTCGGCGGAGTTCATCGCCGCCGTCCTCGGGCTCGAGGTCGGTACCCCGTTCGGCCCGTTCCTGCCCGTCGACCTCGGCAACGGCGTGACGCTCGACTACTACGAGAAGCGGGACGAGCCGATCCAGTCGCAGCACTACGCGTTCCTCGTGGCCGAGGCGCGCTTCGACCCCATGATCGACCGCCTGGAGACGCTCGGGGCCACCTACTACGCCGACCCCGGGCACACCGAACCCGGCAGGGTCAACACCTTGTTCGGCGGTCGCGGCGCGTACTTCGAGGACCCGGACGGGCACAACATGGAGATCATGACCCGGCCGTACATCCGTCCATGACCTCCGCGACCTCCGCGACCTCCGCCGCGCCCCGGTACCGGACCGGTCCCTCGTCTCGGGGAGTGCACGGAAACCGGCGGCACGCCCATGATCTCGCCCAGCCGACCGGTCCCCGGCTCGTGCAGCGCTGTCGGCATGACGGTGATCCCGCACCATCGCACCCCCGGTCCGCACCCGATCTCGCGGTCGGCCGGCGGCCTCCGCGGTCTCTCGTGGTGGACAGCGGCACGGCTCCACCTCGTCCGCGGGCTACGGTGGCCCTTTCACCACACACGTAGCACCAGAGCACTACCCGATGAGGCCGGTCCCCGGCTGAGAGGTGTCTGACAGTGACGACCGTCGCTTACCAGGGCGAATTCGGCTCCAACTCGGCGGCCGCCACCCAAGCGCTGTTCCCCGGCAGCGCCGAGCTGCCCTGCTCGAACTTCGAGCAGGCGCTTGACGCCGTGACGCTCGGCGCCGCCGACCTGGCGGTCATCCCGGTGGACAACTCCGCGGCGGGCCGCGTCGCCGACGTGCACCACCTCCTGCCGGAGTCGGGCCTGTTCGTCATCGGCGAGTACTTCCTCGCGATCCACTTCGACCTGGTGGGCGCCCCCGGGACCGCTCTCGACCAGGTGGAGTGCGTGCGCAGCCACGTGCACGCGCTCGGCCAGTGCCGCAAGATCCTGCGCGAGGGCGGCTGGCGCACCCTCGTCAGCGACGACACGGCCGGGGCCGCCCGCGAGGTGGCCGAGCTGGGCGACCCGCGCCACGCGGCGCTCGCCCCACCCGCCGCGGCCGCGCACTACGGGCTCGACGTGCTGCGCGCCGGGGTAGAGGACGACCCGGACAACACGACGCGGTTCGTGGTCCTCTCCCGGGACGCCGCCTTCGCGCCGCTCGACGCGGGGCCGACGATGACGAGCCTCTTCTTCGCCGTGCGGAACATCCCCAGCGCCCTGTACAAGGCGCTGGGCGGCTTCGCCAGCAACGCGGTGAACCTCACGAAGATCGAGAGCTATCAGATGGGCGCCGGGCTCAACCCGAGCTGCTTCTACGTCGAGGTCGAGGGCCACCCGGACGAGCCGCGCGTCGCCCTCGCCCTGCAAGAGCTGCGCTTCTTCTCGTCCGAGGTGCGCGTCCTCGGCGTCTACCCGGCGCACCCGCACCGTCAGCGCGAGCGCCCGAGCTAGGTGCTCTCCGGCGCCGGGCCGGTGCTGCCGCGCGGGATGAGTTCGACCGGCAGCACCACATGGCGCTCCAGATTGCCGTCCGGGTCCTGGATGACCGTGTGCGCCAACTCGGCCGCGGCACGGCCGAGTCGGCGTACGGGCTGCGCCATCGTGGACAGGTCCCAGGCGCCGGCCATCGCGTGGTCGTCGAAGCCCAGGACCGAGATCCGGGCGGGCACCGGGACGTTGGCCCCGCGCAACACCGTGAGCAGGCGGAAGGCTATGTCGTCCGTCTCGGCGAAGATCGCCGTGGGCGGTCGCGGAAGGCTCAGCAGCCGCCCCACCGCGGCGTCGAGGACCGGCCCCTGCCAGTCGGCGACCTGCCGCACGAGCTCCTCGTCGTGCTCGACGCCCGCCTCCGCCAGCGCGGTGCGGTAGCCGTCGAGGCGCGCCCTGCTGCTCCAGGCGAAGCCGGAGGCGTCGGCGGGCTCCAGGTAGGCGATGCGCCGGTGGCCGAGGTGGAGCAGGTGCCGGGTGCCGCGCAGGGCGGCCTCGGCGTCGTCCACGTACACACTGGCCCGGTGCTCCTCGTGCTGGCTGACGAAGACCAGCGGCAGGCCGAGGTCGTCGAGGCGCCCCCGCTCCGCCGGGGAGAGCGCGAAGCTGACGACGAGCAGCGCGTCGGCGTTGCGGCGCGCGGGCAGGCGGTCGAAGAAGTGGGTGCGCTCCTCGGGCGTGGTGACGCTGTAGACCAGCATGTCCATGCCCGCCTCGGCGAGGGCGGGGGCCATGCCGGCCAGCGCGGCGCCGAGGAACCAGGACTCCAGGTTCGGTACGAGGACGGCGACCCGGCCGGTGCGCCCCGTGACCAGGCTGGAGGCGCTGCGCGAGATCGAGAACGACAGCTCGCGCGCCGCCTGTTCGACCCGTGCGCGGGTCGCGGGCGACACCGTCGACAGGCCGCGCATCGTGCGCGAGACGGTCGAGGGGGACACTCCGGCCCGCTCAGCGACATCCGCGAGCGTGGCGCCATTCTCACCGGCCATGCCCGGGACGCTAACACAGGGACGCGCCGCGAATGATCATCGAGTGACAGCGCTGTCATGAAATCTTGCAACGGATCGACGCCGTCGACCTGAACTAACCGTAACTCCCCCATTGACAGCGCGAAAACGAGGTTCGTACGGTGCTAGCGCTGTCATTGGGCGGCACTCAAAGGTGAGGAGCGTGCCATGACCCTGAAACGCAGAGCCCTGCTGGCGGGCGGCGTGAGCGCCGTCGCCGCGGGTCTGCTGTCCGGATGCGGGGGCAAGAACCTCGACGACCTGCTCTCACAGGCGGCCGCCACCCCGAGGCCGGGGGCGCGGCTGACGTGGTGGGTCTCCGAGATCCCCTCGCGGCGCGGCGCCGTCGTGGCCGACCTGATCATCCGGGCGTTCGAGCGCCGCCACCCCGGCATCCGCGTCACGAAGATCAACGCACTGTCCACCAGCGACGGCAACCGCAGCGCCATCGCCACCCAGCTCGCGGGCGGCTCACCACAGCCCGACGTGTACCTCGGCGACACGACCTGGCCCGCACAGTTCGGCCACTCCTCGCTCGCGCTGCCGGTCGAGACGCTGCTCCCCGAGGGCTTCTGGGACGCCTATCCGGCGGCGCTGCGGCGCAGTTCCACGTACCAGGGCAAGGTGTACGCGGTGCCGTTCTTCACGGACAGCACCTACCTCTTCTACCGTAAGGATCTGCTGGTCAAGCACGGTCTGCGGGTGCCCAGGAGCTGGGAGGAGCTGCTGCACACCTCCCGCACGGTGCAGCGCGCCGGGGACGTCTCCGCCGGTTTCCTGTGGCAGGCCGCGGTGACCGAGGCGCTGACCGCCAACGTCGCCGAGTTCCTCGCCGACGCGGGCGCGCCGATCCTGGACGGCCACGGCAGGGCGGCGCTCGGCGGCGACGCGGCCGAGCGGGCGTTCTCCCTGATGGCGAAGTTCACGTCCAGCGGGGTGACGCCGCGCAGTGTGACGACGTACGAGGAGTCCGACGCGCAGGACGCGTTCGTCGGCGGCCGCGGACTGTTCCTGCGCAACTGGTCCTACGCGTGGGTCAACGCGAACACCCCGAAGGTCTCGGGTGTCGCGGGCAAGGTCGGGGTCGCGCCGCGCCCCGGCTTCGAGGGCACCGGCCGCTCCGGGATCTCCTGCGCGGGCGGCTGGAGCAACTTCGTGAACCCCAGTTCGCAGGAGCTGGGCGCCGCGCTGGAGTTCGCCCGGTTCTGCGCCGGGGACGAGGTGCAGCGCCTCCTCGCCCGGGAGGCGGGCGTCGTCCCCGCGCTGGCCTCGGCGCTGCGGAGCAAGGAGGCGCGCGCGGCGGACGACCCGACCGTGCTGCGCGCCGCCGACCTCCACCTCGTCGACCGGCCGGTGCAGACCCCGTACTACCCGCAGGTCAGCAAGGCGCTCTACACACCCGTCAACGGCGTGGTCGGGGGCGACCTCTCCCCCGCCGCCGGAGTACGTGCCGCGCGCGAGGGGCTGCGCAAGGCGCTGGAAGGGAAGGCTCAGTGAACTCCGCATCGCGGGTGAGGACCCCGCCCGCCCCCGATCCGTCACCGAGAGCCGATCCGCCGCCGCGCGTGAAGAGGGCAAGCGCTTCGCCGCGCCGCCGGGCCGGCTGGCTGTTCGCCTCGCCCGCGCTCCTGGTCGTGGGGGCCGTGACGGTCTTCCCCGTCCTCTTCTCGCTGATCCTCTCCTTCTGCGAGGTCAAGCTCGACTACGGCGGCCTGCGCCTGGGGTCGCCGACGCTCGCGCACTACGAGGCGCTGCTGACCAGCCCCGAGTGGTACCAGGCGCTGGCCTTCACCCTGGGCTTCACGGTCGTCTCGGTCTTCCTCGAACTCGTCCTCGGCACGGTCGTCGCCCTCGTCCTCGAGCGGCTCGGCGCCGCCCGCGGCTGGATCCTCGCGCTGCTCCTGCTGCCCTGGGCGCTGATCAACGTCGTGGCCGCGCAGCTGTGGTCGTACCTCTTCAACAGCACGTACGGCGCGGTCAGCTGGCTCTGCGGGCAGCTCTTCGGCGGTCAGCCGGACATTCTCGGCGAGCCGGTGCCCGCGATGGCGGCGATGGTGGCCGTCGACGTGTGGAAGACGACGCCGTTCGTCGCGATCGTCGTCCTGGCGGGCCTCATGCTGATTCCGGGCGACGTCTACGAGGCCGCCGAGATCGACGGCGCGAGCACCTGGACGACCTTCTGGAAGGTGACGCTGCCGCAGCTGCGGCCCATCGTCGCCATCGCGGTCCTCTTCCGCATCCTCCAGGCGTTCGGCATCTTCGACCTGCCGTTCGTCCTCACCCAGGGCGGGCCCGGCACGGCAACCCAGTCGGTGGCGATCCTCGGCTACCGGATCCTCTTCCAGAACCTCGACTTCGGCGGCGGCGCCGCGGTCGCCGTCCTCACCGCCGCCATCGTCATGGGCTGCTGCCTGCTGTCGCTGCGCGTCTTCCGCACCCAGGTCGACGAAGGAGGCCAGGCATGAGCCGCCGCACGCCACGCACCGGTGTCCGCAGGTACGTCAACCTCGTCAACCTCGGCGGGCTCCTCATCGTCGTCTGCACGACGCTGCCGCTGCTCTGGATGGTCTCCGCGTCGCTCAAGGGACCGGGCGAGATCAGCGCGACGCCGCCCACGCTCGTACCCGACGACCCCACGCTCGGCAACTACGACATCGCCTTCGACCGCAACGGGATCGGCCGCTACTTCCTGAACAGTGTCGTCGTGGCCTCCGCGTCGACCGTCCTGATCCTGTCCCTGGCCTTCCTCGCCGGGTACGCGCTCGCCCGGCTGCCCCTGCGCGGTCGCGGCACCATCATGACGGTGCTGCTCATGCTGTCGGTGTTCCCGCCGATCGCCATGCTCGTCCCGCTGTTCCTGATGGAGCGTCAGGCGGGGCTGCTCAACAGCTACCCCGGCCTCGTCATCCCGTACGTGGCGCTGAACCTGCCCTTCGCGATCTGGATTCTCCGCAACTACCTCAGCGGCATCCCGCGCGAGCTGGAGGAGGCCGCGACCGTCGACGGCGCGGGGCCGCTGCGCACCGCGCTGGCCGTCATCCTGCCGCTGGCCCGTCCTGGCCTGTTCACCGCCGGGGTCTTCTCCTTCACCGCCACCTGGTCCGAGTTCCTGCTCGCCCTCACCTTCAACGGCGCCGACGACCGGCGCACGGTCCCCGTCGGCATCGCCCTGTTCACCAGCCAGTACCAGGTGCCGTACGGGGTGATCTTCGCCGGGGCGATGGTCGCCACCGTGCCCATCGCGGTCCTGGTGCTGATCTTCCGCCGGTCGATCGTGTCCGGCATGACCACGGGAGCGGTGAAGGGCTGACGCCCGCCCCCCTGCTTCTTCTCGCACGCTGTGAAAGCTCGCACGCCTCCGAAAGGCCCCGCATGACCCAGCACCACGCCTCCGCCGGACCGTCGACCGACGCGGACTGGTGGCGGCAGGCCGTCGTCTACCAGGTCTATCCGCGCAGCTTCGCCGACTCCGACGGCGACGGCATCGGCGACATCGCCGGCGTCACCTCCCGCCTCCCCCACCTCGCGGACCTCGGCGTGGACGCCGTCTGGCTCAGCCCGTTCTACCCCTCCGAGCTGGCGGACGGCGGCTACGACGTCGCCGACTACCGGGACGTCGACCCGCGGCTCGGCACCCTTGCCGACTTCGACGCGATGGTCGCCGAGGCCGACCGGCTCGGCCTGAAGATCATGGTCGACATCGTGCCGAACCACTCCTCCGACCGGCACCGCTGGTTCCAGGAGGCGCTCGCCGCCGGACCCGGTTCCGCCGCGCGCGAGCGCTACGTGTTCCGTGACGGCAAGGGCGCGCACGGCGAACTCCCGCCCACCGACTGGCCGTCCAGCTTCGGCGGGCCCGCCTGGACCCGGGTCCCCGACGGACAGTGGTACCTCCACCTCTACGCACCGCAGCAGCCCGACTTCGACTGGGGCAACCCCGAGGTGCGCGAGGACTTCCACGAGACCCTGCGCTTCTGGTCGGACCGGGGTGTCGCGGGCTTCCGCATCGACGTCGCCCACGGCCTCGCCAAAGACCTCGGCGAACCGCTGCGCGACCTCGGCGACGGTGCCGACTACCAGCCGGGCACCCTGCCCGACGACGGCAGCCACCCCCTGTGGGACCGGGACGCCGTGCACGAGATCTACCGGGGCTGGCGGAAGGTCTTCGACGCGTACGACCCGCCGCGCTTCGCCGTCGCCGAGGCCTGGGTCCGGGCCTCACGGCGCTCCGCGTACGCCTCGCCGGACGGGCTCGGCCAGGCGTTCAACTTCGACTTCCTCTACGCGCGCCTGAACGCCGCCGAGCTGCGGGCCACCATCGGCTCCGGGCTTGCCGACGCCCGCGGCGCGGGCACCACCAGCACCTGGGTGCTCTCCAACCACGACGTGGTGCGCCACCCGTCCCGCTACGCCCTGCCCGACGGATCCGCCAAGCCGGACATCGAGGCATGGCTGCTCACCGACGGGCGACAGCCCGCGCCCGACCTGGAGTCGGGGCTGCGCAAGGCCCGCGCCGCCGCCCTCCTGATGCTGGCGCTGCCCGGCTCCGCATACGTGTACCAGGGCGAGGAGCTGGGGCTTCCCGAGGTCGCGGATCTGGCCCGGGAGGACCTGCGTGACCCTATGTGGGTACGGAGCGGCGGGCTCGTCAAGGGCCGCGACGGGTGCCGGGTGCCGCTGCCCTGGACCGCCGGGGGCCCGAGCTTCGGCTTCGGCACCGGCGGCTCCTGGCTGCCGCAGCCCGCGGACTGGGGCCGGTACGCGGCCGAGGTCCAGCGGGGCGACGAGGGCTCGGTCCTGGAGCTGTACCGCGCGGCCCTGCGGTTGCGCCGCGCGCTCGTACGAGACGAGGGTCTGACGTGGCTGAGCACGGACCGGCAGACGGAGCGCGGGCTGCTGCACTTCGCCCGCGCGGGCGGCTGGCACACCGTCAGCAACCTGTCCGACGCCCCGGTGCCGCTCCCGGCGGGCGAGGTGCTGCTGGCCTCCGGCCCGGTGCGGGACGGCCTGCTCCCGGCGTGGACGACGGCATGGCTGCGGACGGCGCGGGAACCTGAGCGCCCGGGGCCTGACAGCTCGCTGGCCTGACAACCTGCGACCTGCACGGCCTGCAAGCTGCGGTGCCTGCAACCTGCAGGGCCTGCGAGTTAAGGGTTCACGGGGCCACGGGTTTGCGGGCCCAAGGGTTCGTAGGCGCAGGCCCTGCGGGCTTGCAGGTCCGCGGGCTTGCGGGACCGCGGGCTTGCGGGACCGCGGGCCTACGGGTCTGTCGGGCCCACGGGTCTGTCGGGCCCACGGGCCTCACCGTGCGGGCCTGCACAGCCTGCGCCGCCGAGCCTCACCGCGCGCGCCTGCACAGCCTGCGGGCTGACCGCGAACCCGCCGGGCCTCACCGTGCGGGCCTGCACAGCCTGCGGGCTGACCGCGAACCCGCCGAGCCTCACCGCGGGCCGCCATGGGTCACTCGGAGACGTCACCGTGCCCGGGTGCCCCGCGCGCTGACTACGCCCCGGCGTCCCAGAGACGTCACCGCACTCGGGTCACCGTCGCATGCCGTGTCGTTCCCGCGACGACCTCCACCACCAGGCCGCGGCCCGTCGTCGTGTACGTCTCCCCGTCGTCCGTCCGGGCCCGCCGGCCGGGGCCCGAGTCCGTGATGTGGCGGGCCATGTCGGCGGCGACCTGGGCGATCACCGTCTGCGACAGCAGGTGCCGGCCGTCCGGCAGCCGCACGACAACCCGCAGCGGCTGGACGGCCGGCCCCACATAGCCGACGACCTCCGCGTCCACCGTCTCGCTGTGCCTGGCCGTCTGCCAGACCAGGTCCGGCCGGTAGGGCGACTCCGCGCGCTTCGCGACGACACCCTCGACGCCCTGCGCCTGGAGCTGCTCGAACCACACCCGCGCCACCTCCGCGTCGTCCGTCGCGGGCACGGGCCGGATCGGCGGCTGCGCGTCGGCGAGGACGTCGAGCAGCGCCGCGCGCCGCTCCCGGTAGGGGCGCTCGCGCAGATCCACGCCGTCCACGGCGAGGCAGTCCCACACGGCGTAGTACGCGGGGTACTCCGCCGCGAGCGCGGACGCCCGGCGGGGCGTCGCGTTCCCGCGCGCCTCCGCGGCGGCGAGGTCGAGGCGGCCGTCGATCCAGACGACGGCCTCGCCGTCGAGGACGGTCCCGGGGCGCAGCGCGCCCTGCCCGGCGGCGACGAGCTCCATCCACGCGGTGGTGACGGTGCGCCCGGACCGCGCGTGGCACTTCACCCCCTCCTCGGTGCGGTGCATGACGAGCCGCTGGCCGTCGAACTTGGGCTCGTACCACCAGTCGGCTCCGGTGGGCAGCGTGGGCACGGACTCGGCGAGCGCGACAGCGACAGGAAACTCCACACGTCAAGGCTTGCCGAGGAGAGCGAATACCGCAGTCCCGGCTAGGCCGTTCGTTCGTCAGGCCCGGCTGACACGAGGGTCGACACGGGCGCCCGCCGCGTCACCGCGTCTTCGTCGATTCGGTCCAGGCCCTCAGGCCGTGGTGGAGTACTTCACCAGCGACGACCCGCAGGCGCCGGGCAACTGGCTCTTCGGACAGCCGCCGGTGACCGTATGACGGCGCGGTTCGTGCGGGTCGTGGCTCCTCACGCCGCTTCGTAGTGGTGGGCGCGTCCGCCGCGCCATTTCACCCACGCCGGGTCGTCGAGGAGCGACTCCGCGTCGGCGAGCCCGGCGCGCCGGAGGAACTCCACGACGTCGTCGTCCGAGTGCGCGAGGCCGAGGATCTGGCCGCGCGCCGTCACCCGCCGGCCGCCCGTGCGCGACGGCGGGTGCACGATGATCGGGGCACTCGTCATGGCTCCAGGGTCGCCGGTCACCGCCCCTTCCGCGACTTCATGAACCAGGCCACGGCCAGGACGACGACGATGACGATGATCAGTAGCTTCATGTCGTCCATGTGCCCTGGACCGCGCGAGTCAGTCGTGTCCGCGCCGCCCCCGCCGCGTTGTTTAAGTTTCACGCATCGGTTAGGCTCGCCCACGATCTTGAAAGTTCAAGTTGTACTCGCGAAGCAGCAGCCGACCCGCCGGAAGGATCCCCCACATGACCTCCGTCCTGACCCGCCCGTCCGCCGCGGACACCACTCCTCGAAGCGCGTCCCCCCACGCCTACGACATCGGCCTGCTCGTCCTGCGCGTCGCGCTCGGGCTGACCGTCGCCGCGCACGGCACGCAGAAGCTCTTCGGCTGGTTCGGGGGCGGCGGCATCGAGGGCACCGGCCAGTTCTTCGCGCAGAGCGGCTACCCGTCGGGGAAGATGATGGCGGTCGTCGCCGGGCTCAGCGAGACCCTCGGCGGGCTCGGGCTCGTCCTCGGCATCCTGACGCCGCTCGCCGGCGCGGCCGTCCTCGGCACCATGATCAACGCGCTGGCCGTCAAATGGGGCGGCGGCTTCTTCGCGCCCGCCGGCGTCGAGTACGAGCTGCTCCTCGCCGCCGGGGCCGCCGGGCTCGCCCTCACCGGGCCGGGCCGGATCGCCGTGGACCGCTTCCTGCCCGGCCTGCGCGCACACCGGCTGCGTCACGGCGTCGCCGCCGTGCTCCTCGCCCTCGTGATCGCGGCGCTCGTCCTGCTCATCCGCAAGTAGCGCGCGGCGTCACGCCTGCCGCGGGCGGACGGTGAGGATCTGCTCCGCGTAGCCGACCGGGCCGCGTACGTCGTGCAGGACGGTGCTGGTCACCCCGTGTCCGGCCGGGCCGAACGTCACCGTGGTGTCCAGACCCGTCCAGCGGCCCTCCGGCTGCCGGTGCAGATGCACCGTGAGATCGACGTTCGGGAACATCCACTCGGCGGGCGACTCCCGTACGGCGATGCCGTTCGCGGTGTCGACCAGGGTGATATAGGACGCGAGCGCGCTGCTCGGCTGCCCGGCGACCAGTTCCAGCGGCGTGGAGACCCAGGCGGCCGTGCGGCCGGGCCGCGGCGGCGAGGCCGGGCGGACGTCGACCGAGGCGATGTACCCGCCCGGCCACTCCGCGTCCAGCGCCCAGGACGCGAGGTCCTCGGGCGGCGTGAGCGGCTCCGGGCCGCCGCCCGCGATCCGGGCGGTGTCGCCCGGGGCGAGCAGCCAGGCGCGGGCGCGCACCACGGCCCGGCCCGCGATGACGACGACGGCTTCGAGCAGTTCGATGGTGCGGCCGGGCCGCACCGTCTCCACCTGTATCTCGCACTCCTCCAGACCGAGGCGCCCGAGGATGTCGAAGCCGATCCGCGCCAGGACCAGGCCGCTGGGCTCGGGGCGCGCGGCCAGGTGGCGGTCGATGGCGTGCACGACGAGTCCGCCGAGGGGGCTGAAATGCTGCTCGTCCGGGTCCCAGGCACCGCTCGCGTGCGAGGTGGGCTTGTAGCGGTGGGCGTCGATCGGCTCGTAGTAGCTGTCGGTGCTGTCGGTGCTGTCGGTGCTCAACGGGCGTGTTCCTTCCGGCCGGTGCGGGACGATCAACGTAACCGAGCGCTCGCCCGGCACAGGAGACAGGGCCGGGGCCGGACGAAGGACGCGTCCGGCGCGGCGCCCGGACGTCCGGGGAGATGTTCATACCCCGCGCGGAGTCCGTCCCTGGGCCGGCCGAGAAGCCGCGCGCATGACCGTCACCTCCCCCGTGTCGACCGTGAGCCGTCGTCCGCGACGGCCGGGGACGCGGACCCCCGCCCCGCCGGAGTCGTGGTGGCGCGACTGGTGGCCTGGTGGCGCGAGTCGTCGGCCACGCGGACGCTCGCCGGGGTGACCGGCGTGGCGTCCGCGGCGGCGGGAGACGCGCCGCGACGGCGGTCGGCGGTGAGCGGCGACAAGGGCTGGCGCCGGGGGCTTCCCGCACGTCAGTAGCATGGCCACATGTTGGCCTACGTTCCGGCGCTCGTGTGTTTCCTCATGTTCTGCTTCGGAGTGCTGCGTGAACGGCGCCGGGTCAGCAACGCCGTCTTCCTCGGCCTCGCGATCGTGTTCGCGGCGACCGCGCTGTTCCTGCGACTGGCCGCCAGGAAGCCGCAGTTGGGCAGCGACGTGGCGGTGGCCCTGCTGGTCCTCGCGGCGCTCGGCGTCATCGCCCTGGCGTGGTTCCTGCTCGCCAACGGCGTCACCATGGTGCGCAAGGAGGGCAGGAGCCCGGCCAACCTGCTGTCCCTCGGCGCGGGCCTCGCCCTGATCGCGCTGCTCGGCCTCCTGGTCACCGCGCTGGTCCTGCACACCCGTACGCTCCTGGTGGCGGCGGCGACCGCCGTCGTGCTGACGGGACTTGTCGTCTTCCTCTTCGCCTGCTTCCTCCTCTACGCCCAGCTGTACGAACGGGTGCGCATCCGGCGCAAGGCGGACTACGTGGTCGTCCTCGGCTCCGGCCTGATCGGTGGCGACACCGTGCCGCCCCTGCTGGCGAGCCGCCTGGACCGGGCCCGCGAGGAGCACGCCAGGCTCTCGCGGAGAGGAAGGCGGCCCATCCTCCTGACCTCCGGCGGGCAGGGCCCGGACGAGAAGCTGCCCGAGTCCCACGCGATGGCCGACTACTTGGTGGCACGGGGCTTCCCGGAGGACCTCGTCGAGCGCGAGGACCGCTCGACCACCACCGAGGAGAACCTGCGGTTCAGCAAGGCGCTGATGCAGCAGGCCAAGCCCGACTACCGGTGCGTGATCGTCACGAACAACTACCACGTGTTCCGCGCCGCGGTGACCGCCCGTCGCACCGGCGTCCGCGGCCATGTCATCGGCGCCCGCACCGCCTCGTACTTCTGGCCGAGCGCCATGATCCGCGAGTTCGTCGCGCTGCTGCTCACCTACCGCAGGACCAACGCAGCGATCTTCCTGCTCCTCGTCCTGGGCGGCTTGGTGATCTGGTGGCTGGGCTGGTCGCCCACCGGACGCGTCTAGGGCCCGCGGCCGGAACCTGCCGGTAATCCGGTCCGGCTGACGCGCACGGCATTGCGGCGTACGGTCAACGCATGGACGGCGAGACGTGGTTGGCGTCCTGCCACCCTGACCCTGTGGAAGTTCAGCGGCAGTGGGACCAGCCCCCGTACGTGGCGAGGATCCCCACCGGACGCCGCTTCGACGCGCTGCGGCTGACCCAGCCGCTCGGCCTCACCGTGCTGTGGGAGCTCGGGGGCCTCGCCGAGAAGGTGCCGGTCCTGGAGCAGCACATCGAGCCGCGCCCCGTCTTCTACATCCTCGCCCACGCCGACGACTCCGACACCTGGCCGCCGCAGCCGCGCTCCTCGTCCGTCCTGACGACCGGTGAGAGCATCGCCGTCCCGTCCCCGAACGCCGACGCCCTCACCGGAGTGCAGCGCCACGCCCTCCTGTGGCGCACCGCCCCGGACGGCAGCGGGCATCTGGCCGACCCCGACGCGCTCCGCGCGGCCCTCGCGCGGGCCCGGGACACCGACCGGCAGAGCGCCCGCGTCCGAGCGGCCCGGTCCGCCTTCTACGGGGCCAAACACCGGCGGGCCTAGAGTGCGTGGGCGGCGCCGCGCGCCCCCCGGGTCCGCCGAAGCGCCCTGGTGGCGCGGGGGTCCAACGGGGCACCATACGGAGGTCGCTCTCGGGCGGCCGCCGGCTCCGCCGCCCCGTATCCCCGTGTCGGCGGAGCCGGCCGACTTCACGGCCAGTCTCCGTCCGGTTCGCGCTCCCGGCCAGTCTCCGTAGGGTTCGCCTTGCCGGTCAGTCTCCGTACGGTTCGCCGGGCAGGGCCGGCAGGTCGACGTCCCCCCTCTCCGTCACGATCCGCGCGCACAGCTGCGGCAGCGTCATGCGCCGGGCACGGGCGTGTGCGCTCAGGTGAAGCAGGGCGGCGTCCGGGCTGATGCCGAGGCGGGCCGCGACCGCGCCCTTGGCCTGCTCGACGGCGATACGGCGGTCCAGGTCCGTCCGCAGGCGGTCGGCGCGGTCGGCCAGCTCCCGGCGGAAACGCCGGTGCACGATCCCGATGGTGGTCGCGTCGGCGAGCACCTGCGCCACGTGCAGGTCGGCAGAGCCCAGCCGGTCGGGCGCGGTGTCGAACACGTTGACCGCGCCGACAGCCTCCTTGCGCAGCCGCATCGGCAGGGCCGCCACCGCACCGAATCCGGCGGCGCGGGCGGCCCCGGTGAAGCGCGGCCAGCGCTCGGCAGCGGCGCTCGTGCCCAGGTCCACCGGGCCGACAGCGGTGTGCTCGGCGCAGCAGTCGCGGCCCGGGCCTTCGTCGAACTCAGCCTCTCGAACGCCCAGTCGACGCACCGCGCCCGTGGTGGCCGTGACCGCCACGAGCCGCCCCCGGTCGTCGACCAGGACGACCCCGGACGCCGGTACGCCGAGCAGTTCCACCACGTGCTCGGTCAGCACGCGCAGGAGGTCGGCGAGGTGGAAGTCGTCCGTCGCGGTGGCCGTCAGTTCCAGCACGGCGCGGGCCAGGCGCTCGTCCCGCTCCGGCTGCTCCATGATGTCGTCCCCCGCGAGGCGCGGCCGAGCGCGGTTCCTGCGTGAACCGCGTGGCTGTGCCACCATTCTGGCGCCGGCGACGACTTCGGGGAATGGTTTCGGCACATGTCCTGGTCAGCGTCGGGCGCGCCGGCCGAGCCAGGCCGTGGCGGCGGCGACGGACGCCAGCGCCGACAGGCCCGCGACGGGGTGACGGGAGACGGCGGCCTGCCAGGAGCGGCCGTGGGACCGGTCGTCGAAGACGCCGTGGGCGCCGTGCAGGCCGTCCTCGGTCCGGTCGACCGGTTCGAAGAGGTTGCTCCTGCCGGTCGGCGGGCGCTGGTCGGTCTGCTGGGAGTCGATGCCGGTACGCGCCAGGTAGCGGTCGAGCACCGCCGGGACCAGGCGGTTGCCCCACAGGGTCGCCACCGTGCTGGCGCCGATGTAGTACTGCTTGCGGCGCGGACGGTCCGCCGCGTGCAGGACGGCGCGGGCCGCGACCTCGGGCTGGTAGATGGGGGCGACCGGCTGCGGGTGCTGGGGAAGCTTCGAGGACACCCACGAGAACTGCGGGGTGTTGAGGGCGGGCATCTGCGCGATGGTGACGTGCACCTTGCTCTTGCGGTGCAGCAGTTCGATGCGGAGCGACGACGTGAAGCCGTTGATGGCGTGCTTGGCGCCGCAGTACGCGGACTGCAGCGGCACGGACCGTTCCCCGAGCGCGGAGCCGACCTGCACGATCGTGCCGCGGTCTCGGGGCAGCATCCGCTCGAGCGCGGCGCGGGTGCCGTTGACGAAGCCCAGGTACGTCACCCGGGTCGCCCGGTCGAACTCCTCGGCGGTGATCTCGTCGAACGGCGCGAAGACGGTGCTGAACGCGCAGTTGACCCATACGTCGATGGGCCCGAACCTCTGCTCGGCGGCGTCGGCGGCGGCCTCGACCTGCGCCGCGTCGGAGACGTCGGCGACCTGGACGAGGGGCCGGCCGCCGAGCGACTCGACGTCCTCGGCGGCCGATTCGAGTCCGGCCCGGCCGCGGGCGACGAGGACGACGTTGGCCCCGCGCTTCGCGAACTCGCGGGCGGTGGCACGGCCGATCCCGGCGCTCGCACCGGTGATGACGACGGTCTGGGGCATGGCTCGGGTCAGCTCCTTGCTCAGTGGTCCGCGGCCCGACGGTCCGCGCGGTGTGTCTCGGGGGCCTTCGCGAGTCGGACGGTGGTCTCCAGGAGGAGGGCGTGCACGAAGGCCTGCGGCAGGTTGCCGCGCAGTTGGCGCTGGGCGATGTCGAACTCCTCCGCGTACAGGCCTGAGGCGCCGCACGCGCCGCGGTTGCGTTCGAACCAGCGGTGCGCGTCGACCGCGTTGCCCTGCTGGTGCTCGGCGAGCGCCATGACGAACCCGCACAGCAGGAAGGCGCCCTCGGCGTCGCCGAGGGGCCGGTCGTCGTGGCGGAACCGGTACATGAAGTGGTCGTCCGCGAGCTGTTCGCGGCAGACGGCGAGCGTGGCGCGCGTACGGGGGTCGTCGGCGGGCCGGGCGCCGCGGACGGCGGGCAGCAGCAGGGCGGCGTCGACGGCGGGGTCGTCGGAGGCGCGCTGCCAGTGCCCGTCGGGGTGCACGGAGGTGCGCGCCGTGGCGGCGAGGACGGTGTCGGCGAGGGCGGTGCAGGTGGCGGCGAGCGGGTGGCGGGGGGCGGCCAGCGCGAGTGCGCGCAGGCCCGCCACGCAGACGAGGCGGCTGTGCGTCCACATCCGGGTGTCCAGCTCCCAGATGCCCGCGTCGGGCTCGCGCCACCGCTCGCCGATGGCCCGTACCGCGGCGTCGGCGGCCTTCCACCCGTCGGAGTCGAGCCGGTCCAGGCGCTGGGCGGCGGCGAGGAGGAGCAGCGCCTCACCGAAGCAGTCCAGCTGGAACTGCTCGCGTACCTGGTTGCCGATGCGGCTGTGCCCGCCGGGGTAGCCGGGCAGGTCGAGCTCCTCCTGGCCCGGGATGGGGTCGCCGTGGATCGTGTAGGCGGGCGTCAGCCGCGAACCGTCGGCGAGCAGCCGCTGACCGGTGAAGCGCACCGCCGCGTCGAGCAGGTCGTGGGCGCCTGCGGCGGCGGCGGCCTGTCCCGCGTAGCTCTGGTCGCGGATCCAGACGTAGCGGTAGTCGTAGTTGCGGCCGGCCTCCGCGCGTTCGGGCAGGCTGGTGGTGGCCGCGGCGACCATGCCGCCGCCGCGCGTGGTCAGGCCGCGCAGGAGGGTGTGGGCGCGTTGCGCGTCGGCGCCCGCGATGGTGTGGGTCAGCTCGGGCTGCGCGTCGCGCCAGGCCCGCTCGGTCCGGTCCCATTCCCGTCCGGCGCGGGGCAGTTCGTCGGGCAGCGGCAGGTCGGAGCACTCCAGTACGAGGTCGCGCCGCTCGCCGGGCCGCAGCACGAGGTCGGCGATGAGGCCCTCGGCCCCGGCGCTCGCGGTGGGGGCGCCCTGCCAGCGCAGCCGGTGCCGGCCGGTCCGCAGGTGCCAGACGTCCTGGTCGTCGCGGTGGGTGTCGGCGAGCGGGGCGCGGCCGTAGTCGGCGCGCGGGTCCAGGACGATACGCAGGTGGGCGGCGCCCTCGACGGCGTGGAGCTGCCGGAGCAGGACCAGGCGCCGCTCGTCACCGGGGAAGGCGAGGGTGTCGCGGCACTCGACGACCCCGCCCGTGGTGATCCACCGGTTCCGCCAGATCAGCGTGCCCGCCTCGTAGTACCCGCCGGGCACCCAGCGCCCGTGCGGGGTCACGGCGTAGACGCCCGCGCCGCCGATCAGCGAGGCGAAGACGGCGTCGTCGTGCCAGGCGGGCGCGCACAACCAGTTCAGCGCCCCGTCCGGCCCGACCAGCGCGCCCCGCTCACCGTCGGCGAGCAGCGCGTAGTCGTGCAGCGCGTGGGGCGGGAACGGGGTGGACGGGGTGGTGCTCACGGGTACGGCCTCCTGCGGGGTGGGGCGGGCCCCGGTATGCGGGGGTGTTCTCTGCGGGGTCGTCGCTCGGGCCGGCTGACGCAGCGACAGGAGCGACCGGTCCGGTCGGCCGAGGGCGCGGCGGGTCACCGGGCCGGCCGCTCCGGGGTGGGTGAGGGCCGCGACGCCGGCGGCTCGGGACGGGTGTCATCGGCGGTGCGAGGCGCGGCGCGTCGCTCGGCACGTCGCCGCCACCGCCGTCGCCGTCAGCGCGGCGGCGCTCGCCGTCAGAGCCCAGCGGGCGGTGCGGGACGGGGGCGCGGGGCGCTCGGCCAGCCGTTCGGGGGCCTCGCTCGGCAAGCCGGGGTGGTCCAGAGCGAGCGCCAGCGCTTCGGCGAGGTGCAGGGCGCGGCGGCCGGTGCCGCCGTCCTCGATCTGGGTGCGGCAGCTGAACCCGTCGGCGAGGACCAGGGCTCCGGGGGTGGCGGCGCGCACGGCGGGCAGGACGCCTTGTTCGGCGACGGTCATGGAGACGTCGTAGTGGTCGCGTTCGAAGCCGAAGTTGCCCGCCAGGCCGCAGCAGCCCTCGTCGAGGACGTCGGCGTCGAGGTGGGCGCGGCGCATGAGTTCGCGGTCGGCGTCGAACTTCATGACGGCGTGCTGGTGGCAGTGGGTCTGGACCGTAGCCTGCCGGGCGAGGCGCGGCGGTCGCCAGTCGTCGGGGGCGTGGTGGACCAGTTGCTCGGCGAAGGTGCGGAACTGCGCCGCGAGGCGCTGTACGTCCTGGTCCTCCGGGAGCAGCTCCGGCGCGTCGGAGCGGAAGACGGCGGTGCAGGACGGTTCGAGGCCGATGACGGGGGTGCCCGCCTCCAGGTAGCGGCGGAGGATGTCCAGCGTGCGGCGCAGCACCTTCTTCGCCGTCGGCAGCTGGCCGGTCGAGATCCAGGTCAGGCCGCAGCAGACCGGTTCGGTCGGGACGGCGACCCGGAATCCCGCGTCCTCCAGGACCCGGACCGCCGAGATCGCGATCGAGGGGTGGAAGGAGGCGCTGAAGGTGTCCGGCCACAGGACCACGGTGCGCGGGTCGGCCGGATCGGGCTGCTCGCCCCCGCGCGCCCGCCACCACTCCTGGAAGGACTGCTCGGCGAAGACGGGCGCCGGGCGGGCCCCCGCGACTCCTGCGAGCCGCTTGCCCACGCGCGCGAGCGCGGGCGCGTGCAGCGCCGCGTTGACGAGGGAGGGCGCGAGCCGGGACAGCCGCGCCCACAGCGGCAGCCAGCCCATCGCGTAGTGCGCCGCCGGGCGCAGCCGGCCCTCGTAGTGGTGGGAGAGGAACTCCGCTTTCAGCGTGGCCATGTCCACGCCTGTCGGGCAGTCCGACTTGCAGCCCTTGCAGGCGAGACAGAGGTCGAGCGCGTCGTGGACCTCGGGCGACCGCCAGCCGTCCTTGACCGCCGAGTCGGCGTGGCCGTCGAGCATCTCGAAGAGGAGCCGGGCCCGGCCGCGCGTGGAGTGCTCCTCCTCCTTGGTGGCCCGGTAGGAGGGGCACATGACGCCGCCGGAGTGGCTGCGGCAGTTGCCGATACCGACGCAGCGCATGACGGCGCGGTCGAACGAGTGGTCGTCGTCGGGGAACTGGAAGTGCGTCGCGGGGGTGTCGGGCCGCCAGTCGGCGCCGAGGCGCAACTGTCCGTCGACCGGGTTCGGGTGGGCGACCTTGCCCGGGTTCATCCGGTCCCCGGGATCGAACAGCGCCTTGAACTCGCCGAAGGCGGTGACGAGCCGCTCGCCGTACATGCGGTTCAGCAGCTCGCCGCGGGCCTGCCCGTCACCGTGCTCGCCGGACAGCGAACCGCCGTAGGAGGCGACGAGGTCGGCGGCGCGCTCCAGGAAGCGCCGGAAGCCGGCGACGCCGTCGGCGGTCCTGAGGCCGAAGGGGATACGGGTGTGGACGCAGCCCTGCCCGAAGTGCCCGTAGACGGACGGGTGGTCGTAGTCGAACTCCTCGAAGAGTTCCTTGAGGTCGCGCAGGTAGTCGCCGAGCCGCTCGGGCGGGACCGCGGAGTCCTCCCAGCCCTCCCAGGTCTCCCGGTCGTCGGGCGGGCGCGCGGTGACGCCGAGACCGGCCTCGCGGGCCATGAGCATCTTCTGTTCGCGCTCGGGCCGGTCGGAGAAGGCGACGTCGGCGTCGTCCTCGCCGCGGCCGATGGCCCGCAGCAGGCCGCGCGCCTGCTCGTCGACGTCCTGCTGGCTGTCGCCCGTGTACTGCACCATCAGCCAGCTGTCGCCGGCGGGGAGGATGTCGAGGGAGTCGAGGTAGGCGCCTTCCTCGCGCATCAGCTGGGCCATGCGCCCGTCGAGGGCCTCCAGCTGGGTGGGCGAGCAGTGCTCCAGGAGGCGGGGCACGTCGTCGGCGGCGGCGCAGATGTCGTCGTAGCCGAGGACGAGGAGCGACTGGTTGGACTTGACGGGTACGAGGTCGAGTTCGGCGCGCAGGACCGTGACCAGGGTGCCTTCGCTGCCCACGAGCGCCTTGGCCACGTCGAAGCCGCTCTCCGGCAGGAGCGAGTCGAGGTTGTAGCCGGAGACGCGGCGCGGGATCTTCGGGTATCCGCGGCGGATGTCGGCCAGGTACTCGGTGACGAGGCGGTCGAGCCCCGCGTAGATCTCGGCGCGGCGCCCGCCCTCGGCCGTGATGCGGGCCCGTTCGGCGTCGTCGGTCGGTCCGACCCACATGCGGGTGCCGTCGTAGAGGAGGACTTCCAGGCGGCGTACGTTGTCGACGGTCTTGCCGTAGGCCTGGGCGGAGGCGCCGCAGGAGTTGTTGCCGATCATGCCGCCGATGGCGCAGTGGCTGTGCGTGGACGGTTTCGGCCCGAACTGCAGCTGGTGGCCGGACAGCCGCTCGTTGAGGACGTCGAGGACGATGCCCGGCTCGACGACACAGGTCCGCGCCTCGGGGTCCACGGAGACGAGCGCCTCGCAGTACTTGGTCCAGTCGATGACGACGGCCGTGTTCGTGCACTGGCCCGCGAGGCTGGTGCCGCCGCCGCGCGACAGGACCGGGGCGCCGAAGCGGGCGCACACCTGGACGGCCCGCGCGCCCGCCTCCACCGTGCGGGGCACGACGACGCCGATCGGTACCTGCCGGTAGTTCGAGCCGTCGGTGACGTAGGCGCCGCGGCTGCCCGCGTCGAACCGGACCTCGCCGTCCACCTCGTCGCGGAGCGCCGCCTCCAGCGTCGGGACGTCCACGGCGGGGGCGGGCACGGAGGTGGCGCTGGGCATGGGACGGTCCGCCTTCCTGGACGCTCGGCATGTCGGCCGCGGCCACGGGTCCGCCCGTGGTGCGGGGGGCGAGTACCCAGCCTCGCACCGCGCAGGGGAGCTGTCGCGGCGCGCGGGGCCGGGTCCGTCAGCGTCTGCTCCGCCGGTTCCGGCGGTGCCGGGCCGGGCCGACGAGGCCGAAGGCCACCACCACGATCAGCGTCTGCACCCACAGGGGTACGAAGTCGGGGGCGCGCGCACCCGCCGCCGACACCACGGGTACCGACCCGTCCGTCCACATCTCCATGCCCCCGGATGCCCGGGGCCGGGCCCACGACACATGCGCCCAGTCGAGTGGTCACCGCCGCCCCGACATGCGCGGGGCGGACGACCGGCCCACCGTGGGTCGTGTTCCACCCACACAGATCCACCCGCACAGATCCACCCGCACACATCCACTTGCGCAGATCGCGCAGATGAAGGAGCCGTCATGGCCGACCGCAGCAACATCGAGGACCCGACGTACGACCCGTACGACCCGCAGGACGAGCGGGGCCGCCAGGAGCCGGACCGCGACCGTCGGGACCGGGAGCGCGACAGGCGACGCGAGGACGACACGCAGCCGCTGCTCCCCGAGGACGGCCGGGAGGACGGCTACCGCTGAGCCGCGGGCACGCGCAGCGCTGTGACGACGGCGCCCCGGGACCGGGTACCCCTCGGTCCCGGGGCGCCGCTCTCGATTGCGCGTCCTGATCGGGGGCACAGAAGTGCGCGGAACAGCGGCGGGCGCGTGAGCGACGAGGGGGAGCGATGGGTACGGCGACCAAGGTCCCCGAGACCCGCGACATGCGGGGCGACGAGCTCTCCGGCGACGAGGCGTACGAGGCGCTGCGCCGCTACGGCGGCCGCCAGTTGCTGTGGGACGCGTTCGTCCGTTTCCGTTACGCGGACGGGTTCAGCCACGCCCGCGCGCTGGCGCTGCAGACGGTGCTCTCGCTGATTCCGCTCGCCATCGTCTTCGTCGGTCTGTCGACGACGCTGCACACCGAGAGCGTCGGGCGGTTCGCGGAGCAGACCATCCATCGCATCGCGGCCGGGCCGAGCGCGGAGGTCGTCGACGACGCGCTCGCCCGCAGCCGCCGCACGGCGGGCGGGGGCACGCAGGTGGCCCTCTGGTTCGCCCTCGCGTTCTCGCTGGCCAACATCACGACGGCCATGTGCCAGGTCGAGCGCGGTGCGAACCGCATCTACGGCAACGAGCGCGACCGGCCCTTCCTCCAGAAGTACGCGCGCGGCCTCGTCATGGCGCTCAGCGCCGGGCTCCCGCTGGGCCTCGGCTTCGTCATGATGGTGGCGGGCGGTGACCTGGGGGCGGCGGCCGTGTCGGTGTACGGCCTCGGCGACGGCGCCCGCGCCACCTGGGACGCCCTGCGCTGGCCCCTCGGTCTGCTCCTCGCGCTGCTCTCGGCGAGCGTGATCTTCCGGCGCTCGCCGCGTCGCCGCCAACCGGGTTACACCTGGCTGGCGTTGGGCGCCGCCGTGTATCTGGTGCTGTGGTCGCTGCTGACGTGGGCGTTGAGTCTGTACCTCTCGGTCAGCGGGTCCTTCGACACCGTCTACGGGCCGCTCAGCGCGTTCATGTCGCTGCTTCTGTGGGCCTATCTCACCTCCGTCGCGCTCTTTCTGGGCCTGTCGTTCGCGGCCCAGCTCGAAGCGGCCCGCGCCCTGCGGCCGGGCCCCGCTGAGCCCGACCCGGGCGTCTGAGGCGGCGGGCCGACAGGGAGCCTCACTCCTCGTCCAGCGCCTTGCGGAAAGGTCCCGGGCCGCGCAGGGCGCGCTCGATGCTCTCCAGGCTCCGGCCCTTCGTCTCCGGCACCTTGGCGACGACGAAGACGATGCAGGCGACGTTCATCAGCGCGTAGAAGAGGAAGGTGCCCGAGCGGCCGACGGTGTTGATCGCCGTCAGGGCCGTCATGGCGATGAGGAGGTCGAAGCCCCACACCGACAGCGTGGCGAGGCTGGTGGCCGGTCCGCGCACGCTCAGCGGCAGGATCTCCGGGCCGATCAGCCACAGCACGGCCTGCATGCCGACGCCGTTGAACAGGATGTACGCGAACAGCGAGATGATCACCGTCCAGCGCTGGGCGGTCGACCCCGAATCGGCGGTGAAGGCGAGCGCGAGCACCGCCATGGCGAGCGCCGAGCCGGGCAGGAACCACAGCATCGTGCGGCGCCGCCCCGCCTTGTCGACCGCGATGGCTCCCACGACACCGGCGACGACCAGCATGGCGCCGATCCCGATACCGGTGAGCAGTGCGACGGAGTTTCCGAAGCCCGCGTCGTCCAGGATCGTGGGTGCGTAGTAGACGATCGCGTTGATACCGGTGAGCTGCGAGAACGCCGCGATGCCCACGGCGATCAGGAGCGCCGGGCGCAGCCAGCGCTGCCGGAGCTGACGCCAACCACCGTTGCCGGTCGCCGTGCCGGCCGTGACGGTGGTGATCTCGGTGATCTCCGCCGTGATGTCCGCCCCGGCGGGCCGCAGCCTGCGCAGCGTCCGCTCGGCGTCGTCGTGGCGGTGCTGCTCGATGAGCCAGCGCGGGCTCTCCGGCAGGAACGCCATACCGACGGCGAGGGCCACGGCGGGGATGACGGCGAGGGCGAACATGACGCGCCAGCCGCCGCTGCCGGAGAGCGCCCAGCCGCACAGGTAGGCGATGAGCTGTCCGATGGCGACCATGAGCTGGAAGAGCACCATGAGCCGGCCGCGTACGGCGGCGGGCGCCAGCTCCGCGATGTAGACGGGCACCATGTTGGAGGCGCCGCCGACCGCGAGGCCGAGCACGAAGCGCGCGGCGATCAGGGTGGTCACGTCGGGGGCGAGCGCGGCGGCCACCGCGCCGATCCCGAAGATCACCGCGACGGTCGCCACGACCTTGCGCCGCCCGTGCCGTACGGCCGTGCGCCCGGAGATGAGCGCGCCGACCATGGCGCCGAGCAGGATGACGCTGACGACGGTCTCCTGCTCGCGCGAGGAGAGGTCGAGGTCGTCGCGGAGGTGGAGCAGGGCGCCGGAGATGATGCCGGTGTCGTAGCCGAAGAGCAGGCCGCCGAGCGCCGAGACGGCGGCGACCGCGTAGACCAGGAGCGGCGTCCGCCCGGGACCGGGCGGACGGGCCGGGGCTCGGGCGGCGAGCGTCGCCGCCTCAGGCATCGCCCATGACCAGACCCTCGATGGTGTGCTTCTGCGTGATGGGCGTCAGCTCCTCGACGACCGGGCAGTCGAGGTGGTGGCGGACCCGCTCGGGCAGCGCCTCCCAGTACGCGCGCGTGACGGCGGTGTCGTGGCGGTCGGCGTTGTGCGCCTCGGGCCCGTCGAGGCCGAGGACGAGGACGGGCCGCGCCTTCGCGGACTCGTTCTTCGTGCCGCGGTGGATGGTGAGCGCGGTGCGGGCGGAGACGTCGCCGCGCTGCGGGTACTTGCGCACGGCGCGCTCCGCGTAGCGGCCGTAGCGCTCGCGGGGCGGGAACATGCCGTGCTCGAAGTCGGGTTCGTCGTCCCACTGGGTGCCGGGCGCGATCTCGAAGGGCCCCATGTCCTCGGCGGTGTCGACCGCGGTGACGTTGAACGCCAGGGAGGTCAGGCGGCGTTCGGCGCGCGTCTCGTCGGGGATCGGGAAGTCGCGGTGCCACGGCTGGTTGGCCGCGCCCTCGAGAGGGACGTCGAAGCCGAGTTCGACGATGCGGTAGTCGGGGCCGAGCACGGCGGTGGCTACGGAGCGGACCCACGGGTGGTCGACGAGGTCGACGAAGCCGCGCAGCTGCTCCGGGTGGATCTCCACGTAGTAGCGGTTCGGGCCGCGGCCCACGGCGCCGCCGGGCCGGGCGCGCGCCTCCTCGTAGGCGGCTTCGATGTCCTCGCGCAGCCGGTCGGCCCACTCCTTGGTGAAGGCGCCCTTGCGCGCGGTGATGCCGTCCTCGTACAGGTTCGCCACGTCCTGGGCCACGTCCACGTCGGTCATCCTTGCCTCCTTGCAAGCAGAGCTTTCGCTTCCGCACTAGATTGCATCGATGCATGCAACGTTGCAATACCTTCCGGTGCAGGGATTTCGTGAAGGCGGACACGGTCCGCTCCGGGCGGACCGGGCATGGCAAGATGACGCGGTGAGCAGTCGCCTGAAAGATGTAGCCGCACGGGCCGGAGTCTCCGTGCGCACCGTGTCCAACGTCGTCAGCGGCAGCGCCGCCGTGGCGCCCGAGACCCGGCAGCGCGTCCAGGAGGCGATCGACGCGCTCGGCTACCAGCCCAATCTGGCCGCCCGCAGCCTGCGCGCGGGACGCACCGGGATCATCGGCCTGGCCATCCCCGAACTGCACTCCCCGTACTTCGGCGAACTCGCGGGGCTCCTCGTCGACGAGGCGCAGCGCCGCTCCTGGACCGTGATCATCGACCAGACGCGGGGCGACGCCGACGCCGAACGCCGCCTGCTCACCCAGGGCGGCGGCCGCGTCGTCGACGGCCTCATCATCAGCCCCTGGGCCCTGGACCCGGCCGAACTCGCCGCCACCGCACCGGCGGTGCCCCTCGTACTGCTCGGCGAGCGCAGCCCGCACGGGGCCGGGGACCGCGTGGCCGTCGACAACGTCACCGCCGCCGACGAGGCGACCAGCCACCTTCTCCGCCTCGGCCGGCGGCGCGTCGCCGCGATCGGACTCCAGCCCCACCTGCACAACGGCACCGCCCTGCTGCGCGCCGAGGGCTACGCCCGCGCGCTCGAACGCGCCGGGCTGCCTCAACTCCCGGGCGCGCAGCGCCCGGTGGCCGCGCTGCACCGGGCGGACGGCGCCCGCGCCATGGCCGAACTCCTCGACGGCCCCACGGCGCCCGACGCCGTCTTCGCCTTCAGCGACGAACTCGCCCTCGGCGCCCTCCACGTGGCGCACGAGCGCGGCCTGCGCGTCCCCGAGGACCTCGCGATCGTCGGCTTCGACGACATCGAGGACGGCCGCTACAGCCACCCGCCCCTGACCACCATCGCCCCGGACAAGCGGCAGATCGCCGAACGGTCCCTGCAGTGCCTGGCGGACCGCATATACAGCCCCGGCAACGACGTCCCGCCGCAGGAACTGATCGTGCCGCACCGCCTGATCGGACGCGGGACGGCCTGAGAACCAGTCGTCGGCGAGCGGGGACAGCGTTGCGGCGTGAGTGACATCCACGAGCCGCACCTGGCCCTGGACCTGCCCGACTCCGCCGAGCTGGAGCTGCTGCGGTGGCACCTGGGCGAGGCGCCGCGGGGCGACGGGCGGGACGAGAGCGAGGAGTATCCGCTCCTGGCCGGCGCGGGTTCCGCGCACCGCATGGGCGGGGCGCCGGCCGCCGCTCTTCAGCGCGGTCCCCGGGGCTGGTCTCCCCTGGCACGTCAGGAGGTGCACCCCGACGTCCCCGACGTCCCCGACGTCCCCGACGTCCTCATCGCCGCATCCGGAGTCGTGCCTCAAGTGCCGCTCGAACCTGCTGCCGGAGCCGAAGAGCTACTGCCCGGCCGAGGTCCGGGAAGAGCTCGGGGCGTCAGCCCCCCAACCCCTCACGCCAGCGCGCCGGGTCCAACCAGCCCTCGTACAGCGGGAGTTCGAGCGGCGGCTGTCCCTGCGCGAAGGGGTCCCATACGCGGGTGAGCCCGGCGGTGCCGTACGCGCGGACCCTGCGGGCCTCGGCCAGGTCGACGACGTCCGTCAGGACCAACTCGGGCTCGGGCCCGGCCTCGGCGCGCACCCGGCCCTCCGGGTCGACGAGGACGCTGCGGCCGATGCCGTCCGGCGGTGCCGCGTTGACGCTGGCCATGAAGGTCTGGTTGACGATCGCGTTGGCGCGGGCGAGCACCAGCTCCTGCGCCCGGTCCACGGTCGGCGTCCGCACGAGGTTCAGGACGAGGTCCGCGCCCTGCCAGGCCAGATGCCGGGTGACCTCGGGGAACCAGGCGTCGTAACAGATGGACAGGCCGACGCGCCCGTACCCGTCCATGTCGAAGACCACGAACTGCGTGCCCGATGCCGTGGTCTCGTGCGGGCGCCACGGGAAGATCTTGCGGTACGCCGCCACGCGCCTGCCCTGCGGCGAGTACACGGCGGCCGTGTTGTAGATCCGCCCGTCCTCGCCGCGCTCGTAGACGCTGCCGGGTACGAGCCAGATGCCGAGGTCGCCAGCGAGGGCGGCGAGCGTCTTGTCGCGCGGCCCGTCGAGCGGCTCCGCCGCCGCGGCCATGACCTCCTCGGGGTCCTCGTCCGGCGTGTGCCCGCACAGGTGCAGCTCCGGGTGGGCGAGCAGCCGCACACCGGGGTACGTCTTGGTGTACCGACGCACCTCCGCCGCGAAGGAGTCCAGGTCGCGGGCGCTGTGGTGGCGGGCCGCGGCCTGGACGAGGCCGATCGACAGGGGCTGGGACATGGGCATCACTTTCCGGTGGGCGGCGCGGCCGAGCCAACCATTCACCTCCTCCCGGGACAAGGCCACCGAACCCTGTGCGAACCACAGGGCGAACCTGTGCTTCCATGGCGGCCATGACCCTCAATCAGCTGAGGGCCTTCGTCGAGGCGGAGCGGCTCGGGTCGTTCACCGCCGCGGCGCAGGCCCTGGACATGGCGCAGGCGTCGGCCTCCGAACTCGTCCGCCGCCTGGAGAGCGAACTCGACGCGGAGCTGTTCGTCCGCGGCAGCCGCACCCTGACCCTGACGTCGGCCGGGCAGGAGCTGCTGCCCTACGCCCAGCAGTCCGTCGAGGCCGCCGACCACGGGACGCGGGCGGTGCGCTCCCTCGGCTCCCTCGGCGGCGGCACGGCCACCTTCGGGGTGCTGCGCAACGCCGACTACTACCTGCTCTCCAACCTGGTCCAGCTCTTCCACGCCCGCTATCCGTCGGTCCGCGTCCGGCTCGTCGGGCAGAACTCGGCGGAGACCGCCGCGGCCGTCGCCGCCGGACGCATCGAGGCGGGCCTTGTCGTCCTGCCCATCGACGACGAGGGGCTCTCGGTGACCCCGCTCCTGCGCGACGAGGTGTACTACGTCAGCGCGGATGAGGAGCGCACCCGTACACCCGTGACGATCGAGGCGTTCTCGCGCGCGCCGCTCGTCCTGTACGACGCGCATTACGGCTGGCAGGACCCGACGCGGCGGCAGATCGCGGAGCGGGCCCAGCTCGCCGGGGTGGGCGTCGACCCGCTGATCGAGCTGGAACACGTCGAGGCCGCGCTGAAGCTGGTGGCCGCCGGGGTGGGCGACACGATCGCCAGCCGGGCGGTGGTGGCGGGCCCGGCCTTCCCCGCCGGACTGCACACCGCGTCCTTCGACGAGCCGCTGTACGACACCATCGCCCTCGTCCGGCGCCGGGGGCATCCGCTGTCCCGGGCCACCAGGGAGCTGGCCCGGATCGCCGAGGACACGCTCCGCGAGATCGGCGCCGAGCTGAGGTACACATGAGGAAGGCACAGGCAAACCCTGTGGGTCTGACAGGAACCGCCCCTCTGGTCCTGTGCCGACGGAGCGCCTAGCGTCCTCGCCATGCAGATCACGCACGACGAAGCCCAGGCCCTGCCCCCTCTGAACTGGCTCAAGAAGCCGTCCGTCGACGGTCCCCCCGCCCAGCGCGACCCGAAGGTCGTCGAGCGGGTGTCGCAGATGCTGTCGGAGATCGAGCGCAAGGGCATGGACGCGGTCCGCGCCTACGCCAAGGAACTGGACGGCTGGTCCGGCGACCTGGAGATCGGCGCCGCCGAACTCAAGAAGTCCGGGGACGCGCTGCCCCCGGACGTCCGCACCGCCCTGGAGATGGGGTACGAGCGCACCCACCGGTTCGCCGCCGCCCAGCGCGAGCACCTGACCGACTTCGAGATCGAGCTCGCCCCGGGCGTCGCGGGCGGCCAGCGCTACGTCCCGGTCTCGCGCGTCGGCGCCTACCTCCCGGCCGGCCGCTTCCCGCTCCTCGCCAGCGCCTTCATGACCGTCAACGTGGCCAAGACGGCGGGCGTACCCACCGTCCTCGCCTGCACTCCCCCGTCGGGCGAGCACGGCGCGCACCCCGCCGTCCTCTACGGCGCCCACCTCTCCCGCGCCGACCGCGTCTTCGCCCTCGGCGGCGTCCAGGCGCTCGGCGCCATGGCGTTCGGCCTGCTCGGCGAGGCCCCGGTCGACATGCTCGTCGGCGCCGGGAACGCGTTCGTCACCGAGGCCAAGCGGCAGCTGTTCGGCCAGGTCGGCATCGACCTGCTCGCCGGCCCCTCCGAGGTCGCGGTCATCGCCGACGACAGCGCCGACCCGGTGTGGGTCGCGGCGGACCTCCTCGGCCAGGCCGAGCACGGCCCGAACTCGCCCGCCGCGCTCATCACCACGTCCGAGCGGACCGGGCGCGCCGTCATCGCGGAGATCGAGCGCCAGCTCGCGACGCTGACCACGCGCGACATCGCCGGTCCGGCCTGGCGCGACTTCGGCTCGGTCATCGTGGTCGGCGACAAGGCCGACGCGGTCGCCATCGCCGACGTCCTGGGCCCGGAGCACCTGGAGATCCAGACCGAGGACGACGACTACTACCTGAACAGCCTGACCTGCTACGGCTCCCTCTTCATCGGCCCGTGGTCCACGGTCGCCTACTCCGACAAGGGCATCGCGGGCACCAACCACGTCCTGCCGACCGGCAAGACCGCCCGCTACAACGCCGGGCTCTCCGTCTCGCGCTTCCTGAAGCCGCTGACGTACCAGCGTGCCGTGAAGGAGGGCACGGCGGCGCTCGCTCCCGCCGTCGAGCGGATCTCCGCGTTCGAGGGCCTCGCCGCCCACGGTGCGACGGCCACCCTGCGCCTCGACAAGGTCGGCCGCACGGACAAGATGTTCGACGCCGTGCCGACGGCGCTGCGCGAGCAGCTCTGACCCGTCACCCCCGTCTCCCGTGTCCGCGCCGCCGTTCCACCCGTGCGGCGGCGCGGACGCGGGGCCGTCCTCGCCCCCCTTCTCCCCCGTCAGGTCTGCCCGCGTCCCCACGCCCACCCGAGGTTTCCGCATGCCGCACCACCCGCCCGGGCCACCACCGGCCACCTCAGCGAACGCCGCTCTCACCCAGGGCCTCAAGGGCCGCCAGATCACCATGATCTCCATCGGCGGGGTGATCGGCGCCGGTCTCTTCGTCGGCTCGTCCACCGCGGTGGCCGCCGCGGGTCCCGCCGTCCTGATCTCGTTCCTGCTGGCCGCCGCCCTGGTCGTGCTCGTCATGCAGATGCTCGGCGAGATGGCCGTCGCCCAGCCCGACACCGGGTCCTTCTCCACGTACGCGGACCGCGCGCTCGGCCGCTGGGCGGGGTTCTCGATCGGGTGGCTGTACTGGTGGTTCTACATCCTCGTCATCCCCATCGAGGCGATCGCGGCGGGCGAGGTCATCGCCTCCCTCACCTCGCTGCCGAGCTGGATCCCCGCGCTCGCGATGATCGTGTTCCTTGCGGGCAGCAACCTGCTCTCGGTGCGCAACTACGGGGAGTTCGAGTACTGGTTCGCGCTCCTGAAGGTCGTCGCGATCGTCGCCTTCCTGGTCCTCGGCGTGCTCGCGATCCTCGGGCTGCTGCCCGGCTCCGACACGCACGGCGTCTCTCATCTGTGGAGCGACGGCGGCTTCGCCCCCAAGGGCGGTGTCGCGATCCTCGCCGGACTGCTCACCGCGATGTTCAGCTTCCAGGGCAGCGAGATCGTCACCATCGCCGCCGCCGAGTCCGAGGAGCCGAAGAAGAACATCAGGAAGGCCGTCCGCGCGGTCGTCTGGCGCCTCGGCCTCTTCTACATCGGCTCGATCCTCGTCGTCGTCTGTCTCGTGCCGTGGAACTCCGCCGGCCTCGCGGAGGCCGGCTCGTACCAGGCAGTTCTCGAGCTGATGAACATCCCTGGCGCGGGCCGCATCATGGACGTCGTCCTGGTCGTCGCCGTCAGCAGCTGCCTCAACTCCGCCGTCTACACGGCGTCGCGCATGGTGTTCTCGCTGGCCAAGCGCGGCGACGCGCCGGCCGCCCTCGGCCGCACCTCACGCCGGGGCGTGCCGCGCAACGCGGTCGTGGCCTCCACCGTCATCGGCGTCGCCGCGGTCATCGCCAACTACCTGCTGCCGGGCGTCTTCACGTATCTAATCGCCTCCAGCGGCGCGATCGCGCTCATGATGTACCTGGTCATCGCGCTCACCCAGTACGCGAACCGGCGCAAGGGCGGCCGCCCGGCCGAGGTGCGGATGTGGGCGTTCCCCTACCTCACGCTCGCCACGATCGCCTTCATCGCCGGGGTGCTCGTCCTCATGGCCGTCCTGCCCGGACACCGGCTCGAACTCTGGCTCTCGCTGGGCCTCGCCGCGGTCCTCGTCGCCGTGGGGGTCGTGCGCCAGCGAAGGCTACGGGGAGACGCCGGCAGCGGCGCGGACGCGGCCGGTCCGGCCCTCGCCCGGCTGTGAGCTGCCGGGACGGTCAGGACACGCGCGCGTGCGTCGCCCTCGGCACGAACTCGGTCGGCAGCACCAGGCGTTCACCGGCCGCGTCGACCTCGCCGCCGATGCGCCGGACGAGGAGCCGGGCCGCCTGCCGCGACAGTTCGCCGAGGTCGTGCCGGACGGTGGTGAGCCGGAACACCTCCCAGGCCGCCATCGGGAGGTCGTCGAAGCCGACCACGGTGAGGTCCTCGGGCACGCGGACGCCCGCCGCGAGGGCGGCGTTCAGGACGCCGATGGCGACCACGTCGTTGCCGCAGAACACGGCGGTCGGCGGCTCGGCGGCGCCGAGCAGTTCGGGCAGCGCGCGATAGCCGGTGTCGAACTCGAAGGCGCCGCGCACCACCCGGTCCTCGGCGAGCCCGATGCCCGCCTCGGCCAGGGCGAGCCGGAACCCGAGTTCGCGGTCGCGTCCCGTGGTGGTGTTGGCCGAGCCGAAGACGCCCGCGATGCACCGGTGACCCAGGGCGACGAGTTCGCGGGCGACCAGACGGCCACCGCCCTCGTTGTCGACGACCGAGGCGTAGTCGTCCGGGCGGCCGGTGTCGCGGTTGAGGAAGACGAACGGCATGCCGCGCCGCTCCAGTTGGGCCGGGAGGCGCGAGTCCGTGGTCGCCGTCGCGAGGACGACCCCGTCCAGGGACTGGTCCAGGAGCTTCTCCTCGGCGACGGCCTCGTCGGACCGCTCGGTGATCAGCATCATGCGGTAGCCGAGACCGCGCAGCTCGTCGTGGAGCGGGGCGATCACATGCGGGTAGAACGGGTTCGTCAGGTCGGTGACGATGACGCCGACGCGCCGGGTCGAGCGCGTGGACAGGGTGCGCCCCGCCTCGCTCGGCACGTAGTTCAGCGCCTGTGCGGCCCGCTTCACCTTCTCCCTGGTCGCCTGCGACACCCGGGGGTCGTCGCGCAGCGCCCGCGAGACCGTCGGCTGCGAGACACCGGCCAGCCTGGCCACGTCGTGACTGGTGATCCCCATCGCTCGCCCCTCGTCGCCGCCACCGCGCCGCCACCCCGGCGGGCATCGAGGTCAGTATACGTATGCCCGATCCGGCCCAACCCCTTGACACAGACTCACCCCAACGCCTGTCATGGGAATGCATACGTATTCCACATCGACATCCCGGTCCGGATGTCCCTGCAGCAAGGAGCGGTCCGTCATGCCCGACGTCGTCGTCACCCCGAGCGAACTCGCGGAGCGCACCGTGCGCCGCAGCGACTTCGTCTCCTGCAACCAGGCCTTCATCGACTGCCGTACGCCCGGCTCGGACCGGAAGGAGAACTACGCGATGATCGGGCCTGGCGTCTCGCAGGCCGCCGGCCAGTTCGTCAACCTCCGCCTGCCGCACGGCTACAACATCGGCGCCGCGGCCATGCCGAACGGCATCACCAACAACCTGCACCTGCACTACACCGCCGAGGTGTTCATCTGCACCGAGGGCGAGTACCTGCTGCGCTGGGGCGCCGACGGCACCGAGGGCGAGCTCACCCTCAAGGCCGGTGACATCGCCTCCGTCCCCACCTGGATCTTCCGCGGCTTCACCAACACCGGTCCGGACAACGGCTGGATGTTCACCGTCCTCGGCATGGACCACACCGGCGGCATCATCTGGGGCCCCTCGGTCCTGCGCGAGGCGGAGGGCCACGGCCTCTACCTCAGCGCCGACAACCAGCTCGTCGACACCGTCGCCGGTGACGCCCTGCCGCCGCAGAGCGAGCGCGTCACGCCCATGGCGCAGGAGCACATCGACCGGCTGCGCCACTACAGCGCCGACGAGATGAAGCGCCGCGTCGCCGCCTCCGACGAACTGGTCTGGTCGGAGCATCCGTTCCTCGACAGCTCGCTGCCCGGCGGCGGCGCCCGGCTGAGCTGCGTCATCGGCTACGGCATGACCGAGGACCCGCACCAGGAGCCGCGCATCTTCAACCCGCACGGGCACAACGCCGCCTGGCTGCGCGCCGAGCCGGGCCAGGGCGTCTCCTACCACCGCCAGCACGAGACGCAGACGCTGATCGTGCAGAGCGGCGAGTGGGAGATCACTCTCAACCGCACCGACCCTGTCACCGTGCGGATCGGCCCGCGCGACATGCTCTCCGTCCCGCGGGACGCCTGGCGGACCCTGCGCAACGCCGGCGACACCGAGGGCGACCTCCTCGTGGTCAACTCCGGCGACGGCCGGGTCCGCCTCGAGTGGGACGAGGAGGTCTCCAAGGCCGCCGCCGACGCGGGCCTCGGCATCGACCACAACGGCTACGTCGCCCCGTACGCGCTGCTGCCGCGCTCCGCACGGCGCTGGTGACCGCCGCCGTGCGCCGGGGCGGCGGCCGGGACCGCCCGCTGCCGGTGGTCGTGGTCCCCGGGATGCTCTGCGACCCCGGCCTGTGGGCGGACGTGGACTTCCCCGGCGACCGCGAAATCCGGCACGTCGCGCTGGAGAAGCCGGACATCGGGGCGCTCGCGGACGACGTACTGGCGTCGGTACCGGGCCCGTTCGTCCTGGTCGGCCTGAGCCTGGGCGCCATCGTCGGGTTCGAGGCGCTGCGCCGGGCCCCGGAGCGGATCGCCGGACTGTGCGTCATGTCGGCCAACGCGCGGGCGCCGCGCCCCGAGCAGTACGCGGCCTGGCGCACTCTGAGCGAGTCGATCGACGCCGGGCGCTTCGCGGACGTCGTCGAGCAGACGCTGCCCGACATGTTCCCCGGCCGCCGCTTCACGCCCCGACCGGCTCAGCGCTACCGGGACATGGCGCACCGCGTCGGCCCGGACGCGGCCCGCGCCCAGCTCGCCGCGCAGGCCACCCGCACCGACGCGGCCGACGCGCTGCGCTCCGCGCGCTGCCCGGCCCTCGTACTGAGCGGCACGCGGGACGCCCTGTGCCCGCCCGCGTTCCACCGGACCATCGCCGGCACCGTGCCCGGCGCCCGGCTGCGGGAGCTGCCCGACGCCGGTCACCTGCTGCCCTGGCAGCGGCCTGACGCCGTGACCGGGGCGGTGCGCGCGGTCGTCGAGGCCGCCGAGCGCGGCGCACCGTCTGCCGCCGTGCCCTGATTCGACCGCACTCCGCCCACCCCTCCCCCCAAGACCCCCGTAAGAGAAGAGCCGTCATGCCCCGCTTCCTGAAATCACCCGTACCCGCCGCGCAGGTCAGCGCCGGCCGTGCCGATGTCGCCGAACGCGTCCACGCCATCCTCGGCGACATCCGTGAGCGCGGTGACGACGCGGTCCGCCAGTACTCGGAGAAGTTCGACGGCTGGAGCCCCGAGTCGTTCCGGCTGACGCCCGACGACATCGCGCGCATCGTCTCCGACGTCCCGGAGACCGTCCTCGACGACATCCGCTTCGTGCAGGAGCAGGTGCGGACGTTCGCCCGGGCGCAGCGCGACTCGATGCGCGACGTGGAGATCGAGACGCTGCCCGGGGTCCGCCTCGGCCACCACCATGTGCCGGTGTCAGGGGCCGGTGCGTACGTGCCGGGCGGGCGCTATCCGCTGACCGCCTCCGCGCACATGACGATCGTGACCGCCAAGGTCGCGGGCGTGCCACGGGTCGCCGCCTGCACCCCGCCGATCCGGGGCGAGATCCCCGCCGCCACGGTCGCCGCGATGCACCTCGCGGGCGCCGACGAGATCTACCTCCTGGGCGGCGTCCAGGCCGTCGCCGCGCTGGCCCTCGGCACCGAGACGATCGGCCGTGTCCCGATGATCGCCGGTCCGGGCAACGCGTACGTCGCCGAGGCCAAGCGGCAGCTCTTCGGCGAGGTCGGCATCGACCTGTTCGCGGGGCCGACCGAGATCCTGGTCATCGCCGACGAGCACGCGGACCCGTTCGTCGTCGCCGTCGACCTGCTCTCCCAGGCCGAGCACGGCCCGGACTCCCCCGCCGTCCTCGTCACCACGTCCGAGGAGCTGGGCCGCGAGGTGGCCCGGCACGTCGAGCGGCTGCTGCCGGGTATGCCGACCAAGGACTTCGCCGGGCCCGCCTGGCGCGACCACGGCGAGATCGTCGTCGCCGACACCCTCGACGAGGCCTTCGAGATCGCAGACTCCTACGCCAGCGAACACGTCGAGGTCCTCACCGAGAACCCGCGCCAAGCCCTGGAGAAGATGCACGACTACGGTGCCCTCTTCCTCGGCGAGGGCACATGTGTGTCCTACGGGGACAAGGTCATCGGCACCAACCATGTGCTGCCCACCAGGGGCGCGGCCCGCTACACGGGCGGTCTGTGGGTCGGCAAGTACCTCAAGACGGTGACGTATCAGGAGGTTACCGATACCTCCTCCTCCGCCCTGCTCGGCGAGGTGTGCGGGCGGGCCGCACGGGTCGAGCTGTTCGAGGGCCACGCCCGCTCCGGCGACGTACGGGCCGCCAAGTACGGCAAGGGCACCCTGCCGTGGAACGAAGAGGCCCGCGCGTGAGCGCCGCCGCACCGCTGGCCGGCCGGACCGCGCTCGTCACCGGAGGAGGCAGCGGGCTCGGCGCCGCCATCGCGCACTCCCTGGTCGCCGACGGCGCCCGCGTGGTGATCACAGGGCGCAACGAGACCGCGCTGAAGGAGACGGTCTCCGCGCTCGGCCCGCGCGCGGAGCACCGCGTGTGCGACGTGTCGCGGCCGGACGAGGTCCGCGAACTCGCCGCGGGCCTCGCGGGCGAGGAGATATCGATCCTGGTCAACAACGCCGGCATCGCCGGGCCCGTCGCGCCGCTGACCGAGATCGACCCCGGCGAGTGGGACGAGGTCTTCGACGTGAACGTGCGCGGCGTGTTCCTCATGTGCCGCGCCTTCCTCCCCGCCATGACGGAGCGCGGCGCCGGTGACGTGATCAACATCGCCTCGGTGTCCGGGAAGCGGCCGCTCCTGCGGCGTACGCCTTACTGCGCCTCGAAGATGGCGGTCATCGGCCTGACGACGACCCTTGCGGGCGAGGTCGGGCCGCAGGGCGTCACGGTCAACTCGCTGTCCCCCGGGCCCGTCTCGGGCCCGCGCATGGAGCGCAACTTCCGCCTGGAGGCCGAGCGCACGGGCAGCAGTCACGCCGAGGCGGAGCAGGCGTTCGTGTCGCGCTCCGCCCTCGGGCGCATGGTCACCGAGGACGAGGTGGGCGACGCCGTGACCGCGATGCTGCGCATGCGCGGCCTGTGCGGCGCCGACATCGACCTGTCGGCCGGGATGGTGGCACGGTGACGGCGCCCCGCGCGGGAGAGCCGCGCCGCAGCCTCAAACAGCGGCTCGCGGCAGGTGAACGCCTGCGGGGCGCGCTGCTGCGGCTGCCGTCGGAGACGCTCGTGGAGATGGCGGGCGTCGCGGGCCTGGACTACGTGGTCATCGACTGCGAGCACGGGCCCGCCGACACCGCGCTGCTCCAGCACCACCTCACCGCCGCCGCGGCCCAGGGCATCGACGTCCTGGTCCGCGTGGGCACGGCCGAGCCGTCGCTCGCCCTGCGCTGCCTGGACCTGGGCGCCGTCGGACTGATCCACCCGCACGTGGACAGCGCCGAGGACGCCCGCCGCGCGGTGGCCGCGAGTCACTATCCGCCGCTCGGCGAGCGCGGGTTCGCCACGTACAGCAGAGCGGGCCGGTTCGGCACGGTCACCGCCGCCGAGCATGTGGCCGCCGCCGAGGACACCCTCGTCGTCGCGATGATCGAGACGGAGCGGGCCTGTGCCGCCGCCGCCGAGATCGCCGCCACGCCGGGCGTGGACGCCGTCCTGGTCGGCCCGGCCGACCTCGCGGCGGACCTCGGTTTCCCGGGCCAGGAGACCGTCGACACGCTCCTCACCCGTGCCCATGGCGCCGCCCGCGCCGCCGGCCGCGCGGTCATGACCATCGTGCCCGGTCGCGAGCGTGCCAGGGCCGCCGAGGAGGCCGGCTCGCAGCTGATCCTCTTCAACATGGCGCACGTCCTGATGGACACGTTCCGCGCCCTCGCGGAGCCGGCGGCCACAGGCACCACTTCTCCCCCGGCCACCTCTTGACGCCCCCTGACCGGCCCTTTAGCGTTCACTCCGAGTTCATACGTATGCATGAGCCGGATCCCCCACCTCCCCCGTGCTTTTCGCACCTCCCGCACCCCTCTCCCTCTGCGCGATCGGAGAAGCCATGTCCGCCGCAGCGCCTCCCACCACCGTCCCCGACGCGCCGCCGTCCGATCCGGTCCGGCGCCGTGCGATCCGCCGGGCCATCGGCGCGGGCAGCATCGGAAACTTCGTAGAGCAGTTCGACTACGGGCTCTACGGCTACATGGCCCCGATCATGGCCCCCGCCTTCTTCCCGGAGAGCGACCGGACCGTGGCGGTCCTCGGCACCTACGCGATCATCGCCGTGGCATGTCTGTTCCGGCCGCTCGGCGGCACCCTGGTGGGCCGCTGGGGCGACCGGGCCGGGCGGAAGAAGACCCTGCTGTGGACCATCGTGTTCATGGGCGTGGCGACCGCGCTGATCGGCGCCCTGCCCACGTACCACCAGGTCGGCATCGTCGCGCCGATCCTGCTGCTCGTCCTCCGCGTCGTGCAGGGCACGGTCTCCGGCGGCGAGTACGTCGGCGCGGTGGCCTTCATCGTCGAGTGGGCCGAGCCCGACCGGCGCGCGTACTACACCTCGTACGCCTCCAACAGCTGCTTCCTCGGCACCCTCGCGGGCGCCGGTACGGCCGCGCTGACCAGCTGGGTCTTCGACGGGGCCGCGCTCGACTCCTACGGGTGGCGCATCCCGTTCCTGCTCGCGATCCCGCTCTCCCTGGTCGGGATCTGGCTGCGCCGGCACATCGAGGAGACGCCCGAGTTCGTCCGCGCCACGGCCGACGGGACGCAGGTCCTCAAGTCGCCGGTGCGCGAGGCGCTCCGCACCCAGCTGCGGCCCATCCTGGTCTACTGCGGCATCGCGATCATGTGCGCGATCCTCTCGTACACCTGGGTCACGTTCTATCCGCAGTACCTGACGGACACGCTCGGGCTGCCGCGCTGGATGGGGCTCGCCTCGAACGCCATCTCCATCGCGGTCCTCATCCCGATGCTGCCGCTGGCCGGCATGTTGTCGGACCGGATCGGGCGCAGGCCGATGCTGTTGATGGGCGCCGTGGCCTGCATCGTCCTCGTACCGGTCGCCTTCTGGGTCGGTGAGGCCGGCACCTTCGGCGCCGCGGTCGCCAGCCAGCTCATCTACCTGGTACCGGAGTTCTTCCTCACCGGCATCATCACGGTCTGCGCCGCGGAGCTGTTCGCCACCCGCACCCGGTTCAGCGCCAGCGCCATCGCGTACAACAGCTCGTTCTCCATCTTCATGGGGATCACGCCGTTCGTGGCCACGCTGCTCGTCAGCACCTTCGACACGATCTACGCCGTGTGGGTCTACTTGGCGGTGGCCGCGGTCCTCGCCCTGGTCACGGTGGGCCGCTTCATGACGGAGACCTACCGGAGCCAGCTCGGCGCGGACAAGTTCGCGAAGTCCTGAGCCAGCCGCCCACATCTGCATACGCATACATCACTTGCACACACCCGCTGAACACACCCGCTGAGAACGGAGCCGCCCCATGCCTCTCGACCCCGCCGCCTACCTCCCCTACAAGGACCCGGACGACTTCATCCGCGAGGTCACCGACCGCATCTGGGTCGACCGCGACATCGCGCACATCGTCGAGAACTACGAGCCCGACTCGATCGTCCACACCAGTCTGGGGACCGTCGTCGGCCGTGACGGCGTCATCGAGGGCACCACGATGCGGATCGGCAGCACGCCGGGCCACATCGGCCAGGCCGAGGACGTGGTGTGGGAGGCCCGCGGCGACGACGCGTTCCTCAGCTCGCACCTTGTCTTCTCCGCCGACGAGCACCTCGTCGACGGCCGCAACGTCCGCGTCCGCAAGCGCACGGTGGCCAACTGCCTCTACCGGCGCGGCCGCATGGTCGAGGAGTGGGTGGTCCGCGACGAGCTGGCGGACTGTCTGCAGCTCGGCATCGACCCCGCCGAGGCCGCCCGCGCCCTGCGTTTCCAGGGTTACACCGGCTCGATGACCGAGGAGCCCCCGGCCGACGTCCTCGCCCGCGGCGTCAGCGGACCGCGCCCGGACGACTTCCGTCCCGAGTGCGAGATGGTCCTCGAGTTCATCGAGGAGGTGTGGTCACAGCGCCGCCTGAACAAGATCAGGGACTACATGGTCCGCGACCTGTTCCTGCACACCGTCGGCGACCGCACCGTCATCCGCCCGGAGCGCTACCAGAGCGACCTCCTGTCGCTGGTCGGCGCCTTCCCCGACGCCCGGTTCGCCGTCCGCGACGTCCAGACCCACCACGACCCGCGCTACGCGGGCCTGCGCGTCGCCGTCCTGTGGACCATGCACGGCAGCTACCGGGGCACCCCGGACTTCGGCCCGCTGACCGGGCAGCCGGTCACGATGCTCGGTGTGTCCCAGTTCCTGGTCCAGGAGGGCCGCATCGTCAAGGAGTTCCGCGTCTACGACGAGATCTCGCTCCGCGCGCAGATCAACGCGGCCCGGGGCGACGGCCCCGATGTCGAGGTCAACATCTACTGAGGATGCGGGGGTGACCCGGTCACGGGGGGCCGGGTCACATAGAATCTGCGGCCATGTCGAAGCCTGACGAACTGCTCACCGTGCTCGCGGCCACCGTGGAGTCGGAACAGAGCACTCAGATGTCCCTGACAGTGGTCACCGGCGGCACCGTCATCACCGGCCGCCTCGCGCCGGAAGCGGTCTGGCGCCGGCGGGTCTCGGAGGTCCTCAAGGACTCGGACCACCTCGGCCCGTTCGCGACCGCCTTCACCGCCCTGGACGCGGACGGGGCGACCGCGCCGGCCGGGACACCCACTCACCTGCACTTCCACGTCGCGCGCATCCTCCAGGGCACCATGGGCATCCCCGAGACGGGCGGGATGTACCGGGTGGCCCTCTCGGACGTCAACGCCTGGACGGTCGGAGACTTCAGCTACTCCGATCACTGAGGCTCGCCCGCGCTCCCGTTATCCGTCGACCCCCGAGTGGCATACACCCCGCAAGAAGATCATTCGTCCTTCCTCTTGCTACGGGAGTGCAGTGTGACGCATATCCGCAGACAACTGCTGTTCGCCGCGGTCACGCCACTGGCCATCGGCGTGGCCGCGCCGGCCGCGGGCGCCGTCCCCCGGCCGCCCGCGGCCACGCACCACCAGGCCGCCGACACCACCCGCACGGCCACGGTCGTCACCGAACTGAACGCCCGGGAGACCGTCGTCGGCTCCGCCGCGACGCTGCGGGTCAAGGGGCGGCTCGTCGAGGGCGACACCATGCTCTTCCCCCTGGCGCGGCTCGCGGTGTCCGTGGAGGTCAGCGGCGACGCCCGGACCGCACCGCAGAAGTGCAACACCACCACGACCCGCGAGGGCCGGTTCACCTGCACGTTCCATGTCACGCCGCACCAGATGACCGTGGCGGCCGTCACGTTCGGGGGCAACGCCCTGTTCGCGCCGGGGAAGGCCACCACCAGCATCCCGGCGTCGGCGCCCGCGGCCCCGGCCGCTTCCGCCGCGCCGTCCGCCACCCCGTCCGCGACGCCCGCGCAGACCGACTCCAAGACGACCGCCCAGGCCGCCTCGAAGGCGCCGACGGCGGGCGCCGCCACGCGCCCGCTCCCGCTGCCCGCCGTCACGGCCTCCGGCCACTAGCCCGACCGCAGTCAGACAATGACACCTACGGGTGGCGGCGACCGGCCCGGGCCGGTGCGTCGCCGTCCCGGCCGGTGCCCGGCAGGCACGGTCGGACCATGTCGATCCTGCCTTCGGGACGCCGCCTCGCGCCGCGTCCGACCGTTCTGACCCTCGCCCTGGCCGCCGGGTTCTGCCTGGCCGCGCCGGGCGTCGCCGCCGCGGCTGAGCCGCCCCCCGCGAGCGGTGCGCACATGCCCACGGCCGAGGCGCCGTTCAGCCCGGGCGGCCCGGCGTTCGGCCAGGAGACGGTGGACTTCAGCGGCGGCCGCATCGTCTACACCACCACCGCGTCCGGTTTCGACGACGCGGGCACCGCGTACTTCGAGAAGTCGGTCGTGACGGTCGGCGGCCCCGGCGGCCCCACCTGGTCCACGATCCGCACACACTCCTGACCCCTGCGCCGGCCCCGCCCCGGCCCTTTGACGCACCGCACAGCCGTGTGCCCCGAAGTCGGCTGACTTCGGGGCACACGACGCGGCCCGGCTCAGCGGCCGAGCCGCGCTGGGGACCGCGTCAGGAGTGCGAGCCCACCGTGTTGCCGGAGGCACCCGTGGGGCCGGCCTGCTTGTTGGTGGTGACGAAGTAGGCCTTGCCGTCCGGGCCGAAGCCGCTGAACGTGGCGGAGGTACGGCCGCCGTTGACGCCCGCGGAGTTGGACGCCTTCCCGTAACCCGGGCCGCCGTCGTGGCCCGGACCGTCGTGGGCCGACGCCAGGCCGGCGCTGCCGATGACGAGGGGGGTGACGAGGGCGCCGACAGCGACGTACTTGGCAATCTTGCGCATCTGATGCGGTCCTTTCAGAGTTTCGCCGGCCCATGGCAAGCCCCTGGCGACAACGCCGGGGACCGGCGGAACGGGCCATATTTCCGCCGCGTCCGACGTTGCCGCCTCCGTGCACGCTCCGCATCCGCGACCATCACTGTGCGTGCGCGGGAAGGGGGTGGTTCCGCTCCCCGTACGACCCATCTGACCTGCTCGAATATGCGATTTCGTGGTTTTCGCGCGCTCGGCGCGATTCCCCCGTACGGCGGCGTCCGGTCCGCGGGCCGGGTCCGGGCGGCATCCCTTTGCGCGGCCCCGGCTGCGCGCTCCCGACGGGCGACACAGACTCGAACCGGCCGGGCCGAACGGCCCGCAGACCCGTCCCCAGCTGCCGGAGGATCCATGTCCCGCACCCGCAGAGGCCTCATCCACGCCGCGACCGTCCTTGCCCTGACCACGGCCGCCGCCGGGCTCACCACCACGGCCGCCACGGCCGCCGACCGGATCGACATCGTCTCGGCGACCGCGAAGGGCGACCGGGTCGCGGTGACCGTCCGCTACCGGTGCGACGCGCTGATGGGTACCGACACACTCCATGTCGCGCTCGCCGACGCCTCGAGGGGCGGTATCTACGCCGCCTCCACCACGCCGACCTGCGACGGCAAGCAGCACAAGGAGACGGTGTCCACGGCCCGCAACGCCGGTCCCGCCACCGCGCCCCGCACCGAGGCCGTCATCACCGCCTCCCTCGGCATGAGCCCCGACCCGCAGCTGTTCCCGACCGCCTCGAACCAGGTCCGCATGGCCCTGCACGGCCGCGGCTGAGCCGCGCCCGCCCCCGTACGCGTACGCGCCTCCGCCCGGCGCGTACGGGGTGCGAAGACCGGTGGCTCAGGGCTCCTCGGGGCCGTCCTCGTCGAGGACGAACCAGACGGTCTTGCCCTCCGGTTCGGGGCGCACGTTCCACTGGTGGGCGAGGAGGTCGAGCAGGACGAGGCCGCGCCCGGAGGAGGAGAGCTCGCCGGGGGCGCGGCGGTGCGGGACGTCGTCGCTGCGGTCGGTGACCTCCACGCGCAGCCGCCGTTGCCCCGGGGCGCCGGTGATGTCGGCGCTCAGGACCGCGGCGTGCTCGGTGTGGACCAGGACGTTGCCGAGCAGCTCCGAGGCGAGCAGGACGGCGGTGTCGATCTGCTCGGGCCGTGCCCAGTCGTGGAGCAGCCCCTGCAACTCGATCCGCGCCTCGCTGAGCGCCTCCGCCTGGTCCTGTTCGAGGGTGAGGCGCAGGCGGCGCACGGGCGGGCCCGAGTGCGGCACCGACGGGTCGCGGCGCAGCAGGAGCAGGGCGATGTCGTCCTCGGTGATGGAGGCGGGCTGGTCCGGCGAGCGCGGGTCCCCCGGGGCGACGACCGCGCCGAGGAGCCGGTCCGCCATGGCGTCGAGGTCGTCGGGGGTGCCGGGCGAGAGGGCGCTGCGGACCCGGAGCCAGCCGGAGTACATGTCGTGGCCGCCTGCCTCGATCAGGCCGTCGGTGCACAGCATGAGGATCTCGTTCTCGCGCAGGGTGAGGACGTTGACCGGGTAGTTGTCCTCCAGGAGGTTCAGGCCCAGGGGCAGCCCGCCGCTCATGTGCTTGAGCAGGCAGGTGCCGTCCGGGAGGCGCAGGACGGGGTGCGGGTGCCCGGCGCGGGCGATGCGCACGGTGCCGGTGGCGGGGTCGGCCTCCATGTAGATGCAGGTCGCGAAGCGGTCCTCGTCCAGCGCGGCGAGGAAGTGGGAGGCGCGGGTCAGGACGGCGTCGGGGCCGTGGCCCTCGATCGCGTAGGCGTGGATGGCGGTGCGCAGCTGTGACATCAGCCCGGCGGCGTGCATGTCGTGGCCCTGGACGTCGCCGATGACGAGGCCGAGACGGCCGCCGGTCAGGGAGATGCAGTCGAACCAGTCGCCGCCCACCATGAGCCCGCCGCCGGTGGGCAGGTACCGGGCGGCCGTGGTGAGTCCTTCGACGTCGGCGGCGGTCCCGGTCATGCTGGAGCGCAGGCTCTGGGAGAGCGCGCGGTCGGCCTCGCCGGTGTAGGTGTGCTCGACGCTCTGGCTGAGCAGCCGTGCGAGGGCGACGAGCAGGGCGCGCACGCCGTCGGTCATCTGCACCGGGGCGTCGAACGCGGTCATCCAGACGCCGGTGACCTGCCCGTACGTGGTCAGTGGCAGGAACGCCCACGCCTTGTGCCCCTCCCGGTCAAAGAGGGCGAAGGTGCCGGGCGAACGGTCGCGGTACTCCTTGGGGGAGGCGAGGAAGACGGGGCGGCCGGTCCTGGCGACCTGCGCCCCGGGGTAGTCGCTGTCCAGCGCCACCCGGAGGGCGGGGTCCTCGCAGCCGGGGAAGTCGAAGTGGCCGACGCAGTGCAGGACTTCGCGGTCCGCCCGGAAGACCGCCTGGCCGCGCAGGGGCAGGACGGGGCCGTGCAGGCGGGAGATCAGGGCGAGGGCGTCGCCGAGCGACTCCGTGCGCGCCAGTGCGTGCCCGGTGACGAGCAGGTCGGCGGCGTGGTGCCGGACGCGCTCGGCCGGATCGCCGGATCCGTCGGCGGCCGGGCCCTCCAGCCGGTTCAACGCCTCCACCTGGCGCACCTCGGCGGCGTACTCCGCCGAACGTCCGTGCTCGCGCCCACCACCACCCACCTGTGGCACTCCCGTCTGTCCTCAGTCGTCGTTCTGGCCTGTTCCACCCCATGTTCCGCCGGTTCGCCGGGAAGCGCCCGCTCGCCGCGGCGCGGACGCCCCGTCAACCCCCGAACTGGTGCATTCGGGCGAACCACGCGCGCGCGAGAGGGCGCGTCCCGGATCCGGCGGCGAGCCTGGGCTAGTCGTGGTCGTATCCCCCGCTGCGCGTATCCCTCGCCGGCACCGACGAAGAGAGCCACACCTGATGACGTCCTTGGAGAGCGCGGAGGCCGCGCCCGACGCACCCAACTCGGAGAGTGCCCCCGCGCGGCGCCCCGGCGCGGTCGTGGTGAAGTGGCTCACCACCACCGACCACAAGACGATCGGGACGATGTATCTGTCGACGTCGTTCGCGTTCTTCCTGGTCGGCGGAGTCATGGCGCTCTTCATGCGGGCGGAACTGGCACGCCCCGGAACGCAGTTGATCTCGAACGAACAGTTCAACCAGGCGTTCACCATGCACGGCACCGTCATGCTGCTGATGTTCGCCACGCCGCTCTTCATCGGCTTCACCAACTGGATCATGCCGCTGCAGATCGGCGCGCCCGATGTCGCCTTCCCGCGGCTCAACATGTTCGCCTACTGGATGTACCTGTTCGGCTCGCTGATCGCGATCGGCAGTTTCCTCACGCCTCAGGGGGCGGCGGACTTCGGCTGGTTCGCCTACAGCCCGCTGACCGACGCGGTGCACTCGCCGGGCGTCGGCGGCGACATGTGGATCATGGGTCTCGCGTTCCAGGGCTTCGGCACGATCCTCGGCTCGGTCAACTTCATCACCACCATCGTCTGCATGCGCGCGCCGGGCATGACCATGTTCCGGATGCCGATCTTCACCTGGAATGTGCTGCTCACGGCCGTCCTGGTCCTGCTCGCCTTCCCGGTGCTCGCCGCCGCGCTCCTCGCCCTGGAGGCGGACCGCAAGTTCGGGGCGCACGTCTTCGACGCGGCGAACGGAGGCCCCCTGCTCTGGCAGCACCTCTTCTGGTTCTTCGGCCATCCGGAGGTGTACATCATCGCGCTGCCGTTCTTCGGCATCGTCTCCGAGGTCATCCCGGTCTTCTCCCGCAAGCCGATCTTCGGCTACTCCGGTCTGGTCGGCGCGACCATCGCCATCGCCGGCCTGTCGGCGACCGTGTGGGCGCACCACATGTATGTCACGGGCGGAGTGCTGCTGCCGTTCTTCTCCTTCATGACGTTCCTGATCGCGGTGCCGACCGGGGTGAAGTTCTTCAACTGGATCGGCACGATGTGGAAGGGCTCGCTGTCGTTCGAGACCCCGATGCTGTGGTCGGTCGGCTTCCTGGTGACCTTCCTCTTCGGCGGCCTGACCGGCGTGATCCTCGCGGCGCCGCCGCTGGACTTCGAGGTCTCGGACTCGTACTTCGTGGTGGCGCACTTCCACTACGTGGTGTTCGGCACCGTCGTCTTCGCGATGTTCGCCGGGTTCCACTTCTGGTGGCCGAAGTTCACCGGCAAGATGCTCGACGAGCGGCTCGGCAAGATCACTTTCTGGACGCTGTTCGTCGGTTTCCACGGCACGTTCCTCGTCCAGCACTGGCTCGGTGTCGAGGGCATGCCGCGCCGCTACGCGGACTACCTCGCGGCCGACGGCCTCACCACGCTGAACACCGTCTCCTCGATCTCGTCCTTCCTGCTCGGTTGCTCGATGCTGCCGTTCCTCTACAACGTCTGGAAGACCGCCAGGTACGGCAAGAAGATCATGGTGGACGACCCGTGGGGCTACGGCCGCTCCCTCGAATGGGCGACGTCCTGCCCGCCGCCGCGGCACAACTTCTGCACCTTGCCGCGGGTCCGGTCGGAGTCCCCCGCCTTCGACCTGCACCATCCGGGCGTCGCGTCCCTGGACTCCAACCAGAACCGGCACCGCAACGAGACCCACTCCGAATGAGCGCCGACCGCGACGTGGAGTCCGGCCTCCAGCAGATGGAGGGGTACCTGCTGTGGACGTCGAAGGTGACCGAGACGCGGGCGCAGGCCGAGGACTTCACCCGGCGGCTGCCCTGGCTCACCACCGGGCAGCGCGAGGAGGTGGAGCGCGTCTTCACCGAGGAGCGCCTCGCGTTCCACAAGGCGGCGCTCGCGCAGATCGCGGCCCGCGCGGGTGAGCTGCGCGGCGAGTACGAGGAGCGCTACGGGAGGCTGAAGGCGCGCTGTCTGGGCTGGTGCCTGGGCGGTGTCGGCACGGCGGTCGCCCTGGGGGCGTACGTCTCGTTCTCGTACGTCGCCGAGAAGTGAAGCGGGGCCGTACACCTGCCGGAATGCCGGCGGGTGTACGGCCCCTGTCCGTGTCCTGCGGCGCCTCAGGGCGCGGGGGTGGTCTCCTCGGCCGGGGTCTTCGCGAGGGACGAGCTGATCACCTCGGAGCGGCGGGTGCCCCGGTCCATGACGCCGCCGGTGAAGGCGAGGCCGAGGCCCGCCACGGCGAGGACGGCGCCGACGAGGTTGGGCGAGGCCCAGCCCCAGCCCGCCGAGATGGCGAGGCCGCCGAGCCAGGCGCCGCCCGCGTTGGCCAGGTTGAAGGCGGAGTGGTTGGAGGCCGCCGCCATGGTCGGGGCCTTCTCCGCCTTGGCCATGAGCAGCATCTGCACGGGCGTGGTGATGAGGGAGCCCATCGCGCCGATGACGGTGATCGTGACGAGCGCGGGGATCGTGCTGTGGACGGTGAAGTAGAACGTCACCAGGGCCACCGCGAGCAGCGCGAGGCCGCCGTAGAGCGTCGGGCGCAGGGCACGGTCGGTGAGCGGGCCCGCAAGGAGCGTGCCGAGCGTCATGCCGACGCCGTAGAGCGCGAGGACCAGCGTGGTCGAGGTGTCGGAGACGCCGGTCACGTGCGTGAGCATCGGTACGAGGTAGCTGTAGACGGCGAAGAATCCGCCGAAGCCGACGACGGCGGTCGCGAGGCCGATCACGACCTGCTTGTTGCCCATCGCGCGCAGCTCGTGCCGGATGCCGGACTGCCGGCCGCGCGGCTGGTGCGGGACGAACAGGGCGAGCGCGATCAGGGCGAACACGCCGATGACGGCGACCGCCCAGTAGGCGGCGCGCCAGCCCAGGTGCTGGCCGAGCGCCGTGCCCGCGGGTACGCCCACGATGTTGGCGACGGTGAGCCCGAGGAACATCTTCGAGACGGCGCGCGCGGCCCGCTCGGGCGCGACGAGCCGGGAGGCGACCACGGCGCCGACGCCGAACAGGGCGCCGTGCGGCAGACCGGCCAGGAAGCGGGCGGCGAACAGCGACCCGAAGCCGGGCGCGAGCGCGGAGGCGACGTTGCCGACGACGAAGAGGCCCGACAGGAGCAGCAGCAGCCGCTTGTGCGGGATGCGCGCGCCGATGCCGGTCAGGACGGGTGCGCCGACGACGACACCGAGGGCGTAGGCCGATACGAGGTTGCCGGCGTGCGGCACGGAGACGTCCACCCCGTCGGCGATCTGGGGCAGCAGCCCCATGGTGGCGAACTCGGTCGTGCCGATGCCGAACGCGACAACAGCCAGGGCCAGCAGGGCCAGCGGCATGGTGCAGGAGACCTTTCGAAGTACAGCGGTCCACGGACAGGGGTCCCGAGCCCCATTGCCCGGCGCCGCCGCACGGAGACACGCTCCGAGCGGGACAAGCCCACCAGCATTGCAGCAGTGCGGGGGGACGTGCACATTCCAAGATCGACCGGTACGTGTGCGTGAGCTGTGTCACCTGGAGGGGACGCCCGGTTTCAGGCGTCCCGCGCGCGTGAGCGGCAGTCCTCCACCACGCTCTTGTCCAGCGCGGCCCGGACGAGCGCGGCGGCGATCTCCGCGCGCGGGGTGTCGTCACCCGCCAGGCGGAGCAGCGCGCCAGGGTCCTTCGGCAGTCCGAGGCGTTCGGCGCCTTGCAGCGTCTTCGTGTCCAGGAAGGGCGCGTACTCGGGCCAGACGTCCTGGACCTCGCGCAGGAAGATGTCGACGCCGGTCGGTCCGAGGCCGGGGGTCCTGCGCAGCTCGGCGCGCAGGGCGTCTTCGTCGCCGTCGGCCCGCTCGCGGACCTTGCGCAGGTCGCCGCCCCACTCGTCGAGGGCGAGGCGGGCGCCGTCGCCGAGCTGGGTGGCGGTGCGCTCGTCGTAGCGCCGGTAGTGGCCCTTGCCCAGCGCGTCGACGCGCTGCTGCCAGGTGGCGTCGAGCATGCTGCGCGGGTCGCGCAGCCCGTCGTCGTACAGCGCCCGTGCGGTCGCCACGGCGACGGAGGCCCGGATGCGGGCGCTGAGCAGGCTCGCCAGGACGAGCGTCCGGTACAGCGGCTGTGGGGTGTTCTTGAGGGTGATGCCCGCCTCGGCGGCGTAGGTCTGCCCGTGCCCGCGCAGCAGCTCCCGCATCAGCTTCTTCTGATCGGTCTTCTCGTTCTTCCTGTCGGTCTTCTGCTCGCTCATGGTTTCTCCGGGTGCTCCCTGACGATGTCGGCCGGGTCCTTGTCGTCCCGCAGACCCTGGTAGCGGGGGTGGCGCAGCAGGCCGTCGCGGGTCCACTCGGAGAAGTCGATCTGCGCGACGAGCCGCGGCCGCACCCAGTGCGCGCCGCGCTGCGCGATCCGGCCCGCGAACGGTGACGTGTCCTCCTCGATGGCGTCGAGGCGCCGCCGCAGGTCGAGCAGGGTGCGCCGGTCGAACCCGGTGCCGACCTTGCCCGCGTACCGCAGGGTGCCTCCGTCGTGGTAGCCGATGAGGAGGGCGCCGAGGCCCTCGCGGCTGCCCGTGGGGTCGGTGAAGCCGCCGATCACGAACTCCTGGCCGAAGCTGCACTTCAGCTTCAGCCAGTCGTCGGAGCGGCGGGGCTGGTAGGTGCTGTCGGCCCGTTTGGCGATGAGCCCCTCCCAGCCGCGCTCGCAGGCGTCGGCGAGGAGTGCGGGGCCGCCCTCGTTGCGGTGGGTGGTGTAGCGCAGCGGCGCCCGGAACGTCAGCGCGCGCCGCAGCAGCGACTTGCGGGCGCGCAGCGGAAGGCGCCGCACGTCGACGCCGTCGAGGCGCAGCAGGTCGAAGACGTAGTACGTGACGGCGACGGTGCTCCGCTCGACGTCGGCGCGGCGGGTGAGGCCCATGCGCTGCTGGAGCCGGGAGAAGTCGGTGCGCCCGTGCGCGTAGGCGACGATCTCTCCGTCGAGGGTGAAGTCGGCGCCGTCCTGGGCGGCGAGCGCCTCGACGATCTCGGGGTAGGTGGCGTCGATCCTGCGCCCCGTGCGGGACCGGATCGTCACTTCGCCCCGCTCCCGTACGGCGAGCACCCGGATGCCGTCCAGCTTCCGCTCGAAGACCCAGCCGGCGGGGAAGTCCCGGCGGTCGCTGAGCGTCGCGAGCATGGGGCTCGCGGCGAGTTCGACGCCGGGCGCGGCCGGGCGCGTACGGCTGTCGAGGCCGGGCGGCAGGGTGTCGAGCAGGCCGGTCATGCGTGATCTCCGTGGTGGGCGCCTTCGTGGTCGGGCTCCCGGGCCGGGGCGTCAGGAGCGTCGGCCACCTGGCGCAGCGTGCGCCCGGTGCGGGCCGAGCGGGCCCTGCGGGGGTCGGGGGTGCCGGTGCCCGGGCCGTGTCCGGCTGTGGTGGAGCCCTTGCGCACGAGCAGCCAGGTCGGCTTCTTCGCCCCGCCGCCGTCCTGCTCCGCACGGCCGTGGAAGCGGGTGAGCGCGTACTGTCCGCGCAGCTTCTCGCCGTGCAGCTCGAAGGTGGCGTGCCCGTTCTCCAGGGACTCGCCGAAGTCCACCGGGTGGTGGCGCTTGTCGTGGCTCATCGGGCGGTACGTGCCCTGGTCCCACACGATCACCGTGCCGCCGCCGTACTCGCCCGCCGGGATCGTCCCCTCGAAGTCGCGGTACGACATGGGGTGGTCCTCGGTGGGGATGGCGAGCCGTTTGTCGTGCGGGTCGGTCGAGGGGCCCTTGGGGACCGACCAGGACTTGAGGACGCCGTCGACCTCCAGGCGGAAGTCGAAGTGCATCGTGCTGGCGTCGTGGATCTGCACCACGAAGACCGGCTCCTCGGAGCCGGAGTCCCCGTCCGGTCCGGACGGTGCGGCCCGGGCGTCGTGCTCGCCGCTCGGCTCGCTCGTCCGGTCGAAGTGCCGCTTGCCGCGATAGGTCCGCAGTCCGTCCTTGTCGCTCACGGAGGCTCCTCTCTTTCGTTCAGGCGGCCTGCTCGTGCCGGGCGGGCCGTGCCGCGTGTTCGCGGACCGTGGCGCAGCTGCGGTTGATGAGGCGGGAAACGTGCATCTGCGAGATGCCGACGACCTCGGCGATCCGGGCCTGTGTCATGTCCTCGAAGAAGCGGAGGTACAGGATGGTGCGTTCGCGTTCGGGCAGGTACCGCAGGCCCTCCTTGGCGGCTTCGCGGTCGGCGATGAGGTCGTAGCCCGCGTCGGACTCGCCGAGGGTGTCGGCCAGGCTGAACCCGTCGTCCGCCGCGCCCGTCTCGGCGTCCAGGGACAGCGCGCTGTAGCTCTCCAGCGCCTCGAGTCCGTCCCGTACGTCGTCGCAGGTGAGGCTCGTGTGCCCGGCGATCGCCTCGACGCTCGGCTCGCCCTCGCGGCCGGGGGTGTCCATGAGTTCGCGGCGCGCGACACGGACCTTGTTGCGCAGGTCCTGCACCCGGCGGGGCACCCGCACGTCCCAGGTGTGGTCGCGGAAGTGGCGGCGCAGTTCGCCGGTGATGGTGGGGACCGCGTACGCCTCGAAGGCGCCGCGTCCGGGGTCGTAGCGTTCGACGGCCTTGACGAGACCCATGGCGGCGACCTGCTGCAGGTCCTGTATGTTCTCGCCCTTGTTGCGGAACCTCCTGGCCAGGCGGTTCGCCATCGGCAGCCAGGCCTCGACCAGTTCCTCGAACAGCACGTCGTGTTCGCGCCCCGCCGGGCTCCCGGCCATCAGGGCGAAGGTGTGGTCGGTGTCGGGCGCATCGTCGTGCACATGCCGAGTGGCCATGGAGAACTCACTCCTCAACGCTTGAAAAGAAAGAACGCGAGAAGCAGAGACCAGACTGCATCCGGGTGTACCGCTCCCCGCGGACGCGCCTGTGGTCTCAAGCACTCACACCGCCTGCCCGTCGTCCCCCGGGACAAACAGCGGACCACTGATCACGCTACGCGCGGTGGGTGCGGGCCGCATGCGGAGAGCTCCGGGCGCTTCTTCGGCCCGGCCGGATCCCCGGTCCCGTCCTAGACTGGCGTTCTCGGGGCCGACCAGGGAGGTTCGTCATGCCCCGCCCCGTGTGGACCGGCGCCATCTCGTTCGGGCTCGTCACGATCCCCATCAGGGTGATGACCGCCACCGAGGACCACAGCATCCGGTTCCACCAGTACCACCTGGACGACATGGGGCGGGTCCGCAGCCGCAAGGTGTGCGAGCTGGAGGACCGCGAGGTCACCCAGGACGAGATCGGCAAGGGGTACGAGATCGCTTCCGGGCAGGTCGTCGCCGTCTCCGACGAGGAGCTGCGCGAGATGCCGCTGCCCACCGCGAAGGCCATCGAGATCGTCGCCTTCGTGCCGTACGAGTCCATCGACCCGATCCAGATCGGCGAGGGGTACTACCTGGAGGCCGGCGGGCAGGCCGCCACGAAACCGTACGTACTGCTGCGCAAGGCCCTCGAGCGCAACGCGAAGGCCGCCGTCGCCAAGTTCGCCTGGCACGGCCGGGAGCGGCTCGGGCTGCTCCGCGTCAAGGAGTCCGTGATCGCCCTGCACGCCCTGAAGTGGCCCGACGAGATCCGCTCCCCCGCGGAGCTGGCACCGGAACAGGTCGACATCACCGGCGACGAGGTCGAGGAGGCGCTGCTGCTCATCGACTCCATGACCCGCGAGGAGCCCCTGGAGGAGGCCGAGTGGGCCACCGACCGCTACACGGCGGCCCTGGAGGAGGTCATCCACGCCAAGGCCGACGGCAGGCAGCCGCCCGCCGCCGAGCCCGAGGAACCCGCCTCGGGTCGCGTCCTGGACCTCATGGCCGCCCTGGAGCAGTCGGTGCGGCAGGCGAGAAGCTCGCGCGACTCAGGCGACGACACGCACGCGACGGTGCACGAGATGCCGAAGAAGAAGGCGTCCGCCAAGAAGACCGCGAAGAAGGCGGCACCGGCCAAGAAGACCACCACGGCGAAGAAGACGGCCAAGCAGCCCGCGAAGAAGGCGGCGCCCGCCAAGCGGGCGCGGCGCTCGGCGTGAGCCGGCCGGCGTGGTGGCGCGCGCCCGTTCGGGGCCATGCCTCATGGGTACTCGCCGGCCGGCGTGGTCCGACACCCCACGAACAGCTCCGGAAGGCCCCGCATGACTACGTACGGATACTTTCTGTCCTCCGAGGAGTTCACCCCCGCCGAGCTGCTCGCGCAGGCCCGCGCCGCCGAGCAGGCCGGCTTCCAGGCGCTGGCGATCTCCGACCATTTCCATCCGTGGAACGACGAGCAGGGGCAGGCCTCCTTCGTCTGGTCGATGATCGGGGCGCTGTCCCAGGTGACGTCGCTGCCGGTGACGACGCTGGTCACCTGCCCGACCGTCCGGATGCACCCGGCGGTCAACGCGCAGGCCGCGGCCACGGCGGCCGTCCTGACCGAGGGCGGGTTCCGGTTCGGCATCGGCACCGGTGAGGCGCTGAACGAGCACATCCTCGGCGACGCCTGGCCGGAGGCGCCGCAGCGCATGGAGATGCTGGAGGAGGCCGTGCACGTCATGCGCCGCCTCTTCACGGGTGAGCAGGTCACTCATCGCGGGGCGCACTACACGGTGCAGAACGCCCGGCTCTACACCCGGCCCGACAACCCGCCGCCGCTCTACGTCTCCGGGTTCGGCCCGCAGGCCGCCGCCCTGGCCGGGCGGATCGGCGACGGCTTCGTGACGATGACGCCGGACGCGGATCTGGTGGGCCAGTTCCGCCGGGCGGGCGGCGGGCAGAACCCCGTGATCGGCGGGCTGAAGGTGTGCTGGAGCCCTGACCGGGCGCAGGCCGTGAAGACCGTGCACCGGCTGTGGCCCAACGAGCAGCTCCCCGGCGAGCTGCCGCAGGTCCTGCCCACCCCGGCCCACTTCGAGCAGGCGTCCGAGCTGGTCACCGAGGAGATGATCGCCGACGCCGTGGTCTGCGGCGACGACAGGGACGCGCACCTCGGCGCGGTGAAGGAGTTCGCCGACGCTGGGTTCGACGAGGTCTACGTCAACCAGATAGGCCCCGACCAGCAGGGCTTCTTCGACTTCTACCGGGCCGAGATCCTGCCGCGGCTGTAGGCCGGACGCCGCGACGCCACGCATGTGTGCCCGCAGGACGGACACCCGGAATCCGACATCTCGCACGGGGAAACAAGACATCTGGAAACAGGAAAGGACCCATCGTGTCGAAGAAGGTCTCCGACCACATCCTCGAGCGCCTGCGCGACTGGGAGGTCGAGCATGTCTTCGCCTACGCGGGCGACGGCATCAACGGCCTGCTCGCCGCGTGGGGCCGCGCCGACAACAAGCCCGAGTTCGTCCAGGCCCGCCATGAGGAGATGGCCGCGTTCGAGGCGGTCGGCTACGCGAAGTTCTCCGGCAAGGTCGGCGTCTGCGCCGCGACCTCGGGGCCCGGCGCGATCCACCTCCTGAACGGCCTGTACGACGCCAAGCTCGACCACGTGCCGGTCGTCGCCATCGTCGGGCAGACCAACCGCAGCGCCATGGGCGGCTCCTACCAGCAGGAGGTCGACCTGGTGAGCCTCTACAAGGACGTGGCCTCCGACTTCTGCGAGATGGTGACCGTCCCCGAGCAGCTCCCCGGCGTCATCGACCGCGCCTTCCGCACCGCCTACGCGCGCCGCACCGTCACCGCGATCATCGTCCCCGGCGACGTGCAGGAGCTCGACTACTCGCCGCCGACGCACGCCTTCAAGATGGTCCCGTCCAGCCTCGGCATGTCGTCCTACGCGCCTGTCCCGGCGGACGAGGACCTCCTCAAGGCGGCCGAGATCCTGAACGCGGGCGAGAAGGTCGCCATCCTCGTCGGCCAGGGCGCGCGCGGCGCCCGCGCGGAGGTCGAGCAGGTCGCGGACCTTCTCGGCGCCGGTGTCGCCAAGGCGCTGCTCGGCAAGGACGCGCTCCCCGACACCCTGCCCTACGTCACCGGTTCCATCGGACTGCTCGGCACCCGGCCCTCCTACGAGCTGATGCAGGAGTGCGACACCTTCCTGGTCATCGGTTCCAGCTTCCCCTACACGCAGTTCCTGCCGGAGTTCGGGCAGGCGCGGGCGGTGCAGATCGACATCGATCCGCACATGATCGGGTTGCGGTACCCCTTCGAGCTGAACCTCGTCGGCGACGCGCAGAAGACCTTGAGCCGGCTGCTTCCGCATCTGCGCAAGAAGTCCCACGGCAAGTGGCGCAAGAAGATCGAGAAGGATGTCGCGCGCTGGTGGGAGGTGATGGAGCGGCGCGCCGCCGTCGAGGCCGATCCGATCAACCCCGAGTACGTCGTGCACGCCCTCGACGACCTGCTGCCGGACGACGTGATCCTCGCCGCGGACTCCGGTTCCGCCGCCAACTGGTACGCGCGCCACCTGCGCCTTCGCGGGTCGATGCGCGGCTCCCTGTCCGGCACGCTCGCCACGATGGGGCCGGGTGTCCCGTACGTGATCGGGGCGAAGTTCGCCCACCCGGGGCGGCCCGCCATCGCGATCGTCGGCGACGGGGCGATGCAGATGAACGGCATGGCCGAGCTGATCACGGCCGCGAAGTACTGGAAGGAATGGTCGAACCCGCAGCTCATCGTGGCCGTGCTGAACAACCAGGACCTCAACCAGGTCACCTGGGAGATGCGCGCCATGTCGGGGGCGCCGCAGTTCCTGCCGTCGCAGGCGCTGCCCGACGTCGCGTACGCGGACTTCGCGCGCTCCATCGGCCTCGACGGCGTACGGGTGGAGAAGCCGGGCGAGGTCGAGGGCGCGTGGCGGCAGGCGCTCGCCTCCGACCGGCCGTTCGTGCTCGACTTCCGCACCGATCCGGCGGTGCCGCCGATCCCGCCGCACGCCTCCCTCGACCAGATCGAGGCGGCGGCGACGGCGATCCTCAAGGGCGACCCCGACACGGTGGACGTGGTGAAGCAGGGGTTCAAGGCGAAGGTGCAGGAGATGCTGCCGGGCGGCAAGCACGACAAGTGAGCTCATCGGCTGCCGTCACCTTTGCCCAGGTGGCGGCAGCCGACGCGAGTGACGCGTGACGTGTGCGGGCGCCGTCGCCGGGTACCCAGGCCCGGGTCACCCAACGTAAGGAGCCGCTCGTGACTCAGCGCCGCCAGAACGTGTTCGTACTCGGTCTCGACGACGCCAATCTGCCCACCCTGCGAGCCGTACCGCGCGCCGACACGCTGGACTTCCACCCGCTCCTGACCATCGAGGAGCTGCAGGAGGGCGAGGTCAGCGTCCCCGATCTCATCGACCGCGCCCGCAAGGTGCTCGACGCCTTCGACGGGCCGATCGACGCGATCGTCGGCTACTGGGACTTCCCGGTCAGCACCTTGGTACCGATCCTCGGCGAGCGGTACGGCACACGGGCCACGAGCCTGGAATCCATCGTCAAGTGCGAGCACAAGTACTGGAGCCGCCTCGTGCAGGCGGAGGTCGTCTCCGAGCACCCGAACTTCGGCCGCGTCGATCTCACCGCCGATGACCCGCGCCCGCCGGAAGGCGTCTCCTTCCCGATGTGGCTCAAGCCCGCCCTGTCGTACTCCTCCGAACTCGCCTACGGCGTCAGGGACCTGGACGAGTTCCGCGAGGCGGTCGGCCACATCCGCGACGGCATCGCCCGCGTCGGCCGCCCCTTCGAGTACATCCTCGACCAGCTCGAACTGCCCCCGGAGATGGCGGGTGTCGGCGGCCAGGTGTGCCTTGCGGAGGAGGCGCTCGAAGGGCTCCAGGTCGCCGTGGAGGGGTACGTCCACGGCGGCGAGGTCACCGTCTACGGCGTCCTCGACTCGATCAACTACCCGGACTCCACCAGCTTCCTGCGCCACCAGTACCCCTCCGCCCTGCCGGCCCCCGTGCAGCAGCGGGTGCGGGACGTCTCCGAGCGCGTCATGCGGCGGATCGGCATGGACGGGGCGACGTTCAGCATCGAGTTCTTCTACGACCCGCGCACCGACTCGGTGGCGATCCTGGAGATCAACCCGCGCCACTCGCAGTCGCACGCCGAGCTGTTCGAGTACGTCGACGGCGTCCCCAACCACCACGCCATGCTGGCGCTCGCCCTCAGCGAGGACCCGGCGCTGCCGCACCGCGAGGGCCCGTACGCGCTGGCCGCCAAGTGGTACTACCGCTGGTTCACCGACGGTGTGGTCCGCAGGACCCCGTCGGACGACGAGATCAAGAAGATCGAGGAGGCCGTCCCCGGCGTCCGGATCGATGTCGTCCCCGAGGAGGCGCAGCGGCTTTCCGAGATCGGGCAGCAGGACAGCTACAGCTACGAAGTGGCACACATATTCACCGGGGGCGACAGTGAGGAGGAGCTGCGTGAGAAGTACGACCAGTGCGTGGCGGCGCTGCGCCTGACGTTCGACACCCCGTCCGACCCGTCCGACCACTCCTCCTGAGAGAGCCATGCGATACGTCGAGAACCTCCCGCACGCCACGAAGGAAGAGGAGGAGGTCAGGATCCCGATGTCGGACGGCATCCATCTGTCGGCCCGCGTCTGGCGCCCGGTCTCCTCCGACACCGCCCCGGTCCCCGCCGTCCTGGAGTACATCCCGTACCGCAAGCGGGACCTGAGCTCGGTCCGCGACTCGATCCACCATCCGTACATCGCCGGGCACGGTTACGCGTGCGTCCGCGTCGACCTGCGCGGCACCGGCGACTCCGAGGGCGTCCTCACCGACGAGTACCTGGAGCGCGAGCAGGCCGACGCCGAGGACATCCTCGCGTGGCTGGCCGAGCAGGACTGGTGCGACGGCAGCACGGGGATGATGGGCATCTCGTGGGGCGCGTTCGCCGCGCTCCAGGTGGCCGCGCGCCGCCCGCCGAGCCTGAAGGCGATCGTCATCTCCTCGTTCACCGACGACCGCTACTCCGACGACATGCACTACATGGGCGGAGCACTGCTCTCCGACAACCTCGGTGAGGCGGGCACGATGTTCGCCTACTCCACCTGTCCGCCCGACCCGGCGACGGTCGGCGACGCCTGGCGGGACATGTGGCGCGAGCGTCTGGAGGCCGTCGAGCCGTGGGTGCTCAACTGGCTGCGCCACCAGCGCCGCGACGCCTACTGGCGGCACGCCTCGGTCTGCGAGGACTACACGGCCGTCCGCGCCCCGGTACTCGCCTCCAGCGGCTGGGCCGACGGCTACTCGAACGCGGTGACGCGCCTGCTCAGCCGCCTCGACGTGCCCCGCAAGGGTCTGGTCGGTCCCTGGTCGCACAAGTACCCGCACCTGGGCGAGCCGGGGCCCGCGATCGGCTACCTCCAGGAGGTCGTGCGCTGGTTCGACCACTGGCTCAAGGGCGCGGACAACGGCGCGATGGACGGACCCATGCTGCGGGCCTGGATGCAGGAGAGCGTGCCGCCGTCCACGGCGTACGAGGAGCGTCCCGGCCGCTGGGTCGGCGAGTCCCTGCCGTCGGCGCGCATCGAGGAGACGGCGTACCAGCTGGGCTCGGGGCGGCTCGCGTCCCCGGCCGAGAAGGCGCCGGTCACGAAGCGGACCAGTATTCAGTCTCCGTTGTCCGTCGGGCAGTTCGCGGGGAAGTGGGCCTCGTACAACGCGCCGCCGGACCTCCCGTACGACCAGCGCGAGGAGGACGGCGGCTCCCTCGTCTACGAGACGGAGCCGCTCACCGAGCGGGTGGAGGTCCTCGGCTCGCCGCGCGTGGAGCTGGAGGTGAGCGCGGACCGGCCGGTCGCGATGGTCGCGGCCCGGATCTCCGACGTGGCGCCCGACGGCCGCGCCACCCGGGTCACGTACGGGATCCTCAACCTGACGCGGCGCGACGGCACGGACGAGCCGGTGCCGGTGGAGCCGGGCCGGCCGTACCGGGCCGTGGTCGAACTCAACGGTGTGGCGCAGGCGTTCCCGCCCGGCCACCGCATCCGGCTCTCGCTGTCCACGTCGTACTGGCCGCTCGCGTGGCCGCCGCCGTGTCCCACGTCCCTGACGGTGGACGAGGAGCCGTGCCGTCTGGTGCTGCCGGTTCGGCCCGCCGAGAGCGACGACGATCCGGCGACGACGCCGGCCCCGTTCGAGGCTCCGGAGGGGGCGCGTCCGATCACCACCCGCGCCGTCACCCAGCCGGAGGAGCGCTGGGAGGTAACGCGTGATCTCGTGGACTACGGCTCGACCCTGGAGATCGTGAAGGACCGGGGCATCGTCCACTTCGACGCGATCGACCTGGACGTGGGTCTTCGCGCGGTGGAGAAGTACACCTCCACCGCCGACGACTTCACCTCACCCGCGGGCGAGACGACCTGGACGATGCGGTTCCGCCGCGGCGACGACTGGGACGTGCGCGTGGTCACCAGCACGACGCTGCGCTGCGACGCCACCTCGTTCCAGGTCGACGCGACCCTCGACGCGTACGAGTCCGACCGCCGCGTCTTCTCGCGGACCTGGAACGAGACGCTCCCCCGCGACGCCCTGTAGGCGCCGGTTCCGTCAGCCGGCCCGGCCCGGCTCCTCACCCGCGGTCACCCGCACGGTGCGGAATTCCGGGTCGGCCGCGTCCGGCAGGTTCATCCCCGCCTCGACGCCCGAGGACAGGTACGCGAGCACGGGTCCGGTCAGCCGCTCGCCCGGCAGGACCGCGGGGATGCCGGGCGGGTACGGCGTCACCATCTCGGCGGCGATCCGGCCCGCGGCCGTCTCCACGGGCACGTCCTCGGTACGGGCGAAGAACGCGTCCCGCGGCAGACACGCCTGCTCCATCCGCAGTTCGCCGGGGTCGGGGACCGCCACCCGCGGCGCCGGGTCCCAGTCGCGTGCGGCGTCGGCGAGGTCGCGCAGCGCGGCGACGAGCGGCCGGGTCGTCTCGTGGCTGTCGGCGTAGGTGAGCTGCACGTTGACGCGGCGGTGGTCGGCGAGGTGGACGTTGATGTTCTTGTGCTCGCGCAGCCAGTCCGCCGCGCGGTAGCCGGAGAGCGCGGGGTTCGAGAGGTCGATGACGACGGGCAGCGGGTCGAAGTCGTCGGCGAGCCCCGGGCCGCAGAAGTCGTCGCGGTCGTTGACGTGCATGCCGTCGATCGTCTCGATCTCCGCACGCACCCCGGCGGCGAGGTCGAGCGCGTGGGTCAGCAGTTCGCGTCCGTGCAGCGCCATCTGGCGGCGCCAGCCGTCGAGGCCCGCGAAGATGAGGACCGAGGGGCTGGTGGTCCCCCACAGGTCGGCCCGGTTCTTCAGGATGTCGGGCGCCACGAGGTCGCCCTGCAGATGGAAGACCGACCCCTGTTCGAGGCCGCTGCCCATCTTGTGGATGCTGGTGACGCAGACGTCCGCGCCGGCGTCCATCGCCCAGGTCGGCAGGCCGGGGTGGAACGGCAGGTGCGCGCCCCACGCCTCGTCGACGACGAGCGGCTTGCCCCTGCGGTGCAGGACGTCGGCGATGGCCCGCAGATCCGCCGTCGCGCCGTACGGGGTCGGGCTGGTGACCAGCGCTCCCCTGGCCTCGGGGTTCGCCTCCAGGGCGGCCTCGAAGTCCGCCGGGGACGGCGGGTGGGCCAGGTGGCGCTCGGCGTCCCAGCGGGGCTCGACCCATACGGGGACGATGCCGGACAGGATCAGCGCGGACACCACGGACTTGTGGGCGTCCCGGCCGATCAGCAGCTTCTCGTGCGGGCCCGCCACCGCCAGCATCGCGGCCTTGACCGACAGCGAACTGCCGCAGGTGGTGAAGAAGGTGTGCGTCGCGTGCACCGCGTCCGCCATCAGCTCCTCGGCGTCCTGGAGGTACTGCCCTCGCCGGCGCCGGTCGTCCAGACCGCCGGAGGCGAGCATGTCGCCGAGGAAGACGGCGTCACCCAGGATCCTGCGGGTCTCCGGGTCGGCGCCGCGCGCCTGCTTGTGGCCGGGCGGGGTGAACGCCAGCATCTCCGCCTCGCGGTAGGCGTCGACGGCTTCCAGGAAAGGGGCTTTCGTGTGGTCCTTGGGCATGCACGGACGTGTTCCCCGGAGTATCCGTTTTCCCACCTACCCCTATATACGTGTGAAGGCCGGGCCGCGCATACGCGGCCCGGCCTGGTGTCCTGTCCTCACACGTGTCCGGCCGTCAGATCACCGGACGGCCGGTCGCCGACGTACCCGCGCCCGGGGTACGGGGGGTGCCGGGTGTGCCGGAGACACCGGGTGTGCCCGGGGTTCCGGGGGTGCGGGAGATGCCGGACGAGCCGTAGTACGAGCCGAGCGACTCGTGGTACCCGGCGTCGCCCAGGTGCTTCTCCTTGTCGAACTCGGGCGCGTGCTTGATCTCGTCCTTGGTGCGCGCCACCTGGATCGTCTTCGCCTCGGCGTCGATGCCCGTGATGGTGCCTGCGGGCAGCAGGACCTCCTTGCCGAAGATCCACACGCCGGTGTCGACGACGATGTACTGCGAGCCGACGTCGTTGGAGTGCTTGTCCACCTTGCCGATGTGGCCGTCGGTGGCCTCGACCTTGTAACCCGTCAGGTCGGCGTTCGGAGTGTGACCAGCACTGGCCGGGTAGTTCCAGATGTTCTCGGTCATAGTGCTTCCCTCCGTCCTTGTGTCGCTGCCGGGCAGGCGGTGCGGGGTCGCACCGCGCGTCCTGTCCGGCGACTCCACCCGACTATCCGGAGGTCCCGTCGCTAAACGGGCGAGGGTCACTGTTGGCCGTTCTCGAACCACCGCGCGAGGTCCGGGGCGACTCGGCCGACAGTGACCGGGCGGCCGTCGGCGCGCAGGGACTCGGTCGCCGCGACGCCTGCCGCGACTGCTTCGCGGGCCGCGACCGGGCTGGTGTCGGTCGCGCCGCCGCTGCGCACGAAGCGCAGGAACTCGGCGACGAGCATCGGGTCGGAGCCGCCGTGCCCGCCGTCGCCGGGCGACGGCATGGGGACGACGAGGTCGGCGTCGGCCCGGTAGCCGCTGCGCCGCTTCCAGACCCGTACCTCCGCGGCCTCGTCGTGGTCGCCGAAGTTCTCCAGGCGGCCCTCGGTGCCGATGACGGTGTAATTGCGCCAGTAGTCGGGCGTGTAGTGGCACTGCTGGTAGCTGGCGTACACGCCGCCTTCGAGCCGCATCACCATCATCGACAGGTCCTCGACGTCGACGACGGGGTTGAGCCCGGTCAGGGAGAGCGGCGGCCAGTTGTTCTCGGGGTCGTACCAGTCCGGCATGACGGCGCCGGGCGCCTGTCCGGAGCGGTCGGCGATGTCCCCGTAGACGGTGAGGCCGCCGAGGGCGCTGACCCGCTCGGTGTAGGCACCGGCCAGCCAGTGGATGACGTCGAGGTCGTGGGCGCCCTTCTGCAGGAGCAGGCTCGTGGTGTTGCGGCGGTCGGCGTGCCAGTCCTTGAAGTAGAAGTCGCCGCCGTGGCCGACGAAGTGGCGGCACCAGACGGCCTTGACCTCGCCGATCTCGCCGCGCCTGATGAGGTCGCGCATGACGCGGACCACCGGCATGTGGCGCATGTTGTGGCCGACGTAGAGGCGGGCGCCGCCTTCGCGCGCGGCTTCGAGCACGCGGTCGCAGCCCTCGGTGGTGATGGCGAGCGGCTTCTCCAGGAAGACGGCGACACCGGCCCGCAGCAGGTCGACGGCGAGCGCCTCGTGGGTGTGGTCGGGGGTGATGACGAAGACGGCGTCCAGGTCCTCGGCGGCGAGCATCGCCTGGTGGCCCGCGTAGGTGTGGACGTCGTCGCCGAACCAGGAGCGGCCCCGGTCGAACATGGCCGGCGCGGTGTCGGCGACGGCGACCACGGCGGAGCCCTCGCCGGGGTGGTGGGCCTCAAGCGCGAGGTCGGCGCGCTGGCCGAGGCCGATGACGCCGAGGCGGAGGTCGCGGGTGTGCGTGCTGGTGCCGGACGGTGCGGTGGGGAGGGAGGAGGTGTCGGTCACGCGTGCTCAGCCCTTCATGTCTTCATGCCGGTCCGGGCCGGGCCGGATCACCCAGACGCTATTTGCTCGAAGTTGACGCGTCAATGGAGGATTGAAGCAACTTCGCGCATGCACGTGCCGGGCGGCCGGCTCACTGGCGGCGGCCGATCACGAGCTCCGCCGCGCTCTCGCAGCCGCGGACCTCCCGCACGCCCCACAGCCGCTCCCCCATCCGCGTACCGGCCGCCGTGGTGTGGGCCGCGACGGCCAGGGCCAGGTCGCTCCGCTCGGAGAGGAGGAGTTCGGCCGCGACGGTGGTTCCGTCGGAGAAGCGCAGGTCGATCCCGATCGGTGCGGGGGACGCGGCGAAGCCGACCGGGTCGGTCAACCCCTCGATCCGGCAGCGGGCGCCGGCGAAGAGGTGGGTGTGGGCGCAGGCGGCGGGGAAGGTGTCGGGCATGGGGGCTCCGGGTGACGGGTGTCGCTGACTGGTCGGGGCCGCGGTGGCCGGGCCGGGGCGTGTCCCTCGCGCCCATCCCATCAGCACGACAGGCCGTTCGCACGACCATGCCGCCTCCGACGGCACGGCCCGCCTGTCGGCCCACCGGACTGCACAGCCTCCGGCCCGTGTGCACCCGCTCGCCCGAACAGCGGAGCCTCCACCCGCGAACCGGCCTCGGCCCGGAACGGCGACGCGAGGCCGACCGGCACGAAGGATCCGCCGGGGCGCGGACGGACGGGCGGGACGCGCCCCAACAGCGGAGCGCGTCACCGGGTACCCGAGCGGAGCCCGTCGGAGGCGCTCCTTCGACATGCCGGTCGGCCTCGTCTGGCACAGGCTGGGTACGCGGCACGTCCGCCCCAGCCGAGGTCCCAGCCGACGCGTCACCCCGAGGAGCAGGCCACCATGCCCACCGACGCCTTCCGTTCGGAAGTGTCTCTGACGGTCAACGGCAGCCCGTACTGCCTCTCGCTCGACCACCGCACGACCGTGCTCGACGCCCTGCGCGAGCACCTCGGGCTCGTCGGCGCCAAGAAGGGCTGCGACCACGGCCAGTGCGGCGCGTGCACGGTCCTGGTCGACGGGCGGCGCGCGAACAGCTGCCTGTTGCTGGCCGTCGCCCACGACGGCGCCGAGGTCACGACCGTGGAGGGGCTGCGCGGCGCCGACGACGAACGCCACCCCTTGCAGGAGGCGTTCCTGGAGCGGGACGCGTTCCAGTGCGGCTACTGCACGCCGGGCCAGCTCTGCTCCGCCGTCGGCCTCCTCGCCGAGGCCGCGGCGGGCCACCCCTCCCACGTCACCCCGCCCGGCGCCGCCACCGGCGCCCCCGTCGACCTGACCAGGGACGAGATCCGTGAGCGGCTCAGCGGCAACCTGTGCCGGTGCGGCGCCTACCCGCACATCGTCGAAGCCGTCGAGGACGTGATCCGGTGAAACCCTTCGCGTACGTACGCGCCCGCACGGTCGAGGAAGCGACCGCCGCCCACGCGGGCCGGGCCGACACCAGGTATCTGGGCGGCGGCACCAACCTCGTCGACCTGATGAAGCTCGGCGTGGAGCAGCCGGGGAACCTGGTCTCCGTCGCCGACCTGCCGCTCGACTTCGTCGAGGAGCTGTCCGACGGTTCGCTGCGCATCGGCGCGACCGTGCCCAACAGCGATCTGGCCGCGCATCCGCTGGTCCGTGACCGCTATCCGCTGCTGTCGCAGGCCCTGCTCGCGGGCGCGTCGGGCCAGCTGAGGAACATGGCGACGACCGGCGGCAATCTGCTCCAGCGCACCCGCTGCCCGTACTTCCAGGACACGGCGAAGCCGTGCAACAAGCGGAAGCCGGGCTCGGGTTGCGGGGCCCGTGACGGCGTCCACCGTGACCACGCCGTGCTGGGCCACTCGCCCCAGTGCATCGCGACGCACCCCTCCGACATGGCGGTGGCGCTCGCCGCGCTCGACGCCCGGGTGGAGCTGCGCGGCGGCGAGGGGCCGCGCTCCGTGCCGATGACGGAGTTCCACCGGCTGCCCGGCGACCGGCCCGACCGCGACACGGAGATCGAGCCGGGTGAACTCGTCACCGGTGTGCTTCTGCCGGCCGAGGCCGCCGGACTGCCCTCCACGTACCGCAAGGCCCGCGACCGGGCCTCGTACGCCTTCGCGCTCGCCTCCGTGGCCGTGGCGCTCGACGTGCGGGACGCGGTGGTGCGCGAGGTCCGGCTCGCGTTCGGCGGGCTCGCGCACCGGCCCTGGCGTGCGCTGCGCGCCGAGGAGGCGCTGCGCGGCGGGCCCGCGACGCAGGAGGCGTTCCACCGCGCCGTCGACCTCGAACTCGACGCCGCCGAGCCGCTGCGCGACAACGCCTTCAAGGTGCCGCTCGCCCGCAACCTCGCCTGCGACGTACTGCGCCGCCTCAGCGGGACCGCGTAAGACCGCACGGGACTGAACGGAGAGAGACATCATGCCGGACACGGTCAGCGCACTCGGTTCGCCCGCCGTGCGCAGGGAGGGCCCCGCCAAGGTGACGGGGACCGCCCGCTACGCCGCGGAACACACGCCTCCGGGCTGCGCCTACGCCTGGCCCGTCCCCGCCACGGTGGCGCGCGGCACGGTCACGGGGATCGACGCCTCGGCGGCGCTCGCGCTCCCCGGGGTCGTCGCCGTCCTCACCCACGAGAACGCGCCGCGCCTGACCGAGCCGGAGGACGCGACGCTCGGCGTGCTCCAGGACGCGCGGGTCCCGCACCGGGGCTGGTTCGTCGCGCTCGTCGTCGCCGACACCCTGGAAGGGGCGCGGGAGGCGGCCGCCGCCGTACGGGTCTCCTACGCCGAGGAGCCGTACGACGTGGAGCTGCGCGCCGATCACCCCGACGCGTACGTACCGCAGGACACGGACGGCACGTCGGGCGAGCATCTGCGCGGCGAGGCCGACAACGCGTTCGCAGCCGCGCCGTTCCGGGTCGACGTCGAGTACCGGGTGCCGCCGCTGCACAACCACCCCATGGAGCCGCACGCCGCCACCGCCGTCTGGCAGGACGGGCGGCTGACCATGCACGACTCCAGTCAGGGCGCCACCAAGGTGCGGGACACCCTCGCCGACCTGTTCGACCTGGACAAGGACCGGATCACGGTGATCTCCGACCACGTCGGGGGCGGCTTCGGCTCCAAGGGGACGCCCCGGCCGCAGCCGGTGCTCGCCGCGATGGCGGCGAAGGTGACCGGACGGCCCGTCAAACTCGCCCTGCACAGGCGGCAGTTGGCCGCCGTGGTGGGCCACCGCTCCCCCACCCTGCACCGGCTGCGGCTCGCCGCCGAGGCCGACGGCACCCTGACCACCGTGGTGCACGAGGTGACCTCGCACACCTCCCGCATCAAGGAGTTCGCCGAGACGGCCACCGCACCGACCCGGGTCGTCTACCCCTCGCCGCACGCCAGGACCACCCAGCGCGTGGTCCCCCTGGACGTGCCCTCCCCGTCCTGGATGCGGGCCCCGGGCGAGGCACCGGGCATGTACGCGCTCGAGTCCGCGATGGACGAACTCGCCTCGGCCCTCGGCATGGACCCGGTCGAGCTGCGCCTGCGCAACGACACGGACACCGAGCCGGACAGCGCGAAGCCCTTCAGCAGCCGCCACCTCGCCGAGTGTCTACGCGAAGGCGCACGGCGTTTCCACTGGTCCGAGCGCGACCCGCGACCCCGCGCACGGCGCGAGGGGTCCCTGCTGATCGGTACGGGGACGGCCGCCGCGACGTACCCGGCGATGGCGTCGCCGAGCCACGCGAGCGCCCACGCCCACCCGGACGGCAGCTACGACATCAGGATCAACGCCACCGACATCGGCACCGGCGCCCGTACGGTGCTCGCGCAGGTCGCCGCCGACGCCCTGGCGGTGCCCCTGGAGCGGGTCCGCATCGAGATCGGCGACAGCGACCTGCCGGACGCGCCGCTTGCGGGCGGCTCCTCCGGGACGGCGTCCTGGGGCTGGGCCGTCCACGAGGCCGGCAGGCGGCTGGCCGAGGCCCTGGCCCGGCGGCAGGGCGAGCCGCTGCCGCCGGAGGGCGTCGGCGTCACGGCCGACACCGCGGGCACGGCGGACGCGGACAGCGACTACGCCCGGCACTCCTTCGGCGCGCACTTCGCCGAGGTCTCCGTCGACACCGTCTCCGGCGAGGTGCGGGTACGCCGTCTGCTCGGCGTGTACGCGGCCGGGCGCATCCTCAACCCGCGCACCGCGCGCTCCCAGTTCATCGGCGCCATGACCATGGGCCTGGGCATGGCCCTGACCGAACACAGCACCATGGACCCGGCGTTCGGCGACTTCACCGAGTGCGACCTGGCCTCGTACCACATGCCCGCGCACGCGGACGTACCCGCCATCGAGGCGTACTGGGTGGACGAGGACGACCCGCACGTCAACCCGATGGGCAGCAAGGGGATCGGCGAGATCGGCATCGTGGGCACGGCGGCGGCCATCGGCAACGCCGTCCACCACGCCACCGGGGTCCGGTTCCGGGAACTGCCGCTGACCCCGGACCGCATCCTGACCGGCGACGAGGCGTAACCGGTAAGCCCCGGTCAGGCCACGAAGTCCGGCCGGAAACAGGCCGTCACGTCCTTGCCGCGCGGGCACGGATAGGCCTCCCAGGTCTCCGCGAGCGCGTCGATCAGGAGCATGCCCCGGCCGCCGAGGGCGTCCTCGTCCGGCGCCCGCGGCTTGGGCGGGCTCGGCGAGGAGTCGTGCACGGTGACGTGCAGGCAGTCGCCGTCCCAGGTCAGGACGAGCAGAGCGGTGCTCTTGGCGTGCACGTGCGCGTTGGTGACGAGCTCGGAGACGGTGAGCAGGACCGCGTCCACCGTGTCCGGCGCGTCGTCCAGCCAGCCGAGCGCGCGCAGGTGGTCACGGGTCCAGTCCCGGGCCGCCTTCACGCCGCTGCTCAGTGGCAGGGAGCGGGCCCACCCCACCGCGCGCAGGGAGGAATCGTCCATCGTCATGGCTCCATGGCTTCTAGGTCTTTTCGAGGGCCCCCACCGTGTGCCCCCTAAAAGCCGGATGAGACGGTCCCGTGCCCGACAGCAGCGCCGTCTCAGCCCTTTCGGTCGGACTTCTTCGCGTGGTTCCGGCCGCCGAGCGGGTGCCGTACACGCAGCCAGACGTCGCGGGCGTGCCGCCCGGCCTCGGTACGGCTGCGGGCCACGAGCGCGCGGGCCTCGTCGGCCGTCTCGACCATCGGTCCGGAACCGCTGAGCGGCCGGCCCGCCGTCTCGTGCAGGAAGAACGTGGAGACGAGCCCGACCGCTCCGGCCACCATCAGGTAGTACGCGGGCACCAGTGTGTCACCGGTCGTGTCCACCAGGAACGAGGCGAACAGCGGGGTCGTGCCGCCGAACACGGAGACCGAGATGTTGAAGGCGATGGACAGGGCGCCGTAGCGCAACCGGGTCGGGAACAGTGCCGGGAGAGTGGACGCCGAGGTCCCGGCGAAGACGACCAGGAGCAGGCCGAGGAGCACGCAGCCGAAGGCGGGCGAGAGGATGCCGCCCTCTCTGATCAGGATGAACGCGGGGACCGCGAGGACGATCATCGCGATGGAGCCGCCCATGAACATGGGGCGTCTGCCCCACCGGTCCGAGCTGCGGCCGACGATGGTGATGGTGAGCACCACGAGCAGCATGGTGCCGAGGACGAGCAGTTGCGCGGTGGTGTCGCTCTCGCCCAGCGTCACGGTCATGTAGGTCGGCAGATAGGAGGTCACCATGTAGTTCGTGACGTTGTAGAGCAGCACGAGGCCCATGCAGATGAGCACGGCCTGCCAGTGCTGGGTGAAGATCTCCTTGAGCCGGCCCTTTCCGGACTGCCGGGCCGCCTCGACGGGGTCGGTCTCGCCGTCGCCGTCCTCCTCGGCGGCCGCCGCGTTCGCCACCTCCTGCTTGAACGCGGGGGTCTCCTCCAGCTTCATGCGCATGTAGAGGCCGATGAGGCCCAGCGGCCCGGCGACGAAGAAGGGGATGCGCCAGCCCCAGCTCTCCAGGCCGTCGGAGCCCAGGGTCAGGGTCAGGATGGTGACCAGGCCCGAGCCGAGGGAGTAGCCCACGAAGGTGCCGAAGTCGAGCCAGCTGCCGAGGAAGCCGCGGCGCTGGTCGGGCGCGTACTCGGCGATGTAGGTCGTGGCGCCCGCGTACTCGCCGCCGGTGGAGAAGCCCTGGACGAGGCGGCACAGGAGAAGCAGCAGCGGGGCGGCGAAGCCGACCGAGGCGTACGTCGGCAGACAGCCGACCGCGAAGGTGCTGATCGCCATCATGATCATGGTGGCGGCGAGCACGCGCTGGCGTCCGATGCGGTCGCCGAGCGGTCCGAAGACGAGGCCGCCGAGCGGCCGGACGAGAAATGCCGCGGCGAACGTGGCGAACGTGGAGACCACCTGGGCGCCCGGCGAACTGGAGGGGAAGAAGACTTTGCCGATGGTGCCCGCCAAATAGGCGTAGACACCGAAATCGAACCACTCCATGGTGTTGCCGAGCGCGGCCGCCGTCACGGCGCGCCGCACCGCTGGACGGTCCGACACGGTCACGTCCTCGGCGCTGAGCGCTTTTTTACGGCGCCGCAAAAGGGTGCGCACCATGCGGTCCGTCGCTGCGCTGGACCTGCGTGTTTCGTGCGGAGAGCCTTTCACCATCAGGCTTTCTCTCCCTGTAGTGGGTGCCGCTTTTGGCCGTCAGCCCTGAAAGTCGTCTCGGCGCAAAATTATGTCCCCCGTTATCGACCGGCAACCGGGCGGGACTTTCATCGTGTGTACGACGAGCGGACGGGGACATAAGAACGGATGCTGGAGCCGATCGGCAGTGCGGAGGAATCTCGCTCGACGGCTTTTGCATTGACGACTTGGACGAAACACGGAAGGACCGACTCGTGGGCATCATCGCCTGGATCCTGATCGGGCTCATCGCGGGAGCGATCGCCAAGGCACTCATGCCGGGCAAGGACCCCGGCGGCTGCCTCATCACCATGCTGATCGGCATCGTGGGTGGCCTCCTCGGCGGCTGGCTGGGCAAGGTCATCTTCGGGGTCCACTCCATCAACGGCTTCTTCCACCTCTCCACATGGATCGCGGCGATCGTCGGATCGGTGATCGTGCTGGTGATCTACCGCCTGGTGACGGGTCGGACAGCCCGCTGACCCTCGCACCACGACGGGCCCGGCGCGCTACGTCGCGTTCGAGGTCACCGGGGGCGCGCGGCCCGGAGCGCGGCTGAGGAACTCCGGGCGTTCTTCCAGCCGTTCCGGTGAGCTACGCCGCCGGGTCCAGCTCGGCGTACACGATCAGGTTGTCCACCGGGTGGCCCTGCGCGTCGAAGGCCCCGTCGCAGGTGATCAGGCGCAGGGCGCGGGTGTTGGTGGCGCCGTAGACCTTCCGCGTCGGGAACGCCTTCTTGCCGACGGTCTCGGTGGCCGTGACGGTGAAGTGGGCCGCCTTGTCGGCGGAGTTGCGGACCGTGATGTCCGCTCCCTCGCGGAGCTTGCGCAGGTCGTGGAAGACGGCCTTGCCGAACCTCGTGTCGTTGTGCCCGATGATCACCGCGGGCCCGCGCTCGCCCGGCGCCGGGCCGCCCGTGTACCAGCCGGCGGTCATGCCCTGCTCCGCGGGCGGGACCTCGACGGTGCCGTCCTCGTTCAGGCCGAGCGGGAGAAGGGCGCTGTCGACGCCGAGGGAGGGAATGGTCACCCGGGTGGGGGCCGGGTCCTCGGACGCCGGGGGTTGCCCGGCGGGTGACTGCTCGGACGGTGACTCGACGGTACGGGCGTCGCCGCTGATCCGGGCGCCGGTACCGGACCCGCACGCCGTGAGTGGGATGAGCAGGGCGAGCAGGGCGAGCAGGGGCAGGGCGACGGCCGCGCGCCGCGTCGGCTGGTGCACAAGTGACTCCTGGGGAACGGGAAGCGGGGTGGCGCCGCCCGTCTGCGAAGAGACCGGCGGCGGCTCCCGGAAAAGCGGAAGCAAGATGGCGCCGCACCTTCGAACAGACCGGCGGCGGCTCCCTCGGGAGCGGGGAACAAGATGGCGCCGCACCTCCGAACAGACCGGCGGCGGCTTCCTGGGGAGCGGGGAACAAAGTGGCGCCGCCGTCTCCGTACGGCCGGCGGCGGCGCCACGCGGAGGGGACGGGCGTCAGCGCTGGTGCGAGGCGCGGCGGCGCAGGGCCACCGTGCCCGCGCCCGCGAGCAGCGCCGCCGCGGAGAGCGACGTGACGAGCCCGGTGGAGTCGGTGCCGCCGTCGGAGACGGGGCGTTCGCCCGCGGCCACCGCGCCGCGCGGGGCCGCCGCGGCGGCCGCGCGCTTGCGCGCCTCGTCGCTGCCCGGCGCCGCCGGGGCGGGGCTCGCCTTGTCGGCCCGCTCCGCCTTCTGCGCGGCCGCCTGCTTGCGCGCGGCCTCGTCCTCGCGCGTCGTCGGCGCGGGGGACGCCTTGTCGGACTTCGCCGCGGCGGCGGCCTCGCTCGCCACCGGCTTCGGCGTCGTGTCGGAGGCGAGCGCGGCGCCGGCCGGGGCGAGCACCCCGGCGGTCACGGCCGCCGCGACGGCGGCGGTACGCACGGCGGAGCGGCGGGGCCGACGGTGGGAACCTCGGTGGGACATGGTGGGAACTCCAATTCCTGGACGGGCGCGGCCGGTCGGCGGCGCCGTGCCGACCGCCGGGCGGCGTCCGCTCCTGATCGGCAGGCCCAGGCTCGCGTGGAGTTGTGAAGAAGCTGTCAGACCGCTGTGGTCATCGCATCAGGGAGCGGCGGACGGTGTGCGTGACGGGCCCGCGACCGGCAGCCGCAGCGTGAACACCGAGCCCTCGCCCTCCGTGCTGGCCGCGGTCGCCGAACCGCCGTGCGCCTGCGCCAGTTTGCGCACGATCGACAGGCCGAGTCCGCTGCCGCCGGTGCGCCGGTTGCGGGACTTGTCCGCGCGCCAGAACCGGTCGAAGACGTACGGAAGGTCCGCGGCTGAGATGCCGCTGCCGGTGTCGGCGACCTCCACCACCACTTCCGCCCCGTCGTCGTCCGTGCGGGCCCGCAGGGTGACCGTGCCGCCGGGGCCCGTGTGGCGGATCGCGTTGGACACGAGGTTGGCGACCGCCTGGCGCAGCCGTACGGGGTCCGCCCGCAACTCCGGCAGCGGCGCGGGCGGCCGGTCCACGCCCAGCGTCACGGCGGCTGTCTCCGCGCGCACTTGGTGCGCCGTGGCCACCTGGCCGAGCAGCTCCTCCACCCGCACCGGTCGCGGGTGCAGCCGCAGGGTGTCCGCGTCGGCCGCCGCCAGGTCCTGGAGGTCGTCGATGAGGTGCTGGAGCTGCACGGCCTCTTCGAGGAGCGAGTCGATGAACGCCGGGTCGGGGTCGGCGACGCCGTCCTGTGCCGCCTCCAGCCAGCCCCGGATGGTGCTCAGCGGTGTGCGCAGCTCGTGGGCGACATCGCTGACCATCGCCTTGCGCTGCTCCTCCAGGCGGGTGCGGTGGGCCGACATGTCGTTGAACGCCGCCGCGAGCCTGCCGATCTCGTTGTCCGTCGTCACCGGTACCGGCTGTGTCTCCTGGCCGTCCTTGAGCCGCTGGGCCGCGCCGGTCAGCGCGTACAGCGGGCGGACGAGACGGGTGCCCGCGAGGACGGAGGCGCCGACGGTCAGGGCGAGGACGAGGGCGGCGACGCCCGCGATCTTCGCGGTGTTCCGGGGCGACAGGTCGAAGCCGGGGACGGTGGCGCCGCCCTGGTCGCCGATGAACAGGAGCACGGGCGCGGCGACGTACGAGGTGAGCTGTTCGCGCCGGGCCGTGCCCACGCAGGTGGCGACCGTGCGGTCGTCCTGCGCCGTCTCGGCCGGGGCCGGGGACGGGACCGGGCGCGGGGCCGCGGTGCGGGCCGCCTCCTCGGCGGCCAGCTGCTTGGCCGCCACCGCGCGCGGTCCTTGCTGCCAGGTGAGGTCGAGGGCGAGTTCGACGCGGTCGTGGTCCTGCCGCTTCAGGCAGGAGTTGGTGAGCCGGGTCAACGCGGTGAGCGCCTTGTTCTCGGTTCTGGTCGGCTCCGCGAGCGCGCCTGTCACGCACTTGTCGTAGCCGGGTTCGTCGGAGCCCGACCCGACCGGCTCGACCGTGGGGCGTCCGCTGGGGCCCACGACGAGATCGGCGGAGATGCCGAGCGAGCGCAGGCACGCCTTGTTCCGCTCGGCGATGCTGTGCAGCGTCGTCCGTTCCGCCGACGGCAGCTTGAACGGGCCGACCGCGCGCGCGTCGATGCGGTCCGCCGCCGCGTCCTGCGTGCCCGTACGGGCCGAGGCGAGCGCCGTGTCCACGGAGAGCGGGTCGACGGTCGCGGACGCCTGGGCGGGCAGGGTCGCGACGGGCGTGCGCCCGGCCGAGTCGGCGAGGGGTTCGCGGGCCTGCGTGGTCAGGGTGATGTGGCGGCCGGTGGAGTCGGCCAGGTCGCGTACGACGGTGTCGACGCCGTCCCAGCGGGGGTGCGTGGCGGCGTAGCCGAGGAGGGTGTCGTAGATCCTGGTGTCGTCGGCGAGGTTCTGGCCCTGTTCCTGCTTGATGGCGCCGGACGTGGTCTGCACGGCGAGCCAGGCCGTCGCCGCCACGGAGCAGGTGGCGACCAGGACGGAGACGCCGAGGAGCCGCCCGCGCAGGCTCTTGCGCAGCGGGGGCCGGCCCGTCCGTGGCCCTTCGGCGGTCCTACGCCGACGCATCGCGGGCGCCCTTCGCCGGGTCCGTCAGCTTGTAGCCGACGCCGAAGACGGTGAGCAGCCGGACGGGACGGCGCGGCTGTGGCTCGATCTTCTTGCGGAGGTTCATGACGTGCACGTCGACCGTGCGGTTGCTGATGTACCGGTCGAATCCGTGCAGTTCGGCGAGGAGCCGCTCCCTGCCGAAGACCCGGTCGGGTTCGGCCGCCATCGCCGCGAGCAGCCGGAACTCGCCCGGCGTGCACTCGACGGCCGCTCCGTCGACGGCCACCTCGTGCCGGTCGGGGTCGACGACGAGCGAGCCGACGGTCAGCCGCGCGGACGCCGGGCCCGCCGGGCCGCCCCGGCGCGTGCGGCGCAACAACGTCCGCACCCGTGCCATCAGCTCGCGCGGGCTGTACGGCTTGGTCATGTAGTCGTCGGCCCCGAGGTCGAGGCCGAGCAGCAGATCGTCCTCGGTGCTGCGCGCGGTCAGCATCAGGACGGGTATCTCCCGCGCCTCGGCGCGCAGCACCCGTACGACGTCGAGGCCGTCGGTCCGCGGCATCATCACATCGAGGACGAGGAGGTCGGGCTCCCTGAGCCGGACCTCCTCGATGGCCTGCCGCCCGTCCCGTACGACGGTGACGGCGTGGCCCTCACGCTCCAGGTAGCGGCGGACCAGTTCGGCCTGTTTCTCGTCGTCTTCGGCGACCATGACGTTTGCGCACACCCCGCAGATCGTAGGCGAGGGAGACGAACAGGCGTCCGGTCAGGCTCGGCGCAGCCGGAACGGGGCGTACACGAGCAGCGCCGTGCCGAACGCCACGTAGTAGCCGAGGTCCGCCCCGTGCAGCGCCTCGGCGGCCGGGCCGACGTACAGCGACGTGTTCATGAACGGGACCGTGGCGGCGAACGCGGCGAGGAAGGCGACCAGAGCGGGAAGGAACGGCTGCCGCCTCGACTCCTCCTCCGCGAGATCGACCGGGGCGCCGCCACGCGCGCGGGCGCGGGCGCGCCAGTCGACGAGGACGACCGCGACGAAGCCGGGGATCCAGTAGCCCACGAACAGGAGGACGTTCTGGAAGCGGGCGGCGGTGTCGGCGGCGTGCATCCACAGCACCAGGGGGAAGCCGAGCAGCGCGGCGAGGGCGGCGGCGAGCGGGCGGGGCAGGCGGGCGCCGATGGTCTGGAGGGCGAGCGAGCCGCTGTAGTCGTTCATGGCGTTGCTGCACAGCGCGGCGAGCGCCACGGCCAGGAGCCCGACCGAGCCCGGCACTCCGCCGCCGAGCAGGGTGTCGACGCCCTGCGCGGTCTGGTCGGTGAAGACGGAGGCGCCCCAGAGCCCGAGCGCCTGCACGGCCGTGAAGGAGACGACGACGCCGGCGAGCGTGGACCAGAACATACGGACCGGAGAGGTGGTGCGCGGCAGGTAGCGGCTGAAGTCGCCGGCGTACGGCGCCCAGGAGATGGCGAGGCTCAGCGCGATGGTGGTGGTCAGCGCGAACGCGCCCGCGCGGTCGGCCCCGTGCGCGCTGCCGTGGCCCGCCGGGGTGACGCCGGCGTCCGCGAGACGCAGCGCCAGGGCGCAGAAGGCGACCGCGAGAACGGCCGTCATCCACTGTTGCAGGCGGTGGATCGCCTCGTAGCCGAGCGCGCCGAACGCGCCCTGCGCGGCCATCATCACGAGCGCCCCGAGCCAGAACGGCCAGCCGCAGAGCCGGGCGAGCGCGTCGCCGCCGAACAGTCCGATGAGCGCGTCCCAGGCGATGGAGGACAGCCACTGCAGGGCGCCGGGGACGACGACGCTCCGGCCGAACGCGAGCCTGGCGAGCGGCAGTTGACCGGCGCCGGTGGCGCTCCCCCACGTACCCAGGTACGCGGTCGGCACGGCGCCGAGCACGGTGCCGAGGACGACGGCGGCGAGCGCGGTGGCGAAGTCGAGGCCGAGCGCGATGCCCACGGTGCCGGTGAAGACGCCGCTCATCGTCAGGTTGGGCGCGAACCACACGGTGAACAGCCGTCCGGCGCCGCCGTACCGGTGGCTCTCGGGGACGGGGGCGATGCCCCGCGACTCGGGCCGCCAGTCCCCGGGCGCGGCGGGCATCCGCCCGTCGAAGGCGGACGCGTGCGGCGGTGCGGAAGCGTGCGCGTCCGTGGGAGCGTGCGCATCCTTGGAAACATGCGGCATCGACATCGCTGACATCCCTCCGCCAGTGCTAACTGGTTCAGGTTCTACGGGTGTGATCTCAGCCCCGTCATGGCGCGGGGCACCCCGTGTCGGGCAGTACCGGAGCGCACAATACCCTGTCGCCCATGAGGACCATCGGCCTGATCGGCGGCATGAGCTGGGAGTCCACGGCCGAGTACTACCGGCTGCTCAACGAGCTGACGCGGGAGCGGCTCGGCGGACTGCACTCGGCGCGGATCGTGCTGTACTCCGTGGACTTCGCGGAGATCGAGCGGTTGCAGGTCGCGGGCGACTGGGCGGAGGCCGGCCGCGTCCTGGGCGCGGCGGCCCGGAGCCTGGAGGCGGCCGGCGCCGACCTGCTGCTCATCTGCACCAACACGATGCACAAGGTCGCCGACGAGGTGCAGGCGGTCACCTCCGTTCCGCTGCTGCACCTCGCCGACGCGACGGCGGACGCGGTGCGCGCGGCGGGCGCGAAGCGGATCGGGCTGCTCGGCACCGCGTTCACGATGGAGCAGGACTTCTACCGCGGCCGCCTCGCGGGCCACGGCCTCGACGTGCTCGTCCCGGACGAGGCGGGCCGGGCGCTCGTGCACCGCGTGATCTACGAGGAGCTGTGCCTCGGCGTCGTCCGTGACGCCTCTCGCGCCGCGTACCAGGAGGTCATCGCCGGGCTCGTGGCCGCGGGCGCGGAGGGTGTCGTCCTGGGCTGTACGGAGATCGAGCTGCTGATCGGCGCGGAGGACAGCCCGGTCCCCGTCTTCCCGACGGCGCGGCTGCACGCGGAGGCGGCCGTGCGGGAGGCGCTGCGCGACGGTATGTCCTGAGCTCTCCGGCTCAGGGCGCCGGTTCTCCCAGCTCCTCCGGGGCCGCCGGGTGGAGAGCCTCGACGGCGTTGGTGACGGTGGCGTGGACGCCGCCCGTGAGCCGGTCCGCTCCGGCGGCGCGCAGCGCGGAGCGCGCGGCGGCGGTCGCCACGAGCGCGACGGAGCCGCCGTCCGGCGCCCTCTCCGCCTCCAGGCCCGTCTTGACGAACTGCCGCACCGCGCCGGCCGTGCAGCGCTCGACGCCCAGGAAGTCCACCGCGAAGAGCCGCTGCCCGGTGCGTGCCATGCGCGCGAGCAGACCGCACAGCCCGGCCGCCACCGCGTCGTCGAACGTCCCGGCGTCGTCGAACGCCCCGGCGACGTCGAACGCCCCGGCGACGTCGACGACCAGGACGTCACCGGCGGCCCACCGCGCCGGGAAGGTCACCCGCGCTCGCTCCATCTCGGTCCCTCGGTCCTCGGGCCGCGCATCGGCGGCGGCTCGTGTGCGGGGCGCCTACCCCGGCCCGCACACCGCACGCCCCCCATCATGCGGCGCACCGGAAGCTCCGGGACAGGCGCTTGCCGTGCCCGGTGCGGGGCAAGCGGCCGGAATGAGAGCAGCGACGAATCCCTCCGTCCGGCGCCTGGCGGCCGCGGCGATCGGCCTTGCGATGGTTCCCGCCCTCATGGGGTGCGGTGGAGACGACGGGGACGGTCGGGGGACGGCACCCGGTGCCGCGTCGGCCGCGTCCGGCCTCCGGCTGACGATCACCACGGACAACGGGGTGCGGCTGCGGCCCACCGACGGCGACGAGGTCGGCGTCGACCAGGCCGTCGCCCACCACTGGTCGCGCCACGACGGCGCCCGCGTCCTCGACCTGAACTGCCGCGACCAGGAGGGGTCCGGCCGGCCGTGTCCGCGCATGCCGGAGATCGACGTTCCCGCGGGCATCGCCGTGACCGTCACCGCCCGCAACGCCGGTATCGACGCCGCGGGCCTGAGCGGCCCTCTCGACCTGACCACCGTCAACGGTGATGTCACGGTGGCCGATTCCGGCGCGGACGACGCGTCACTGCGCCTCGTGACCCGCAACGGCTCGGTGCACACCACGTCCGTACGCGCCTCGGCGCTCGGCGTGCGGACGGTCAACGGCGATGTCACGCTCGACTGCGCCACGGCCCCGCGCCGGGTGTCGGCGCGGACCGTGAACGGCTCGGTGGACGTCGCCGTGCCGCACGACGCCCCCGGCTACCGGGTGGACGCCACGACGGACAACGGGCGTCCCGCGATCACCCTCCCCGACGCCGCGGGCGGTTCTTCACGCACGATGACGCTGGCGACCGTCAACGGCGACGTACGGGCCGACCGCCTCTAGATCTCCGCCGCCCTGGATCTCCTTCGGCCGCAGGCTCAGCACGAGGTCGCGTGGCAGACCGTGCGTGTCGTGCAGATAGTGCAGGTCCTCCTCGTCGAGCGGACCCTGGAAGCGTGGCCGAGCGAGCACCTGGCGGCCGCGGGTCAGGAGCCGCCCGAAGCGGCGCTCCTCGTCGAGGAGCACCCGCCGCACCTCGTCCGGGTCCGTCGTCTGCCGGAAGTGGTCCAGGGTGTGGTGCACCAACTCCTGCGGGAGAGCGCCGAGTTGGCGCGTGGAGTCGTCGCGCCACAGCACGGTGAGGGCGCGGCGCAGCAGGCGGCGGAGCACGTAGCCGCGCCCGGTGCTGCTCGGCCGCACGCCGTCCCCGATGACCACGACGGCCGAGCGCAGGTGGTCGCTGACCAGGCGCCAGGAGGGTTCGTCCAGCTGCCACACGCGGGGCAGTTCACGGCGCCAGGGGTCGAACACGTCGCACTCGTAGACCGAGTCCTTGCCCTGGAGGAGGGAGACGAGGCGTTCCAGGCCGAGGCCGGTGTCGACGTTGCGCTGCGGCAGCGGGACGAGGGAGCCGTCGGGCAGGCGGCGGTGGCGCATCATCACGTGGTTCCACACCTCGACCCAGCGCTCGTCCCGGCCGGGCGTCGAGCGCGGCGGGGTGTCACCGGTCCACAGGAAGATCTCCGAGTCGGGTCCGCAGGGTCCTGTCGGCCCGTTGGACCACCAGTTGTCCTCGACGGTGAACTCCACCGGGACCCCGCGCTCCTGCCAGACCCGCAGGGAGTCGGTGTCCTGTCCCACCTGTTCGTCACCGCCGAAGACGGTGGCATGCAGCAGGCCCGGATCGACGCCGAGCCCTTCGGTGAGCAGGTCGTATCCCCAGGCGAGGCTCTGCGGGCCCGCGTAGTCGCCGAGCGACCAGGTGCCGAGCATCTCGAAGACCGTGAGGTGGGTGGGGTCGCCGATCTCGTCCACGTCGGTGATGCGCAGGCACCGCTGTACGTCGACCAGGCGCCGCCCCCGCGGATGGGGCCGCCCCTCCAGGTACGGGGTGAGGGGGTGCATGCCCGAGGTGGTGAAGAGCACGGGGTCGCCGGGCGGCGGGAGCAGGGTGGAGCCGGTGATGCGCTGGTGGCCGCGGTCCTCGTAGTACTCGACGAATGTCCGGACGACGCCGTCGGTGGTGAGGGTGGGCCGGTCGCCCTGGATGCTCCGGGTGTTCATGGGGTGGCTCCTTCTCGGGTGAGCGGGAGGCACCGGACACGAGTCCGCACGATCGAGCGGGAACCGGTCCTGAGACCGGAGAACCATCGGCGGGCCGTCTCCGGTCGCCGATGGTCGAGGTGAACGTCAGGCGGCGGCAACCGGCGAGCTGGTCGCTCGCGCGGTTGCCGCGGTGATGCACAGGCCCTTGACGTTCATGCCGACCACGGTAACGCGGTGCCGCCCGGACCGCCCATGATTTGTGCCGCCCCCGGCATCCGCCCTAGACGTTGACGCCGTAGTCGAGGGCGATGCCGCGCAGCCCGGACGCGTAGCCCTGGCCGACGGCGCGGAACTTCCACTCGGCGCCGTGCCGGTACAGCTCACCGAAGACCATGGCGGTCTCGGTCGAGGCGTCCTCGGAGAGGTCGTAGCGGGCGATCTCCTGGTTGTCGGCCTGGTTCACGACGCGGATGAAGGCGTTGCGCACCTGGCCGAAGCTCTGGCCGCGGGACTCCGCGTCGTGGATCGAGACGGGGAAGACGATCTTGTCGACCTGGGCGGGCACGGCCGCCAGGTTCACCTTGACCGACTCGTCGTCACCCTCGCCCTCACCGGTGAGGTTGTCACCGGTGTGCTCGACCGAGCCGTCGGGGCTCTTGAGGTTGTTGTAGAAGACGAAGTCGCTGTCGGACAGGACCCGGCCGTCCGCGCCGCACAGCAGCGCCGAGGCGTCGAGGTCGTAGTCGGATCCGGTCGTGGTGCGCACGTCCCAGCCGAGGCCGACGAGGACCGCGGTCAGGCCGGGCGCCTGCTTGCTGAGGGAAACGTTGCCACCCTTGGCCAGGGAAAGACCCACGGAAACTGCCTCCAATGCTTCACTTGCCTGGTTACTTACTTACTTGCGCAATAGCTGAAGCATACCTTCAGGCGCCGGCCGGTGACGCGGGGCCCACCAGTTCCGACAGGACGTCCTCCATCGTCACGAAGCCGATGACCGTCCCCTTGTCGCCGGTGACGGCGGCGAGGTGGCCGCCCTGGCCGCGCAGCGCGGTGAGCGTGTCGTCGAGCGGTGTGTCGATGCGGACCCGGGTCAGCGGGTGCAGGGCCGCGCGCGGGAAGGGCAGGTCACGGTCGGCGCGGCCGAGGGTGTCCTTGATGTGCAGGTAGCCGAGGAGCGCCGTGCCGTCCTGGCCGGTGACCGGGAAGCGGGAGAAGCCGGCGCCCGCCGCGACCCGTTCGAGCCCGGCGGGCGTGATGTCCGCGGGCACGGTCCGCATGCGCTGCGCGGGTACGACGATCTCGCCGACCGGCCGCGTCCCCAGCTCCAGGGCATCGCGCAGCCGCTCGCCGTCGGCCGAGGACAGCAGCCCGGCCTCGCTGGAGTCGAGCACCATCCGCGCCAGCTGGTCGTCGGTGAAGACGGCGTCGACCTCGTCCTTCGGCTCGACCCTCAACAGCCGCAGGAGGCTGTTGGCGAAGGAGTTGATGCCGAACACGACCGGCTTGACCAGGCGGGTGACGGCGACCAGGGCCGGTGCCAGGAGCAGCGCGGTGCGCACGGGCGCGGCGAGCGCGATGTTCTTGGGGACCATCTCGCCGAAGAGCATGTGCGCGTACGTCGCCACGGTCAGGGCGATGACGAACGAGATCGGGTGCACGGCGGCGTGCGGTACGTGCACGGCCTCGAAGGCGGGTTCGAGAAGGTGGGCGATGGCGGGCTCGGCGACCGCGCCGAGGACCAGCGACGAGACGGTGATGCCGAGCTGGGCCGTCGCCAGCATCGCGGAGATGTGCTCCAGTGCCCACAGCGTGGAGCGGGCCCGCTTGTCGCCCTCCTGGGCGCGGGGTTCGATCTGGTCGCGCCGTACGGAGATGAGCGAGAACTCGGCGCCGACGAAGAACGCGTTGGTGAGCAGGGTGAGCGCGCCGATGGCGAGCTGGAGAACGGACATCGTGCTCATCGGGCCTCTCCCGTCAGCTGGGCGGCCGTGTCGTCGGCGGTGGCCGGGCCGGGCCCGGTGATCCGGATGCGGTCGGCCCGGTGGTGGTCGACGTCGAGCACGGTCAGCTCCCAGGCGTCGACGGTGACCGTGTCGCCCTCGACGGGGATACGGGCGAGCCGCGTCGCGACGAGGCCGGCCACGGTCTCGTACGGTCCTTCGGGCGCGGCGAAGCCGATCGCGGCGAGTTCGTCGATGCGGACGCCGCCGTCGGCCTCCCAGACGGCGCGGCCGTCCGTGCGTGCGGCGGGCCGCAGCCCGGGCGCCTCCGCCGGGTCGTGCTCGTCGCGCACCTCGCCGACGACCTCCTCGACGATGTCCTCGACCGTGGCGACCCCGGCCGTGCCCCCGTACTCGTCGATGACGACGGCCATGGTGCGGCTCTCCCGCAGCCGCTGGAGCAGCCGGTCGGCGGGGAGGCTGTCGGGGACGAGCAGCGGCGGCGTGGCGAGCTGGGTGACGGGGGTGAGCTGCCGCTTCTCCGGTTCCAGGGCGAGGGCGTCGCGGATGTGGACGGTGCCGATGACGTCGTCGAGGCTGTCGCGGTAGACCGGGAAGCGGGAAAGCCCTGTGGCGTGCGCGAGGTTCGCGGCGTCGGCCGCGGTGGCGTGCGCCTCCAGGGCCTGCACGTCGACGCGCGGCGTCATCACGTTCTCCGCGCTCAGCTCGCCCAGGTGCAGGGTGCGCACGAAGAGTTCGGCCGAGTCCGCCTCCAGGGCGCCTGCCGCGGCGGAGTGCCGGGCGAGCGCGACCAGTTCCTGCGGGGTGCGGGCCGAGGCCAGCTCCTCGGCGGGCTCGAGACCGAAGCGGCGCACGAACCCGTTGGCCGTGTTGTTCAGGTGCCGGATGAACGGGCCGAACGCCGCCGTGAAGCCGCGCTGCGGCCCGGCGACGACCTTGGCGACGGCGACCGGGCGCGAGATCGCCCAGTTCTTCGGCACCAGTTCACCGACGACCATGAGGAGCACGGTGGACAGGGCGACGCCGAGCACGGAGGCGACCGTGGAGGCGGCGCCGCCCAGTCCGGCCGCCTCGAGCGGGCCGCGCAGCAGCGCGGCGAGGGAGGGCTCGGCGAGCATGCCGATCACCAAGGAGGTGACGGTGATGCCCAGTTGCGCGCCGGAGAGCTGGAACGTCAGGCGGCGCACTGCCTTCAGAGCGCCGCTCGCTCCCCGTTCCCCCGCCTGCGCCGCGCGCTCCAGGTCGGCGCGTTCGACGGTCGTCAGGGAGAACTCGGCCGCCACGAAGAGGGCGCAGGCGAGTGTGAGGGCCAAGGCGAGCGCCAGGAACAGGAATTGGCCAAGGAGAGGCGAACCCATCGCGGGCTGTGACTCCTTCTCGTTCGGGGGATGTGGGGTAACTTTCACGCGCTGCAATGTCCACGCGCTGTAACTTCTACGTGCCTGTAGAAATAGTTGCAGGACTTGCAGAACGAAGGGAACGCCACCCGTGTTCCCGATCCCCCTCGCACCACCCCGCAGACAAGGAAGTGAACGCTTCGATGGTGTTCAAACGACTGCTCGGCTCGCTCGGCGTGGGCGGCCCCACTGTCGACACCGTCCTCGCCCCGGGGGCCTCGGTCCCCGGCGGCAGCCTCTCCGGCCGGGTCCATCTCAAGGGCGGCGGCGGCGACTTCACCGTCGAGCAGATCACGCTCGAGCTCGTCGCACGCGTCGAGGCCGAGCACGAGCAGGGCGAGAGCGAAGGCGTGGTCGTCTTCGACCGGTTCGTGGTGGGCGGCGGGTTCCGGCTCACCGAAGGCGCCGAGCACAGCGTGCCGTTCAGCGTGGCCCTGCCGTGGGAGACGCCGGTCACCGAGTTGTACGGGCAGCGGCTCGGCATCGTCCTCGGGGTGCGCACGGAGCTGTCCGTCGCCGGCGCCAAGGACCGGGGCGACCTGGACCAGCTCGCCGTCGGGCCGCTCCCCGCGCAGGAGGCGATCCTGGAGGCGTTCGGGCAGCTCGGCTTCGGCTTCCGCTCCGCGGACCTCGAGTACGGGCGCATCGGCGGCACCGGGCAGAGCCTGCCGTTCCACCAGGAGATCGAGCTGACCCCGGCGCCGCGGTACGCGCACGAGGTCGACGAGATCGAGGTGACCTTCCTCGCCACGCCCGGCGCCATGGAGGTCGTCCTGGAGGCGGACAAGCGCGGCGGGCTCTTCTCGTCCGGCCACGACGCCGTCACCCGGTTCACGGTCGGCCACGACGACGTCCACCACCAGGACTGGAACACGCTCGTCGACGGCTGGGTGCGGCAGGTGATCGAGCACCGGTCCGCGTACGGCAGCCACGCCGGGTACGGGCAGCGGCGCAGCGGCTTCCACGACCACGGCGGCTTTCACGAGGACGGCCACCGCTCCGGTCCCGGCGTCGGCACCGCGGTCGCCGTGGGCGCGGCGGGGCTCGCCGTCGGCGTCGTCGGGGGCATGGTCGCCGCCGAGGTCGTCGACGAGGTCGGGGACTTCTTCGAGGGCGACGAGGGTGACGACGCGAGCGAATAGTGACGGGGGTCACACCATGAGGCGGGTGTGACCGGGTAGGCGGGCACGTGCTCGCCTGGACAGTTCCAGGGAGATCCACAAGAAACACCGACCCTGGGAGGTAGCGATGTCCTCGAAGCGACGCCGTAAGAAGAAGGCCCGCCGCAGGAACGGCGCCAACCACGGCAGCCGCCCCCAGTCCTGAGGGCGCGCTGGAGCACACGAGGAGGGGCGGCACCGCGCGTGCCGCCCCTCCTTTTCTTCGCCCGGCCCCCGGACGCGTCTTTACCGGTTCTTTTCTTTTCGGCGTACAACCATTTTACTGCGCCACTCGGCAGCGATTCCGGCGGGAATTCTTCGAGCTCCTGGAACTGCCGCCAGGAATTCGACATCTTCTCTTGTGACCTAGCTCGAACCAGAGCACGTACACGGGGAAGGCACCACCGATGCGCAAGACCATTCGCACCCGCTTCATCGCCGCGGGCGGCGTCGCCGCCGTTCTGACGCTGGCCGCCGTCACACCCGCCCTGGCGGGCCCGGACTCCGGCAGCGGGACCCGCACCACCGCCGCGGCCCCCGCCTCGCAGGGCGACCCCCGCAACACCACCGCGCGCGTGGCCAATTTCTACGGCGCCTACATCGACGCCATCTGGGACAACGAGGACCCGGGGTCCGCCGCCGACGCGAAGGCGCTGCGCGCTTTCTATCTCTCCCCGGCTCTGCAGAAGAAGGTGGCCGCTTATGAGGAGAAGGAACACGCGGACGGAATTCTTTTCGCGCAGAACGTTCCGGTGAAGTGGGCGGTGTCGTACACCGGGTCCGGGGCCGGGCATTCCACGGCGCTGGTGACGCTCACGTGGAACGACGGGAAGAACCCGGACGTCACGAAGATCAAGGTCCGGTCGGATCTGCGGACCCGGAAGATCACGGATCTGGCCCCGGCCGGCTGAGCCGCAGCGGCGGTCAGTCCTCCCCCGCGCTGAAGTCGCACCACACCGCCTTGCCCTCACCGCGCGGCTCGACGCCCCAGGACGACGCGACCGCCTCCACCAGGAGCAGGCCGCGCCCGCTGGTGGCGGTCTCGCCGGGAGATCTGCGGCGGGGGCGGGAGCTGGAGCGGTCCTTCACCCAGAGGCGGACGCGGCGGGGCGGCCCGGTCAGCACCTCCAGGGTGAGGATGGCGCCGCCCTCGGTGTGGACCAGCGCGTTGACGAGAAGTTCGCCCGCCGCCAGTTCGACGTCGTCGGCGACCGAGCGCAGGCCCCACGAGGCGAGGTGGTCGCGCAGCGCCGCCCGGGTGTCCGCGAGCCCCTCGGGGTCGGCCTGGTGGACGTAGCGGTGGATGCGCGGCTCCTGGAGGGTGCCGGGGTCGGGGAGGCGGCGCAGCACGAGGAGCGCCACGTCGTCGCTGCTGCCCCAGCGCTCCCACAGCGCGCGCGAGAGGTGGTCCGCGAGTTCCTCGGCGGGTTCGGGGCCGGTGCGCAGCACCTCCGCGAGGTTCTCGATGCCGGTGTCGAGGTCGAGCCCCGAGTCCTCCACGAGCCCGTCCGTGCAGAGCACCAGCGTCTCGCCGGGCACGAGGTCGAGCCGTACCTCGGGGTAGTCCTCCATGCCGAACTCGCTGGCGAGGCCGAGCGGCAGTCCGCCCCGCACGCGGGGTACGCCGACCTGGCCGTCGACGTGCCGGACCAGCGGCGGCAGATGTCCGGCCCGGACGGCGCGCACGATGCCGGTGGCGGGGTCGAACTGGGCGTAGGTGCAGGTCGCGAAGCGGTCGGTGTCCAGCTCGGCCAGGAACCGTGAGGTGCGGGAGAGGACGGTCGCGGGCGAGTGGCCCTCTCCGGCGAAGGCGCGCAGGGCGATGCGCAGCTGGCCCATGATGGCCGCCGCGTGGGTGTCGTGGCCCTGGACGTCGCCGACGACCACGCCGATGCGGCCCCGGGGCAGGGCGATGACGTCGTAGAAGTCGCCGCCGACGTCCCGGCCGCCCCAGGCGGCGTGGTAGCGCACGGCGACCTCGGTGTCCGCGACCTCGGGGACGCCGCGCGGCAGCATGGTGGCCTGGAGGCTCTTGGCGATGTCGCGTTCCTCGTCGAAGAGCATGGCGCGCTGCAGCGACTGGGCGACGATGCCGGACAGGCCGATGCACAGGTTGCGGTCCGCGTCGGTGAACTCCTTGCGGCCCCGGTAGAACAGGGCGAGTCCGCCGATCGCGCGGTCCTGCGCGACGAGCGGCAGGAACGCCGCCGAGTCGAGCCGCATCTCCTCGATGTAGGGCCCGAGGCGGGTGTACTCGCGGGCGGGGCTCGACAGGGAGCCCATGAAGCGGGGCCGGCGGGTGGTGACGGCCTGGGCGAGCGGCAGCGACTCGTCGACCTTGTGGAGCTTGAGTTCGTCGAGGGCCTGCATCGTCTGGCCCACAAGAGCGATCAGCTTCAGGTGGTCGCCCTCGACGAGGCCGAGGACGAGGCCGTCGGCGGCGAACCGGTCCAGGCCGCTCGCGCCGGACAGGACGGCCACCACGTCGTCCACGGTGACGGCCCGGGAGAGGGCGTCGGTGGTGCCCTGCACCATGAGGGCGATGCCCTGGCGGTGCTCCTCCCTGGGGTCGACGGCCGCGAGCTCCGTCCCGTCCCCGGCGGCCGGACGGATCACGCCGACGACGCGCACGGGGCGGCCGTCCTCGTCGCGCAGGATGCGCCCGCGCGCGTGGACGAGGTGCAGCGCCCCGCCCCGGCGGTGGGCGCGGAAGTAGACCCCGTAGCAGTCGGCGCCCGAGGCGATCGCCTCGGTGACCGCGAACGTCATCCGGACGATCTCCTCCGAGGACACCCGCTCCCGCAGGGAGGCCACGGTGCCGCCGAATTCGTCCGGGGTCAGGTCGAGCAGGTCGTGGGAGCTCGCGTCGAGGCTCACCGCGCCGCTGTCCAGGTCCCAGTCGAAGGTTCCTGTGCCGGTCAGGGACATCCGCTGTTCCAGACCGATGGGGGTCTTCCCCGGCTTCCGTGACTTCCTGGCTGACGTCATCGCTGTCTCCGGTCTGCCGCTCGTTCACCGTAAACGCCCGGCGGGCGATGCGCGCGGGCACGGTGCACCAGAAGTGGAAAGCGACGTTCCGGTGATCCTCCGGGCACTTGGGGTAATGGGGGCGTTCCGCGGCCCCGACGGCCGTGGAGCGGACGGGGGCCGTGGGCGTCCTCGGATGTCCTTGCGAAGGGAGCGCACCTCATGAGGATCGGCACGAAGGCCGGCAGAGCGATGACGGCGGCGGTCGCCGGGGCGGCCCTGGCCGCGCTGGCCGGGTGCGGGAGCGACAGCGGCGACGACAAGCCCTTCGCGGGCAAGAGCGCCGACGACATCGCGGCGGACGCGGTCGAGGCCACCAAGCAGGCCGACTCGCTGCACATGAAGGGCACCGTGCGTCAGGCCGGGTCCTCGTCGGGCGCCGCGGTCACCGTCGACCTGTCGGTGGACCAGGAGAAGAACTGCGAGGGCACCATCCGCAGCGGCGGCGCGAACGCGGACGTGCGCCACACGGACGCGACGCTGTACCTGCGCGGCGACGAGAAGTACTGGCAGAACGCGCTCAAGAGCCAGCCGGGCGGCGACAAGGTCGTGCCGAAGGTCGCCGACAAGTGGGTGAAGGCGCCCGCCGACGACTCGATGACGCAGGGTCTGTGCGACAAGCAGGGGCTCGTCGCCTCCATGGACGAGAACAAGTCGGAGCGCCAGGGGATGGAGAAGGGCGGCACGACCACCGTCGACGGCGCCGAGGCGATCAAGCTGACGAAGAAGGCGTCGGGCGGCGAGACCCTCACCCTGTACGTGGCCACCGAGGGAAAGCCGTACATCCTGCGTACGACGACGAGCGGCGGCAAGGCGCCCAATACGGCCACGTTCAGCGATTACGACAAGCCGGTCCGCCCGCAGGCGCCCGACGCCGGGGAGACCGTCGACCTGAAGGAACTGGCCGCGTCGGAGCAGAAGGCCTGACCCGGCGAACGACCTGACCCGGCGAACGACCAGAAAGAGGTGCCCATGTCCGCGTCCTTGCTCGAGTCCGTCGACCTCGACGCCCCCGTCTCCGTCGCCTGGGAGCTGTGGAGCGACGTGTCCCGGTGGCCCGCCTTCCTCAGCCACGTACGCCTCGTCGAACCGATGGACGAGCGGCGTTTCGCGTGGCAGCTGGAGCTGCCCGGGGCGGAGAAGAACTTCGTCGCCGAACTCACCGAGGTGATCCCCGAGGACCGGATCGCCTGGCACACCGTCGAGGGTGTGGACCATGCCGGAGTGGTGACCTTCCACCGGCTGAGCGACACCACGAGCCGGGTGACCCTGCAGATCGAGTACGACCCGAAGGGTTTCGTCGAGCGCCTGGGCGCCCTCACCAACCTCGACTCGACGCTGGCCAACTACGACCTCGGCGAGTTCCAGAAACTCGCCGAGACGGCCGCCCGCGAGCGCGGGCGGGCCTGAGAGCCCGACCCCGGGGCCGACCGCTCACGGCGAAGGCGCCCGCCCCCTCGGGGGGCGGGCGCCTCGCTTGTGCGGCGCCATCAGGCGGGGTTGTCGATCCCCGTGACGGCCGGTGGGCCGAGCGGGGCGTCCTCCGGGGAGAAGCCCGCGGCGCGCAGCGCCTCCGCCGCGGTCCGCTCGGCCTTGTGCTGGGCCTCCTCGCCGGCGCCCGCGGTCACCTCCAGGCGCATGCTGAAGGTGTTGTCGTCGTTGACGGTGAGCAGGTCGAGGTCCTCCTCGCGGCCCAGCTCCGTCTGGTTCGGGTCGACGGGCCGCAGCCGTTCGGCGATGTCGGCCCGCGCGCGGGCGTCCGCGTCCCGCAGGAACGTCCCCGGGATGGTGATGACAAATGTGGTCACGAGAGGTCCTCCCTCATCTCGGCGGCTCGCCTCACATGTGCTCGGTGACGGCCTTCCTGGCGTTGGACGGCAGCACGCGCACGGCGTCGGAGGCTCCTCGCAGGGTGCCCGCGGCGTCCCGCCCCGCGCGGCGCGCGCTCTTGCGGCCGCTCGCCACGGCGCCGCGCGTGCGGTAGGCGACGGACGGCTTCCCGTGCGTGTCGGCCGCGGCGATGAGCAGCCCGCCGAGCAGGGAGAGGTTCTTCATGAACTGCGTCCGCTGCTGGGCGCGCCGCTCGGGGTCCTTCTCCTTCCACCAGGCGTGTCCCGCGAGCGTCGTCGGCACGAGCGAACCGGCGAGCGCGAGCGACGCGACGCGCGGCAGCCTCCCGGTCGCGAGCAGGAGCCCCGCTCCGACCTGCACCGCGGCGTTGATCCGGACGAGCTGCTCGGAATCCTCCGGCAGCCGCGGGACGCGCTCCGCGACGGGCATCGCCACCGGTTCGGCGGCGGGCGCGACCCGTGCCGGGTCGCGCAGCGTGCTCACCCCGCCGGTCACGAAGACCGACGCGAGCATCGGACGTGCGGCTTTCCTCAGTACGGTCATGCCCGCACGTCTTCCCCGGCTCGCCGTGCTCAGTCCGCGAGAGTACCCGTCAGGAGCAACGGGTGGTCAGGCCGCCGTGACGTGATGTTCGGACGGCGGCGTCCGGTGGCGGCCCGCGCGCCGCCCGGCGGGGACGAGGCGCAGATGGCGTACGCGCCGGCCGGCCGGCGGGCGCGTCTCCTCGTTCAGCAGGTCCTCGATGCGGTCCATGGCGATCATCAGGAGCCCCATGGCCGGCAAGAGCAAAAGAGCGACAACTAGCATCGGCAGCGTCCTCCTCGCGGCGTCCATTCTCATTTGGTACCGACCGGCCCCGACCGGTACCGACCGGTTCCGACTGCCCCTGAGCGACGCGCCCAGCCTTGCGGTGATGCGGGGACTCCGCAACGCGCATTTCACGGCATTTGCTCCGGTGGGCGCGTCTCGGCCACCACCCACACGGACCACACCCGCATGCCACTACCCGCGCTTGCATTTAACCCGCGTATGCAACTATTGTTTCCGCTCGTAAGGCGCTCGCGCATCATCCCCGCGCGGCGCGACCGCACGGCACGTAAGGCAAGGGACGCGCACATGTCCACCATCCCCACCGTCACCCTCAACAACGGCGTCACCATGCCGCGCCTCGGCTTCGGCGTCTTCCAGGTGCCCGACGAGGAGACCACCGCCGCCGTGGCCACCGCCCTCGACGCCGGCTACCGCTCCGTCGACACCGCGGCGATCTACGGCAACGAGCGCGGCGTCGGCCGGGCGCTCGCCGACTCCGGCATCGCCCGCGACGAGCTGTTCGTCACCACCAAGCTGTGGAACGCCGACCAGGGGTACGACGCCACCCTCGCCGCCTTCGACGCCTCCCTCGACAAGCTCGGCCTCGACCACGTCGACCTGTACCTGATCCACTGGCCGGCCCCGGCCCGCGACCTGTACGCCGAGACCTGGCGCGCCCTGGAGAAGCTGTACGCCGACGGCCGCACGCGCGCCATCGGCGTCTCCAACTTCCAGCCGGCCCACCTGGAGCGCCTCCTCGCCGAGGGCTCGGTCGTCCCGGCCGTCAACCAGATCGAGCTGCACCCGGGCCTCCAGCAGCGCGAGCTGCGTGACTTCCACGCCGAGCACGGCATCGTCACCGAGGCCTGGAGCCCGCTCGCCCAGGGCGCCGTCCTCGAGGACGAGGCCGTCACCACGATCGCCGCGCGCCACGGCAAGAGCCCGGCCCAGGTCGTCCTGCGCTGGCACCTGCAGACCGGCAACGTGGTGATCCCGAAGTCGGTCACCGAGACCCGGATCCGCGAGAACCTCGACGTGTTCGGCTTCGAGCTGTCCGCCGACGAGCTGGACGCGCTCGCCGCCGCCGACCGCGGCCTGCGCACGGGCCCGGACCCCGACACCCTGAACTGACCTCGCACACCCCCCACGCAGCACCGATTGAGGCACCTTCATGAGCATCCGCACCCTGCTGCCGGGCCGCATCGGCTTCGGCACCGCACCGCTCGGCAACATGTTCCGCGCCATCCCCGACGAGGAGGCCGCCGCCACCGTGCAGGCGGCCTGGGACCAGGGCATCCGCTACTTCGACACCGCGCCCCTGTACGGCGCGGGCCTCGCGGAGCTGCGCCTCGGCGAGGTCCTGGCCCGGCAGCCGCGCGAGGAGTACGTCCTGTCGACCAAGGTCGGCCGGGTCGTCCTCGACGAGGCCGAGAACCCCGCCGGCCGTGAACTCGGCGAGAAAGGCGCCCTGTTCGAGCACGGCCGCCCCAACAAGATCGTCAACGACTACAGCGCCGACGCGACACTCCGCTCCGTCGAGGACAGCCTGAAGCGCCTGCGCACGGACCGCCTCGACATCGTCTGGGTGCACGACATCGCCCAGGACTTCTACGGCGACGACTGGGTCGCGATGTACGAGTCGGCCCGCACCGGCGCGTTCCGCGCGCTGACCCGCCTGCGCGACGAGGGCGTCATCAAGGCGTGGGGCATCGGCGTCAACAAGGTCGAGCCGCTGGAGATGACCCTCGACCTGGACGAGCCGAGCCCCGACGCCTTCCTGCTCGCCGGTCGCTACACCCTCCTCGACCACGAGCGCGCCCTGCAGCGCCTGCTGCCCGCGGCGGCCGAGCGGGACGTCGACATCGTCGTCGGCGGGCCCTACAGCTCCGGCATCCTGGCGGGCGGCAGCCACTTCGAGTACGGCGAGGCCCCGGCCCACATCGTCGAGAAGGTGGGCCGGATCAAGTCCCTCGCGCAGGAGCACGGCATCGGCATCAAGTCCGCCGCGCTCCAGTTCGTCCTCGCCCACCCGGCGGTCGCGGCCGTCATCCCCGGCGCTACGCGGCCCGCCCGCATCGCCGAGGACCTGGCCGCGCTCGCCGAGGAGGTCCCGTACGCCTTCTGGAAGTCGCTGCGCGAGCGCGGGATCGTCGCGCACCGGGCGCCGGTACCGGTGGGCGCCTAGCCGAGTGCGTGGCCGCCGTTGACCCGTATGCGCTCCCCCGTGACGAAGGCCGCCTGCGGGGAGACCAGATAGGAGACGGCGGCGGCCACGTCGTCGGGGACGCCCATGCGGCGCAGCGGTACGTCGGCGGCGTAGGCCGTCATCGCGTCGGCGGGCACGTCGGCGTGCCGCTCGACCGGGATCCAGCCCGGGGCCACGGTGTTCACGGTGATCCCGTCCGGGCCGAGCGCGCGGGCCCAGATCTCGGTGAGGCTGTGCTGGGCGGCCTTCGCGGCCGTGTACGCGGACATGTCGGGCAGCACGCGCTCGATGACGTCGGAGCCGATCTGGACGATGCGGCCGCCGCCGCGCTCCCGCATCGCGGGCAGCGCGGCCTGCATGAGCAGGGTGGGGCTCTTGACGAAGAAGGTGAGCTGGTCGAGGTGGTCCTGCCAGGTCACCTCGGTCGGATCGACCTCGGGCTGCGGCCCGGTGGCGTTGACGACGAGCGTGGTGACGGGGCCGAGCCGGTCGGCGACCTCGGCCACGAGCGCCGTCACCGCGGCCTCGTCCGTCACGTCGGCGGCGAACGCCTCGGCGGTCCCGCCCTTCGCGCGGATGCCTGCCACCACCGCCTCCGCCGCCTGCGCACCGGACCGGTAGACGACGGCGACCGGATGCCCGTCGTCCGCGAGGCGTTGGGCGATGACGGCTCCGAGGCCGCGCGACGAACCGGTGATCAAGGCTGTACCAGGGGTTGTTGCATGTGTCATGGCGTCAACGTACGGGTCAGCCGAGAATCAGGGGAAGGCGCGCGGCGAAGTCGCCCAGCGCGGCCGCCTCGGCGGCGGTCGGCGTCCGGCGCCCCGTTCCGATGAGCAGCGCGTCCGCGTCCGTGTACGAGGCCGGGAACGCGGCCCCGGCGATCTCCTCCAGCCCGGTGCGCGCCACCGCGAGCGTCCCGGCGGGCGGCCGCGGGGCCGAGGGCAGGTGGGCGACCAGGTCCAGATGGTGCAGGGTCCACTCCAGGACGTACGCCGACAGGTAGTCGCCGGCCGTCAGCGCCTTGCCCTGGGTGGCGACCCGGGCGACGGGGTCCGCGAGCCGGGCGGCGCGTCCGGCGGCGGAGCCGACGTCGTCGAGGTGGAACGCGAGCAGGTGCGGTGCGCCGTAGGCCGCGGCGAGGCGCGGGACCAGCGCGTCCAGCGGATCGTCACCGGACGGGGGCCCGGCGCGGAGTTCCCAGTACCCCGCGGCGTCGGCAGTCGGCTCCCCGCCGGCCGGAGTGACCAGCGTGATGAGCACGTCCTGGGCGTCGATGACCAGGTGGCACACCAGGTCCCGGACGAGCCACCCGGTACAGCCCGACGGCTGCTCGTAGTCCTCGTCGGCGAGGCCGGCGACGGCCGCGCGCAGGGCGGCCCATGACTGCGTGAAGGGATCCACGGGGGCACGCTAAGCGCCGGACAGGTCCCTCACAAGCGGGTTGCGGGCCCCTGGGAAACGACCTGAAGCCGACCTATGACATGTCATAAACCTTGCTTATGAGCCCATAGACCGGACCCGCCTGCCAACTAAGGCTTGCCTTACTTTAAGATCAGGGGGAGTACGACTCTGTCCTTCGAAGGGAACCTGAACATGCCTCGCCCTCTGCGGGTCGCCATTGTCGGAGCGGGCCCCGCCGGCATCTACGCCGCCGACGCTCTGCTGAAGTCCGCAGTGGCCACCGAGCCCGGCGTGTCCATCGACCTGTTCGAGCGCATGCCCGCCCCCTTCGGCCTGATCCGTTACGGCGTGGCGCCCGACCACCCGCGCATCAAGGGCATCGTCACCGCCCTGCACCAGGTCCTCGACAAGCCGCAGATCCGCCTCTTCGGCAACGTGGACTACCCGCGCGACATCGACCTCGACGACCTGCGCAGCTTCTACGACGCGGTCGTCTTCTCGACCGGCGCCACCGCCGACCGCCACCTGGACATCCCGGGCCTCGACCTCGACGGTTCGTACGGCGCCGCGGACTTCGTGTCCTGGTACGACGGCCACCCGGACGTGCCCAGGACCTGGCCGCTCGACGCGGAGAAGGTCGCCGTCCTCGGCGTCGGCAACGTCGCCCTCGACGTCGCCCGCATCCTCGCCAAGACCGCCGAGGAGCTTCTTCCGACCGAGATCCCGCCGAACGTGCACGAGGGCCTTCAGGCCAACAAGGCGCGCGAGATCCACGTGTTCGGCCGCCGCGGCCCGGCGCAGGCGAAGTTCAGCCCCATGGAGCTGCGCGAGCTGGACCACTCCCCCACCATCGAGGTCATCGTCAACCCCGAGGACATCGACTACGACGAGGGCTCGATCGCGACGCGCCGCGCCAACAAGCAGGCCGACATGGTCGCCAAGACCTTGGAGAACTGGGCGATCCGCGACATCGGCGAGCGCCCGCACAAGCTGTTCCTGCACTTCTTCGAGTCGCCCACCGAGATCGTCGGCGAGGACGGCAAGGTCACGGCGCTGCGCACGGAGCGCACCGAGCTGGACGGCACCGGCAACGTCAAGGGCACCGGCAACTTCACGGACTGGGACGTCACCGCCGTCTACCGCGCGGTCGGCTACCTCTCCGACGAGCTGCCCAAGCTCCCCTGGGACGTCGCCACCGGCACCGTCCCCGACGAGGGCGGCCGCGTGATCCAGGAGTCCGGCGAGCACCTGCCGTCCACCTACGTCACCGGCTGGATCCGGCGCGGCCCGATCGGTCTGATCGGCCACACCAAGGGCGACGCCAACGAGACCGTGGCGAACCTCCTCGAGGACTTCGGGGCCGGCCGTCTGCCCGCCCCGGCCTCCCCGGCCCCCGAGGCCGTCGAGGCGTACCTCGGCGAGCGCGGCGTCCGGTACACCACGTGGGACGGCTGGTACAAGCTCGACGCCGCCGAGAAGGCGCTCGGCGAGCCGCAGTCCCGCGAGCGCGTGAAGATCGTCGAGCGCGACGCGATGCTCGACGCCAGTGGTGCCTGACCCGGCCGCTCGAACGAAGGAAGGGCCCCTGCCGCGATGTGCGGCAGGGGCCCTTCCCTGTGGTGCAAGCGGTGATCTCAGACCGGTTCGTCGAACGGTGTCACCCGGTGGTACGCGGCCCGCGCGTGCAGCACGCGGCCCGCGACCGTCCCCACGACCGCCGCCGCGAGCAGGCACGCCATCCACCCCGGGTCGCGGTGCCCGGCCCACGACAGCTCACCGGCCGGTTCCGTGCCGAGGACGTTGAGACAGGTCCAGCAGAGCAGCGCGGTGCCGGGCGCCGCGATGAAACGGCCCCGTATGCCGAGCAGCGCCGCGAGCAGCATGAGCACGAGGAGCGCGAGGCCCGTACGGTCGAGGAAGCCGAGCACGTCGAGGAGGGCGACGAGCGCGAAGGCGCCCAGGTAGGCGGCGGTCCATATGAGCGGGGTCGCCCACGGTTCCGGAACCTGCCGGACGCCCCGTCCGATCCGTCTCCACTCCACCATCGCCGGTTCCCTCCCACGCGCCCCGTCCACCGCAGCACGCTACCGCCCGCCGGGGTGTGCGAGGTCAGCCGGTGGCCGACTCCGCGCGCTTCGGCAGCTTCCAGTTCGGGCGGGGGAAGTGGCAGGTGTAGCCGTTCGGGTAGCGCACCAGGTAGTCCTGGTGCTCGGGCTCGGCCTCCCAGAAGTCACCGAGCGGCTCGACCTCGGTGACCACCTTGCCCGGCCACAGGCCGCTCGCGTCGACGTCGGCGATGGTGTCCTCGGCGACGGCGCGCTGTGCCTCGTCCGCGTAGAAGATGGCCGAACGGTAGCTGCGGCCGATGTCGTTGCCCTGCCGGTCCCGGGTCGACGGGTCGTGGATCTGGAAGAAGAACTCCAGTACGTCCCGGTAGCTGGTCACCGACGGGTCGTAGACGATCTCGATGGACTCGGCGTGGTCGCCGTGGTTGCGGTAGGTGGCGTCGGGTGTGTCACCGCCGCTGTAGCCCACGCGCGTGGACACCACTCCGGGCTGCTTGCGGATCAAGTCCTCCATGCCCCAGAAGCAGCCTCCGGCCAGCACAGCCTTCTCGGTTCCCACGGTCATGCGAAACTCCTGCCCAGATCGGTGGTGACGGCCCGTTCTCACTGTTCGGGCCGCAGGAGCTGTAACGCACGGCGGGGCCGGCCGATTCCCTCCCTCAGCCGGTCCGCGCCGGCCGCCACGTCGCCCGCGATCCGGGCGCCGGGCAGGACCGGGAGCACCGGCTCCGGACGGGCGACCCCGCCGACGGTGCGGCAGGCGGCGGGGGACGTGGTGGTGCATATGTGGTGCGTTTGCGGGTCGCTTGTGGTTCACTCGACGAGTCAGCCCGTACCGACGAGGAGGCCGAGGAGGCCCACCCATGGCACGACACCCGGACCACCCGCCCAGCGAACGCTTCTCCGTCACGCTGGCACCGCCCGCCGTCGTCGCGGTCAACGAGCTGGCCGAGACCGGTGGCGTCAGCAAGGCGGACGTCATCAACCGCGCCGTGCTGCTGCTCGGCTTCGTCGAGCGTGAGCGGGCCGAGGGCCACGAGCTCATGATCCGCAAGACGGACGGCGAGCTGGAGCGCATTCACATCCTGTGATCGTTCACGGGGTCCTCACCCGTCGGTGCCGGGCAGCCGGGTGTCACCGTCCGACCAGTGGTTGATCCAGCCGCAGGCACCGCACGCGTAGCGGCCGTTGATGCCCGCGACGACAGAGCCGCAGCCTCCGCACTGCTTCTCCGTGACCTGCTGCCCGGCCAGGAACTCCGCGGCTGCCGCCGCCGTCTCCACGTTCTGATCATGCGAGTTCATTGCGCGCCCTTACCCAGCGTGGCGCGCCTTAGAGCCCGTTCAGGCAATCTTCGTCCATCACCCGCGTCCCTCAGGAGCCCGCCGTGCCCGCGTCCCCCCGCATCCAAGTCGGATCCGTCGTCGAGGAGTTCACCCTGCCCGACGAGACGGGCACCCCCACGTCCCTGTCCTCCCTGCTCGGCGGGGGGCCGGTCGTGCTGTTCTTCTATCCGGCCGCGATGACCCCGGGGTGCACCGCCGAGGCCTGCCACTTCCGGGACCTGGCCGCCGAGTTCGCCGCGGTCGGCGCCCGCCCGGTCGGGGTCAGCTCGGACGCCGTGGAGCGGCAGCAGGAGTTCGCGGGGCGGAACACGCTCGGCTTCCCGCTGCTCTCGGACCCGGAGGGCGCGGTACGCGGGCGGTTCGGCGTGGCGCGCGGGTTCGGCCCGTTGCCGACCAAGCGGGCCACGTTCGTCATCGGGACGGACCGCCGCGTCCTGGAGATCGTCCGCAGCGAGTTCCGGATGAGCGCCCACGCGGACAAGGCGTTGGCCGCTCTGCGCGCGGCCGACGCCCGGTAGAACCCTTCGTCCGGAGCCGCTATCGGCGGCTGCGCACCAGCAGGTACACGAAGTACGGCGTCCCGATGACCGCCGTCATCAGGCCCGCGCCGAGCTGCGCCGGGGCGATCACCGTGCGCCCGAGCAGGTCGGAGGCGCACACCAGCGTCGCGCCGAGCAGCATTGCGACGGGCACGACCCGTACATGCTTGCGGCCCACCAGGGCGCGCGCCGCGTGCGGGGCGATGAGGCCGACGAAGCCGATCGTGCCCGCGGCGGCGACGGCCGTGGCGCTGAGCAGCACGCTGAGGACGAGGAAGCCGAGGCGGCCGCGCGCGAGGTCGAGGCCGAGCAGGCGCGGGGTGTCCTCGTCCAGGGAGACCAGATCGAGCTCCCTGCGCCGCACGACCGTGACGGCGGTGGCGATGACGAGGACCGCCGCCACCGGCAGGACGTCGGTGCCGGTGCGCCCGTACGTCGAACCCGACAGCCAGATCAGGGCCTTGGTGGCGCTGAACCGGTCGGTGAGCACGATGAGGAGGCTGATCAGCGCGGTCGCGCCGGTGGCGACGCCCATGCCGATCAGAACGAGCCTGCTCTGCTGGAACCCGCCCTTCGCCGCGAGCCCGAAGACGAGCGAGGAGCTGACCGCGGCGCCCACGAGCGCCGCGCCCGCGATGGCCCACGCCCCGGCGCCGGGCGCGGTGGTGACGAGCAGGACGGCGCCGAGCCCCGCGCCGCCGGAGACGCCGAGGGTGCCGGGTTCGGCGAGCGGGTTGCGGCTGACGGACTGGACGAGGGTGCCGGAGAGGGCGAGCGCCGCGCCCGCGGTGAGGGCGGCCAGGACGCGGGGCACCCGGGTGTCGAGCACGAAGCTGACGGCCTGCCCGGCCTGCCCGGTCAGCCAGTTGGTGACGTCGCCGAGGAGCAGCGTGTTGTCGCCGACGAGGACCCCGGCGACGGTCGCGCCGATGAGGACGGCCACGAGGACGATCACGGTGAGCGTGAACGCGGCCCGGCTCGGGATGCGCAGGTGCTCCTGCGCGGCGGCGGCGTCGCCGTCCCGCATCCGTACCGCCATGACGACGAGGAAGACGGCGCCGATGACGCTGGTGACGACGCCGGTCGGCACGGTCACCGCGGTCTCGGCCGAGGTCACGGTGCGCAGCAGGACGTCCGCGCCGAGCACGAGCGCCGCGCCGACGAGCCCCGCGAAGGGGATCCGCAGCCGGTGCCGTACGAGGGGACGGACGCGGCGCGCGAGCGGACGGACCAGGGCCGGTGCGCACAGGCCGACGAAGCCGATGGGCCCGGCGAGGGTCACCGACGCCGCCGACAGCAGGGCGGCGAGGACGACCGTGATGACGCGGGTGGAGCGGACGGAGACGCCCAGGCCGCGCGCGGCTTCGTCGCCGAGGGCGAGGGCGTCGACGCGCCGGGCGAGGAAGGTGAGGGCGGTCAGGGCGGCGAGCACGACCGGGGCCATGCGGACGATGCCGCTGAAGCCGTTCTGGCTGATGCTGCCCTGAGCCCACTGGTAGATGCCGTCGGTGGACTCGGGGAACAGCAGGAGCAGCGCTTCGACGACGGCGTTGAGACCGAGGGTCAGCGCGCTGCCCGCGAGGACGAGGCGTACGGATCCGGCGCCGCGTCCGGCGAGGCCGAGGACGACGGCGGCCGCCGCGAGCCCGCCGATGAACGCGACCGACGACGACGCGAGCAGCGGCAGGCTGACGCCGGTCACGGTGAGCACGCTCAGCGCGAGGTACGAACCGGCGTTGACCGCGAGGGTGTCGGGCGCGGCGAGGACATTGCGGCTGACGGCCTGGAGGACCGCGCCGGCCGCGCCGAGTGCGACGCCGACGAGGATCCCGGCGACCATGCGGGGCAGCCGGGAGGCGATGACCACGGAGGCGTCGCCCTCCTCGGCGTGGCCGGTGAGCGCCTTCCACACCTGGCTCGCGCCGACGGAGGCGGTGCCCTGCGTGATGTCGACGACGGCGAGTGCGACGACGAGGAGGAGGAGCCCGACCGTCACCGCGACCGCGCCCGAGGGGGACGCGACCGAGCGCTCGGGCGTGGCGGTAGGGGTTGCGGTGACGGTCATGGCCTACTTCGTGAGAGTGCTGACGACCGCGTCGATGTACTGCTCCATCGACTTCGGCCCACCGAACATCCAGATCCCGTCGTCAAGGCGGTGCACGTCACCGCTCTTGACGAAGGGCAGCGACTTCCAGACGGCGTTGCCCGCGAGGTCCTTGGTGAAGACGTCGGTCTCGGACTTGTTGCCGATGTAGAGGAACTGGGTGCCCTTGCCGAGCCCGGTGAGCCCTTCCACGTCGGTGGTGGCGAGGCCGTAGTCCTTGTCGCCCTTGAGCTTCCAGACGTTCTTCAGGCCGAGCGCCTCGTTGACGGTGCCGAGCTGGGAACCGCTGGTGTAGGCGCGCACGGAGACCTGGTTGGAGGCGGAGTAGCCGTCGGCCATGGCGATCTGCGTACCGGCGAGCCCGGCGTCCTTCAGGGCCTTCCTGCCCGCGGCGATCTTGGCCTCGTACTCCGTCTTCGCGGCCTTGGCCTCGCTCTCCTTGCCGGTCGCCTTGGCGACGGCGTCGAGCGTGTCGTTCATCTGCCCGATCTGGTCGGCGCCGTTGGCGGCCTTGACCTGGAGGACGGGGGCGATCTTCTTCATCTGCTTGATCGCGGACGCCGACAGGTCGGTGGTGGCGACGATGAGGTCGGGGGCGAGGCCCGCGATGGTGTCCATGCTGGGCTCGCCGCGGGTGCCGATGTCCTTGGGCGAGCCCGTCAGCGGGGCGGCCTTGTCCCACGCCGTGTAGCCCTTGACGTCGGCGACGCCCACGGGGTCGACGCCGAGGGTGACGAGGGACTCGACGACGTTCCACTCGGTGCCGACGACCTTGGTCGCCGCGTGGTCGAGCGTCACCTTCGCGCCATTGGCGTCGGTGACCGTGATCTTCTCGGACTTGGTGTCGGCCGAGGCCTTGGCGGGCTCGGACGAACCGCAGCCGGACAGGGCGAGGGCTGCCGCGGTGACGGCGGCCGCGGTGATCAGGAGTCGTCTCATGGCGTGCTGGGGAGCCTTTCGCTTCTGCTGTGGTGCCGGCCTATCGCGCGGGTTCGCAGGCGGCCGGTCAAGGGGTCGGTGTCGACGTCGATACGGATGCCGTACGTCTCGGACAGCCGCTCCGGCTGGAGCACGTCCTGCGGCGCGCCGTCGGCGATGACGCGCCCCGCGCTGAGCAGGGCGATGCGGTCGGCGACGGCGGCGGCCTGGTCGAGGTCGTGCAGGACGACGCCGACGGCGATGCCGTCGTCGTCCGCGAGATCGCGCATCAGGTCGAGGAGTTCGACCTGGTAGCGCAGGTCGAGGTAGGTCGTGGGTTCGTCGAGCAGGAGCACGCCGGTCTGCTGGGCGAGGCAGCCCGCGAGCCACACCCGCTGCAACTGGCCGCCGGAGAGCTGGTCGACGCCGCGCTCGGCGAGCTCCGCGACGCCGGTCAGGGCGAGCACGCGCTCGACCACGTCCGCGCCGTCGGGGTCGGTGCGCCCCCAGCGCCCGCGGTACGGGTAGCGGCCGAACTCGACCACGTCGCGGACGGTGAGCCCGGCGGGCGTGGGGCGGCTCTGCGTCAACAGGGCGACCCGGCGCGCGAACTGACGGGTCGTGAGGTCGAAGCCGTCGGTCGCTTCGGTCGTCCCGGGGTCGAGGGTCAGCGTGCCCGTGCGGGCGCCCTGCAGCCGCGCGATCGTGCGCAGCAAGGTCGACTTGCCGCTGCCGTTGGGGCCGACCAGGGCGGTCACTTCGCCGGGCCGGAGGACGAGCGCCGCGTCGTGCACGACGTCGACGCCGTCGTACGACACGGTCACCTGCGCGGCCGACAGCTCATGACCGCGCGGACGTGGGGCGCTGCCTGCGCGTTCACCAGATCTCACAAATCGAAGGTTAGCCTAACCTTATCTGGCGCGAAACCACCCCTCCCCTGCCAACACGCGGCCCAGGTCTCCCCCTGCGTGACGACAGGGACGGGTGGTAATGTTCTCGGACCTTCCGCATGAGTCGAGGAGCCGAACATGGTGGGTGACGACGACATCTCCGGATGAGATCCGGATCTGACAGGCCATCGGCCGGTGCCACGCACGCCGTGGAGCATCGCACGCCGTCATGGCCTCCAAGTCGTCCCCTTTTCCGTGTCCCGGGTGGCCTGTTTTCGGCTACCCGTCTCATCCATGAGGTCTCCCCCATGTCCGACACGTCCGTCATCTGCTCGAACCTCTCCTTCTCCTGGCCGGACGACACCCCCGTGCTCGACTCGCTGTCATTCACCGTGCCCGCGGGCCGCACCGGCCTCGTGGCGCCCAACGGCTCCGGCAAGAGCACTCTGCTGCGGCTCATCGCCGGTGAACTGACGCCCACCCGGGGCTCGGTCACCGTCCACGGCCCTCTCGGGTACCTCCCGCAGACGCTCCCGCTCAGCGACAGCCTGACCGTGGCGGAGGTCCTCGGCGTCGACGCCGTGATCCGCGCCCTGGACGCCGTCGAGTCCGGCGACGTCGCCGAGGAGCACTTCACCGTCATCGGCGACGACTGGGACATCGAGGAGCGCACCCGCGCCCAGCTCGACGCCCTCGGCCTCGGCGGCGTCGCGCTCGACCGCCGCCTCTCCACGCTCAGCGGCGGCCAGGCCGTCTCGCTCGGCCTCGCCGCGCAGCTCCTCAAGCGCCCGGACGTGCTGCTCCTCGACGAGCCCACCAACAACCTCGACCTCGACGCCCGCCACCACCTCTACGACGTCCTCGAACAGTGGCCCGGCACGCTCCTCCTGGTCAGCCACGACCGCGCGCTCCTCGACCGCATGGACCGCATCGCCGAACTGCACGCCGGTGAACTCCGCTACTTCGGCGGCAACTTCACCGCCTACGAGGAAGCCGTACGGGCCGAGCAGGAGGTCGCCGAGAAGAACGTCCGCAACGCCGAGCAAGAGGTCAAGCGGGAGAAGCGCGAACTCCAGCAGGCCCGCGAACGCGCCGACCGGCGCGCCTCCAACGCCGCCCGCAACCTGAAGAACGCCGGGCTCCCCCGCATCTTCGCCGGGAACATGAAGCGCGGCGCGCAGGAGGCGGCGGGCAAGGCCGGGCAGACGCACGCCCACCGGGTCGGCGAGGCGCAGGCCCGGCTCGACGCGGCCGAGAGGGAGCTGCGCGACGAACCCACCCTCGCCCTCGACCTCCCGGACACCCGCGTGCCCGCCGGGCGGACCGTCTTCCACGGCGAGGGGCTGCGCCTCGAGCGCGGCGAGCAGGACCTGTTCGCGGGCGACGGCATCGACCTGACCGTGCGCGGCCCCGAACGCATCGCGCTCACCGGCCCCAACGGCACCGGGAAGACCTCCCTGCTGCGGCTCGTCCTCGGTGACCTGGAGCCGGACGAGGGCACCGTCCGACGCGCCGACGGGCGGATCGCCTACCTCTCCCAGCGCCTCGACCTGCTCGACCCCGACCGCACGGTCGCGGAGAACTTCGCCGAGTTCGCGCCGCAGCGGCCCGAGGCCGAGCGCATGAACCTCCTGGCCCGCTTCCTCTTCCGCGGGCCGCGCGCCCACCTGCCCGTCGGCGTGCTTTCCGGCGGCGAACTCCTGCGCGCCACCCTGGCCTGCGTCCTGTGCGCGGAACCCGCACCGCAGCTGCTGCTCCTGGACGAGCCGACGAACAACCTGGATCTGGCGGGCGTCGCCCGCCTGGAGAACGCGCTCACCGCGTACAAGGGCGCGTTCCTCGTGGTCAGCCACGACGAGCGGTTCCTCTCCGCCATCGGCGTCGACCGTGCGCTGCGCCTCGCCGACGGCCGCCTGACCGAGATCGCGGTGGGGGAGGCGGGCGACGATGCCTGAACCCGCCCTGCTCGCCCACGACCTCATCCGCACCCTGGGCACCCGGCGCGTCCTGGACGGCGTCTCCCTCACCGCCTCGCCCGGCCACCGCATCGGCCTCATCGGCGAGAACGGTGTCGGCAAATCGACACTGCTACGGCTGCTCGCCGGGGCCGACACCCCCGACGCCGGCACCGTCGAACGCCCCCACGACCTCGGCTTCCTGCACCAGGAGATGGCGTACGACGCCGGGACGACCCTCGCCGACGTCCTGGACGACGCGCTGCGCGAGGCCCGGAACGACCTCGCCGAGCTCGAACGCCTCGGCGACCTGCTCGCCCGCACACCCGAGAACGACCCCTCCTACCCGGAGCTGCTCGACTCCTACGGGCGGCGGCTCGAGAGCGCCCGGGCGCGCGAGGTCTGGGACGCCGACCGGCGCGCCGCGCTCGTCCTGGCCGGGCTCGGCCTCGACGCGCTGGCGCACACCCGGACCCTCGGCTCGCTCTCGGGCGGGCAGCGCGGTCGTCTTGCCCTAGCCGCGCTCCTCGTACGGCGCCCGTCCGCACTGCTCCTGGACGAGCCGACGAACCACCTCGACGACGGCGCGGCCCGCTTCCTGGAGGAGCGACTGCGGGCGCTGCCGGGCGCGGTGATCCTCGCCAGCCACGACCGCGCCTTCCTCGACGCCGTCTGCACCGACCTCGTCGACCTCGATCCGGCGGTCGACGGACCGGTGCGGTACGGCGGCAACTACAGCGAGTACCTGGCGCAGAAGCGGGCCGAGCGCGAACGCTGGGAGCGGCGCTACGCCGAGGAGCAGGAGGAGTTGGAGCAGCTGCGGACCTCGGCCGGGGTCACCGCGCACCGCGTGGCCCCCGACCGGGGCATGCGCGACAACGAGAAGATGGGGTACGGCGTACGGGCGAACCGCGTGCAGAGCCAGATCGCGCGCCGCGTGCGCAACGCCACCCGCCGCCTCGACGACCTGGAGCGCCGCCAGGTCGGGGAGCCGCCGCGCCCTCTGCGGTTCCGGCCGGTCGCACTCGGCGCGACCGGCACGACGGACGCGGACGCCCCCCTCGTGACAGTGCGCCACGCGCGCGTGCCGGGCCGGCTGTCCCTGGACCGGCTCGACGTGTCCCCCACCGAACGGCTTCTGGTCACCGGCGTCAACGGCAGCGGCAAGTCGACCCTGCTCGCTGTGCTCGCGGGGCGGCTGCCCGTCGAGGGCGAGGTGCGCCGCCGGGAGGGCGCGGCGGTGGGGCTGCTCGCGCAGGACTCCGAGTTCGCCCGGCCCGAGCGGACGGCACGGGAGACGTACACGCGCGTGCTCGGCTTCGAGCGGGCGGACGCGGTGCCGCTGCGCTCTCTCGGGCTGCTGCACGAGAGCGACCTCGACAAGCCGGTGGGGCAGCTTTCGGTCGGGCAGCGGCGGCGCCTCGCGCTCGCCCTGCTCGTGGCGGCGCCGCCTGAACTGCTGCTCCTGGACGAGCCGACGAACCATCTGTCCCCGCGCCTGTGCGACGAGTTGGAGGACGCCATGGGCGCGGGCCCCGGCGCGATCGTGGTCGCCAGCCACGACCGCTGGCTGCGCGGGCGCTGGCAGGGCGGGGAGCTACGGCTCGACGCGGGCCGGAACTGATCTCCGTGCTCGTTTTTCGCCAATAGACCGCACTTTTCACGCTTCCTCACAGCCGCAACATGCTGTTAACCCGGCGATCACCTTTGCACAGCTACTCTTCGACTTGACCTTTGGTTGACCAACCATTGGTTCTGTCTTGAAGTTCCGGTCGCCGGGAGGAGGACGCGCGTTGCGAGGTGGGAGGGCTTGTCACTGGGTGGCACTGGCCGTCGTGGCCGTACTGACCCTGCCCTCCTTCGCTTTCGCACGCGCGTTCGCTCCCGCACATGAGCCGCGGCCGTGGACGGTGTCGGCCGTCGCCGAGCGGGTTCCGGTCGCCGGTCCCGGGCAGCCGCGGCCCCACGACGCGGTCGAGGTGCTGCGCACCCGGGACCGGCACCGCGCGGCCTCCGGAAGCGCTCAGTCCCCCGGCCCCGCGCCGCCGCCGGCGGCGGGGCGGCGGCATCCGGTCTTCGCCCCGTTCCTCCCGGTCACACAAGCGCGCGCCCGCCCCTGCCGCTCCGTGCCCGACCTCACCCCTGCCGCGTTGCAGGTCTTCCTCTGCTGACAGACGGCTGCCACCCCCCACCGTCCTGTCAGTCCGACGCGCCCTCACGGCGCGCCAGGAGGAAACGTCACGTCATGCAGCCCCTCATCGACCACGCCCGTACGTTCGGACGACGCCCTGAGGAGTTCGCCGGGCTCGCCGAAGGCCAGTCTCCCCAGGCCCTGTTCATCACCTGCTCCGACTCGCGGGTCGTGCCCGCACTGATCACCGGCGCCCGCCCGGGGGAGCTCTTCGAGCTGCGCACCGCGGGCAACATCGTGCCCGACCCGGCCGGCGGCCCCTGCGGGGAGGCCGCGACCATCGAGTACGCCGTCGAGGTGCTCGGCGTCCAGGACATCGTCGTGTGCGGGCACTCGCACTGCGGCGCCGTCGGCGCGCTGGTCCGCGGCGACGACCTCACGGCCGTGCCCCACGTCCGCGACTGGCTCTCGCACGCCGCGGCGGCACCTGCCGGACCGGACCCCGGCGATCCGACGGTCTCGGCCGCCGTGCAGCGGCACGTCGTGACCCAGCTGGAGCGGCTGCGCGCCTACCCGTGCGTGCAGCGGCGGCTCGCGGACGGCCGGGTGCGTCTGCACGGCTGGTACTACGAGGTGCACACCGGCCGCGTCCGAGCGCACCGCTCCGGGACCGACGCCTTCGAGGCGCTGTGAGCGCCCCGGTGCGCGCCGACGCGCGCAAGTACCCGCACCTCAAGGCCGACTTCGTCGCCTCCCTCGTCGTCTTCCTCGTCGCGCTGCCGCTGTGCGTGGGCGTCGCCGTCGCCTCGGGCGTCCCCGCCGAACTCGGCCTGGTCACCGGCATCGTCGGCGGCCTCGTCACCGGGCTCATGCGCGGCAGCAGCCTCCAGGTGTCGGGCCCGGCCGCCGGGCTCACCGTGCTCGTGTACGAGGCCGTGGACGAGTTCGGTCTGCCGGTGCTCGGCGTCGTCGTCCTCGCGACCGGACTGCTCCAGATCGGGATGGGCGCCCTGAAGGTGGGCCGCTGGTTCCGGGCCATCTCGATCTCGGTGGTCGAGGGCATGCTGGCCGGGATCGGGCTCGTCCTCATCGCGGGCCAGCTCTACACCGTCCTGGACGCCAAGGCGCCGGAGTCGGGGCTCGGCAAGATAGCCGGGCTGCCCGAGGCGCTGGTCGAGGTCGCCGGCAGTGCCGAGGGGCTCGCCTCCCTGGCGCTCGGCGCGGGCACCGTCGCCGTCCTGGTGCTGTGGAAGCGGATGCCCGCGCGCGTGCGGGTGGTTCCCGGTCCGCTGGCCGCGGTCGGCCTCGCGACGGCGGCCTCGGTCGTGTTCTCCGCGCCCGTCGCCACCGTCGAGGTCAACGGGTTGCTCGGGTCGGTCCAGCCGCCGTCCATGGACGCGTTCGGCGAACTCGCGGGCCTTGGCCTCATCGGCACGATCGTGGCGTTCACGCTCATCGCGTCCGCCGAGTCCCTGTTCAGCGCGGCGGCCGTGGACCGGATGCACGACGGGCCACGGACCCAGTACGACAAGGAGCTGATGGCGCAGGGCGCGGGCAACGCGGTGTGCGGTGTGCTCGGCGCGCTGCCGATGACCGCGGTGATCGTGCGCAGCTCGGCCAACGTCCAGGCGGGCGCCCGCACCAAGGCGTCCCGCGTGCTGCACGGCGTCTGGCTGCTGCTGTTCGCGGCGCTGCTGCCGAGCGTCCTCGCCTACATCCCGCTCCCGGCGCTCGCCGGTGTGCTCGTGCACGCCGGGGCCAAGCTGATCCCGGCGCGCTCGCTCGTCGCGCTGTGGCGCGAGCACCGCGGCGAGGCGCTGATCCTGGTCGTCACCGCGGTGTCGATCGTCGCGGTCAGCATGTTCGAGGGCGTCCTCGTCGGCATCGCCCTGTCCGTCGCCAAGACGGCCTGGGACGCCTCGCACGTGAAGCTGGAGGTCATCGACAAGGGGGCCGGTCCCGTCCAGGCCTACCTGACGGGCAACGCGACGTTCCTGCGGCTGCCGAAGATCCTCGACAGCCTGGAGGCGCTGCCGCAGAACCGCCCCGTCGAACTGCACCTGTCCGGGGTCCACCACCTCGACCACGCGTGCAGGACGGCCCTGGAGAGCTGGGCGGAGCGGCACAGCTCCGCCGAGACGGAACCGGTCAAGGTCACCACCGCCCGGCCCTGACCCCGCTGTCAGTCGTCGAGCACGGCGGCGACCGCCTCGACCTCCACGAGCTGGTCGTGGTAGCCGAGCACCGTGACCCCCATCAGGGTGCTCGGCACGTCGTGCTCGCCGAAGGCGTCGCGGACCACTTCCCAGGCCGTCACCAGATCCGCCTGCCGCGCCGACGCGACGAGCACGCGGGTGCTGATGACGTCCTGGAGGTCCGCGCCCGCCGCGGCGAGCGCGGTGCGCAGGTTCTCGACGCACTTGGCCGCCTGGCCCGCGTAGTCACCGACCGCCGCGGTCGAACCGTCCTTCTCCAACGGGCAGGAACCGGCGAGGAAGACAAGCCGCGCCGCGGCCGGTGCCGTCGCCGCGTACGCGTACTCGGCGACGTCGGACAGCGCGTCCGAGCGGATGAGGGTGACGGCACGGACCATGAGGCTGGGCATCCCTTGCGTGAGGCCTGGACAGAGGCGGCGCGACCCGTCGCGCCGCCTCATCAGATCACGGCTGCAGGCGCATGGTCGCGCAATTGTTCCCGGCCGCCTTGCCGTCGAGCCGGTCGGTCAGCCAGTCGATGGCGCTGCCCTGGTCGGTGAGGAGCGGTGCGAAGTGGTTGAGCAGGGCGCGCCCCACGTTCGGCAGGAGCACCGGCTTGTACGTGACCTGGGCGCCGCGCCCGCACCAGTCGACGGCCATCTGCCGCGCCTGGCCGTGCGGCACGAGGTTGTCGCTGACACCGGTGGCCACCCGGACCGGACCGGCCGGCTTCATCGTGCCGATCCGCTGGTCGGCGAGGAACGCCTGGAGCTTCGGCTCGGACTCGATGATCTCGGCGAGTGACTTCCCGTCGCTCGTCCAGTCCGCACTGCGGGCCGAGTTGTAGCGGAAGATGGTGTCGCCCACGCACATCGTCGACAGATCCTGGAGCGCGGCGCGCCCCTTGTCGTTGAGGTGCGCCTCGGCGATCGGCCGCAACTCCGGGTCGGACTGCAGGAACCCGTTGAGGGACCAGCCGAGGGCGCCCGCGAGATCGGTGCCGTCGATGCCCTTGGTCGTCTCGGTCAGATCGGCGGGCGGCGCCCCCGCGTACGTACCGGCGAGGGTGATCTCGGGCGCGTACGACGGCTGCAGTTCGGCGGCGGCCGCGGTGGCGCCGCCGCCCTGGCTGTAGCCGAACAGGCCGACGCGCGAGGCGGCGGTGATCGTCGAACCCTGGAGCGCGCGGGCGGCGCGGACCGCGTCGAGCACGGCGTGGCCCCCGTCGAGCCGGTTCACGTAGGTGTGCAGGCGGTCGGTGGCGCCCAGGCCGACGTAGTCGGTGACGACGACCGCGACGCCTTCCGCGAGCAGCCGGTAGATCGACAGATCCTCGTACCCCACCGAGACCGTGTCGCCGTTGAGGCTCAGCGGGTGTTCCAGGCCGAGCGACGCGGCGCACTGGTCGCCCTGGCCCATGGTGCCGGGGGCCACGGCGACGAGCGGCCGGGGCCCGTTGCCGCGCCACTTCGCGGTCGGCTCGATGTAGGCGCCGGTGACCGCGGCGGGGCCGCCGGTCGAGTCCGTCGTGCGGTACATGATGCGGGTGGCCTTGCCGGGCAGTGGGCCGTGCAGCGTCGGCAGGCTCAGCGCCAGCGGGAGCGGCTCGCTGCGGATCAGCGCGCCGTTGCCGTCCGGCAGTTCGGCGGGCGGGTTGTAGAACTCGGGGATGGTGACGCCGCGCGAGACCACGTTCTGCGAGCCGGCCGCAGCGGCGGCGGGCAGGGCCTGCGCGCCGACGCAGGCGGCGACGGTGACGGCGGCGGCCAGCAGGCGGGTGGGAGCGGGCATGGCAAACCTCCTGAGTGCAGGCGGAGTTCTCGACTCCGGACCTGGCGGCAGTCGGCCGGGGTGGGGCAGGCCGACGGTGCGTGCGGCCCGGTCGTCCCACCGTCCCCACGCTTCGCGGGGACGGTATCCAGGACGGAGTTACCGCCGGTAGCACTCGGAGGGTTACGTTTCAGTAACTTACTCGCGCGTATACGCGTATGCGTGCGTGCGGGACGCCTACGCGTTGACGTCGAAGGGCACCCCCGGCGGCAGCGCGGCGGCCAGATGACTGGCGAAACTGCTGTCCTTCAGGCCGAAATTGGCGCTCCCGAAGTCGTACGCGCTCAACTTGTCGCGCAGCCCGGCCGGATAGCCGTTCCAGCCGACGAGAGCCGGGAACTGCCAGGTGCCCTTGTGGTTCTCCGGCGGCTCGTCGTTCGCGGTCGCGGCGCGGAAGCAGTGGGTGCTGATGCCGTCCTTGTGGTAAACGATCTTGGGGTGGGTGCCGTCCCAGCGGATCTGATCGCGCGGATGGATGTGGAACCCGCCATGGGCAGAGGTGGCGACGTACGCGGCCTGCCCGTCGTGCACCCAGACGACGACGTGCTCCCAGTCGTTGCGGTGCCCGCCCAGCCCGCTGCCCGCCACCGCCTGGTCCTTCTCGAAGTAGAGCCCGTACATCACGGCGCACCAGCCGTTGTCGCACTTGGTGCGGGAGTAACCGTTGGTGTTGTCGAGGTCCGAGGCGTCGCGGCACTGTCCGTTGAGCGCGCCGCTCGGCTTGAGCCCGCCGTTGACGGTCCCGTCAGGGCCGATGGCGGGCGTGGGATAGCAGCCGTCGGTGTCGTAGTCGTACGCGGGCTGGTACGTCTGCTCGGTCGCGTCGGCGTTGCCGGGCAGGGCGGGCGGCGGCGCGGCGAGGGCGCTGCCCGCGAAGCCGATGACGAGGGCGAGGGCGCCGCCGGTGGTGAGGGCGGCGCGGCGGATGGTGCGGGTGGTGCGGGTGGTGCGGGTGGGGTTCAACGGGTCTCCTGGGCATCACGGAGGGCGCGGCACGGGATGGTGCTCACCCGTGCCACGCCTCCGAGGTCGTCGTGTCGGGACTTCAGGCCGTGTGCAGGGTCAGCCCGTAGCGGCCGAGGATCTCGTTGATCGGCTGGTACCAGGTCTCACCGCCGCTGCTGCAGTTGCCCCAGCCGCCCGAGGTGACGCCCTGGGCCTGGTCGCCGCTGATGAACGAGCCGCCCGAGTCGCCGCCTTCGGCGCACACGCTCGTCTTGGTCATCTGGCGGACGGCGCCCTGGCTGTAGTTGACGGTCTCGTTCTTGGCGAGGACCGTGCCGCAGTGCCAGTGCGTGGTGGAGCCGGAGCGGCAGATGGACGCGCCGACCGGGGCCTCGTTCGAGCCGCGTACGAGCTGGTCGGAGACGGTGCCCCAGCCGAGGACGACCGGGACGGTCCACCAGCCGCTGCCGACGTTGACCCAGGCGTAGTCGTTGTCGGGGAACGACGAGCCCTGGAAGTTGCCGATGTAGGAGCGGTCCCAGCCGCTGACGCTCTGTCCGGCGCCGCCGCAGTGGCCTGCCGTGACGAAGCCGCCGTGGACGGAGAAGCCGATGGAGCAGCGGACGTTGCCGGTGTAGTACGGGTCGCCGCCGACCGTTCCGGCGGCGAAGGTGGTCGGAGCGTGCTCCGTGGCGTGCACGGTCACGGGTCCTGTCTTGGCCGCGCGTGCGAGGAACGCCTTGACATCGTTGTCTGATTGCTGGTCCGCGAGGACTTCGACGACGACGCGGTTGGACTGCCAGTCGACGCGCCAACTGCTGACGCCGGCCGGGGCGTCGAGCGCGTCGATGCGCTTCTTGGCGGCGTCTAGCTGGGCGGCGCTGCGGCCGACGAGCTGGACGGTGGCTCCGGTGGCCCGTACCGCGGCGGCCTTGTCGCGGTCGGTGACGGCGACGGTCAGCTCCTGGTCCGTGGGGGTCAACCAGGAACCGGCGTACGCGGAACCGGCGGCTTTCCGGGCCTTCTTCTCGGTGGCGGTCGCCTGCTTCTCGGCCGCGAGCCGCGCCTTGGCCTGCGGCGCGGTGAGGTCGAAGTCGCGCTGCATCGCGGTGAGGAGGCCCTCGGAGGCGGGCGCGCGCTCGGCCCGCGCGGTGTCCGCGCCGGCCGCCTGGGCCGGGAGGAACCCGGCGGTGGCGCAGGCTCCGGAGACCAGCAGGGCGGTCAGGACGGCACGTATGGGTCTGGTACGTCGCATGGGTCGGCCCTTCGTCGTTTCCCGTGTGGTGTGGGGTTGGCACAGGGGTGGAACGGCACGCGGGGTGCGCTCGTGCGGCATGTCACTGGGGAGCGTAGCGAGTGATCATGGGCAGGTCCATGCCAATGGAGCGATGCGTTCCGGGCATTGTGCGGGCCGGGGGTGAGTGGGGCGGGGCCTCTGTGAACTGGGGTTTCGGGGAAGGGGGTTGAGGGAAACGCGCGGGGGTGCGACGTACGGGCCGGGTGTCTTGATCACGCCGTCGGGCGGTACGGGGGTGAGCCGGGCTCGGGTGTGCCGCGCCGATGCGGGTCCGAGGCGATGTGCTCGCGCGGCGGCAGACCGGCGAACCCGGCTTCGCCGGCGCAGGCGTAGCAGCCCCGGGAACTCCCGGAGGCGCGGCGGCTGTCGGCAGACGGAGGCGTCGGATGCGGTGTCATGCGGCCACTCTGCCCCGCGGGCAACGGCCTGGGCTGCCCACTTGGGCGAGCGGGGAGCGGACCGTCGGCAGGCGAGGGCGTCGCGCGTGACCATGCGGCGCCCCGGCCCGGGCCACCGGCCAGGGTCGCCCACCCGGCCCGGAGGCGCGAGCCTGCCAGTAAGCGAAGGCGCCACGCGGACACCCCGGGCCACCGGCCAGGGAAGCCCATCCGGCCCGGAGGCGCGAGCCTGTCCGTAAGCGGAGACATCGCGCGGCGCCACGCGGACACCCCCTGGGACACCGGCCAGGGAAGCCCACCCGGCCCGGAGGCGCGAGCCTGCCAGTAAGCGGACGCGTCGCGCGGCGCCACGCGGACACCCCCTGGAGCACCGGCCAGGGAAGCCCACCCGGTCCGGAGGCGTGGGCTTGTCCGTAGGCGGAGGCGTTGTGCGGGCGATCCGGCCCGCGGCAGTGGCCGGGGCCGCCCTCATGACGCCGGGGACCGGCCTGCGCTGCCCCGCGGGCCCTTGCACCGGCCTAGGCTGCGCGCATGACGGAAAGCATGTCGCCGAGCGAAGTCGTGCAGGAGCATGCGGATGTGTTGCGGGAGCGGCTCAAGGAGCGGATCTATGCCTCGCTCACCCTGCTCGCCGTCCTGGTGGGGCAGGCGCAGAGCGGGCATCCACGGCATGTGGGGGCGGCCGTGTCGGTCGCGGTGACGGCGCTCGGGCTGTGGCTGGCGACGCTCGTCGCGGATCTGCAGGCGCACCCCGTGGCGCACGGGCGGATGCCCGGGCTGCCGGAGATCCGGCACACCATGTTCACCAGCGGCCCGCTGCTGACCAGCGCGATCGGCCCGCTCCTGGTGATCGGGCTGTCCGCGGTGGGCGTCGTGGAGCTGATCACGGCGCTGTGGATCGCGGTGGGCAGCGAGGTCGTGGCGCTGGCCGCGTGGGGTGTCACCGGCGGGCGGCGGGTCGGCGCGGGCCGGCTCGCATCGCTGGTGACGGGCGCGCTGAACGCCGTGATCGGTGTGGGGGTGGTCGCGGTCAAGCTGGCCGCCGGGCACTGAGCGACCGCCCCGCCCGGACGAGAGGCCGAGGGGTCACTCCAGACCCAGGGTCTCCCTGACCGTGCGCACGACCCCGTTCTCCGTGTTCGACGGTGCCTGGTGGCGGGCGCGCCGTCGCACCTCCGGGTGGGCGTTGGCCATGGCGTAGGACCAGTCGGCAGCGTCGAGCATCTCCAGGTCGTTGAGGTAGTCGCCGAACACCATGGTCTGGGCGGCGGTGATGCCGAGCGCCCGCTGGAGGCTCCGTACGGCTTCGCCCTTGTTGGCCGCGGGGTTCATGACGTCGACCCAGTGCTCGCTGGAGACGACGACCTGGTGGGAGTCGGCGAGCACGCTCAGGGCGGGCGCGGTGGTCTCCTCGGCGCGGCCGAAGTCGAAGAGCGCGACCTTGATCACCTCGTCGTCGACGGCGGAGGCGTCCTCGACGATCTCGTGCCGGTGGTAGTACTTGCGCACCTCGGTCATGAACGCCTCGTCGGACCGCTCCACGTACGCGGACCGCTTGCCGCAGACGACGGCGCCCGCGTCCACGCCCTGGTCCGTGAGCTGCCGCACCGCCTTGACCAGCCAGGAGGCGGTCTCGGGGTCGAGCGGGTCGGAGCTGAGTTCGACGCCGCCGCGGACCACGTAGGTCCCGTTCTCCGCGATGTAGACCATGCCGCCGTCGTCCACGGCGGCGAACTGGTCGGCGAGGGTCGCGTACTGGCGGCCGCTCGCGGGGCAGAAGACGATGCCGCGCTCGTTCAGCTCGGCGAGGAGCGGCCAGAGCGCGTCGGGTATGCGTCCGTCGGCGTCCAGGAGGGTGCCGTCCATGTCGGTGACGACGAGGCGGATGTCCGCCTTGTGGTGCGTGTTCACAATCGATCCTCAGTACGGGTACCCACCCAGTCTAGGTACGTGTCCGGGCTGGTCGCGCCCTTGATCGGAGCGGGCGGGCGGGCCTACCGTGCGGCCATGATCCCCGGCCGCGGCCGCTCACGTCAGGAGTGCTCGATGCATCAGCTCACGGTGGCCGGCGCCGCCCTGCGGTACGACGACGCGGGCCCGGCGGACGGGATCGCGGTCGTCCTCGTGCACGGGCACCCGTTCGACCGGACGCTGTGGCGTCCGCAGGCGGCGGCCCTCGTCGCGGCCGGGTACCGGGTGCTCACGCCGGACCTGCGGGGCTACGGCGCCAGTGACATCACGCCCGGCAGCGTCCTGCTGTCCCGGTTCGCCGACGACGTCGCCGCCCTCCTCGACCACGCCGGCGTCGAGCGCGCGGTGGTCGGCGGTGTCTCCATGGGCGGGCAGATCGCCATGGAGTTCCATCTGCGCCACCCGGGACGGGTCCGCGCCCTCGTCCTGTCCGACACCTCCGCACCCGCCGAGACCGCCGAGGGCAAGGCGTTCCGCAACGCGCTCGCCGACCGGCTCCTCGGGGAGGGCATGGCCGGGTACGCCGACGAGGTCATCGACAAGATGCTGGCCGCCTACAACGTGGCGGCGCTGCCGGACGTCGCCGCCCACGTCCTCGGCATGATGCGCGCCACGGACCCGCGAGGCGCGGCGGCCGCGCTCCGCGGGCGGGCCGAGCGGCCCGACTACCGGGACAGCCTCGCGGCCGCGCGCGTGCCCGCGTTGGTCGTGGTCGGCGCGGACGACGTCTACACGCCGGTCGCCGAGGCCGAGGCGATCGCCGGGCTCGTCCCGGACGCCACGCTCGCCGTCGTCGAGGGGGCAGGACACCTGCCGGGCGCCGAGCGGCCGGAGCGGTTCAACAGCGTGCTGCTCGACTTCCTGCGCGAGCGCTGCCCGACCCCGTGAGACGCTCACCGTAAGACGGGTCCCAGGTGTACGTCTCCCCGGCGCGGACGATCCGCCGCCAGAACGGCCGGACGCGCTCCCGGTCCTCGTCCTGGGCATCTCTGATCCTCATGTGCCCGGGTCCGGCACGCGGCGGTGCCCGGTCAGTCGCCGATCGAGGTGAGCGCGTCCGAGAGCTCGCCCATCATGTCCGTGATCGCCTGCCCCAGCGCGGTCGGGGCGATGAGCACGCCGAGGACGAGAAGGATCAGCATCACAAGGACCGTGTCCCCCCGCTTCCGCGGGGCGACCGGGCGGCGCAGCAGCAGGATGGCGACGATCGCCAGGATCACTGCGACATCGATGGTGACCACGTCTCGGCCCTCCCCAGTCCACCGTGCTCCCCCACTTCTGTGTAGCGTCCCCTCGCTCCCGCCGTCCCGGACTTGCCCGCACTTGGCCCGAACTCTTCCGGAATGCGAACCCTGCCCCGACATCACCGCACTCGCCCGCCACTCCGCTGCCCCCGCACCCCAGCTCTCCGCGCACCGCCGCGCCTTTCGGCCAGCCCGCCCCCGGTCTCACGCCGCACCCCGCCCGACCGGCGGCAGAAGCGGAAGCGTAGGGTCCCCTTCTGTCTTGGACCACCAGGTGGCAGCTCGTGCCACACAGATCAGGAGCTTCGTACCGTGCCCGCACCGTCCACCGCCCCGGCGCCCATCTACGACCGTCTCGTCGACGAGCAGGGTGACGTGCTCGCCGATGTGCGCGAAGCGGCACACCAGACCGAGCGCACCGCGGAGGATGTCCTCGACTTCGACATCCCCCAGGACGCGGCGCGGAACGGCTGAGCGCACGCCGGCTCGCTCCCGCACCTCGCGCACCTCGCGCACCTCGCGCCACGACCGCGTGCACGCCTATTGACGCAAATTCGAACTCGTCGGTAGCTTCAACTGTCAGCGCTGAAATCCCCTGTCTCATCCGGAACTTGGCTGTGCGCCGAGAAGGTTTCGAAGGAGCAACAGATGGCGATTCGCGCGTTCATGAAGCACTGCGCCGCCGTGGCGGTGGCCGCGACCGTGGCGGGCCTCGGCCTCACCGCCCCGGCACAGGCCGCACCGCAGCCCCTGCCGTACGTCGCGCTCGGTGACAGCTACAGCGCCGCGTCCGGCGTCCTCCCGCTCGACCCGTCCGCCAGCCCGCTCTGCGCCCGCTCCACCGCCAACTACCCGCACGTCCTCGCCCAGCGCACCGGCGCCACGCTCAAGGACGTGACCTGCGGCGCGGCCCAGACGAAGGACTACGCCGGAGCGCAGTACCCCGGCGTCCCCCCGCAGCTCGACGCCCTCGGCGCCGACACCCGCCTCGTGACCATGACGATCGGCGGCAACGACAACAACACCTTCATCAGCACCGTCCTGGCCTGCGCCTCCGCGGGCATCGCCACGGCCGGGCAGGGGCATCCGTGCACGACCCTGTACGGGGACACGTTCACCGACGACATCGACAACAAGACGTACCCGGCGGTGAAGGCGGCCCTCCAGGCGACCAGGAACAAGGCGCCGCAGGCGCGCGTCGCGATCCTCGGCTACCCGTGGATCATGCCGCCCACGGCGAAGGCGGGCTGTTTCCTCAAGATGCCGATCGCCTCCGGCGACGTACCGTACGTGCGCGACATCCAGACCCACCTGAACGACGCGGTGCGGCGCGCCGCCGCCGAGACCGGCGCGATCTACGTGGACCTGTCCAAGGCGTCGGAAGGCCACGACGCCTGTCAGTCGGCCGGCACGCGCTGGGTGGAGCCCGCGCTGTTCGGCACGAACTTCGTCCCTGTGCACCCCAACGCCCGCGGCGAAGCGGCGATGGCGGACCTCGCGATCGGCGCCCTCGGCCTGTAGGAGCGACGGCCCGCCGGTGGTGAGCGGCTGCACGCAGACCGTCTCACCATAGATGCCGGTCGAAGAAAGCGGTCACCTGCGCGCGCTGGACCGCGACCGCGCGGGCCGTCGGAATCGTGCCGACCCAGCCGGTCAGCGTCTCCCGGTCCAGGTCCAGCGCCGCGGCGACCGGCGGGAGCAACGTCGCCGCGTCGGTGTACGTGGCGTGCCGGGAGCCGCCGAGGGTGAGCTCGCGACGCCATCCGGTGCTGTGCCGCCACAGCTCGCGCCAGGAGGGCACGGTGGTGCGGTCGTTGCCGTCGCTGCCCATCAGAAGCACCGGGCGGTCCGTGCCCTCGGCCGCGACGGTGGACAAGTGGCCCTCGTCCCGGTCGTCCTGGACGTACGCGAGGACCCCGTCCAGGTCGGCCGCCGCGGCGAGGCGCCGGTCGTCGTGGAGCGCCTGGAGGGCGGCGAAGCCGCCCGCGGACTGGCCGAACGCGCCGACGGGCGCCCGGCGGAGCCGTCCGTCGTCGAAGGCGCGCTCCACCGTGTCCAGGACGGAGCGGAGGTCGGCGACGCGGACCGCAGTGGTCTTCTCCAGGAGGGACGTCACCGCGGCCCCGCCCGCCTTCTGCGCGGCGGCGAACTCCTCGGGCAGCCGGCTCGTCGCCACGCGCCCGTCGGGGAACTCGACGGCCGACACGTCGTAGGGGTGGTCGATCGCGATGACCACGTAGCCGTGCGAGGCGAGTTCGTCGGTCAGGGTGGTGCCGAGCGTGCGCGGGTCGAGGACGCCGGGCGAGTACAGCACCACCGGGTGCGGCGCGGTGCGGGCCAGCGGCGCCGAGCGGTGGGCGAAGGTGCGGGTCGCGGCCCAGTCGACGCGGCCCGCGGGCAGCCCCGCGAAGTTGTTGAGCCGGTCGAAGCCCGCCGCCTCCCGCGCGGTCATCTGAGCGGCGCGCGGGTGCCCGGACACCGAGCGGGCCGGGTAGCGCACGTCCGCCATCACCTCGCGGACCCGGTCGCCCGTCCACGGGTCGCGCCGCGCCCTGTCCACCAGGTGGAGCCGTGTCGTGCCCACGGCGTACGGGCCCGTCGGCGCGGGCAGCCGCAGCCGTACGCGGTCGCTCGCGCGGGCCCGCGTGGCGGCGGCCGCCGGGGTCGCGCCGAGCGCCGACAGAGCGGCGCCGACGGCGAGTACGGAGCGGCGGGCGGGCCGGAAGGGTGCGGTGATCTCGTGATCGTCCATGCGTCCAGGCTGGCCGAGCGGGGGTGCGCCGCACCATCCGGCTGACCCGCCGCGTCGTCGGGGGGCATCCCCCGGCACCGCCGCGCGCACGCCCCTGAACAGCTCACTCCGACAGGAAGCGGCCTTTCCCCCGCCCTACGGTGAGAGCCCAGGCACCTACAGGCGGCAGGGCGGAGACCCGTGAGCGGCGAGCGCAGGAGACGGCACCTCTGGATCGCGGGCGCGGCCACGCTCGGCCTCGCCGGTGCGGGGGCCGGCGCCTGGGCCGCGTTCGGCGGTGACGACGCCCCGCGGACCGGGCCCCTGTCGGCGGCGGAGGTCCGCTCGGCCGCGCACGGTTTCCTCGACGCCTGGGCCGACGGCGACACGGCCGCGGCGGCGGACCGTACGGACGACGCGCGGGCGGCCGGTGCCGCACTGCGCGACTACCGGAAGGGCGCCCACCTCGTGGCGCGTGACCTGCGCCCGGGCGCCGCGGCGGGCGCGCGGGTGCCGTTCTCCGTGAAGGCCGAGTTCGCGTACGAAGGGGCTCGCGCTCCGCTGGCCTACAGGACCGCGCTGACCGTCGTGCGTCGCGCCGGGGACGGGAAGGCCGTCGTGCGCTGGGAGCCGCGGGTGCTGCACCCGGGGCTCGGACAGGGCGAACGGCTGGTGGCGCGGCAGGCCGGGGACGCGCCGGTCCGCGCGCTCGACCGCGACGGCCACACCCTCGACACCCGGGCGCTCTCCTCGCTCGGCCCGCTCGTGGACGGGCTGCGGCGGACGTACGGGAAGACGGCGGGCGGCACGCCGGGGGTCGAGTTGCGGCTCGCGGCGGCGGGCGCGGCCGGTGCGCACGCGAGACCGCCGGGCGGCACGCCGGTGCTCTCCGTCCCCGAGGGCGCGCCCGGACGGCTGCGGACGACGCTCGACGCGCGCGTGCAGAAGGCGGCGGAGCGGGAGGTCGCGCGCCGCGCCGACGCCTCGATCGTGGTGCTCAAGCCGTCGACCGGAGAGATTCTGGCGGTCGCCGACTCGGGCGAAGGCGCGGGGAACAGGGCTCTCGAAGGGCGGCTCGCGCCCGGCTCGACCATGAAGATGATCACTGGCTCGCTGCTCCTGGAGAAGAAGATCGCCGATCCGGACAAGCCGCATCCGTGCCCGAAGACCGCTTCCTACGGCGGCTGGCAGTTCCACAATGTCGACGACTCCGACATCAGCGGCGGCACCTTCCGGGACTGTTTCGCCGCGTCGTGCAACACCGCCTTCGTCTCGCAGGCGGGCAGGCTCGCGGACGACGACCTGTCCCGGCAGGCCCGGGACGTCTTCGGGATCGGCACGGGCTGGTCGGTCGGCGTCGACGCGTTCGACGGGGCGGTGCCGGTCGAGCACGCCGCGTCCAAGGCGGCGTCCCTCATCGGGCAGGCGCGGGTGCGGATGAACCCGCTGACCATGGCCTCGGTCGTCTCGACGGCCCGGACGGGGCGGTTCCGGCAGCCCTATCTCGTCGCGCCCTCGGTCGATCACCGCAGGCTCGCCTCGGCGCGGCGTGCCCTGTCGCCGCGCGCCCACGAACAGCTGCGGGACCTGCTGCACACCACGGCGACGTCCGGCTCCGCGGCGGGCGCCATGGCGGGGCTGCGCGGGGACGTCGGCGCGAAGACCGGCTCCGCCGAGGTGACCGGGCAGGAGAAGCCCAACGGCTGGTTCGCGGCCTGGCGCGGTGACCTCGCCGCGGCGGCGGTGATGGTGCGCGGCGGCCGGGGCGGCGAGACCTCGGGCCCGCTCGTGGCCGCGGTGCTGCGATCGGCCGGCGCGGACATGTCGTCAGGGGGTCGCTGATTCAGCTCCGTGAACATCGCCCAGGCTTGCGGACGGCGGTCGGGCCCCGCGCGAAAGCCCAGGCCATGCTCACGCCAAGGCCGCGTTCGCATCCTCGTATGCTCGGGGGCACGAACGTCGGATCGATCTTGGAGTGACTCGAGTGACCCAGGTGGCGCGACGGCCCAGCCGGGCCGGTACGTGGGACCGCTTCGTGGCATCCGACCCCGGACTGCTGCGGTTGATGGCCGGGCTGCGGACGGTCGCCGCGATCGGCCTCGCCCTCGCGGTGCTCGGCCTGGCCGGGACCCAGGTCACGCACATGGTCGCGGGTGCGATGGCGGCGATGGTCGGCACGTTCGCGATCCGCGAGAAGACGGTGCGCGGGCAGGCGGCGACGCTCGCGCTCGGCCTGCCGATGGCGCTCGTGGCGATGTCGCTGGGCGCGCTCCTGCACAGCCATGTCGTCGCCGGTGACCTGTTCTTCGTCGCACTCATCTTCGCCGCGGTTTACAGTCGCAGATTCGGCGACCGGGGCACCGCGCTCGGCCTGATCGGCTTCCAGGTCTACTTCGTGTCCCTGTTCGTGAACGCGACGGTCAGCCAACTGCCCACGCTCTACGCCACGTTGACGATCGCCTTCGCGTGCAGCGCGATCGCTCGTTTCGTGCTCGTGCCGGAGACGCCGCAGCGCGTCCTCGGGCGACTGCGCGAGGCGTTCCGGGCCCGGCTCGGCCAGCTCGTCACCGCGCAGACCCGCCTTCTCGACGCGCCCCCCGGCGAACTCGACGACGTTCTCGACGATCTGCGCCGCCACACGGCCCGGCTGCACGAGGCGGCCCTGATGATCCAGGCCCGCCTGGAGGACGGCGCCCGCGACGACGCGACCGCCGCGCTGATCCAGCGCCGTGTCGCCGACGCCGAGGTCGCCGCCGAACGCCTCGGGATGCTGCTCCTGAACGCCCGCAGCGCCGAGCGCGCCGACACCCTGACGCTCCACCTGCCGGGCGCCCCGGTCCCGGCGGCCGGTTCACTGCTGCCCCGCGAGGACGAGGCGACGGCCACGCTCCGCCGCGACCTGTCCGCCCTGTACCTGTTGGCGTCGCGCCCCGCCGACGCCAACCGGGGCACCGCCGTCGCCCACGTACGCAACCGGCTGCTCGGCTACCGCGACGAGGAGGCCATCCCGCCGGGCGCCACGCTCGCCGCGCAGGACGTGTTCCGCGGCATCGGTGAGGCGGCCCGTGCCGTGATGGGTCTGCGCCTCGCGCTCGACGGGCCGCAGGACGAGTCCGACGACTCCCCCGCCACGACGCGTTCGCGCGAGGAGTTCGACGCGGAGGACGTGTCGATAACGGCCGAGAAGGAGGCCCCGGCCGCCGAGGAGGCCGAGGACCCCAAGGGGCTCCGGCGGCCCACCACCCGGGCCGCCTTCCAGGTCGCCGTCGGCTCGGCGCTCGCCATCGTCGGCGGCGAGTTCCTCTCCAGCCAGCGCTGGTACTGGGCCGTCCTGACCTGCTGGGTCGTCTTCCTCAACACGGCCTCGACCGGCGAGATCGTCGTCAAGGGCTACCGGCGCCTGCTCGGCACCGTCCTCGGCGTCGTCGCGGGTGTGGTCCTCGCGGGCGCGGTGGGCGACCACACCTGGCTCGCGTTCGTCCTGGTCCTGCTCTGCGTGTTCGCGATGTTCTTCACGGCGCCGCTGTCGTACGCGCTGATGTCGTTCTTCGTGACGGCGATGCTCGGGCTGCTCTACACGCTCCTGAACACCTACAGCTTCGACGTGCTGATCCTGCGCATCGAGGAGACGGCCCTCGGCGCCGCGTGCGGCATCATCGCCGCCGTCCTGATCCTCCCGGTGCGGACCGACAGCCGCACCGACGAACTGCTCGCCACCGTCCTCGAACGCCTCGGTGACGTCGTGGCGGGCGCGGTGAGCCAGCTCAGCGGCGGGCCCGCCGCCGACCTCCTGGACAAGGCGCGGGACCTGGACACCGCCCTCGACGACCTCCGGGGCTCCACCCGGCCCCTGACCCACCCGATCACGCCGCTGCGGGAGCGCCGCCAGACCGTCCGCTATCTGGTGGCGCTCCTGGAGACCTCGGCCTACCACGCCCGTTCCCTCGCGGCCACCGCCGAGCTCGTCCCGTACAGCAAGCGCGTCGGCGCCGACCCGCGCCTCGGCCGGGCCGCGCGGCGCATCGCCCACAACATCGGCGTGCTCGTCGCGCACGTCGATGAGACGGACACGACGGGCACCGTGGAGTCGGGGGCGAGCATCGCCGCGATGCTGGAGACCGACGGCCTCGGCGTCCCGGCCGCGAACACCGTCACCTTCCGCGTCCTGCGTCACCTGCAACGCCTCGACGAAGGCATCACCGGTCTGGCCAGGCCGCTGGGCGTCCCGGTGGGGCCCCGGAAGTGAGGGCTGCTACTGACCGGCCCACCGCTTGATGGTCGCGGTCGCCGCGTCCCGCTGGCCCGCCGGGAGCGCGGAGATCCGGGCGTTGTGGTTGGAGTTCGGCACGACGTACTTGTACGAGTCGCGCTTGCTCGGCCTGAACTGCTCCGCGCTCCACGGGTCGTTCTGCCCGTACACGAACAGCATCCGCTGCGACTCCGTACGCACCCACTTGTCGACGCCCTTGATGACCGCGCCGTCGTAGCCGGTCCGCATGTCGGCGGGCAGCACCGAGTTCGGCTGGTAGATGTCCGGGTAGTGGCGCACGCCCTTGAGGTGCTTGAAGGCGAGGTCCGCCCAGCCGAGCTGGGCCGCTGCCTGCCGGTAGTAGGGGCCCGAGCTGTTGGCGCCGAGGGTGGAGTCCTCGTAGATCGACAGGCCGTGGTCGAGCGACCACTGGTACAGGTCGTCGTCGGAGACGGTCTTCGCGTCGGGGACGGTCGGGCAGTTGTCGATCGAGCCGGACTGCCAGAAGTTCCACACCTGGTCCAGGACGGCGAACTCGTAGGCGCGGTCGGTGGTGCCGAGGGTGTCGGTGAAGGTGTAGCCGGCGTCCCGCGCGGTCTTCTCGAACTCCGGCAGGAGCGCGGAGCGGCGGACGAGCATCTCGCGCTGGACGGCGTCGAGCGCGGTGCGGCACTCCTTCGTGCCGACCGACCCGAAGAAGCGGTCGTACGTGCTGTCGTCTCTGTTGTCCGCGTCGTTCGGGGCGACGTAGGCGACGACGCCGTCGTAGTCGCGCGGGTAGAAGCGGTAGTGGTAGGTGGCGGTCATGCCGCCCTTGCTGCCCCCGGTGGCGAGCCACTTCGAGGCCTTCGCGTACAGGGGACGCACCGCGCGCACGATGGCGTGCTCGTCGGCGGCCTCCTGCTGGACGGTCATCTTCTTCCACGGGGTGCCGCCGGCCGGGACGGACGGGCCGAAGAAGCGGTGCTCGACGCTGAGCTGGTTGGCGTCGAGGAGCGTGGTGGGTTCGCGGGTGGTCGAGGAGAGACCGTAGCCGCCGGTGTAGAAGACGACCGGCTTCGCCGCCGACTTGTGCCAGAGGGTGAAGCGCTGCTGGAAGGTGCCCGCGCGGGGGTGTTCGTGGTCGACCGGCTGGGTGATCGACAGGGAGTAGAGGGGGTAGCCCTCCTTGTCCGTGACACCGGTGACGGTGACGCCGGGTATCGCGCGCAGCTGGTCCTCGAAGGACGCCGCGGCGCGGGTCGCGGCGCTCGCCGGTGCGGCGGTCGCGGCGAGGGCGCCCGCGGTGAGAACGGCGGACAACAGCAGCGTGGGCAGGGTGCGCAGACGCAAGGAAGCCTCCCGGGCCGGGGAATGTGAGGTGGGTCTCGGTGATCGAGACCTTAACCCGAGGCGCCCGGAGCCGAGTTGCGTCACGCGGAAATGACCCGGAGCCGGGCCCCGCCTGTGCGGCGGGGTCCCGGCTCCGGGTGTCGTGTCAGTGGCAGCCGGTCAGAGCTGGCCGGACGCGGCGATGGTGATCTTGGCCGAGGTGGCGCCGGAGCGGGAGCCCAGGGCCTCGATCTTCTTGACGAGCTTCATGCTCTCGTCGTCCGCGACCTCGCCGAAGACGACGTGCTTGCCGTCGAGCCAGTCGGTGACGATGGTCGTGATGAAGAACTGCGAGCCGTTGGTGTTCGCGCCCGCGTTGGCCATGGAGAGCTGGCCCGGCTTGGTGTGCTTGAGCGTGAAGTTCTCGTCGGCGAACTTCTCGCCGTAGATGCTCTTGCCGCCCGTGCCGTTGCCGGCGGTGAAGTCGCCGCCCTGCAGCATGAAGTCCGGGATGACGCGGTGGAAGGAGGAACCGGCGTAGCCGAAGCCCTTCTCGCCCGTGCACAGGGCGCGGAAGTTCTCCGCGGTCTTCGGGACGACGTCCTCGAAGAGGTTGAACGTGATCCGCCCGGCGGGCTCGCCGTTGATCGTGATGTCGAAGTAGGTCTTGATTGCCATGCCGCAATCCTTTCATCACGACCCCCGGATTGCCGATTCGGCCCTGCGATGCGGCCGCACCCGTACACCGTGTGACGCGATTCTCACGGAGGGTGTCAGACGGCGAGCCGGTCCTGGGCCCGCACCCCGTCGTCCAGCGGACGCGTCCCGTACGCCTTGCCGAGTCCGTACGGCGGCATGTCGCCGTAGATGGCCTCGTAGGAGCCGGCCGGGACCACGTAGGTCTCGTGCCAGAGCCCGACGTGGCCCGCGCCCTTGCGCGCGTAGCGGTTGACGCGGGCCCACCAGGGTCGGTGGAGCCGGTCGGACGCGGTGGCGTACGCGAGGAGCTTCTCCTTCGACTCCCAGTACTGGACGACGTAGTACTGGCGCGGGCTCGCGGTGCCCAGGATGTGGTGGAGCAGGCCGAGGCCGCGGTCCTTGCCGAGCTCCCTGAGCATCATGGGCATGGCGCAGAACACCGGGAGCCAGCGGTGCACCGCCCAGAGGTGGTTGACGCGCATACCGATGAGGAAGACGACGACATCGCCCTCGGCGGCCGTGGTCGTCCGGCCCAGCTGTGGTGAGGTTGGCACAACTCCCCCGATCTGTCGGGCAGTTCGTGTGCAGGAGCGCTGACAATGGTTGGATAGTGGCACTTTCCAAGAGGGGGCACAAGGCATGCGGCTTGCGGAGCTGGGCGAGCGCAGCGGGGTACCGGTCGGCACGATCAAGTACTACCTGCGGGAAGGGCTGCTCGCGCCGGGCCGGCGGGTCAGCGCGACGCAGGCGGAGTACGACGGGACGCATCTGCGCCGGCTGAACCTGGTGCGGGCGCTGATCCAGATCGGCCGGGTGCCGGTGGCCACCGCGCGGGAGGTCCTCGCCCATGTCGACGACGCCTCGCTCGGCACGACGATCCGCCTCGGCGCCGCGCTCTGGGCGCTGCCGCATCCGCCGGACGCGCCCGCCGACGACCCCGTCACCGCCGAGGTCACGGCCGTCGTCGACCACCTCCTCGCCACCCTCGGCTGGGAACACGCGCGCGAGATCGGCACCCTGTCCCCCAGCTACCGCTCGCTGGTCACCACCGTCACGACGCTGGCCCGTCTCGGCTACGCGCACGACCCGGAGTCCCTGGCGGTGTACGCGCGCCAGATGGAGCGGGTGGCACAGCACGACATCGAGCGCCTCGAGGCGTTCGACGAGGACGGCGAGAAGGCGGAGGCGGCCGTCGCGTCGGCCGTCCTGTTCGAGCCGGTGCTGCTCGCACTGCGCCGGCTGGCGCAGGAGGAGCACTCCACGCGGCGCTACGGCTTGTGAGAGCGGCGGGCCCGCTGCCTACGATGACGTTCCGGCCCCGGCCGCCCGGCGGTGGCCACGGAACGGGAAGGACCACCGATGATCATTTTCGGAACGCGGGGCTACGTCTTCCAGCTCGCCGTACTCACCCTCGTCTGCGGCAACTGCGGCAACTCCACGGCGCACACCCTGCGCAAGCACGTCACGAAGTTCACGCTGTTCTTCATCCCGCTCTTCCCGGTCTCGACGAAGTTCCGCACGCAGTGCACGCTCTGCGGCGTCGAGCACCAGATCGGCAAGGAGCGGGCGGACGCCATGCTCGCGCGGCCGGCGGCCCCGGCCTCATGAGAAGGCCCCGTCGCCTCACAGGGGGGGAGAGGAGGCGACGGGGCCACAGACTCGAGCGCCCGGGGGGGGTGGGGTGCTGGAGCCGCTCAACCTGCGGGTGCCCCGGTTCGGCCGGGGCATGCACGACTGTCGCGGAATTTTTTCGCGGGTCCCGGCAGCGGCCGCGCGACCGTCGGGCCACGGGGCCGCCGCAGGGCCGACGCGAGGGCGCCGGACCCGCCGACGATGGCCGAAAAACTTCGGTCACGACTGGGTCACGGCGGCCGTCGGCCGGGTTCCGATGGCCGTCCCGGAGGTCTTCGTCGTCGCGGCCGGTCCGGAATCTCCGTGTTTCCGATGCCGGAACGGGCGGCCCGGGAGGTAGCACGCCCCCGCCGCCCGACGGCGACTTCACGACGAAGTCACCGGTGGGGCGGACTATCCGGCTTGTCCGGTCTGCTCGGCGCGCGGCATGACTAGCATGAACGCCGTACGGTCCGGAAGATCGGCGTCCCTTTCGACGCCCGCCGGCCGGACCCGCAGCCGACTCGACCGGTCGGCTCGTCGCTTCCCACTCAAGGACCGAGGGACCCGCGGAATGTCAGTGCCTGCACCCCCCAGCCCGCACGCGATGGCCAAGGCGGAACGCTCCCCGCTCGGCCCGGCGCTCGCCGTGCTCGTGGTGGCGGCGGCCGCCGCCGGCGCCGCCGCGGCCCTCGCCCCGTCGGCCGCCCGCGCCTGGGCGGTGTGGACGGCCGCGGTCGCCTGGGTGTGCCTGGCCGTCGCCGTCGTCGCTGGCACCCTGCTGCTCGCCCGCGCCCGCCGTTCCGGCGCGCGGGCACGGGCCGAACTGGCGCAGGCGCAGGGCCGGCTGACCCAGCAGGCGGCGGAGTCGGCGCAGCTGGTGAACGTGACACTGCCCGGCATCCTGCGCCGGCTGCGGGAGACGGCGGGCACGGGCCCGGTCACGGTGCCCTCCGACCCGCAACTGCGCCGGATACTGGACGAGTTCACGGCCGCCGTCGAGACGTGCGTACGGGAGGCCGCGCATGCCGCGGCGGAGCGTGACGCCGCCCGGGGCGAACTGGAGCGTGCGGGGCGGGAGTTGGAGCGCCTCACCGCGGAAACGTTTCCCGCCGCGGTGGCCCGGCTGCGCGAGGGCTCGTCGGCCGAGACCGTCCTCGCCGAGCTCGACTGGCCGCAGAGCCCGTTCCTGCGCGTCCCTGCCGAGGCGTCCCTGCGTGAACTCGCGCGCAGCGAGCGGGGTTCGGCCGCCGCGCAGGCGGCCTCGGCCAAGGCGCTCAGCCGCGTCCAGGCGAAGTCCGTCAGCATGCTCGCCGACCTGCGCTCCATGCAGGAGCGCCACGGCGAGGAGGTCTTCGGCGACCTGCTGCGCCTGGACCACGCCACGTCCCAGCTCGGCCTGCTGACCGACCGGCTCGCGCTGCTCATGGGCGGCCGCTCCAGCCGCGCCTGGAACAAGCCGATCGTGATGGAGAGCGTGCTGCGCGGCGCCGTCGGCCGGATCTCCGCCTACCAGCGGGTGCGGCTGCACTGCGCCACGGACGCGGCGATCGCGGGGTTCGCGGCCGAGGGCGTCATGCACCTCCTCGCCGAGCTGATGGACAACGCCGCCAACTTCTCGCCGCCCATCGACGAGGTCCACGTCTACGTGGAGGAACGGTCCGCCGGGCTCGTGGTGACCATCGAGGACAGCGGTCTGAAGATGGCCGACGCGGCGATGCGCCGCGCCGAGCAGGCGGTGTCCGGGCAGCTCACCGACCTCGCCTCGCTGCAGGGCACGCGGCTCGGGCTCGCCGTCGTCGGCCGGCTCGCCGCGAAGTACCGCATCGACGTCAACTTCCGCCCCTCCTCGCGCGGCGGCACCGGCGTCGTCGTCCTGCTGCCGCCCCAGCTCCTCGCCCAGCAGCGCGACCTCGTGCACTCCCCCGGCCTGCCCGCGCCGCGCCCGGCCCCGGCGGAGACGCACGAACGCGCCGCCGAACCCACCGCGCTCCCGGGACCGGGCGAACCCCGGCCCGCCGAGCCCGCGTCGGCCACCCCGAACGGGCTGCCGGTACGGCCGCCGGGGCGCACCATGGCCGCCGCCGAACAGCAGCGCGGGCGACAGTCCGAGCAGCCCGCCGCCGACCGGGTCACCCCGCCGGGACGTGACGCGGGCGCCCGCTTCGGCGCCTTCCACCGCGGCCGCAAGGGCAAGGACGCCGACCGCCCCGAATAGGCCGCGCCCCCGCGCCCCCCGACATCTCGTAACCCCCGCTCTACACCGTGAGATTGGAGGCACGGGCGGTCTCCGGCCCAGCCGGACGCAGCGCCGCCCGACCCCGCCATGCAGACCACTGACACCAGCCTGACCTGGCTCCTGGAGAGCCTGCTCCAGCGCACCCCCGGCACCCGGCACGCCCTCGTCCTGTCCCGGGACGGGCTCAAGCTGTGCTGGAGCGAGCACCTCACCCTCGACCAGGCCGACCAGCTCGCGGCGATCTGCTCCGGCATCCAGGCCCTCGCGCAGGGCGCCTCGGTCGAGTTCGGCGACGGGACCGGCGGCGTACGGCACTCGATGACGGAGTTCCACGGCGGCCTGCTGTTCATCGTGGACGCGGGCGAGGGTGCGCACCTGGCGGTCGTCGCCGACGAGGACGCCGACCCGGGCGTGGTCGGCCACCAGATGACGGAGCTGGTCGAGCAGATCGGCGAGCACCTGCGGGCCGAGCCGCGCCAGTCGCCCGCAGGAGGCGGCGCCTCATGACACGGCGGCCGGTGGACACCGGCGACCCGGACCGGCTCTACACGGTCACGGGGGGCCGCAGCCGCGCCGACGACGAGTCGTTCGACCTGGTCACGCTGGTGGTCAGCGAGTGCGAGCCGGTCGCGGGGATGCAGTCCGAGCACGTTCGCATTCTGGAGATGTGCCGGCAGCCGGCCGCCGTCGTCGAGATCGCGGCCGAGCTGAAGCTGCCGATCACGGTCGTCCGGATCCTCCTCGGCGACCTGCTCGCCGGCGGCAAGGTCACCGCCCGGCATCCGCGCGCGGCCGACACCATCGCCTCGCTCCCCGATTCCGACCTTCTCAAGGAGGTGCTCCATGGGCTCCGCAACCTCTGAACTGCCCGCACGCACACCGCTCGGCGCCCTCGCGGACACCGGCCTGAAGATCGTCGTGGTCGGCGGGTTCGGCGTCGGCAAGACGACGCTGGTCCGCTCCGTCAGCGAGATCCGGCCGCTCAACACCGAAGAGGTGATGACGCAGGCCGGGGTCGGCGTCGACGAGACGACCGGCGTGGCGTCGAAGACCACGACCACGGTCGCCTTCGACTTCGGCCGCATCAGCCTCAACGACCGTATGGTCCTGTACTTGTTCGGGGCGCCCGGCCAGGAGCGGTTCTGGTTCCTGTGGGACCGGCTGTTCTCCGGGACGCTCGGCGCGGTCGTCCTCGTCGACACCCGCCGCATGGACGACTCCTGGTACGCGATCGACCGCCTGGAGCACCACGGCACACCGTTCGTGGTCGCGGTCAACCGTTTCGACGACGAGCCCGTGCGCCACTCCCTCGACGAGATACGGCAGGCTCTCGCGCTGCCCGAGCACGTGCCGATGATCGACTGCGACGCCCGGGTCAGATCGTCCGGCAAGGACGTGCTCATCACCCTCGTGGACCACCTCTACGCACTGGCCATGGCCCAGGAGACGACACCGTGACCGAGCAGAGCCCGCTCCCTTCGACCGAGGCCGCCCCCGGCGCCGCACCCCCCGGCTGCCCCGCGCACGCGGGCGCGGTCCCGCTCAGCGGCCTGGAGTACCAGCAGACGCCGTCCCAGCTCTACCGCGCGCTGCGGCGCGAGCACGGCCCGGTCGCGCCGGTGCTGCTCGACGGGGACGTGCCCGCGTGGCTGGTACTCGGCTACTCCGAGGTGAGCTACGTGACCGCGCACGACGAGCTGTTCGCGCGGGACTCGCGGCGCTGGAACCAGTGGGAGCACATCCCCGCGGACTGGCCGCTCCTCCCGTTCGTCGGCTACCAGCCCTCGGTGCTGTTCACCGAGGGCGCCGAGCACCGGCGGCGCGCGGGCGTGATCACGAACGCCCTCGAACAGGTCGACCAGTTCGAGCTGGCCAGGGAGTGCGCGCTCATCGCCGACCGGCTGATCTCCGGGTTCGCGGGCAGCGGCCAGGCCGAGCTGATGGACGCGTTCGCACACCCCCTCGCGATGCTCGCCGCGGTGCGGATGTGCGGGATGCCGCTCTCGGGCACGGAGACCCAGGATCTGGTCGACGACCTGAAGATCTCCCTCGACGCGGCCGAGGGCGACGACCCCGTGGCCGCGTACGTGCGCGTCGGCGAGCGCATTCAGCAGCTCGTGAAGGAGAAGCGGGAGCGGCCCGGCGCCGACGTCACCTCGCGGATGATCCAGGACCCGGCGGGGCTGACCGACGAGGAGATCGTGCAGGACCTGATCTCGGTGATCGCCGCGGCCCAGCAGCCCACGGCCAACTGGATCTGCAACACGCTGCGCCTGCTCCTCACGGACGAGCGGTTCGCCCTGAACGTGTCGGGCGGCCGGCTCAGCGTCGGCGAGGCGCTCAACGAGGTGCTGTGGCTCGACACCCCGACGCAGAACTTCATCGGCCGCTGGGCCGTGCGCGACACGCAGCTCGGCGGGCGGCAGATCCGCGCGGGTGACTGTCTGGTCCTCGGGCTCGCCGCCGCCAACACCGACCCGCAGATCTGGCCGGAGTCCCACGTGGGCGCGGAGAACGCGGCGCACCTGTCGTTCAGCAACGGCGAGCACCGCTGCCCGTACCCGGCTCCGCTCCTTGCCGACGTCATCGCCCGTACGGCGGTGGAGACGCTCCTGGACCGGCTGCCGGACATCGTCCTGGCGGTGGACCCGGCGGAGCTGAGGTGGCGGCCCTCGATCTGGATGCGGGGCCTCACGGAGCTGCCGGTCAGCTTCACACCGGTCGTGCAGTAGCACGTCGTGCGGTAGCCGGGCGTGCGGTAGCCGCTGTGCACCCGTCCGCGGGTGCACAGCCCGTGCCTTCTTCAGTAATCGGCGCGCATCGCGGCCCGCACGTCCCTCAGGGTCGCGTCGGCGATCGCGTTGGCCCGCTCGTTCCCGGCCCGGAGCACCTCTCGTACGTAGCCGCGGTCCTCGGCGTAGGCGGCGCGGCGGGCCCGGATCGGGGCGAGGTACCCGTTGACGGCGTCGGTGACGCGGCGCTTGAGCGCGGCTCCTCCCTGGGCGCCGATCTCCTCGGCGACCCGGAGCGGGTCGGCACCTTCGCACAGCGCGGCGAGCAGGACGAGCGAGGAGACCTCGGGCCGCGCGTCGGGGTCGTAGGTGATGTGGCGCTCGGCGTCGGTCCTGGCGCCGCGGATCAGGCGCGCGGTCTCGTCGGCGTCGGCGGACAGGGCGATGGCGTTGCCCCGGCTCTTGCTCATCTTGGTGCCGTCGGTGCCGAGCAGCAGCGGCGCCGTGGACAGCAGCGCCTCGGGCAGCGGGAAGACCTGCTCCCCGTGGCCGTAGCGCTCGTTGAAGCGGCGGGCGACGGTGCGGGTGATCTCCAGGTGCGGCAGCTGGTCCTGGCCGACCGGGACCACGTTCGCCTTGCAGAAGAGGATGTCGGCCGCCTGGTGCACCGGGTAGGTGAACATCAGCCCGCTGACCGCCGCCTGCCGGGAGTGCGCGATCTCGTCCTTGACCGTGGGGTTGCGGCTCAGCTCGGAGACGGAGACGAGGCTGAGGAACGGCAGCAGGAGCTGGTTGAGCGCGGGCACGGCGCTGTGCGCGAAGATCGTGGAGCGGTCCGGGTCGATGCCGACGGCGAGGTGGTCGAGGACGAGCTCCTCCACGTACTCCTTCGGATTCTCGGCCACGTCGCGGTCGGTGAGGACCTGGTAGTCGGCGACGAGGACGAAGGTCTCGACGCCGAGGTCCTGGAGTCTGACGCGGTTGTGCAGGGTGCCGAAGTAGTGGCCGAGATGGAGGCGTCCGGTGGGCCGGTCGCCGGTGAGGACGCGGTGGCGGCCGGGCTCCTTGCGGATGAGTTCTTCGGTGCTGGTCATGGTTTCTCTCTCCCTGGTCATGGGCGCCCTCGGGACGGCATGACTTCCCTGGGGAAGAGAGAAAAGGGCCGTCCGGGGGACGGCCCTTCGGTTCGCGCATGGCTGTGGCCGCCTCTAAGTGAGGCGCCACCAGCACAGACACGAGAAGTCGGACATACGACGAGCCTAACACCCGCCTGTGCGGCTCTTAGGGTGCCAGCGGTGTGAACTGGACCGGCAGCGACTGCGGGCCGCGCGTGAACACGCCCTGTTCGACCGGGTCGAAGCCGTCGGCGAGACGGACGTCGGGCATGGCGTCGAGGAGCTGGTTGACCCCGATCTCGACCTCCGCCTTGGCGAGCAGCGCGCCGACGCAGAAGTGCCGTCCGAGGGCGAAGGCGAGGTGGTCGGCGGCGGCCGAGAACGCGGTCGTGGCCGTCAGGTCGGTGCGGAAGAGGTCGAAGCGGTCCGGGTCCGCGTAGCGGTCCTCGTCGCGGTTGGCGGCGCCGATGAGGCAGGTGACGGTGGCCCCGGCGGGGATGGTGCCCCCGGACACCTCCACGTCGACCGCCGACTGACGCATGATCATGTGGACGGGCGGGGTGAACCGCAGCGTCTCCGCGAAGGCGCGCTCGATCAGCGAGCGGTCCGCGCGGACGGCGGCCAGCTGCTCGGGGTTGACGAGGAGGTTGGCGAAGATGCTGGCGATGGCCTTGTCGGTGGTCTCGCCTCCGGCGGCGAGGAGCAGGCTGCAGAACGCCTTGATGTCCTCGTCGCTCATCTTCACGCCGTCGACCTCGGCGGCGCACAGCGCGGAGAGCAGGTCGTCGCCGAGGTTCTCGCGGCGCGCCCGGATGATCGGGATCATGTACTCGGCGAACTCGACACGGGTGCGCTCCCCCGCAGCCGTCACCTCGGCGTCGCCCGCCAGGTTGCCGAGGAAGGCGATGACTGCGGTGTACCAGTCGTGGAAGCGGGCGTGGTCGGCCTTGTCGAGGCCGAGCATGTCGGCGATGACGTTGACCGGGAACCGGGTGGCGTAGTCGTGGACGAGGTCGGCGGCGCCGGTGTGCCGGAACTGGTCTATCAGCGCACGGGAGTTGGCCTCTATGACGGGGAGGAACTTCTCCTGGAGGTCGCTGCCGCGGAAGGCCGGGGCGACGAGCGCGCGGCGCACCGCGTGCTCGCGCCCGCTGAGCTGGAGGATCGTCTTGCCGTGGACGGGTTCCAGCTGCCAGTCGTAGTTGTCGGTGGTGAACTGGCCCGCCTTGTCCTTGAAGACGCGTTCCACGTCGGCGTACCGCGAGACGATCCAGCTCTGCGTCGGCTCGTGCCAGAAGAGCGGCGCGTTCGCGCGCATCTCGCGGTACGCGGGGTAGGGGTTCTCTGCGAACTCCGGCGAGAGGATGTCGGGGACCTGCGCGGTGGACATGGAGCTCCCTGAGTGGGTGAACGGACGATCCGTCGCCAAGGCTAGGGATCGCCCGCCACCCGGAACAGCCCCCTCCACGCCGTCAGTTGAGGACTACACGAATTTCGTGGCCGAAAACGGTCGGCGTGGCGGCTGATGTCAGCCGTTGGGCAGGATCACCGCGCGCCCGTTGATCTTGCCGTCGTGCAGGCGCTCGTAGGCGAGGGGCGCGTCGTCGAGCGAGTACGTCTCGGTGTGCACGGAGACGGCGCCGGCCCGCGCGAGGTCGAGGACCTCGATGAGTTCGCCGCGGCTGCCCCAGTACGGCGCGGTGACGCTGACCTCGAAGTTCTGCTGCCCGAAGCCGACGGGCAGGGTGCCGCCGCCGATGCCGACGATGGTGACGTCGCCCTCGATGGCGGCGACGGCACCCGCGATGTCGACGGTGGGCTGGACGCCGACGAAGTCGAAGACGGCCTCGGCGCCGATGCCGCCGGTCAGCTCCTTGACCTTCCCGGCCGCCTCGGCGTTCGACAGGATCGCCTCGTGCGCGCCGACCGTACGGGCCAGGGCGAGCTTGTCCTCGGAGACGTCGAGGGCGATGACGCGCGTCGCGGACATGGCGCGCAGAAGCTGGATGGCGACGTGGCCGAGGCCGCCGGTCCCGATGACGACGGCGGTCGAGCCGGGCACGAGCTTCGGCAGCGAGCGCTTGATCGCGTGGTACGGGGTGAGGCCCGCGTCAGTGAGCGGCACGGCGGCGACGGGGTCGAGCCCGTTGATCGGCACGAGGTGGCGTGAGTCGTCGACGAGCATGTACTCGGCCATGGAGCCCGGGGCGCCGAGGCCGGGCGGGCGGATACCGAGCTCGTCGGCGCGCAGGCAGTAGTTCTCCTTGCCCTGTGCGCAGGGGGCGCAGGTGCCGCAGCCCCAGGGCCCGTAGACGGCGACGGAGTCGCCCTCCTCCAGACCGCTGACGCCCGCGCCGAGCGCGGCGACGGTGCCGACGCCCTCATGGCCGAGGGTGAGCGGCAGCTCGTACGGGAAGGACTCCGCGGGCCAGCTCATGACCGCGATGTCGGAGTGGCAGACGCCGGCGGCGGTGACCTTCAGGAGGACCTGCCCGGGGCCGGGCTCCGGGTCGGGGACGGTGACGACCTCGGGTGCTGCCCCTACGGTCCGGTACTGAAGTGCCTTCATGGCTCGACTCCTTCGTCGCTCTCTCGGTCCCCCGCGCCCCTACCGTAACTCTTTCGCGTCCCACTGGGACATATGTCTCGATGGGACTTCCGTCTCAGTGGGACTTCCGTCCCGATGGGACTTTAGCGTGGGTGGTCACCGGAGAGCCGGAGGAGCATCGCGGCGAGCCGGTGTTCCGGGTCGCCAGGTCGAGGCCGACGGGCGCCACGGCTTCACGGACGGGATGGCACAGCGCATTGGGGTGGACGTTCAGCACCTTGGGGACCTGCGGCACGTCGCCGAACGAGTCCGGCGAGGGCGGGCACCGGCCGCCAGGAAGCGGCGCTCTGCGGCAGGGCGACGTCGCACCGCCAGGACCGCCGGCCCGGCCATCGGCCCGGGCCCGCCGCCCGTACAGGCGCGCGGACATAAGAGGACCCCGACCGTACGGGGGAGAACGGTCGGGGCCTCGCTCATAAGTTTAACAGCGAACCAACCGCGTCCGATACATGCGATCAAGGTACGCCGCGTGAGGTCGGACACATAGGAGCATCAGCCGCAAATCACTCGCCTCAGCCCGCGCCAGAAGACGCGGACGCGTCGGCGGCAGGTACGGACGGCATGATTCCGGTCGGTGTGCGGGAGCCATCAGGCCGCCGACGCGCCAGATGCCGGTCGGGCCCCGGTCGTACGGGCCCGCTCCGAGCTGAGGAAACGCCGCCCCCGATCGAACACGTGCGAAAAGCACCGGCCAGATCCCCCGTCCGGCGGAACTGGCCGGTCTTGCCGTCGACCAGGTAGATGCCTGAGGCATCCAATAGAGGTGGAGCGCGGAACGACCAGCTCCGCGCGCACGGACGAGCACTGCGAGGCGATCCGATCCATGACGGAATCCACGACGGAACCGGCCCGCCAGGACCTGCACCACCCTCATCCCCCGACCCTCACGACCGAGGTCTCCTTCCCGCAGGACCGGGGCTGCCCCTACCACCCGCCCACCGCGTACGCGCCGCTGCGCGAGACGGCTCCCCTCGGCAGGATCACCCTCTTCGACGGCACCTGGGCGCACGTCGTCACCGGGCACGCCCTGGCCCGGCGGCTCCTGGCCGACCCCCGGCTCTCCAGCGACCGGACGAGGGCCGACTTCCCGGCGACGACCGAACGGCTCGCGAAGACCAGGGCGCGCCGGGTGGCGCTGCTCGGCGTCGACGACCCCGAGCACAACGCCCAGCGCCGCCTGCTGATCCCGAGCTTCTCGGTGAAGCGGATCGCCGCGCTGCGCCCGCGCATCCAGGAGACCGTGGACCGGCTGCTCGACGCGATGGAGCGGCAGGGGCCACCGGCCGAGCTGGTCGGGGCCTTCGCCCTGCCGGTGCCGTCGATGGTGATCTGCTCGCTGCTCGGCGTGCCCTACGCCGACCACGAGTTCTTCGAGGAGCGCTCCCGGCGCCTGCTGCGCGGACCGGCCGCCGCCGATGTGGAGCAGGCCAGGGTCGAGCTGGAGGGCTACCTCGGCGACCTGATCGACCGCAAACGGCGCCAGCCCGGCGACGGGCTGCTCGACGAACTGATCCACCGGGACGGGCCGGACGGACCGCCCGACCGCGACCAGCTCATCGCCTACGCGGTGATCCTGCTCATCGCCGGGCACGAGACGACGGCGAACATGATCTCGCTCGGCACGTTCACGCTGCTGCGCCACCCCGGGCAGCTCGCCGCGCTGCGGTCCGGGGAGACGACCACGGCCGTCGTCGTGGAGGAGCTGCTGCGCTACCTGTCGATCGCGGACGGGCTGCTGCGCGTCGCCAACGAGGACATGGAGGTCGAGGGGCGAACCATCCGGGCCGGCGAGGGCGTGGTGTTCTCGACGTCCCTCATCAACCGGGACGAGGGGGCGTTCCCGGGAGCGGACGCCCTCGACTGGGACCGCTCGGCCCGCCACCACCTCGCGTTCGGCTTCGGCATCCACCAGTGCCTGGGCCAGAATCTCGCCCGCGCCGAGCTGGACATCGCGCTGCGCACCCTCTTCGGGAGGCTGCCGGGGCTCCGCCTCGCGGCGCCCGCCGAGGAGATCCCGTTCAAACCCGGCGACACGATCCAGGGCATGCTCGAACTGCCCGTGGCGTGGTGAGCGCCGTGGGGATCGAGGTCGACAAGGAGCGCTGCGTCGGCGCGGGCATGTGTGCGCTGACCGCCCCTGACGTGTTCACGCAGGACGACGACGGCTTCAGCGAGGTGCTTCCCGGCGGCGCCGAACGGGCCGGGGAGCACCCGATGGTCAAGGAGGCGGTACGGGCCTGCCCGGTGGGGGCGGTCTCCGTCACCGGGACCTGACGGCCCGGCGTCTCAGACGTGCGGCACCACGCCCACCGGGCACGGCGCGTGGTGCAGCACCGCGTGCGCGACCGAGCCGATGCGGGCGCCGACGGCGGTGCGCCGGGCGCGGCGGCCGACGACCAGGAGCTGCGCCCGCGGCGCCACCGAGAGCAGCACCTGCCCGGCGCTGCCGATCTCGACGTGCTCGACGACGGGCACGTCGGGGAAGCGCTCACGCCACGGGGCGAGAGCCGCGCCGAGCGCCTTCTTCTCGTACGGCTCCATGCCGCCCGCCTCGTCGAGCAGTTCGAGCGAGGCGGCGCTGTAGGCGAAGACCGGCGGCAGGCTCCAGGCGCGCACCGCCCGGACGCTCGCGCCGCGGGCCGCCGCCGTGCGGAAGGCGAACTCCAGCGCGGCGGCGCTGTCCTCCGGTGCGCCCTCCTGCCCGACGACCACCTCGTGCCCGGCCGCCTCGGTGAAGGCCTTGTCGTCCGCGCGGACCAGGACGACGGGCCGCTCGGTCCGGGCGATGACCTGCCGGCCGACCGAACCGAGGAGGAAACCGACGAGGGGGCCGTGCCCGCGCGAGCCGAGCGCGAGGAGTTCCGCGCCCCGGGCGACGGCGAGGAGCGCGTCGGCGGCACCGTCCGCGTCGAGGACGTCGGTGGTGACGGCGAGAGTGCGGTGCCGCTCGGCGATCTCCTGCTCGGTCTCCTCGAGGAGGTCACGGGCCCAGCGGGCCTGCGCGTCCGCGTCGGCGGCGAGCGCGAGCGCCTCCGGTGCGGGCGTGCCGACGTGCACCAGACGCAGCGGCGTCCCGCGCCGCACCGCCTCGCGCGCCGCCCAGGCCGCCGCGGCCTCGCTCTCGGGTGATCCGTCCACTCCCGCGGTGATCGGCCGGGTCATGGTGGGGCCTCCTGTAGGGTCCGTGGCCGCGCCGTGCGGCTGCCGCCGTCCACCGCCGATCCTGCCCTACGTGGCGACGCGGGCGCCGGTGGCCCCGGAAGGTTCGGGCCTCCCGGGCCCGGCGGGCTTCTCGGGGCGCAGGAAGCGGTTCCAGCCGCCCGGCGGCCGCTCGCCCACGTTCAGGCCGCGCAGCTTGGCGAGGACCGCGGGGTCCTGCGCGTCGAGCCAGTCGACGAACTGCCGGAAGGAGACGAGCCGTACGTCCTTGTTGTCCGCGACCCGCTTGAGCGTCTCCTCGACGGCGTCCATGTAGATGCCCCCGTTCCACTCCTCGAAGTGGTTGCCGATGAAGAACGGGGCCCGGTTCGTCTCGTAGGCCCGCTGGAAGCCGTGCACGTAGGCCTGCGTGGCCTGGGTGCGCCAGCCCGGGTAGTTGTAGGACGGGGCGCGGGTGGAGTTCTTCGACTGGTTGGCGAGGATGTTGTAGTCCATCGACAGGACCTCGAAGCGGTGGCCCGGGAACGGGACGGCCTGCAGCGGCAGGTCCCACACCCCGTGCTTCTTGTCGGGCCAGCGCTGCTCGCCGCCGGGCGAGGAGGCGTCGTAGCGCCAGCCGAGTTCACGGGCGACCGGCAGCAGGTTCTCCTGGCCGAGGAGGCAGGGGGTGCGGCCGCCGATCAGCTCCTGGTCGTAGTCGAAGGGCAGCGACGGCTGCTCGTGCCAGCCGGTGTTGCTGCGCCAGGTCTTGACGAACGCCTGGGCCTGCTCGATCTCACTGCGCCAGTGCGCCGCGCTCCAGTTGCCGACGGATCCGGCGCCGCCGCAGAAGTGCCCGTTGAAGTGCGTGCCGATCTCGTGGCCCTCGAGCCAGGCCTGGTGCACGTACTTGAGGGTCTCCTTGACGTGGTCGTTCGTCAGGTAACCGATGTCGGAGGCGCCGACCGGGTTGTTCGGCGGGCGGTAGAGGCGCTTCTTCTCCTCGGGCAGCAGGTAGAGGCCGGAGAGGAAGAAGGTCATGTGCGCGTTGTGCTCGCGGGCCAGTTCCAGGAAGCGGGGGAAGAGGCCGTTGCCGACCTCGCCCGCGCCGTCCCAGGAGAAGACGACGAACTGCGGGGGCCGCTCGCCGGCCTCGAGGGGCGCGGCCGCGCCGGGCTGGCGCGGCTGCTTGCCGGTGTACGAGGTCGAACCGTCGCCGATCAGCCGCGGCGCGACCTTCTTCGGCGCCCCTTGGGGCCCTTCCTGGCGCTGCCCCGGGCCCGCCGGGGGCCAGCCCCCGGCCTCGCCGTGGCCGCAACCCGTGAGGGACCCGGCCGCGGCGCCGAGGCCGATCCCGAGCCCCAGGCGCGCTGCTCCTCTGCGGCTGATTCCACTCATGCAGATCCCCATCCGCGCCGAGCGAGGCGCGTTGTGTGTCCCCCATTGACATCGACCTTCGCACCGTAAATCCGATAAACGGACTAAACGGACTTTTAGTGCGACGCGCCGGGCGAACGGGTGAGGGGATGCGCCAACGGGTGAGTGGCGGACCGGGACGGCGGGGCGTCAGTCCTCGCCGACGACCTTGCCCGGGTTGAACAGGTCCAGCGGGTCGAGCGTCCGCTTCACGGCTCGCTGCATCGCGCAGACCTCGGGGCCCAGCTCGCTGCGCATGCCGCCGCGCTTGAGCAGGCCCACACCGTGCTCACCGGTCACCGTGCCGCCCGCGGCGACCGCCGCCTGGAGCAGCTCCTCGAACGCGGCCTGCGCGGCGACGCGGGCCGCCTCGTCGCCGGGTTCGGTGATCAGCAGGGGGTGCAGATTGCCGTCACCGGCATGCGCGATGGTGGCGATGCGGACCCCGTGCCGGCGGCCGATCTTCTCGATGGTGGCCAGCATGTCGGGCACGGCCGAGCGGGGCACGCAGAGGTCCTCGGTGAGGACGGGGCCGAGCCGCTCCAGCGCGGGATAGGCGAGGCGTCGTACGTCGAACAGGGCCTCGGCCTCGACGGCGTCGGTGGACTGCTCGGCCCACAGCGCGCCGGCCTCCTGGAAGGCGTCCGCCACCGCGGCGGCCTCGGCGGCTCCCGCGTCGCCCGCCGCGTCGATGCGGGCGAGCAGCATGGCCTCGGCGCCCGGCTCGATGCCCAGGTGCTTCCAGTCCTCGACGGCCTCCATGCAGGCGCGGTCGAGGAGTTCGAGGGCGGCGGGGGCGAGACCGCGGCGGGTGACGAGCGCGACCGCGGCGCCGGCGGCGACCAGGCTGTCGAACGCGCCGACGACCGTACGCGGTTCGGCGGCGGGCGCGGGCCGCAGGCGCAGGGTGATCTCGGTGATGACGCCGAAGGTGCCCTCGGAGCCGACGAACAGGCTCGTCAGGTCGTAGCCGCTGACGCCCTTGGTGGTGCGCCGGCCGAGCCGGACGCGGCTGCCGTACTCCCCCGCCGGGCCGCCCATGACGACTTCGAGGCCGAGGACGTAGTCGCGGGTGACGCCGTACTTGAGGCAGCACAGGCCGCCCGCGTTGGTCGAGACGTTGCCGCCGATCGTGGACCAGGGGGCGCTGGCCGGGTCCGGGGGGTACCACAGGCCGTGCTCGGCGACGGCGGCCTTCAGGTCGTTGTTGACGACCCCGGGCTGGACGACGGCGAGCAGGTTCTCGGTGTCGATCTCCAGGATGCGGTTCATCCTGGAGACGTCGAGGACGACGCAGCCGTCGACCGCGTTGGCGCCGCCCGACAGGCCGGTGCCCGCGCCGCGTGTGACGACCGGTATCCGCCGCTCGGCGCAGACCCGCACCACCGCCCGCACCTCTTCGGTGGAGGTGGCGCGGACCGCCGCGAGCGGGCGGCCCACGGGCGCCCACTCGGCGTCGTCGCGGCCGAGCGTCGCGAGGACGTCCGCGTCGGTGACAAGGGTGCTGCCGGGCAGCGCGTCCACGAGTTCGCGCACCGTGTCTGCTGTTTCTGCCGTGTTGATGTCGTACCTCCAGAGCGTGTCCGCATGACCGGCGAGGTGCCGGGTAACCCCCGGACACCATGATGGGACAGCGCTTCGCGCCGCCGAACGGCCGGGAGGGACGATGGGCTCCACCATGAGGGGGACGCACGCCACGGAGACGGGGGCGGCGCTCCCCCGCGTCCCGCACCCCACGCGCGTGACACCGCAGGACGCGCGGGAACTCTCCCGCCTCTTCTTCCGCCGCCTCGCCGAGCTGGAGGAGGGCACGCGCGCGTACCAGTACACCCGCAACACACTGATCGAGATGAACATGTCGCTCGTCCGCTTCGCGGCGGGGCGCTACCGCCATCGCGGCGACGACATGGAGGACGTCGTCCAGGTCGGCATGATCGGTCTGATCAAGGCCATCGACCGGTTCGACATCTCCCGCGAGGTCGAGTTCACCTCGTTCGTGCTGCCGTACATCAGCGGCGAGATCAAGCGGTTCTTCCGCGACACGACGTGGGCCGTGCACGTGCCGCGCCGCCTCCAGGAGCTGCGCCTCGAACTGGCGAAGGCCCGCGAGGAGCTCCGCACCCGCCTGGGCCGCGAGCCCACCACCGCCGAGCTGGCCACGCTGATGAACCTGCCGGAGGCGGAGATCCGCGAGGCCCGGCTGGCCTCGAACGGCTACAGGTCGACGTCGCTCGACGCGGCGCCCGGCGGCGACAGCGACGAGGACGACGAGTCGGTGCTCGCCGACTTCATCGGCGCGCAGGACGCGGCGATGGAGCTGGTGGAGGACTTCCACGCGCTCGCCCCGCTCCTCGCCCGGCTGCCCGAGCGCGACCGCAGGCTGCTGCACCTGCGGTTCGTGGAGGAGCTGACCCAGGCGGAGATCGGCGAGCGGCTCGGCTGCTCACAGATGCACGTCTCACGGCTGATCACGCGGCTCATCGCCCGGCTGAGGTCCGGGATGCTCACGCAGAGCTGAGACGCCGGGCGGCCCCGGCCAGGCTCACTCCGGAAGCATGCTCATTCCGGAAGCGACCTCACTCCGGAGGCGTGCTCATTCCGGAAGCGTCCTCACTCCAGAGGCGTGCTCATTCCGGAAGCGTCAGGACGGCCTTCACGCGCTTGCCGACCGGCACCCGCTCGACGGTGACGTCGGCGAGCATGCCCACGATCTCCAGACCGTGGCCGCCGATGCGCCCCGGGTCCCGTGGATAGCGCCGCGGGACGGTGTCACTGCTGTCGTACACGGCGACGGTGATCTGCCGTGCGGTGCCCTCGAGCTCCAGCACGTACGGGCCGTGGGCGTGCCGGTCCGCGTTGGTGACCAGCTCGCTGACGACGAGGAGGACGTCGCCCGCGAGCCTGCGGTCGACGTCGACACACCATTCCTGCGTCAGCTGCGCCAGAAACGTCTCCGCAAAGCTCCGGGCTTGCGCTATGCAGCCCGGCTCCCCGGAGTAGTGGCTCATCCGCCGCAGCGGTTCGACAGGCGTGTCGAAGCCAATTGGGATCACTGCCCCGTCCAAATACTCGGTCATTCGCGTCTCTCTCGACCGGGCCTGAGGTGGTCAGGCCCCCGCAGCCATGCTGATACCCCGAGTGGGGCAGTGCAGTCCTTCGGGTTGCGATGTGACTGACGGCACTGGGCCCCGCCACTCGGGACGGGGCCCAGCAAGGGCTCGCCGGCTCCTCGCGCCGCCCGTGCGCGGACCGGCGGCCGGGTCAGCCGGGAACGTCGCCGTCACCGGTGACCACCAGGAACGCGTCCGTATCCAGGTCCATCACCACCGTCGCGGACCGTCCCTGAGCACGCACCTGAGCGGCGTACTCCTCCGCCGGCCAGGAACCGCGGGGCGCCCCCGCGGGAAATCGCCGCAACACCGTCGTCCGCATAGCGCCGCACCTCCACGCCCGTCTCCACCGTACGGACGGTTCCCACTCGGTGACCGTCCGTCCTCCCTGTCTTCCGCTTGCCCGCTTTTCAGGCGCGCATGCAGTACCTGTTGGACGTCGCAATGTCACCGCTCAGCCGGGAGCCGCTCCGTGCGTGTTCATGTCGTTCTCTTCACCGCCGACCTGCGGGTCCACGACCATCCACCGCTGCGGTCCGCACTCAAGGCCGCCGACGCGGTGGTACCGCTGTTCGTCCGGGACACCGGGATCGCCGGGGCCGGGTTCCCCGCGCCGAACCGGGAGGCGTTCCTCGCCGACTGCCTGCGCGATCTCGACGCGAACCTCCGCAAGCGCGGCGGGCGCCTCGTCGTCCGTTCCGGCGCGGTGGCGGAGGAGGTCGCGAAGGTCGTCACGGAGAGCGGCGCGAGCGCCGTGCACCTGGCGGGCGACGTCAGCGGCTACGCCCACCGCCGCGAGGACCGGCTGCGCTCGGCGCTCGACGGCACCGGGTGCGAGATGGTCGTCCATGACGCGGTGGTGACCTGCGTGCCGCCGGGCGCGGTCACCCCGGCGGGCAAGGACCACTTCGCCGTCTTCACCCCCTACCACCGGAAATGGGCCGAGGAGCACACGCGGGCCGTCGGCCGGGCGCCGCGCAAGGTCACCGTGCCGGACGAGGTGAAGTCCGAACCGCTGCCCGGGCGCGGCGCCGTCGAGGGCGTGTCACCGGCGCTCGCCGAGGGCGGCGAACAAGCGGGCCGGGAGCGCCTCAGCGCGTGGCTGCGCTCGGGCATCGGCGCCTACGAGGACCAGCACGACGACATGGCGGGCGACGCCACCTCACGGCTCTCCCCCGATCTGCACTTCGGCACGATCAGCCCGACGGAGGCGGTGCAGCGGGCGCGGGCCGCGAGCGGTCCGGGCGCCGAGGCGTTCGTACGGCAGCTCGCCTGGCGGGACTTCCACCGCCAGGTCCTCGCCGCCCGCCCCGCCGCCGCGCACGACGACTACCGCACCCACCACGACCGCTGGCGCTCACAGCGCTCGGCGCGCAAGGAGATCGAGGCGTGGCAGGAGGGGCGCACGGGCTACCCGGCGGTCGACGCGGGCATGCGGCAGCTGCGCCACGAGGGCTGGATGCACAACCGGGCCCGGCTGCTGACCGCGAGTTTCCTCGCCAAGACGCTGTACGTCGACTGGCGGGTCGGCGCCCGCCACTTCCTCAGCCTGCTCGTGGACGGTGACATCGCCAACAACCAGATGAACTGGCAGTGGATGGCGGGCACGGGCACGGACAGCCGGCCCAACCGGGTGCTCAACCCGGTGACGCAGGGCAAGCGGTACGACCCGTCCGGCGCGTACGTGCGCCGGTGGGTACCGGAGCTCGCCGGCATCTCCGGATCCGCCGTGCACGAGCCGTGGAAGCTGAAGGCGAAGGACCGGGCGGAGTACGACTATCCGGAGCCGCTGCTCGAACTGCCCGACGGGCTCGCCCGGTTCAAGCGCGCCCGGGGCGTGCGCTGAGCCCTGGCGCGGTGGACACGGTGGACGCGGTGAGCTCCGGATAGAGCCGCTCGATGGCGGCCAGCGCCTCGGGCAGCGTCGAGGGGCGCAGCGCGCCGCGCACCGTGCGCCCCGCCCAGCCGGGCCCGCCGAGCACGACGGCGGGTCCGCCGCGGGCGCCGCGCACGCCCCAGCGGCTCTCGGCGAGCTGCCGGGCCAGCGGGAGGTTGGCGGTGGAGCGGGCCTGCGCCCACAGCACGACGGCGCGCGGGCCCGTCCGGCGCACGGCGGCGGTGACCGCCTCGACGGGCACGGCCGCCCCGAACATCCGCTGCGGAAGGCCGATCTCGTCGAGGGCCGCGCTCAGCGCCTCGAGGGGCAGCGAGTGCTGTTCGGCGGGTACGCAGGCCAGGACGGTGGGCGGCACGGACAGGGTGACGGGCGCGACGGGGCCACGGTGCAGCATGCCCGAGACGTGCCAGGACAGGAAGTGCTCGACCTCCACGTAACGGTCGCCCGCCTCCTCCCACTTGCGGCCGATGGCGTGCAGGACCGGCACCATGACGTCCTGCCAGGCGTGGACCATGCCGTGCCGCTCCACCGCCTCGGTGAGCAGGGACCGCACGCCGGGCGCGTCGAGCCGGGTGGCCGCGCGGGAGAGGCCGCGGTGCTGGCGTTCGAGCGTGGCCTTCGAGGGGCGCTCCGGCGTGCGGCGCTGGGGCGGGAGCGCCACGGACAGGAGGCCGGTGCCGCGGCGGGAGACGGCCTGGTGGGCGGCGTCGGCGGGCGGCAGCCCCGTCGCGGTGAGGCGGCACATCTCCTCGACGACCGCGACGTCCTCGGCGGACCAGCGCCTGTGGTGGCCGTCGGCGCGCTGGGCGGGCCCGAGGCCGTAGCGCCGGTCCCAGGTGCGCAGGGTCGTCGGCGCGACCCCGAGCCGCCGGGCGAGGGCACCGGTGGTGACCCCCGGCACTGTCGACACCGCGCCGTTGCCGCCCCGCTCGTCGTCCCGCTCCAGGTCCATCGGCCCACGATACGACGCACAAACGATGCGGGTTGGGGTACGACCGTGACTATGCAGAAGATGACCGCTCCGCGGACGGGGACGGGGCCGATCCGCCCGCTTGCCTCTGGTTCCGTCCGCTTCCGTTCGCCTCTGCGCGTCCTCGACGGTGTCGGCGCCGCCGAGGACCGTCCCGTGAACGGTGCCTCACCGGGCACCGTTCACGGCGACGACCCAGGGGCGCGAGCCGCGCCCCCCGGTTAGGGTCTGTGATCATGAGTGCCCGATCCGTCCTGATCCGTGAGCTGCCCGAGTCCGACATCGAGCGCGCCCTCGCGCTCGCCTACCTGGTCTTCCACGAGTCACCGCCGGACGAGCGGCGCAAGCACCACCGCGAGACGATGGCCGGCTTCCTGCGCATCGGCGCCTACGACGGTGCGGACCTGGTCGGTTTCGCGGCCGCGCACCCGTTCTCCGTGTCCGTGCCCGGTGGCGGCGAACTGCCCTGCCCCGGTCTGACGTTCGTGTCGGTGGCGCCCACCCACCGGCGCCGCGGCGTGCTCTCCGGGATGGTGAGCGAGCTGTTCGCCCGCTGCGCGCGCGAAGGCGCTCCGCTCGTCGCGCTGTGGGCGTCGGAAGCGTCCATCTACGGCCGGTTCGGCTTCGGCCCCGGCACCTACGGCGCGAGCCTCCGGATCGACTCGCGGCGCCCCCTGGCGCTGCGAATCGCGCCGGACCCCCGTCCGCTGCGCCTGGTCGACCCGGCGGAGGCGCCCGCGCTGCTCGGCCCGTACTACGAGCGGACGCGCACGCGGCGGGCGGGCCGTCCGGCCCGTACGGAGGCGTGGTGGCGCGACGAGTGGCTCGTCGAGAAGGACGAGGACGACGACGACCTGTCGCCGCCGCGCGTCGTCGCGCTCGGCGATCCGCTCGCCGGGTACGCGGTCTACCGCACCAAGTCCGGCGACGAGGAGGCCCGTACGCCGGGCTCGGTCCGGGTGGACGACCTGGAGGCCGACACCCCCGAGGCGGCCGCCACCCTGTGGAGCTACCTGACCGCCATCGACCTGACCGGCACCGTACGGTCCTGGGGCCGGCCGGTCGACGACCCGCTGCCGCTGTTCGCGGCCGACCCGGACCAGGTGCGGGTCACGGAGACGTTCCCGGCGCTGTGGGTGCGTCTGGTCGACGTGCGGGCCGCCCTGGAGGCCCGGACCTGGGCCGCGCCCGTGGACCTCGTCCTCGCGGTCCGCGACGAGCAGGTGCCGGCGAACGCGGGCGGCTTCCGGCTCATCGCGTCACCGGACGGGTTCTCGTACGCGCCGACCGGGGACGATCCGGACCTCGTGATCGAGGCGCGGGACCTCGCGACGGTCTACATGGGCGCCACGTCCGTACGGGCCCTGGTGGGGGCGGGTCTGGTCGGCGAGTACAAGCAGGACGCGGCGGCGATGTTCGACGCGGCGCTGCGGACGGAGCTGCTGCCGCACACGGTCGACGGGTTCTGAGCCCGCCGCCGGGTACGGCCGGCCGTCACACCGAGGCGTGGGCGGGGCTCCACAGGGCCGTACGGGCCATACGGAGGGCGTCCACGGACTCGGCGAGCAGTTCGTACTCGGTGGTCTCGTCCCGGGTGGCGACGCGCACGAGCCGGCCGCCCGCCAGCTCCTCGGCGACGCGCTGCTGCTGGACCGTGTCCGCGCACCACGCGCGCAACAGGGCGGGCACGTCCGTGGTGTCGTCGGTGACCGGCATCAGCGCACCGGACGGCACGTGCGGCAGATCGGGGCGCGGGTCGAGGCGGTCGGCGATCCAGGAGGCGCGGTCGCGCAGCCACCAGAGGGCGAGGGGCAGCGTGGGCGCGCGATAAGTGCCGAGGGGAACTCCGACGCGTCGTCCGCCGCAGATTCCGTATGCGGTGACGTGGCACAGGAATTCGTCGTGCACGATCTCCCCCATTGCCCGGCGCCGCGAAGAGGCACCGGTCCGGAAATTGATCAGCGATCGACGGCTTCGACGGCACGGCCGGGGCGATCAAGAGGATTGATCGTCCGTCCACCACCTTCGAACAAAATTCAACCGTCCCTCCTGTGAAGTATCGGCACTTCGAACGCACTGTCACCACGCTTTTCACGCCAGTCTCACGCCGTATTCCGGCGCGCCGTTGGCCGAAATCGGCGGGGTCGACGAAACTGCACTTCATGCGCTCACACGACGTACTCATCGAAGGTTATGGCCGGATTAAGGAAGTGGTGCACTCCACCGTCGAGGACCTTCCCCCCGACGATCTCCACAAGCGGCCCGGCGGCGGGGCCAATTCCATCGCCTGGCTGATCTGGCACCTCACGCGCGTGCAGGACGACCACGTCGCCGACGCGTCGGACGGCGAGCAGGTCTGGTCGGCCGAGGGGTGGGCCGACCGCTTCGCCCTGCCGCTGCCCGCGACCGACACCGGGTACGGCCACACGCCGGAACAGGTCGGCCAGGTGCGGGTGGACTCAGGCGAGCTGCTGCTCGGCTACTACGACGCGGTGCACGAGCGGACGCTCGGCTTCCTCGGCGGCCTGAAGGACGACGATCTCGACCGCATCGTCGACGAGAACTGGGACCCGCCGGTCTCGCTCGGCGCGCGTCTCGTCAGCGTGCTGTCGGACGACCTCCAGCACGCGGGCCAGGCGGCGTACGTACGCGGGCTGCTCTGACGACCACACCGCACTTCCGTGAAACGGCGCTGAACTCCTCGTTCGGCGCCGTTCGCGCGTCCGGGGCGCGGGCGGAGGGCAAGACGTGCCAAAGGTCTTGACAACTCGATTGGTCTGGACCAGCTTTGGCGCACAGCGGTGGCCACCGTTCACTCGACCTTCCCACCTCTTCCCCCGGAGGCACCCCGTGGACCGTGCACGTCATGGCAGACCCGGCGCCCGCCGCTGGCTCGGCGGCGCGCTCGCCGTCACCTCGGCCGCGGCGCTCGGCGTCACCGCCCTCGCCGCTCCCGCGCAGGCAGCGGACGTCAACGTCGCCAAGAACGCCGGCTTCGAGGCAGATCTGGCCAACTGGACCTGCTCCGCGGGCAGCGGCACCGCCGTCTCCTCGCCCGTGCACGGCGGCGCCAAAGCGCTGAGGGCCACACCGGCGGGCCAGGACAACGCCAAGTGTTCGCAGACCGTCGCGGTCAAGCCCAACTCGACGTACACGCTGAGCAGTTGGGTCCAGGGCGGTTACGCCTACCTCGGTGCGAGCGGCACCGGCACGACGGACGTCTCCACCTGGACGCCGGGCAGCTCGTCCTGGCAGCAGCTCACCACCAGCTTCAAGACCGGCGCGAACACGACGTCGGTGACGGTCTACACGCACGGCTGGTACGGGCAGAGCCCGTACTACGTCGACGACCTGAGCGTCTACGGGCCCGACGGGGGCGGCGGCAGCGACCCGGTCGAGATACCCGGCGTGCCCGCGGGTCTCACCGCCGGCTCGACCACCTCCTCGTCCGTCGACCTGTCCTGGACCCCGGCCTCCACGGCGAGCGGCTACAACGTCTACCGCGACGGCACGAAGGTCGCCTCCGTCACCGGCTCCTCGGCGACCGTGACGGGGCTCGCGGCCAGCACCTCGTACAGCTTCCAGGTCAGTGCGGTGAACTCGGCCGGCGAGTCGGCCAAGTCGGCCGCCGTGACCGCGAAGACGGCCGCGACCGGGGGCAACCCGGGCGGCGGCACCGTGCCCAAGCACGCGCTCACCGGCTACTGGCAGAACTTCGACAACGGGGCGACCGTCCAGAAGCTGCGCGACGTCCAGTCGCAGTACGACATCATCGCCGTGTCGTTCGCCGACGCCACGACCACGCCGGGGCAGATCACCTTCAACCTCGACCCGGCCGTCGGCTACGGCTCCGCCGCCGACTTCAAGGCGGACATCGCGGCCAAGCACGCGGCCGGCAAGTCCGTGATCATCTCGGTCGGCGGTGAGAAGGGCAGCATCTCCGTCAACAGCGACGCCTCGGCGACCGCCTTCGCGAACAGCGCGTACGCGCTGATGCAGGAGTACGGCTTCGACGGCGTCGACATCGACCTGGAGAACGGCCTCAACTCGACGTACATGACGAAGGCGCTGCGCCAGCTGTCCGCGAAGGCGGGCTCGAAGCTGGTGCTCACGATGGCGCCGCAGACCATCGACATGCAGTCGACGTCGGGCGAGTACTTCAAGACGGCGCTGAACGTGAAGGACATCCTCACCGTCGTCAACATGCAGTACTACAACAGCGGTTCGATGCTCGGCTGCGACGGCAAGGTGTACAGCCAGGGCTCGGTGGACTTCCTCACCGCGCTCGCCTGCATCCAGCTGGAGGGCGGCCTCGACCCGTCGCAGGTCGGCCTCGGCGTTCCGGCGTCGACGCGCGGCGCGGGCAGCGGCTACGTCTCCCCGGCCATCGTCAACAACGCGCTCGACTGCCTGGCGCGCGGCACCGGCTGCGGCTCCTTCAAGCCCGCGAAGACCTACCCGGGGCTGCGCGGCGCGATGACCTGGTCCACGAACTGGGACGCGACGGCGGGCAACGCCTGGTCGAACGCGGTCGGGCCGAAGGTGCACAGCCTGCCGTAGCGGGCCATGGCGTGCCGTGGGGTGGTGTCCGTGTCCGTGGGACACCTGGCCCCGCAGACATGGCGCCCGTCTCCGCGGAGGCGGAAGCCGAGGAGTGCCCCCCGGCGAAACGCCGTAAAACAACCTTGTTTTTGGGAAATGCATGAAAGGTTGAATGATCAGGTGTTGACCGAGATCGGTTTAGTGTGGAGCAACCTACC
>NZ_JBIRPI010000017.1:95336-175816 GCF_044332585.1 Streptomyces sp. NPDC016845 | reverse complement strand
TTTTGCACTGTTTTTTTTGGGTTTGTTGGGTGGGGGGGTGTATTTTTTTCTTAATTCATTTCCCCCCCAATTCGTGGGGGTGGGTCCCCCAACCCCCCCCCCCCCGGGGGGGGGGGGGGGGGGCCCCCCCCCCCCACGGCCAGGTCGGCTGCCGCCCCGACGCGCAGCCGATCCATGGGGGGTCAACAGTCGTCATGGCGACCATCGTCGACGGGAGCGCGCCGCTGTCGCGGCACAACCAGAAGCTCGCGAAGCGCACCGCTTCGTGGCGGCCGGGTGTCCTGCCGTTCCTGGTGCCGTTCCTGCTGCTCATAGTCTTCGGACTCTGGACGTACCGCCCCAGCTCGTCCGTCATGAGCTGGATCCTGACCATCGTCTGGTCCCTGCCGGCCGCCGGTGTCCTCGTCGGTATCCAGGGCGCGTTCCTGATCCGCCGCCGGGTCCGCAAGAGCGACCGCATGGTGCCGCCCGCACCGGCCGAGCAGGACTTCCTGATCGCCCTGTGCCCGACCATCGGACGCCACGACACCTACCCGGCGCTCGAGCGCTCGGTCCTGTCCTACGTGCAGCACCTGCCGGAGTACTTCCCGCACATGCGCGTCGACATCCTCACCGAGGAGGGCTGCGAGGCCGCCGAGCGGATCGACGCCCTGGCCGCCGCCCACCCGCTGATGCGGGTGATCACGGTGCCCAAGGACTACACCCCGGCCAACGGCACCCGCTTCAAGGCGCGCGCCAACCACTACGCACACGAACTCCGCATCGCCGAGGGCGAGGCCCTGGAGTACGTGTGGGTGCTGCACATGGACGACGACACCGGTGTCGGCCCCGACACCGCGAGCTCCCTCGCCCAGTTCATCAACCGCCAGCGCCGCGCCCACCCCGACGAGGCCAAGCACATGGCCCAGGGCATCCTCACCTACCCCCGGGAGAACGCGGTCTCGCTGTTCACCTGGCTCGCCGACGCCGTGCGCCCCGCCGACGACATCGCCCGCTTCCGGGCGCTGACCGGCATGGGTACCCCGGCCGCAGGCGTCCACGGCGAGCTCCTCGTCCTGCGCGCCTCCATCGAAGCCGAGATCGGCTGGGACTTCGGCCCCAAGGAGATCGTCGAGGACGCCCGGCTCGCCCTCACGTTCTGCCGCAAGTACCCCGGTCGCAGCGACTGGTTCAACGGGCGCTGCTACGGCGCCTCCCCCGCCAACGCGGCCGACTTCATCAAGCAGCGCGAGCGCTGGGCCTGGGGGCTCGTGGCGCTCTGCTTCAACCGCGCCGTCCCGCTGCGCTACCGCTGGTTCCTCTCGGTCTGCGTGACCACCTGGATCCTCGGCCCGCTCCAGCACATCGGTGCCGTGCTGCTCATCGGCTGGCTCTTCAACGACATGAACACCTCGCCCGTGACCCAGTCCGTGGTCATCCTGTGGGCGCTCAACTTCGCCTACGTGATCTGGACTTACTGGGAGGGGCTGCGCCTCAACGCGCTCGCCTCGCTCAGCGGCCGACGCAGGTGGTGGGAGCCGATCGTCGTGACGGCCCTCATCCCCGTCTTCTCCGTCCTCGAGGGCGTCGGCGGCCTGCGCGGCTTCGTGAAGTTCGCGCGCCGCGAGGAGAACAAGTTCGTCGTGATCGCCAAGCCCGCCTGACCCCCGGAAGAACTCACTGACATGCGCTCGCGACTGCCCCTGCTCGCCCTTTTCCCGGCCACCGTACTGACGGTAGTCATCGCGACACCCTTCGTGCTCGGCGACCACCCCGTGCGGTGGGAGTCCGGCTCCGCGGTGCCCAGGATCGTCAAGGGTGACGTGCCGGAGGAGACCCGCCACGGCTCGGAGAAGAACACCTCCGACACCCCGGCCGCCTCCGCCGACGGCACCACCCCCGCCGCCGACCCCACCAAGGTCGCCAAGGTGTGGAAGGACGGCATGCCCCAGTGGGGCGTGCAGTACTACTGGGAGGAGGAGCCGAAGCAACGGACCGACGCCTTCATCGAGGCGCAGGCCCAGAAGCAGGCCACGTACCTCATCGGCCTCGGCGCCAACTCGGTCTCCCTCTCCTTCCCCTTCGTCACCGAGGGCCCGACCTCCAACACGCTGCGGGCCGGGGCCAAGACGCCCTCCGCCGAGCGCGTCGGCATCGTCCTGAAGGTCTTCAAGGAGGCGGGTCTTCGCACCACGCTCCGCCCGACCATGGACGAGGCGTCCCTGAACCCGCCGACCGGCTGGCGCGGCAACATCGAGCCCGCCTCGCGCTCCGCGTGGTTCGCCTCGTACAAGAAGTTCCTCACCCCGTACCTCAAGACCGCCCACGAGACGAAGACGGACACCTTCGTCGTCGGCACCGAGCTGAACTCCCTCGAGGGCGACGTCAACTGGCAGTCCCTCGTCTCGTACGCGGAGCAGACGACCTCCAGCGAGGTCGCCTACGACGCCAACTGGGACAACTACGTCGCCGGCCGCATCAACGTGCCGGTCAGCCACCTCGGCGTCGACTCCTACTTCCCCGTGAAGGTGCCGGACACCGCGCCCGTCTCGGCGCTGGTCGACGGCTGGAACACCTGGCTCGACAAGAAGGCCAAGGGCCCCCTGCCCCACATCACCCTCGCCGAGGCCGGCATCGGCGCCATGGACGGCGCCTACCAGGCCCCCGGCGACTTCTACACCAAGCGCGCCCTGAACCCGAAGGTGCAGGCCAACTGGTACACCGCCGTCTGCCAGGTGGTCCAGGAGCGCAAGATGCAGGGCGTCTACTGGTGGTCGATCTGGTTCGACGACGACCCCAACACCCCGCCGGACGACAAGCACGCCTCTCGCCTGGACTTCGCCGGCCGTCCCCTGACGGAGAAGGCCATCAAGTCCTGCTTCACCTCCGACTACGCCGGCCCCGGCGTCGACACCAAGAGCTGACCGAGCGAGGCAACCATGCAAGAAGCCATCATTTTGGTGGGCGGCAAGGGCACGCGCCTGCGCCCCCTGACCAACCACACCCCGAAGCCGCTGCTCAGCGTGGCGGGCACCTCCTTCATCCGGCACCAGATCGCCAAGCTGATGGACGCGGGCGTCACCCACGTCGTCTTCGCGACCTCCTACCTGGCGAGCCTCTTCGAGGAGGAGTTCAAGGACTTCGGCGACTCCCTGGAGATCTCGTACGCGGTCGAGGAGGTCCCCCTCGGCACCGGCGGCGCCATCCGCAACGCGGGCCGGCTGCTGCGCGGCGGCCCCGACGACGCGGTCCTCGTCCTCAACGGCGACATCCTCTCCGGCCTCGACCTGCGGGCGGTCCTCGCCGACCACCGGCAGCGCGACGCGGACGTGACGCTCCACCTCACCCGCGTCCCCGACCCCCGCGCCTTCGGCCTGGTCCCCACCGCCGAGGACGGCCGGGTCCTCTCCTTCCTGGAGAAGCCCAAGACGGCCGAGGAGATCGTCACCGACCAGATCAACGCGGGCTGCTACGTCTTCCGCCGCTCCGTCCTCGACGCGATCCCCGCCGACCGCGAGGTCTCCGTCGAACAGGAGACGTTCCCCGGCCTCGTCGCCGCGGGCCACCGCGTCTTCGGCCACATCACCAGCGGCTACTGGCGCGACCTCGGCACCCCGCTCGCCTTCGTGCAGGGCTCCGCCGATCTCGTCACCGGGCGGGCCACGTCACCCCTCGTCGGCCCCGAAGGCGACGCCCTGATCCACCCCACCGCCGTCGTCGACCCGGCCGCCCGCGTCACCGGCGGCTCGACCATCGGCCCGCACGCCGTCATCGGCCCCGGCGCCGTCGTCGACCGCTCCATCATCGGCGCCGGCGTCACCGTGGACGCGGGCGCCCGCGTCCTCGACTCCGTCGTCGACCACGACTCCACGATCGGCAGCGACTCGCTCCTGCGCGAGACCGTCGTCGGCTGCCACGCCCACATCGGCGCCGACAACGAACTCCCCGCCCAGCTCCGCCTCGCGTGCGGCATCCGCATCCCCGCCCAGGGAGTACGCGTCAGCGGGACGGCCACCGCCTGCTCGACCGTCCACTGACCGTCCGTTACTGGAGAGACATGTCCCGCCATCGCTCCCGGGCCGCCGACCACTCGGCCCCGGCCGCCAAGGACGAACGCCTTCGCAAGTACCGCCCCGACATCCAGGGCCTGCGTGCCGTCGCCATCATGATGGTCGTCGCCATGCACTGCGGCATCCTCGACATCCACGGTGGCGTGGACGTGTCCTTCGTCCTGAGCGGCTTCCTCATCGGCGGCCAGCTCTTCGCGGAGATCGAGAAGACCGGCAAGGTCTCACTGACCAAGTTCTGGGCGCGCCGCTTCCGCCGTCTGACGCTGCCCATGGCCATCGTCGTGGTCGCCACCGGCATCGCGGCCTGGCTCTACGGCAGCCCGCTGAAGTTCTACAGCTACGTGGAGGACGGCCTCGCCGCCTCGCTCTCCTTCCTGAACTGGCGCCTGGTCGAGAACGGCACCGACTACTTCGCCAACGACGGCTCCCAGTCCCCGTACCAGCACTTCTGGTCCCTGGGCATCGAGGAGCAGTTCTACGTCGCCGCGCCGATCGCCCTCGTCGCGATGGTCTGGCTCAGCCGCCTGATCCTCAGGAACCGGGTCCTGGTCGGCGTGTTCCTGGTCGGCGTCATCGGCACCTCGTTCTACCTCGGCTGGTCCAAGACCCCGACCGACCAGCCGCTCGCGTACTTCGCCACGCACACCCGCATCTGGGAGATCACCTCCGGCGTGCTGCTCGCCCTGCTCGCGCCGTACGCCTCCCGCATGAACCGGGGTTTCGCCGCGTTCCTCTCCTGGTTGGGCCTCGCCACCGCGCTCGGCACCGCGATGCTCATCACCTCGGAGACCCCGCTGCCCGGCTACGCGGTGGCCGGACCGGTCGCCGGCGCCCTGCTCGTCATCGCCGGCGGCTGCGCCGACCCGCGGTTCGGCGCCGAGCGGCTGCTCGACAACCCCGTCTTCGACTTCGTCGGCAACGTCAGCTACGGCTGGTACCTGACGCACTGGCCGCTGCTCGTGCTCTGGCCCTCCATAGTCGACCGCGACTTCACCTTCTCGGAGCGGATGCGCGTCGTCGTCCTGTCGTTCCTGCTCGCCTGCCTGCTCCACTACGCCGTCGAGCGCAAGCTCCGCAAGGCCGTCTCGCTCATCGCCCGCCCCTGGAAGGGCGTCTTCACCGGCGGCTTCGCCACCGCGGGCACGGCAGGCGCGATGGCCCTCGCCGCGATCATCCCGCTCAACCTGGCCACGGCCTCGTCCAGCACGGTCGCGGTCGGGTACAAGAGCCAGGCGTCGGTCGAGGAGTCGGTCCACCGCACCGCGCTCTCGGCCACCGTGCAGGGCTCGCTCGAGAAGGCCCCCAAGAACATGTCGAAGCACGGCTGCATCGACAACTTCGAGGTCAAGGTCTTCAAGATGCGCCAGTTCTGCGTCATGGGAGACGCCAAGGGCGCCAAGACGCTGGTCCTCTTCGGCGACTCGCACGCCTGGCAGTGGGACGACGTCTACAACGACATCGGCAAGGAACTCGGCTTCCGGATCGTGACCATCACCAAGGGTGGCTGCTCTCCGCAGAAGTACGACATCATCTACCCCGGCCAGAACCGCCGGTACACCGAGTGCGACACCTGGCGCGAATCCGCCTTCGCGGAGCTGAAGAAGATCAAGCCCGATGTCCTCGTCGTCACGGGCCGTACCCGTGGTGAGGCCAACCGCACCGGCGCCGAGGCCTCGTTCAAGGTGTTCAAGGAGACCGGCGCCGAGCTGGTCTACATGACGGACACCCCGCAGCCCGGCCAGAACGTGCCCGACTGCCTGGCCACCCACATCGACAACATCACGCCCTGCAACCGCAAGGAGTGGCAGGCCCTGGAGTACACGCAGCTGCGTGCCATGGAACGGGACGTCGCCACGAAGTACGGCGCCGAGGTCATCGACACGACCCCCGCGTTCTGCGCCTCCGACGTCTGCCCCTCGGTCATCGGCGACCAGGTCGTCTACTTCGACAACAGCCACATCACGTCGTCGTACTCCAAGACGCTGAAGCCGTTCCTCCAGCCGGCCCTGAAGGAGATCCTGGACAAGGCCTGAGGACGCTCGGAACAGTCCCGCCCCGGTCGCGTCCGCGACCGGGGCGGACCCGTCACTGCCCCCGGACGCGCACCCGCCGCGCCTTCACCTGGCGCTCCGCAAGCAGCTCGTCCGCCGGATAAGCCACCTCCTCCAACGTCAGCCCATGTGGCCGCACCACATGCACCGCGCTGTCCCGCACCCCCGCGTCGAGCACCTTCCGCGGCCACTCGGTGCCCCGGTGCCCGTCCCCCACGAACAGCAGCGCGCCGACCATGGAGCGCACCTGGTTGTAGCAGAACGCGTCCGCGCGCACCTCGATCTCGATGACGCCGTCGCCGCGCCGCCCGGCCCCGAAGTCGAGGATCTCCCGGATCGTCGTCGCGCCCTCGCGCTTCTTCGCGTACGCGGCGAAGTCGTGCTCCCCGACCAGCGACTTCGCCGCGACGTCCATCGCCGCGACATCCAGCTCCCAGTCGTGCCACAGCACGTGGTCGCGCAGCAGCGGGTCGACGCCGCCCGGCCGGTCGGTGACGCGGTAGACGTAGCGCCGCCACAGCGCGGCGAACCGCGCGTCGAACCCGTCCGGCGCCGCGCCGGCCCGCCAGACCCGCACGTCCCGGGGGAGCCGCCCGGCCAGCCGCTTGACCAGCTTGTCCCCGTGCTCGGCCCACACCGCGTCCGGCAGGTCGACGTGCGCCACCTGCCCCCGCGCGTGCACCCCGGCATCGGTCCGCCCGGCCACGGTCAGCTCGTACGTCCGAAGGGACCGGGTCACGGTCCGCAGCGCGTCCTCGATCTCCCCCTGGACGGTCCGGCGACCGCCGGGCTGCTTGGCCCACCCGGAGAAGTCGGTCCCGTCGTACGACAGATCGAGCCGCACCCGCACGAACCCGTCCGCTACATCGTCACTCACCCAAAGATCCTCTCACCGACGAAAAAGCGGGCCCGCCCTTGTGAAAGGGCGGGCCCGCTCAAAGCGCCCTGAGGGGCGCGGGGAACTGCGCGACCAGCCACGACATAGCCGCAGCCGCCCAAAGACAGCACCCGATGGACGACTAGGCGTCCTTCGACTCCTCGGCGGCAGCCGGCGTCGCGTCCTCGACGACCTCGGCGGCCGGAGCGGCAGCCTCGGCGTCCTTGGCGGAGCGCTTGGTGGCGGCCTCGGCCTCACCGGTGGCCTGCTGCGCGACCGTCAGGGCCTCGACCAGCTCGATGACGGCCATGGGCGCGTTGTCGCCACGGCGGTTACCGATCTTGGTGATACGGGTGTAACCACCCGGACGGTTCTCGTAGCGCGGGCCGATCTCCGTGAAGAGCGTGTGCACGATGCTCTTGTCGGTGATGACGGACAGCACCTGGCGGCGGTTGTGAAGGTCGCCCTTCTTCGCCTTGGTGACCAGACGCTCCGCGTACGGGCGCAGACGACGGGCCTTGGCCTCGGTCGTCGTGATCTTGCCGTGCTCGAAGAGCTGCTTGGCCAGGTTCGCGAGAAGCAGCTTCTCGTGCGCGGCGCTGCCGCCCAGACGGGCACCCTTGGTGGGCTTCGGCATGGTGTTTCTCCTTGTTGTCTGCCCCGGCCGTATCAGGTACCGAGGTCAGTGGCACCGCGCCCCGTCAGGGGCGCGGGGAACTGCGCGACCAGCCACAAACCGGCCCGCAGCCAAAATCAAACTAGTACTGCTCAGTCTCCACGAACCCGGCGTCCGCATCGTCATCGGCGCCGAAGGCGTCGGCCGCGGCGGTCGGGTCGAACCCGGGAGGCGAGTCCTTCAGGGCGAGGCCCATACCATGCAGCTTCGCCTTGACCTCGTCGATCGACTTCGCACCGAAGTTGCGGATGTCGAGCAGATCCGCCTCGGAGCGCGCGACGAGCTCACCCACGGAGTGGATGCCCTCGCGCTTGAGGCAGTTGTACGACCGGACGGTGAGCTCGAGCTCCTCGATGGGGAGCGCGAGGTCCGCCGCCAGGGCGGCGTCCGTCGGCGACGGACCCATGTCGATGCCCTCGGCGTCGACGTTGAGCTCGCGCGCCAGACCGAACAGCTCCACCAGGGTCTTGCCGGCGGACGCCATGGCGTCACGGGGACGCATGGCCTGCTTGGTCTCGACGTCGACGACCAGCTTGTCGAAGTCGGTGCGCTGCTCGACACGCGTGGCCTCGACCTTGTACGTCACCTTGAGAACCGGCGAGTAGATCGAGTCGACCGGGATGCGCCCGATCTCCTGACCGACCTGCTTGTTCTGCACGGCGGAGACATAGCCGCGACCGCGCTCGACGGTCAGCTCCATCTCCAGCTTGCCCTTGCCGTTGAGCGTGGCGAGGACGAGGTCGGGGTTGTGCACCTCGACACCGGCCGGGGGCGCGATGTCGGCGGCGGTGACCAGACCAGGCCCCTGCTTGCGCAGGTACATCACCACGGGCTCGTCGTGCTCGCTGCTCACGACCAGCTGCTTGATGTTCAGGATGAGGTCGGTGACGTCTTCCTTCACACCCGGCACGGTGGTGAACTCGTGCAGGACACCGTCGATACGGATGGACGTGACCGCCGCACCCGGGATCGAGGAGAGCAGGGTCCGGCGGAGCGAGTTGCCGAGGGTGTAGCCGAAGCCCGGCTCCAGCGGCTCGATCACGAACCGGGAGCGGAATTCGTCGACGACCTCTTCGGTCAACGAGGGACGCTGAGCGATCAGCATGAATGGAGTCCTTCAGTTCAGGGGCACCCACTATTTGATGCCCTGAGATAGAACAAGGGTACGGGCGGCACCGCCCCGAGGAGCCGTACCGCCCGAAACCTCAAAACGTCCGAGCGTCAGACGCGACGACGCTTGGGGGGACGGCAGCCGTTGTGCGGGGTCGGCGTGACGTCCTGGATCGAGCCGACCTCGAGGCCGGTCGCCTGGAGCGAACGGATGGCGGTCTCACGACCGGAACCCGGGCCCTTGACGAAGACGTCGACCTTGCGCATGCCGTGCTCCTGCGCGCGACGGGCAGCCGACTCGGCGGCCATCTGCGCGGCGAACGGCGTGGACTTGCGGGAGCCCTTGAAGCCGACGTGGCCGGCGGAGGCCCACGAGATCACGTTGCCGGTCGGGTCCGTGATGGACACGATCGTGTTGTTGAACGTGCTCTTGATGTGCGCGTGGCCGTGAGCGACGTTCTTCTTTTCCTTGCGGCGCACCTTCTTGGCAGCGCCCTGACGTCCCTTGGGGGGCATGTCGTTCTCCTACGGGAGGTGGTCGGTCCTACAGCGAAGACCGCTGAAAAGCGTCCGCTGAGGACTACTTCTTGCCCGGCTTCTTCTTACCGGCGATGGCGCGACGCGGGCCCTTGCGGGTACGCGCGTTCGTGCTGGTGCGCTGGCCGCGGACCGGCAGACCACGACGGTGGCGCAGACCCTGGTAGCAGCCGATCTCGACCTTGCGGCGGATGTCGGCCTGGATCTCGCGACGGAGGTCACCCTCGGTCTGGAAGTTCTGGTCCACGTACTCGCGGATCTTGACGAGGTCTTCCTCGCTCAGGTCGCGGACGCGGATGTCGCGGTCGACGCCCACGGTGTCCAGCGTCAGCTGGGCGCGCGTACGGCCGATGCCGAACACGTAGGTGAGGGCGACCTCGATGCGCTTGTCGCGCGGGAGGTCAACGCCTTCAACGCGTGCCATTCATGGCTCCTGTTGATTTTCGGAGGTCTGCAGCAGAGCCACTCCCCGCCGCCGTCCCCGCCACGATGAGCGGTTCGGTACGACTGGGTCCCCGGCCTCCGACCGAAGGTGTCGCCGCAGTGCTCAGAATCCTGTGCCTGCCGACGGGCCCTGCATATGTACTCAATGTGTTGCGTGCGTCGCGCGAAACTCTGCGAACGAACTGCAGTCAGTCGTGCGTCAGCCCTGGCGCTGCTTGTGGCGCGGGTTGTCGCAGATCACCATGACCCGACCGTGACGGCGGATCACCCTGCACTTGTCGCAGATCTTCTTGACGCTCGGCTTGACCTTCATGGGTGAGGTTCTCCGGGTCAGTTGCCGGCGCCCCGCGGGAAGCGGGACCGGGCAAGATCTACTTGTACCGGTAGACGATCCGGCCACGCGTCAGGTCGTACGGAGACAGCTCCACCACGACCCGGTCGTCAGGGAGGATGCGGATGTAGTGCATACGCATCTTGCCGCTGATGTGTGCCAGGACCTGGTGGCCGTTCTGGAGCTCCACCCTGAACATCGCGTTCGGAAGAGACTCGACGACAGTGCCTTCGATCTCGATGGCACCTTGCTTCTTGGCCACGCTTCGCCCTTCGAATCGACTACCTTGATCGACTCTCGCGCCACGCATGCGGACATGCAGATACACGAGAGCCGACGAGTCAGTCTACGTCAGCACCCCCGGAAAGACGAATCCGAGAATTCTGCCCTACCGGCAAGATCCCTAAGCCACCGACGCAGCGCTTACGCCAACGGATCCGGCGCCGCCGTCACGCCCATCTCCGCCAGCTTCGCCCTGCCGCCGTCGGGCGCCGTCAGGACGAGCGGCCCCTCCTCCGTCAGCGCCACCGAGTGCTCCCAGTGGGAGGACCACGTGCCGTCCGTCGTGATGACCGTCCAGTCGTCCGACAGGACCTCCGTACGGGGGGTGCCGAGGGAGACCATGGGCTCGATGGCGAGGCAGAAGCCGGGGACGAGCTTGGGGCCCTTGCCGCGGCGGCGCTCGACGTAGTTCAGCAGGTGCGGGTCCATGTGCATCTCGGTGCCGATGCCGTGGCCGCCGTAGTCCTCGACGATGCCGTACTTGCCGCCGCCGGGCTTGGGCTGGCGGCGGATGTACGTCTCGATGGCGCGGGAGACGTCGACGAGCCGGTTGCCCTGCTTCATGGCGGCGATCCCGGCCCACATGGACTCCTCGGTCACCCGGGAGAGCTCGAGCAGCTCCGCGGAGTGACCGGAGCCGACGAACGCGGTGTACGCCGCGTCGCCGTGCCAGCCGTCGACGATCGCGCCGCAGTCGATGGAGATGATGTCGCCGTCCTCGAGGACGACCTCGTCGCTCGGGATACCGTGGACGACCACCTCGTTCTTCGAGGTGCAGATGGTCGCGGGGAACCCGCCGTAGCCGAGGAAGTTCGACTTCGCGCCGTGCTCGGCGATCACCTTGCGGGCGACCTCGTCCAGGTCCTTGGTGGTCGCGCCCGGCACGGCCGCCTCACGGGTCGCGGCGTGGATCGCCGCGACGACAAGCCCCGCCTCCCGCATCTTGCGAATCTGGTCGGGGGTCTTGATCTGCACCATGGGGGCCTGCGCTCTCCGTCATCCGGTACGAGGTGTACGTACACCCCAACACTAAGGCCGCGGCCCCCGGGACAGGGAACCGCGGCCTCAGCCACGTAGCACGGAAGAGAGGGTCTAGCGGCCCAGGGCCTCCATGGCCCGCGCCGTGACCTCTTCCACCTTGCCGAGCGCGGAGATCGTCTTCACGAGCCCCTGCTCACGGTAGTAACCGATGATCGGCTCGGTCTGCGTGTGGTAGACCTCGAGCCGCTTGCGGACGGTCTCTTCCTTGTCGTCGTCACGCTGGTACAGCTCACCGCCGCAGACGTCACAGACGCCCTCGGTCTTCGGCTGCTTGTACTCGACGTGGAAGACGTGCGCGGAGTCGTTACGGCAGATGCGGCGGCCGGCGATGCGCTTGACCACCTCGTCCTCGGGGACCTCCAGGTCCAGGACCGCGTCCAGCTTCATGTCGTCCGCCTTGAGGGCGACGTCGAGCGCCTCGGCCTGCGAGACGTTGCGAGGGAAGCCGTCGAGCAGGAAGCCGTTCCGGGCGTCCGGCTGCTCCATGCGGTCCTTGGCCATCCCGATGGTGACCTCGTCCGGTACCAGCTGGCCCGCGTCCATGAACGACTTGGCCTGCTTGCCCAGCTCCGTGCCCTGGCTGATGTTGGCACGGAAGAGGTCGCCCGTGGAGATGTGCGGGATCGACAGGTTCTGGGCAAGGAACGCGGCCTGCGTTCCCTTGCCGGCACCAGGCGGCCCGACGAGGACGATTCGCATCAGCGGAGGAACCCTTCGTAATTGCGCTGCTGAAGCTGGCTCTCGATCTGCTTCACCGTCTCAAGACCAACACCCACGATGATCAGGATGCTGGTGCCGCCGAACGGGAAGTTCTGGTTTGCCCCGAAACCAACCAACGCCATCGTCGGTACGAGTGCGATCAGCCCCAAGTACAGCGAACCCGGCCAGGTGATCCGGTTGAGTACGTACGAAAGATACTCAGCGGTCGGTCGGCCAGCCCGGATGCCCGGGATGAAGCCACCATACTTCTTCATGTTGTCCGCGACTTCCTCGGGGTTGAACGAGATCGCCACGTAGAAGAAGGCGAAGAACACGATCAAAAGGAAGTACGTGATGATGTAGTACGGGTGGTTTCCCTTGGTCAGGTGGTCGTCGATCCACACCTTCCACTGCGAGTCACCGCCGGCGAACTGGGCGACCAGCGCGGGGATGTACAGCAGCGACGAGGCGAAGATGACCGGGATCACACCCGCCTGGTTCACCTTGAGCGGGATGTACGTAGACGTACCGCCGTAGGAACGACGGCCGATCATGCGCTTCGCGTACTGCACCGGGATACGGCGCTGGGCCTGCTCGACGAAGACCACCAAGGCGACCATGACCAGGCCGACGAGGATGACGGTGCCGAACTCGATCCAGCCGTCGGCCAGCGAGCCCTGCTTCTTGATGGCCCACAGGGCGGACGGGAAGGTGGCGGCGATCGAGATGAACATCAGGATCGACATGCCGTTGCCGATGCCGCGGTCGGTGATCAGCTCACCGAGCCACATCATGACGCAGGTACCGGCGGTCATCGTGATGACCATCGTGATGGTGATGAAGATCGACTGGTCGGGGACGATCTCACTCGCGACGGGGCACCCTTGGAACAGGGCGCCGGTACGGGCGGTGGCGACGAGGCCCGTGCCCTGAAGGATGGCGAGCGCCACGGTCAGGTACCGGGTGTACTGCGTGATCTTCGCGGTACCGGCCTGACCCTCCTTCTTGAGGGCTTCGAGGCGCGGGATCACCACGGTGAGCAGCTGCAGAATGATGCTCGCGGTGATGTACGGCATGATGCCGAGCGCGAAGACCGTGATCTGCAGCAGCGCGCCACCGCTGAACATGTTGACCAGACCGAACAGGCCGGTGCTGGAGTTGGCCACGTCCATGCACGTCTGGACGTTCGTGTAATCCACACCGGGGATCGGGACATGCGCCCCGAGCCGGTAGATCACGACGATGCCCAGCGTGAAGAGCAGCTTCTTGCGCAGGTCGGGCGTCTTGAACGCCCGGGCGAACGCGGTGAGCACGGTGCCTCCTGCGACCCCCGCGCGCGTGCGTCAGAGGTGACGGTCTTGAGGATTCGACGAATGGGTAACGGTCAAGATCCGGGATTGGTGCCGGGGACACTCAACTAGCCCGCAAATTAACAGCGGACGCCACCTTACCGGCGGACATGGCCCCCTAGGAACGACCAACCGGGGATACCCCTTTTGTGGGGTATCCCCGGTCGGGATCGCTCATGTCATCGAGACGGCGTCTGGACTCAGACGAGCTCGGTGACCGTACCGCCCGCGGCGGTGATCTTCTCCTTGGCGGAGCCGGAGACGGCGTCGACCGTCACCTGCAGCGCCACGGAGATCTCGCCCTGGCCCAGGACCTTGACGAGGCTGTTCTTGCGCACGGCGCCCTTGGCGACCAGGCCCTCGACCGTGACCTCGCCACCCTCGGGGTAGAGCGAGGACAGCTTGTCCAGGTTCACGACCTGGAACTCGGTCTTGAACGGGTTCTTGAAGCCCTTGAGCTTCGGGAGACGCATGTGGAGGGGCATCTGGCCACCCTCGAAGCGCTCCGGAACCTGGTAACGGGCCTTGGTGCCCTTGGTACCACGACCGGCCGTCTTACCCTTCGACGCCTCACCACGACCGACACGGGTCTTGGCGGTCTTGGCGCCGGGGGCCGGACGGAGGTTGTGGATCTTCAGCGGGTTGTTCTCCGCCATGATCAGACCTCCTCAACCGTCACGAGGTGGCGGACGGTGTGCACCATGCCGCGGAACTCGGGGCGGTCCTCCTTGACGACCTGCGTGTTGATCCCCTTGAGACCGAGGGAACGCAGGGTGTCACGGTGGTTCTGCTTGCTGCCGATGTACGACTTCGTCTGCGTGATCTTGAGCTGTGCCATTACGCAGCACCAGCCCCGGCACGCGCACGCAGCAGAGCCGCGGGAGCGACGTCCTCGAGCGGCAGACCGCGGCGGGCCGCGATCTCCTCGGGACGCTGCAGGCCCTTCAGGGCCTCCACGGTCGCGTGCACGATGTTGATCGCGTTCGACGAGCCGAGCGACTTCGACAGGATGTCGTGCACGCCCGCGCACTCGAGCACGGCACGCACCGGGCCACCGGCGATAACACCGGTACCGGGGGAAGCAGGCTTGAGCAGGACGACGCCCGCGGCCTTCTCGCCCGTGATCGGGTGCGGGATGGTGCCCTGGATACGGGGGACCTTGAAGAAGTGCTTCTTGGCCTCCTCAACACCCTTGGCGATGGCGGCCGGCACCTCCTTGGCCTTGCCGTAACCGACACCCACGGTGCCGTCACCGTCGCCCACTACGACGAGCGCAGTGAAGCTGAAGCGACGACCACCCTTCACAACCTTGGCGACGCGGTTGATCGCGACAACGCGCTCAACGTACGCGGTCTTCTCGGCGGCGGCGTTGCCACCGTCGCGACCCTTCCGGTCCCGCCGCTCGCCGCCACCGGCACCGCCACCGCGGCGCTGGGGTCCAGCCATTGGAATTACCTCTCTCTTTTTCCGCTAGCTACGCAGCTGATAACCACTGCGTGGCGGGCGACTCAGAACTTGAGTCCGGCTTCGCGGGCGGCGTCCGCCAGGGCGGCGATGCGCCCGGCGTACTGGTTACCACCACGGTCGAACACGACGGCCTCGACACCGGCGGCCTTGGCGCGCTCGGCGACCAGGGCGCCGACCGACTTGGCCTGCGCGGACTTGTCGCCCTCGCCGCCGCGGATCGACGAGTCCAGGGTGGACGCCGACGCGAGGGTGTGACCCTGCACGTCGTCGATCACCTGGGCGACGATGTTGCGGTTGGAGCGCGTCACGACCAGGCGCGGACGCTCGGCCGTACCCGAGATGTGCTTACGGATACGGATGTGGCGCCGCTTGATTGCAGCGCGCTTGTAAGCGTCGCCCTTAGCGATCTTCTGACCGTATGCCATGGCTTACTTACCCGCCTTTCCGACCTTGCGGCGGATGACTTCGCCTTCGTACTTGACGCCCTTGGCCTTGTACGGGTCGGGCTTGCGCAGCTTGCGGATGTTGGCCGCAACCTCGCCGACCTTCTGCTTGTCGATGCCCTCGACCGAGAACTTGGTCGGCGACTCGACCTTGAACGAGATGCCCTCGGGCGCCTCGACCAGGATCGGGTGGCTGTAGCCGAGCGAGAACTCCAGGTTGGAGCCCTTCGCCAGGACGCGGTAACCGACACCGCTGATCTCGAGCTTCTTCACGTAACCCGTGGTCACGCCGGTGATCATGTTCGCCACCAGCGTGCGGGACAGGCCGTGCAGGGCCTTGTTCTGACGCTCGTCGTTGGGGCGGGTGACGTTCAGGACGCCGTCCTCACCCTTGGCGATGTCGATCGGCGCGACGATGGTGTGGCTCAGGGTGCCCTTGGAACCCTTCACCGTGACCGTGCGGCCATCGATGGTGACGTCCACGCCGGCGGGAACCGTGATGGGGAGCTTGCCAATACGCGACATAGCTGTTTCCTCCGTTCCCTTCCGCTACCAGACGTAGGCGAGGACTTCCCCACCCACGCCCTTCTTGCCTGCCTGCTGGCCGGTCAGGAGACCGTGCGACGTGGAGATGATCGCCACGCCCAGGCCACCGAGGACCTTCGGCAGGTTGGTGGACTTCGCGTAAACGCGCAGACCCGGCTTGGAGATCCGCTTGATGCCGGCGATCGAACGCTCACGGTTCGGGCCGAACTTCAGCTCCAGGACGAGGGACTTGCCGACCTCGGCGTCCTCGACCTTCCAGCCGGTGATGAAACCCTCCTGCTGGAGGATCTCGGCGATGTGCGACTTGATCTTGCTGTGCGGCATAGCCACGGTGTCGTGGTACGCCGAGTTCGCGTTCCGCAGACGCGTAAGCATGTCTGCGATCGGATCAGTCATGGTCATGAATTGGCCTTCGGCCTCTCTCGCCGGGGTTTCCTGTATGCGCCATCCCTCTCCCCACACAGGGGCGGGACGGGTGCGGCGCGGGGACCTACGGCGTAGTAAGTCGGTGAGGGCGGCAGAGCGCCCAACCCTCCTAGCCTAAGCCATGAGAGCAGGAGTCTCTGCCGACCTCTTACTTACCGAGAGATCCAAGCAGTCCCGAAAAGCGGGGACTACCAGGAGCTCTTGGTCACGCCCGGCAGCTCGCCACGGTGAGCCATCTCACGAAGGCAGACGCGGCACAGGCCGAACTTGCGGTACACGGAGTGCGGGCGGCCACAACGCTGGCAGCGGGTGTAGCCACGCACACCGAACTTGGGCTTACGAGCAGCCTTGGCAATGAGAGCCTTCTTCGCCATCTCGCTCACGCCTCCTTGAACGGGAAGCCGAGGTGACGAAGGAGGGCGCGGCCCTCGTCGTCGTTGGTCGCCGTGGTGACCACGGTGATGTCCATACCCCGGACGCGGTCGATCTTGTCCTGGTCGATCTCGTGGAACATGACCTGCTCCGTGAGACCGAAGGTGTAGTTGCCACGGCCGTCGAACTGCTTGGGGGACAGACCACGGAAGTCGCGGATGCGCGGGAGCGCGAGCGACAGGGTGCGGTCCAGGAACTCCCACATGCGGTCGCCACGGAGCGTGACGTGGGCACCGATCGGCTGGCCTTCACGCAGCTTGAACTGCGCGATGGACTTGCGGGCCTTGGTGATGGCCGGCTTCTGACCGGTGATGGTGGTCAGGTCGCGGACGGCACCGTCCATGAGCTTGGAGTCACGCGCGGCGTCACCCACACCCATGTTGACCACGATCTTGACGAGGCCGGGGATCTGCATGACGTTCTCGTACGAGAACTCTTCCTGCAGCTTGCCCTTGATCTCGTCGCGGTACTTCTGCTTCAGACGCGGGTTCGTGGTGGTAGTCATCAGATGTCCTCACCCGTCCGCTTGGCAACGCGGATCTTGTTGCCCTCGTCGTCGAAGCGGTAACCGACGCGCGTGACGACCTTGTTGCCGTCCTTCTCCACGACCAGCTGGACGTTGGAGACGTGGATCGGGGCCTCGGTGGTCACGATGCCGCCGGCCTGCGAGCCGGTGGCCGTGGGGCCGGCCTTGGTGTGCTTCTTGACCCGGTTGACACCCTCGACCAGGACGCGCTCGTCGCGCGGGTAAGCGGCAATGACCTTGCCCTGCTTGCCCTTGTCCTTACCGGTGATGACCTGGACCAGGTCGCCCTTCTTGATCTTCATGCTTACAGCACCTCCGGCGCGAGCGAGATGATCTTCATGAACTTCTTCTCGCGCAGCTCACGGCCGACGGGGCCGAAGATACGGGTGCCGCGAGGGTCGCCGTCGTTCTTGAGAATGACAGCGGCGTTCTCGTCGAAGCGGATGTACGAGCCGTCCGGACGGCGGCGCTCCTTGACGGTGCGAACGATGACCGCCTTGACGACGTCACCCTTCTTCACGTTGCCACCGGGGATCGCGTCCTTGACGGTGGCGACGATGACGTCACCGATGCCCGCGTAGCGGCGACCCGAGCCACCGAGAACACGGATGGTGAGAATTTCCTTCGCACCCGTGTTGTCGGCGACGCGCAGTCGCGACTCCTGCTGGATCACGTCTATCTCCTGTTTGTCTGCCGGTTCCCGGTGCAGAAGCGCTAGTGACTAGCGCTTCTGCACCGAGCCTGGCGGAACGAACCCTGAGGGATACCCCTCAGAGAATTACTTGGCCTTCTCGAGGATCTCGACGATGCGCCAGCGCTTGGTGGCGGACAGCGGACGCGTCTCCATCAGGAGGACGCGGTCGCCGACGCCGGCAGCGTTCTGCTCGTCGTGCGCCTTGAGCTTGTTCGTACGGCGGATGACCTTGCCGTACAGGGCGTGCTTGACGCGGTCCTCGACGGCGACGACGACGGTCTTGTCCATCTTGTCGCTGACGACCAGACCCTCACGGGTCTTGCGGAAGCCGCGGGCGGCAGTCTCTTCAGTCACAGTCTTCTCGCTCATCAGGCGCTCTCCACCGTCTCGATGCCCAGCTCGCGCTCACGCATGAGGGTGTAGATCCGCGCGATGTCCTTGCGGACGGCCTTGAGCCGGCCGTGGTTCTCGAGCTGACCCGTCGCCGCCTGGAAGCGGAGGTTGAACAGCTCTTCCTTGGCCTCGCGGAGCTTGTTGAGAAGCTCCTCGTTGCCCAGTTCGCGCAGCTCCGACGCCTTGGTACCGGTCGACATCACGCTTCACCTGCCTCGCGCTTGACGATCTTGCACTTCATCGGCAGCTTGTGGGCCGCGCGAGTCAGCGCCTCACGCGCGATCTTCTCGTTGGGGTACGACAGCTCGAACATGACGCGTCCGGGCTTGACGTTGGCGACCCACCACTCCGGAGAACCCTTACCGGAACCCATGCGGGTCTCGGCGGGCTTCTTGGTGAGGGGGCGGTCCGGATAGATGTTGATCCAGACCTTGCCGCCACGCTTGATGTGACGCGTCATCGCGATACGAGCGGCTTCGATCTGCCGGTTCGTCACGTACGCCGGGGTGAGGGCCTGAATGCCGTACTCACCGAACGCAACCTGCGTGCCACCCTTGGACATACCGCTGCGCTTCGGGTGGTGCTGCTTGCGGTGCTTGACCCTACGGGGGATCAGCATTTCGGTCAGGCCTCCGTTCCGGTGCTCTCAGCAGCCGGAGCGGCAGCGGCAGGAGCGTCGGCCTTGGGGGCCTCGGCAGCCGGCGCGGACTGCTGCTGCGGCTTACGACCGCGACCGCCACGCTCGCCACCACGGCCGCCACCGCGGGCCGGGCGGTCGTTGCCGCCACGGGCCGGACGGTTGCCGGCGCGGGCCGCGGCGTTCTCGGCGCGAACCTCGGCGATGTTCTTGACGTCGCCCTTGTAGATCCAGACCTTCACGCCGATACGGCCGAAGGTCGTCTTGGCCTCGAAGAAGCCGTAGTCCACGTTGGCGCGGAGCGTGTGCAGGGGCACACGGCCCTCGCGGTAGAACTCCGAACGGGACATCTCGGCGCCGCCGAGACGACCGCCACACTGGATCTTGATGCCCTTGGCGCCCGCCTTCATCGCCGACTGCATGCTCTTACGCATGGCGCGACGGAAGGAGACGCGGGAGGACAGCTGCTCCGCGACGGCCTGGGCCACGAGCTGAGCGTCGACCTCGGGGTTCTTGACCTCGAGGATGTTCAGCTGGACCTGCTTGCCCGTGAGCTTCTCGAGGTCACCGCGGATGCGGTCGGCCTCGGCGCCACGGCGGCCGATGACGATGCCGGGACGAGCGGTGTGGATGTCCACACGCACGCGGTCACGGGTGCGCTCGATCTCCACCTTCGAGATGCCGGCGCGCTCCATGCCGGACGTCATCATCCGACGGATGGCGACGTCTTCCTTGACGTAGTCCTTGTACAGCTTGTCGGCGTACCAACGCGACTTGAAGTCGGTCGTGACACCGAGCCGGAACCCGTGCGGGTTTACCTTCTGGCCCATTACCGGGTTCCTTCCTTGCTGCTGACGACCACGGTGATGTGGCTGGTCCGCTTACGGATCCGGTAGGCACGGCCCTGGGCACGCGGACGGAACCGCTTCAGGGTCGGGCCCTCATCCACATACGCCTCGCTGATGACCAGCGAAGAGGCGTCGGTGTGGTCGTAGTTGTGCGCGGCGTTGGCAATGGCGCTGTCCAGCACCTTGCCGACCGGCACGCTCGCGGCCTGCGGGGCGAAACGCAGGACCGCCTGAGCCTCCGTGGCGTCCATGCCACGGATGAGGTCCACCACGCGGCGGGCCTTCATGGGCGTGACGCGGATGTACCGCGCCTGGGCCCTGGCTTCCATGGTTGTCCCTTCGGTGTTTGTCATAGTCGATTCCACCCCGCCTTAGCGGCGCTTCGACTTCCGGTCGTCCTTGACGTGACCCCGGAAGGTGCGCGTCGGCGAGAACTCGCCGAGCTTGTGGCCGACCATCGACTCGGTGACGAACACCGGGATGTGGGTCTTGCCGTTGTGCACCGCGATCGTGTGGCCCAGCATGCTGGGGATGATCATCGAGCGGCGGGACCAGGTCTTGATGACGTTCTTGGAACCAGCTTCGTTCTGAGCGTCCACCTTCTTTACGAGGTGGCCGTCGACGAAGGGTCCCTTCTTGAGACTGCGCGGCATCTAAACCCGCTCCTAGCGCTTCTTGTTCGTCTTGCGGCGGCGGACGATGTACTTGTTCGAAGCCTTCTTCGGCGAACGAGTACGACCCTCCTTCTGACCCCACGGGGAGACCGGGTGGCGACCACCGGAGGTCTTGCCCTCACCACCACCGTGCGGGTGGTCGACCGGGTTCATCGCCACACCGCGAACGGTCGGGCGAACGCCCAGCCAGCGCTTACGGCCGGCCTTGCCCCAGTTGATGTTCGACTGCTCGGCGTTGCCGACCTCGCCGATCGTGGCGCGGCAGCGCACGTCGACCAGACGGATCTCACCGGACGGCATACGAAGGTGGGCCATCGAGCCCTCCTTCGCGAGCAGCTGCACGGAGGCACCGGCGGAGCGGGCGAACTTGGCGCCGCCGCCCGGACGGAGCTCGATCGCGTGGATCGTGGTACCGACCGGGATGTTGCGGAGCGCGAGGTTGTTGCCCGGCTTGATGTCGGCCCCGGGGCCGTTCTCAACCCGGTCACCCTGCGACAGGCCGCGCGGAGCGATGATGTAGCGCTTCTCGCCGTCTGCGTAGTGCAGGAGCGCGATGCGCGCGGTGCGGTTCGGGTCGTACTCGATGTGCGCGACCTTCGCCGGCACGCCGTCCTTGTCGTGACGACGGAAGTCGATCACTCGGTAGGCGCGCTTGTGTCCGCCACCCTGGTGGCGAACGGTCACACGACCGGCGTTGTTACGGCCGCCCTTGCTGTGCAGCGGGCGGACCAGCGACTTCTCCGGCGTGGACCGCGTGACCTCGACGAAGTCGGCGACGCTGGAGCCACGACGCCCCGGCGTAGTCGGCTTGTACTTGCGGATTCCCATTTCTCAGTCCTCGTCCGATATTCGGACCAGGGCGCTCCGTTAGGAGGCCTGGCCGAAGATGTCGATACGGTCGCCCTCAACGAGGGTCACGATCGCGCGCTTGGTGTTCGCACGCTGGCCGAAGCCGGTGCGGGTCCGCTTGCGCTTGCCCTGCCGGTTGATCGTGTTGACCCCGGAGACCTTGACCGAGAAGACCGCCTCGACGGCCTGCTTGATCTGGGTCTTGTTGGCACGCGGGTCGACGATGAAGGTGTACTTGCCCTCGTCGAGGAGCGCGTAGCTCTTCTCCGAGACGACCGGCTTGACGAGGACGTCACGGTGGTCCGTGAAGCTCTTGCTCAGCGGCGTCTCAACGGTGTTCTTGCCCTCGGTGGCGTGGCGCTTCGCCTTGGCGACGCGCGCTACCTTCTTGGCCTTGGCGGCCTTCGAGGCGATGCTCGGGTGACGCGTAGCCATCAGGCTTCGCTCCCTTCGGTGTCGTTGGCCTTGGGGCCAGACACGAAGGACTCGAAAGCGGCCTGGGTGAAGACCACGTCGTCCGAGACGAGAACGTCGTACGTGTTCAGCTGGCCCGGCTCCAGGATGTGCACCTGGGGCAGGTTGCGAGCGGAGAGCAGCGAGGCCTCGTCGGCGCGGTCGATGACCAGGAGCACGTTCTTGCGCTCACTGATCTTGCCGAGCAGCGACTTGGCGGCCTTGGTGGAGACTCCGCCGTCGACCACGCCGGTGACGACGTGGATGCGAGCGTTGCGGGCCCGGTCGGTGAGGGCGTGGCGCAGGGCCGCGGCCTTCATCTTCTTCGGGGTCCGCTGCGAGTAGTCACGCGGCGTGGGGCCGTGGACGACGCCACCGCCGGCGAACTGCGGCGCACGGGTCGAACCCTGGCGCGCGCGGCCGGTGCCCTTCTGGCGGTAAGGCTTCTTACCGCCACCGCGGACCTCGCCACGACGCTTGACCTTGTGCGTGCCCTGACGGGCCGCGGCCAGCTGCGCGACGACGACCTGGTGAAGCAGCGGAACGCTGATCTTCTCCACGTCGAAGATCTCGGCCGGGAGCTCGACGGTCCCGGTCTTGTCGCCGGAGGGCGACAGAATGTCAATGGTGCTCATAGTCCTCAGGCCCCCTTGGCCGCGGTGCGGACCAGGACGAGGCCGCCGTTCGGACCAGGAACCGCGCCCTTGATGAGGAGCAGGCCCTTCTCCGCGTCAACGGCGTGAACGGTCAGGTTCTGGGTGGTGACCCGCTCGTTGCCCATACGGCCCGCCATGCGGAGGCCCTTGAACACACGACCCGGGGTGGCGCAGCCACCGATCGAGCCCGGCGAGCGGTGCTTGCGCTGGGTGCCGTGACCGGCGCCGAGGCCCTTGAAGTTGTGACGCTTCATGACACCGGCGAAGCCCTTGCCCTTGCTCTTGCCGGTCACGTCCACCTTGACGCCGGACTCGAAGGTCTCAGCGGTGATCTCCTGGCCGAGGGTGTACTCGCTGGCGTCAGCGGTACGGATCTCGACGAGGTGACGACGGGGGGTGACGTCGGCCTTGGCGAAGTGGCCCTTGAGGGGCTTGTTCACCTTGCGCGGGTCGATCTCGCCGAACGCGATCTGGACGGACTCGTAGCCGTCGGAGTCGTTCGTACGGACCTGGGTCACGACGTTGGGGCCGGCCTTGACGACGGTGACCGGAACAACACGGTTGTTCTCGTCCCACACCTGCGTCATGCCGAGCTTCTCGCCCAGGATGCCCTTGATCTGCTTGGTCATCTTCAGATCACCGGCCCTCAGAGCTTGATCTCGATGTCGACACCGGCCGGGAGGTCGAGTCGCATCAGGGAGTCAACGGTCTTGGGCGTCGGGTCGAGGATGTCGATCAGGCGCTTGTGCGTGCGCATCTCGAAGTGCTCGCGCGAGTCCTTGTACTTGTGCGGCGACTTGATGACGCAGTACACGTTCTTCTCGGTAGGCAGCGGCACCGGGCCCGCGACCGACGCACCAGTACGCGTCACCGTCTCGACGATCTTCTTCGCCGAGGAGTCGATGACCTCGTGGTCGTAGGCCTTGAGCCGGATGCGGATCTTCTGTCCCGCCATGGCTACTTAGTAGTCCTGTCTCTCGTAAGCGCTCTGGAACCCGGGGGTCCTGTTTCACTCCTCCTCCGACCCACGCGGTCGGGCGTGTCGCAGTCCCGCTGACAGAAATATCCGTACGGATTTCCCTGCTAAGGGGGCTGCGGCCCAAGGCCGCGGGTCCGGGGGAAGAAACCCACCGGGTGCCTGGTCCAGCCACCGCACTGCACTTCCCGAAAGATTCCCGTACGTCCGCCCCAGCGCTGCCTGCTGGTCCTTTCGAACCCTTGACAGATAAGGCGACGAGTACTGTGGGACTCGCTTTCAGTCCTCCCGGCGGGAGGCGCGCAGCATCGGCACTCAACCGAGCAACCCCGACAGTCTGCCACATGGGACACGCCGGGGGCCAATCGAGCCGTAGAGATTACCCGGTGTGTGACTGAGGTCAAACCGACGTCCCCGGCGTGAGGGCGCCGTGTGGGTCTCGTGTACTTCGGCAATGGGTCGGTGACCTGCTGCGATTGCTCCACGCGGGGCATGCCAGAGTGTTCGGGCAGCACCGAGCACGAGGGGGCCTCGGCCATGGCCGGTCACAGCAAAGTCGAGTTCGAGGCACTGTCCCGACTCATCACCGATCTCAGTACGTGTGCCAATGGCATGCGTGCGGCTATGCGCGAGCTGAAGGACATCGGGCCCAAGGGGTCCGGCCACGGCGAGCTGGAAGAGGCGTGCGACGACTTCCAGGACAAGTGGGGCTACGGGATCAAGCTGATCGCCGACGCCACCGGCGGGGTCACCGAGAAGGTGGCCAAGGCGGGCAAGGAGTTCCAGCACGTGGAGGACCTGGTGCGGGCCAAGGTCGGGGCCGTCGAGGTCAAGAGCCCCGCTGGCAGCGGTGCACACCGGTGACCACAGCACCCGAGCCCGGCCCCGCCCCGGCCTTCCGCTTCCAGGTGCAGCCCGAGTTCCACGAGATCCCGCTCGGCCTCGGCGCCGACACGGCGGCCCACGACGAGCAGCTGCGGCAGTTCGCCCGTGACTACTGGGGCGAGGCCGAGGAGCTGGAGCCGCTACGCAGGATGATGGCCGTCCTCTACGGCGTCACGGCGGAGGACCTCACGGCGGGCGGCGGGGTCTACCAGGCTCTGGGCATCTTCCCGATCGGCGGCACCGCGGACGGGGTGGAACCGCCCGAGCGCTACAGCCGTGCGACGCTCACCGTCAGCGTGCGGGAGCTGGCGAACCCGGATCCGTACATCAGCGCGGCCGGGATCGCCGAGCTCCTGGACAAGTCCGCCGAGAGCGGCGAGGTCCAGCCGATCGTCCTGCCCGTCGGCCCGGCGGTGGTGCACATCGCGGGCACGCGCGCGGTATGGGACCTCCCGGCGCAGCCCGCGGAGCCGGACGCCGCCACCGGCCCTGCCACCTCTGTGAGCCCGGTCGGTACCACCGGTGCCGCCGACTCAGCCGACACTGCGGGCCCTGCCGATGCCGCGAGCGCTGCGGGCCCTGCCGATGCTGCCGGTCCCGCTGGAATCGCTAGCACTGCTGGCACCGCCGTTACTGCCGGGCCCGCCGGTTCCCCCAGCCCCGCGGAGCAGGAGCGCTTCTTCGTACGCATCGAAGTGTGGCTGCCCTTCCCCGACGAGGACCGGCTGCTGCTCCTGTGCCTGAGCACGCCGGACACCCAGGACCTCTTCCACTACCAGGCCGTCCTCGCGGACATCGCCGACACGATCGCCTTCGGGGAGCAGGTACCGGTGCCCGACGACGCCGAATCGGTGCCCGCCGCCTCCCCCCTCGCCGCGTACTGACCGCGCCGAGCCAGTCGAGGAGACTCCATGACCACGCAGACCTACGACGCACTCGGCTTCGACCCCGCCCCGGGGGTGCCCGCTTCCGTACAGAAGCTGGTCACCTCCCTTGAGGCGGCGGGCAAGCGGCTCGGCGACGCGCACGGGACGCTGACCAGACTGGGGAAGGCGAACGCCGCCTGGGAGGGGCTGGCCGCCGAGGCCTTCACCAAGAAGCTGGGCAGTCTGCCCAAGTACCTGGCGGACGGCCACAGCTCGGTGTCGGACGCCGCGCACGCGCTGAACACGTGGCACACCCGCCTTGCGGAGTTCCAGACCCTCGCGGGCCGCTACGAGCGCGAGGCCGAGGCGGCTCGGCGCACCCTCACCAGCGCGCAAGGCAGCCCTGACCTCAAACTGGCGGGCAAGACGTTCGATACCGATGCCGCCCTGCACGAGGCGCAGCGTCGCCTGGACCATGCGGTCCAGCGGGTGAATGAGGCGCAGGGCGACCTCGACGCCATCGTCAAGAAGGCCCAGTCCCTCCTGGAGCACCACGACGAGGCGGCCCGGGCCGCGGCCCGCCTCCTGCGCAAGGCCGCCGCCAACGCACCGGACGAGAGCCTGCTCGACAAGCTCGTGGACACGCTCAAGGACATCGGCAACAAGATCAAGGAGATCGCCGGTGACCTCTGGAAGTGGATCCAGGAGCACGCGGACACGATCTACAAGATCGGCGACTGGCTCGGCCTCGCGGCTGCCGCCTGCGACGCTCTGGCCATCGTCTTCTCCGAGACGGTCGTCGGCGCGGTGGTCTTCGAAGCCCTCGCCCGCGTTTTGAACACAGGCGCTCTCGGCTTCCACGCGGTCGGCTGGGCGGCCGGCGCCAAGAAGGGGTCCTGGCTCGACATCGGTCTCGACATCGCCGGATTCGTTCCCTTCGGAGACCTCCTGAAGGGTGGCAAGGTCGCCGTTCAGGCCTTCAAGGGGGTGGAGATCTCGGCGGACGCCTTCAAAGCCACGGAGCGCATCGCCGAGATCGCGGGAAAGGCGAAGAACGCCGAGGTCTTCCTGGACTCCAAGAAGTTCCTGGGCATGTTCGGCGACGGCAAGGCCGTCTACCGCGCCACCGGCGACTTCAAGGACCGCATCGCCATGGCCACCGAGCGGGTCTTCAACGACGCGGTACGGTACGAGCGGCCGCTGACCAGCCCCGCTCGTTACCTGGACGAACACGTTTTCCCGAAGATCATCGACAGCACCCCGCTCAACAAGATCCCCGGCCTTGCGGACGCGGTGAAGCTCGGTGAGAACGGCAAGACGTTCATCGATCCCACTTCTTGGGTCTCCCGTGGCACTGAGACCGCTTACCGCGGTTACAAAGTGGTCGAGTCGGCCGAGACCGCCTTCTCCGACGAGGTGCACGGGAAGTACGAGAAGTACAAGGACGCGATCCACCACGGGCTTGGAGCACTCGGATGACAGCGACGACGTCGGCCACGAGCCGCGCCTGGGCTCCCCGGCCACCCAAATCGGCGCTGCGGGTCTGGAGCCGCTATTGCCTCCAGTGGGTGTGGGGGCCGGTGCTGTGGTTGCTCGCCCGCATCCCCTTGCTCGTGCTGGCCCTCCTCGAAGTGGAGGTACAGCAGTCGGGTCACGGCCGTATGCGGAAGCCCCGCTGGCGGCGGCGGCTCTGGATCGACCGGGACCGGCTGCGCCTGGACCGCATCGCCGATCCGGGTGAACAGGAGCGGGAGCTGCGTGTGCTCCTGCAGGATCACCGGCTCAACTGCGTCCCCCCACGCGCTGGCGCCCCCGTTCCGCTGCCGTGCGGGGGCGGCGTTCACCGGCTCGGTGTCGACGACAGTTATTACCGGTTGCTCGGCGCCCGTCGCGCCTGGGAGATCGCGCACCACGAGTTCGGCTGGGAACTGGCCGACGGCGCGGACGCGAAGCTCCCTGGCTGGTTGGATCTGCGGTGTCCGCGCGGGTGAGACCGCGCGCCCGCTACGCGCTGCAATGGCTCTGGTTCCCGCCGCTCTGGGTCCTGTGGCTGGTGCCCTGGCTGGTCCTGGTCTTCCTGTACTTCGTCTTCCTTCCCTTCACCTTCCTGTGGGACCTCGACCTGCCGGGGTTCCCCGGCTCCGGCCGCCGGTTGCGGACGCGCCGCCGCATGTGGCTGAACCGCAAGCGGATGCGCTGGGAGTGCTCCACCGACCTGCCCTGGCTGGAGGACGGGCTGCGAACCCTGTTCGACAACCGGTCGCCGGTTCTCGAAGGCCGCCGGAGCAGCGGCACGACATGGCGCCACCGCGACGGCCGCATCGAGGTCGACGACAGCTACTACCGGCAGCTCGGCGTGGCCCGCGCCGTGCAGATCGCCCAGGAGCACGGCTACGAGGCCGATGTACGGGACGCACCGAAGTGGCTGGTGTTCCGGTACCGAACCGCATGAGCAACGTGAGTGATCGGACGGCGTTCACGGTCACGTCGAACAATCCCGTCCCGGTGGGCGAGGCGACCGGGTTTCCGCCCGGTACGGAGATGGCGGCGACGCTGCGGCTGTCGGGCGCGGGCCCCCAGACCCCGCCGTTGGCCCGGATCTGCGTGCCGCGGACCAACGCGCCGCTGTCCCTGTCGGCGCCGGTGCCGTTCTGGGTGCAGGGCAGCAGCGGTGAGCTGCTGTGTTCCGTCCGCCCCGCGGACTCCGACGCCTTCGATGTGCACGGTGCGGACGGCGCCCCGCTGACCCGGATCACGTACCGGCACGGCCGCTTCGTGCCCTGGCCGCGGCGCACCCGGTGGTCAGCCGCCGGGTTCACCGGCCGGGCCGGGACCTGGTACGCGTGGCTGGGGTACGTGGTGACGTACCCGGTGTGGCTGATCGCCGCGGTGTTCTCCGTCGTGTACGCCCTCATCGAGGGCGACACGACCGACTCCGCCTGGAGGCCTCCGACCCGCGTCAGATGGCGCGGGCGTGGTCTCCGTACGGTCCTCGACTACCGGGGCCTCAGCAAGGCCTACCGCGTCGACCCCCGGCACATCGACATCCGTATCGCCTACTCACTCGCTGTCCTCCACAACTGGAGCCGCACGTGAGCGCCGGGCACCCCCGGTGAACACAAGATGTACGCGCATGGAACCCGAATCTTCGTTCCCCCCTCTACTCAGGTGAAACACAGAAATCCCCAAGCACCACACCACCTGAACAGAGGCGAGCGCACTACCGACCGCTGCCTCACCAGCGGACGGAGTGAGCGTCACCGTGCGGAAGCGACCTGCGATATTTGGGTCCGAAAAGCCCGTTAGGGGAGCTATATCCCGGGCTGGAGGTCGCCCGGACCTCTCCCGGCGCGGGATCCTCACCGTCGGCGCCGCCCTCGCCGGAGCCGGAGCCCTCAGCGCCTGCTCCCGCGTCACCCCCTCCACCCCGCCGCACACCACCGCCCCCTCCCCCGCGACCGGCCGCCCCGCCGCCCAGGCGGAGCGCGCGCTGCAGATGCAGGTCCTCGCCCACCCGGACGACGACCTGTACTTCATGAACCCGGACACGCAGCACTCGCTCGCCGCCGGCACCCCGCTCGTCTGCGTCTACGTCACGGCCGGCGAGGCCCACGGCCAGAACAAGTCGCCGTCCGACCGCAACCCCCGTCCCGACAAGGCCGCCTACTCCTCGGCCCGCCACCAGGGCCTGCGCCAGTCCTACGCGACCCAGCTCGGCCTCCCCGTCTTCACTCGCTGGGACAACGGCGTCCTGCGCCTGCCCAACGGCTTCCAGGCCGAGGTCAGCACCCTCGAACACCAGGGCCGCCGCGTCGAGCTGATCCACCTCGACCTGTCGATGCACACGCCGTTCGGACACATGGGCGTACCCGCCCTGTGGCGCGAGCGCGGCCTGCTCCTGCGCACCCTCGTCCCCGCCGGTTCCCCGCTGCGCACCGTCCAGACGTACGACTACGACTCCCTGGTCGACACCCTCGTAGCCCTCTTCGAGCGGTACCGCCCCACCCTCGTACACACACTGGACCCGGACCCGGACATCCAGCTCAGCGACCGGATCACCGCGATCCGCGACAGCGAGCAGATCGGCTACTCCGACCACGCCGACCACACCGCCGTGGCGTCCTTCACCTGGGCGGCGCTGATCCGCTGGACGGAGCGGAGCAAGGGCGGACCGCCCGCGTTCGCGACCACCGCCTTCCGCGGCTACTACAACAACCACTGGCCCAAGAACCTCCCGCCGAAGGTCCTCACGGAGAAGGCCGCGCACCTGGTCCCGTACGGCGCCGCGCCCGACTGGGACTGCGGCAACCCCTCGGGCTGCGGCGACTACAACGTCGGCGGCGACCGCCCGCTCACCAACCGCAAGGGCTGGGTCCGCGCCACCCACTACCGCTACCCGGGCCCGCGCCTGGCCCTCCAGCAGAACCCTGACGGCGCCGTCACCGCGTACGGCGTCCTCGGCCTGCGCGCGGTCCGCTACGACGAGAAGGACGGCGCGTTCGGCGCCCCCGTCGACCTCGGCGGCGGCCCGCTCGCCCCGGTGCTCAGCAGCGCCGCGCTCCCCGACGGCCGCCACCTGGTCTTCGGCCTGCGCCTCGCCGCCGTCGAGGGCCGCAACGGCTCGAACGTCCGCGAGATCGTCGTCCTCGAACAGCGCGGCCCGCGCAAGTACGGCTCCTGGACCGGCCTCGGCAACCCGGAGGCCGACCCCGACCGCGGCCGCCGCATCGGCGTCCCGGTGACGGTCACCGCCCCCGACGGCCGCGTCCACCTCTTCGTCCGCAACGCCGACCAGGGCATCAGCACACGCGTCCGCGCCACGAACGGCACCTGGACCGCCTGGCGCGATCTCGGCGGCGGCCCCGTCCAGGACGGCCTGACCGCCGTCATCGGCCCGGACCGGCAGGTGCACGTCTACGCCCCCGGCCACTACACCGTCCACCACTGGACACCGGAGGGCCCCGACCCGCTCACCGGCCTGCCGACCCCGGCGGACGCGATAGCCGCGGCGGGTGACCGCCTCTACTACCGGCCTCCGGCCTCCGACCGCCTGCTCTCCCCGGGCGGCCCCGCCGTGCACTTCCCCGGCTACGGTCCTGTCGTCGCCGCCGGCCCCTACCTCGTCGGCACCGACCTGGCGGGCCGCATCCAGATGCACCACGAGGGCCGCATCAGCCATCCGGCCACCGCCCCGGTCACCCTGAACGGCCCGTCCCTCACCGTCGGCCGCCGGGGCCCGACGATCGCGGGCTTCTCCCCGGACGCCCGCCCTTGGCTCTGGCGCCCGACGCAGACCCCGGCGTAAGGGGCTCAGCTCCCGGACGCGTAGGCCACGAATTCCGCCCACGCGGAGCCGCCCACAGAGAGTTGAAGGCCGCGCGTGCGCTTGGAGTCCCGGACGTGGACAGCGCCGGGGGCGAGAGCGACCTCGACACAGTCCCCTTCATTGCCGTCACTGCTGTAGCTGCTCTTGCGCCATTCCAGTCGGTGCTCAGAGCAGGCCATGACTAGCTCCCGGAGGCGTAGGCCACGAACTCTGCCCACGCAGAGCCGCCCACGGAGAACCGAGGGCCCTGTGCCTTCTTGGAGTCACGGACGTGAACCGTGCCGGGAGCGTGGGCAACCTCGACACACTCGATTTCGCTTCCGTTGCTGCTGTAGCTGCTCTTGCGCCATTCCAGTACGGCGTCGCTTCCTGCGGAGACCGTGCGATTCATGTCTCTCCCAGCCGTTGCTCGATGAAGCCCAAGGACTCCCTCGGGGTGAGAGCCTGGGCCCGGATCATGCCATACCGCAATTCCAGGATTCGAAGGTGCTTGGGCTCATCCACCGGTCGCCCTCCAGCGACTCCTGGTGAACGGCCCACCGCGGTTCCGTCCGGGAACTTCAGCATCTCGATACTGCCGTCCGCCCCAGCGTGTTCCTCCCTGCCGGTCGGCATCACCTGGATGGACACGTTGCGCAACTGCCCCAGTTCTACGAGGCGTTCGAGCTGACCGCGCAGCACCATTGTGCCTCCGTACGGGCGCTGCAACGCCACCTCCTCCAACACAAAACTGAGCGCGGGTGCCGGACACCGGCCGAAAATGACCTGTCGGGCCAACCGACCGGCAACGCCCTTCTTGATCAGCGCTTCCTCGTATGCGGGCTGCCGCATCTCGAACAGCGCCAACATGTACTGCTCGGTCTGCAACAGACCATGAATGTCGTGGGCGCCGTACCACTGAAGCTCGGAGGCCTTGGACTCCATCTTCGCCAGATCCCGCAGCTTCTTCGGATACCGAACCTCAGCCACCCGCTCCTTGGTCGCCGAGATCAGCCCACCCGCGTCCAGCGCCTGGTCCACGCCGTCCAAGAACTCCGGCTTCGGGATCCGCTTCCCGGACTCGACCTTGTAGATCTGATCCTCGCTGTAGCCGATGGCCCCGCCCAACTGACCGGCCCGCATCCCGAGTTGCTCACGCCGCATCCGGATCTGCTGCCCGACCATGGCGATGATCGCGGCACCTTGCTCATCATCAGGATCGACATCCCAGCCGGGCTCGTCCGTACTCTCCGCCGTGCTGTCCACCCGGGCCACCTCCACCGTTCCGCACTGTTCCCCGCCGATCACGCAAGGGCCGCCCTACCCGATCCCCCGCCGGACAGCCCGGACAGCACCGGACAAGCCCCGGACAGTCACCGGGCACACACGCCAAGTAACCAGTAACGGTAAGCACACACGGCCACGCTGGGTGACGTGAACGATGAACTGGTCCGCCTTTCCAGCCCCACCCGCCGCTACGGCGTACAACTGTCCCCCACGCCACGCGGAGCCCGCCTCGCACGCCTTCTCGGTACAGAACAGCTCCGGGCCTGGGACCTGCCACCCGCCACCATCGAACGGGCCGCCCACACCCTCGCGGAACTCGCCACCAACGCGGTCACCCACGCCCGCCTCCCCGACCGGGACTTCCGCATGGACCTCCACATCTCACCGGTTACCCTGCGCATCGAGATCACCGACACCTGCCCCGACCGCCTGCCCGCGCCGCAGGCCGCCTCCGCCGACGCCGAATCGGGCCGGGGCCTGATCCTCGTAGAAGCACTCGCGGACTGCTGGGGCGTCATGGAACGCCGGCCCCCACGCAAGACCGTCTGGGCGGAGATCGACATCACCTGCACCCCGCCCGACCCCCGAATCACCGGATCGCGGCAATCCCCGTCCCGGTGAACCACCACCCGGCGCCGGGCGCGATCAAAGACCTACACGCACAACCGGCGGAAATGACCGGCCCAACCCCACCTCGCCCCACCGCCTGAACGCGCACCACCCCGCGCGCCCGCGTGCGCCCGTCACCCAGACGAGTGGCAGCCCCCAACTCAACTGCAAACAGCCGCAGTCACATGCCATATGCTCGCCGCGATTACTCACAGCAACGCACCAACCACAGACCCAGACATGTGTCGGCCCCCGCCGGGACTGCAATCCCAAATGCGAGGGCCTGACCACCAAGAAGGCGAGCCCCTTCCCGATGGATACGCAGAAGCTTAATGGGCCCATGCCCGCCGCACCGGACGTGTCGCTGAATCCACGCGGCATCACCCACGTCAACACGCCCCAGACGAGCCGCTTCACCGTCGTCGGCAACCACCTCGCCCAGCACCGCGACCTCTCCGGCCTCGCCATCGGCCTGGCCGTGCACATCCAGTCGCTGCCGCCGGGCGCCCGCGCCGACATCAAGACGCTCGCGGCCCGCTTCCCGGAGGGCGAGACACGTATCGCCGCCGCCCTGCGCGAGCTGGAGACCCACGGCTACCTCTCCCGCATCCGGAAACGCCTCCCGAGCGGCCGGGTCGTCACGCACACGGTGTCGTTCAACGCCCCCGTCGCCCCCATCGACGTACACACACCGAGGGCACCCGTTCAGTCGCCCGAACCGGTGGAGCCAGAGCCGCCGGAAGAACCGAAGGACCCCGCAGAGGCCGAGAGGCCGGAGGAGCCGGAGCCGCCGGAACAACCGGTCACTCCCCCACCTGCGCCTACTCCCCCGCTGCCCGAACCATCTACCTCCGACCCAACTCACCACCGCACCGCCGCCACCCTCCTCATCTCCCTCCACCACCAGGACCCCCGCCTGCTCCTCCCCGAACACGCCGTCCAGCACCTAACCCCCGCAGTGGCCGCCTGGCTGGAGCGTGATGTGAGACCCGAAGCCGTACGCCACGCCCTGACCGCGAACCTGCCACGCGAACGGCTCCGCAACCCGGCGGGCCTGCTCGCCCACCGCCTCACAGCCCTCCTGCCGCCACCAGCACCGACGCGCGGACCCCACACGCACTCCGGCACCGCAGAAGTTCCGCCCCCACGCCCCCCGCTCCACAGCTGCGAAGGCTGCGAGCGCGCGATTCGCAGCCCCGCGCCGGGCGCGTACTGCCGTGACTGCCGTGCCGACGTCGCCGGCGCCGCAGACATCGCCGACCACGCCGCGTGAGCGAGCCAGCCGCCGACCAGGAACGCGGGCACGCAAAAGGGCCCGCACGACCGAAGTCGTACGGGCCCTCTCAAAGCTCGCAGGAGCTACCAGGCGTCAAGCCCCCGACGGAGGCCCCCCGAAGGAGGCACCCCGAGGGGGATCGACAAGACCCAGCAAGTAAGCGGACTTACTTGTTGATCTTGGTGACCTGGCCGGCGCCGACGGTCCGGCCACCCTCACGGATGGCGAACTTCAGGCCCTCTTCCATGGCGACGGGCTGGATGAGCTCAACGGTCATCTCAGTGTTGTCACCCGGCATGACCATCTCGGTGCCCTCGGGGAGGGTCACGACGCCGGTCACGTCCGTGGTACGGAAGTAGAACTGCGGGCGGTAGTTGTTGAAGAACGGGGTGTGACGGCCACCCTCGTCCTTCGACAGGATGTAGGCCTGGGCCTCGAACTCGGTGTGCGGCGTGACCGAACCGGGCTTGATGATGACCTGGCCGCGCTCGACGTCCTCGCGCTTGATGCCACGGAGGAGCAGACCGACGTTCTCACCGGCCTGGCCCTCGTCGAGCAGCTTGCGGAACATCTCGATGCCGGTGACCGTGGTGGTGGTCTTCTCCTGCTTGATGCCCACGATGTCAACGGTCTCGTTGACCTTGAGGACACCACGCTCGATACGGCCGGTGACGACCGTACCGCGACCGGTGATCGTGAAGACGTCCTCGATCGGCATGAGGAACGGCTTGTCGACGTCGCGCTCGGGCTGCGGGATGTTCTCGTCCACGGCCTTCATGAGCTCGAGGACCGAGTTGCCCCACTCCTTGTCGCCCTCGAGGGCCTTCAGAGCGGAGACCTTGACGACCGGCAGGTCGTCGCCCGGGAACTCGTACTCGGAGAGGAGCTCACGCACCTCGAGCTCGACGAGCTCCAGGATCTCCTCGTCGTCCACCATGTCGGCCTTGTTCAGGGCGACGACGATGTACGGAACGCCGACCTGGCGGGCCAGGAGCACGTGCTCCTTGGTCTGCGGCATCGGGCCGTCGGTAGCGGCGACCACGAGGATGGCGCCGTCCATCTGCGCGGCACCCGTGATCATGTTCTTGATGTAGTCCGCGTGACCGGGGCAGTCGACGTGCGCGTAGTGACGCGTCTCCGTCTGGTACTCGACGTGCGCGATCGAGATGGTGATACCGCGCTGGCGCTCCTCAGGAGCCTTGTCGATCTGGTCGAAGGCCGAGGCCTCGTTCAGGTCCGGGTACGCGTCGTGCAGCACCTTGGTAATGGCGGCCGTGAGGGTCGTCTTACCGTGGTCGATGTGACCGATGGTGCCGATGTTGACGTGCGGCTTAGTCCGCTCGAACTTCGCCTTCGCCACTGGGTCCTCCTGTGGAGTGGTTCTGTACGCCTTGCTTCATCGGCGCCAGGTGATCTTTGCTGGGAAGCCAACCGCCGGGGATCTTGCCTTGTGGGGTCGAACCCCGGCGGATGGTGTCAAGCCTAAAGCGTGAACTCGAGTGAGTTACTCGCCCTTGGCCTTCGCGATGATCTCCTCGGCGACGTTCCGCGGAACCTCGGCGTAGGAGTCGAACTGCATTGAGTAGCTTGCGCGACCCGACGTCTTGCTGCGGAGGTCTCCGACGTAGCCGAACATCTCCGAGAGGGGCACGAGGCCCTTCACGACGCGAGCGCCGCTGCGCTCCTCCATGGCCTGGATCTGGCCACGGCGGGAGTTGATGTCGCCGATGACGTCACCCATGTAGTCCTCGGGCGTGGTGACCTCTACGGCCATCATCGGCTCGAGCAGCACGGGCTTCGCCTGACGCGCGGCCTCCTTGAAGGCCTGCGAACCGGCGATCTTGAAGGCCAGCTCGGAGGAGTCGACCTCGTGGTAGGCACCGTCGAGAAGCGTGACGCGGACGCCCGTCATCTCGTAGCCGGCGAGGATGCCGAACTGCATGGCTTCCTGCGCACCCGCGTCCACCGACGGGATGTACTCCCGGGGGATGCGGCCACCGGTGACCTTGTTGACGAACTCGTACGACGCCTCGCCGCCCTCGATGGGCTCGATCGCGATCTGCACCTTGGCGAACTGACCGGTACCACCGGTCTGCTTCTTGTGGGTGAAGTCCACGCGCTCGACGGCCCGACGGATCGTCTCGCGGTACGCGACCTGCGGCTTGCCGACGTTCGCCTCGACGCGGAACTCGCGCTTCATGCGGTCGACGAGCACCTCGAGGTGAAGCTCGCCCATACCACCGATGATGGTCTGGCCGGTCTCCTCGTCCGAGTGAACCTGGAAGGAGGGGTCCTCCTCCGAGAGACGCTGGATGGCGACACCCAGCTTCTCCTGGTCACCCTTGGACTTCGGCTCGATGGCGACCTGGATGACAGGCGCCGGGAAGTCCATGGACTCCAGGATGACCTGCTGCTTGTCGTCACAGAGCGTCTCGCCCGTGGTGGTCTGCTTCAGACCCATGACGGCGACGATGTCACCGGCGCCCACCGACTCGATCTCCTCACGCTTGTTCGCGTGCATGCGGTAGATCTTGCCGATGCGCTCCTTCTTGCCCTTGACGGGGTTCAGCACCGCGGTGCCGGACTCCAGGCGGCCCGAGTAGACCCGGACGAAGGTGAGCTTGCCGAGGTGCGGGTCGCTCATGATCTTGAAGGCAAGAGCGGCCAGCGGCTCGTCGTCCGACGGCTTGCGCTTGACGACCAGCTCGGGGTCCTTCACGTCGTGGCCCTCGATGGCCTCGACGTCGAGCGGGGTCGGCAGGTAGCGCACGACGGCGTCGAGCAGGGGCTGAACGCCCTTGTTCTTGAACGCGGTGCCACAGAACACGGGGGTGACGGTGGTGTCGCCGCCCTTGCCGGAGGCGATGGTGATGCGACGCACGGCGGCGTGCAGCTGCTCCACGGTGGGCTCGGTGCCCTCCAGGAACAGCTCCATCATCTCCTCGTCGTTCTCCGCGACGGCCTCGAGCAGCTTGCCGCGGTACTCCTCGGCAGCCTCGGTGTGCGTGGCGGGGATGTCGACGATGTCGTAGGCCTCGCCCTTGGCGGCCTCGGCCGACCAGACGAACGCCTTCATCGTGACGAGGTCGACGACACCCTGGAAGTCGGCCTCGGCACCGATGGGCAGCTGCATGACGAGCGGGGTCGCACCGAGGCGGTCGACGATCATGTCGACGCAGCGGTGGAACTCGGCGCCCGTACGGTCCAGCTTGTTGACGAAGCAGATGCGCGGCACGCCGTAACGGTCGGCCTGACGCCACACCGTCTCGGACTGCGGCTCAACGCCGGCGACACCGTCGAACACCGTCACGGCACCATCGAGGACACGCAGGGAGCGCTCCACCTCGACGGTGAAGTCGACGTGCCCGGGGGTGTCGATGATGTTGATCGTGTAGTCGTCGTTCTCGAGCGGCCAGTGACAGGTGGTGGCAGCAGAGGTGATCGTGATGCCACGCTCCTGCTCCTGCTCCATCCAGTCCATCGTGGCAGCGCCGTCGTGGACCTCACCGATCTTGTACGAGACACCGGTGTAGAACAGGATCCGCTCGGTCGTCGTCGTCTTGCCCGCGTCGATGTGGGCCATGATCCCGATGTTGCGGACCTTGGCCAGGTCAAGTGAAGTGGTAGCCATAAGGCTTCAGTCTTCTCTCGGTCTCGATGTGGGTAGCGACTACCAGCGGTAGTGCGCGAAGGCCTTGTTGGACTCGGCCATCTTGTGCGTGTCCTCGCGCTTCTTGACGGCCGCACCGAGGCCGTTCGAGGCGTCGAGCAGCTCGTTCGTCAGACGCTCGGTCATCGTCTTCTCGCGACGGGCGCGGGAGTAGCCGACGAGCCAGCGGAGCGCGAGCGTGTTGGCGCGACCGGGCTTGACCTCGATCGGCACCTGGTAGGTGGCGCCACCGACACGGCGGGACTTGACCTCGAGGGTCGGCTTGATGTTCTCCAGCGCGCGCTTCAGCGTGATGACCGGGTCGTTGCCCGACTTCTCACGCAGACCCTCCATGGCGCCGTACACGATGCGCTCGGCGGTGGAGCGCTTGCCGTTCAGCAGCACCTTGTTGATGAGGGAGGTCACCAGAGGAGAACCGTAGACCGGGTCGATGATGACCGGGCGCTTCGGGGCGGGGCCCTTACGAGGCATTCTTACTTCTCCTTCTTGGCGCCGTAGCGGCTGCGGGCCTGCTTGCGGTTCTTGACACCCTGGGTGTCGAGAGAGCCGCGGATGATCTTGTAACGAACACCAGGCAGGTCCTTCACACGGCCGCCACGCACGAGCACGATGGAGTGCTCCTGCAGGTTGTGTCCCTCACCCGGAATGTAGGCCGTGACCTCGATGCCCGAGGTCAGACGCACACGCGCGACCTTACGGAGGGCCGAGTTCGGCTTCTTCGGGGTGGTCGTGAACACACGCGTGCAGACGCCACGGCGCTGGGGCGAACCCTCGAGCGCGGGCGTCTTGTTCTTCTCGACCTTGTCCTGCCGGCCCTTACGGACCAGCTGCTGGATCGTAGGCACTACTTCTCCGGTTTCTGTGTGCCGAATAGTAAAGCTAACCTGGAACGCCCTCCGACCCACGCGGTCGGGTGTGTCGAATACTGCAGAACCCCGCGACTGGGCGGGAGAGCGGCAGATTGCGGTGACCTTGATCAAAACCGTTGATCTGAACCAGACCGGTATCGATCCGGACTCGTCATGCGGCTGAAGACACGCACACGAGCCCAGGCACACCCCAGGCACAAGGTCTGAGCGTACCTACCTCATAGGCTGTGGTCAAAACAAATACCCCACAGCCAGGACACGCCGGGGCAGCTCAGGCGCCTCCGGAGCCCGCGGCGGCGATGACGACCGTGAGGAAGAACACCCAGAAGGCGACCGTCAGCCACCCGAGCACCAGCCCGGCCACGGCCATGCCGTCACCCTGCTCCCCGGTCCGCTTGATCTCTCCCCGCGCCATGTGGCCCAGGATCACCGCGGGAATCCCGGTGAGCCCCGCCGAGAAGAACGTCGACACGCCGCACACAAGCGCCCCGATCGCCTTCCCGTTGGTCGGCACGGGCAGCGGCGGCGCCGGCAGGAACGTCCGCGGCACGGGCGCCATCGTCTGCATCAGCTGCTGCTGCGGTACGGGCCCCTGCGGCAGATCCGCGACCAGCACCTGCAGCTCGCCCACGGTCCGCGCCTGATAGGCCCGCTCGACCCGCTTCTCGTACTCCCCCTGCGGCATCCGCCCCTCGGCGAACCCGGCGCGCAGCACATCGACGGCCCGCTCCCTGTCCGCGTGCGCCGCGAGCATCGACGGCTGCTGCCCCTGCTGCGGCCAGGGCGCCGGCTGCCACGAAGAATTCGACACGAGACCACTCCCCCGGGACCCGGACACTTACGTGCCCCCCATCATGCGCCAACACGCCGCAGGGCGGCCACCCACGAAATTCGTAGGTGACCGCCCTGCGGTTGGTTCAGGCGACTGCCCGCTTACTGGTTGTACGGACCGTAGTCGTAGTCCTCCAGCGGAACGGCCTGGCCGGAGCCGGTGCCGAACGGCGAGTAGTCGATGTCGTCGTAGCCGACGGCCGAGTACATCGCGGCCTTGGCCTCCTCGGTGGGCTCCACCCGGATGTTGCGGTAGCGGGACAGACCCGTACCGGCCGGGATGAGCTTACCGATGATGACGTTCTCCTTGAGGCCGATGAGGCTGTCGGACTTGGCGTTGATCGCCGCGTCCGTCAGGACTCGGGTCGTCTCCTGGAAGGAGGCGGCCGACAGCCAGGATTCCGTCGCCAGCGAGGCCTTGGTGATACCCATCAGCTGCGGACGGCCGGAGGCCGGGTGGCCACCCTCCGTCACGACCCGACGGTTCTCGGTCTCGAACTTCGAACGCTCGACGAGCTCGCCCGGCAGCAGCTCCGCGTCGCCGGACTCGATGATCGTCACACGGCGCAGCATCTGCCGGATGATGATCTCGATGTGCTTGTCGTGGATCGACACACCCTGCGAGTTGTAGACCTTCTGGACCTCGCCGACCAGGTGGACCTGGACGGCACGCTGGCCCAGAATGCGCAGCACGTCGTGCGGGTTGGTGGCACCCACGGTGAGCTTCTGGCCCACCTCGACGTGGTCGCCCTCGCCCACGAGCAGACGGGCACGCTTCGAGATCGGGAACGGGATCTCGTCGCTGCCGTCGTCGGGGGTGACGACGAGCTTCTTGGTCTTCTCGGTCTCCTCGATGCGGACACGGCCCGCGGACTCGGAGATCGGGGCGACACCCTTCGGCGTACGAGCCTCGAAGAGCTCGACGACACGGGGCAGACCCTGGGTGATGTCGTCACCGGCCACACCACCGGTGTGGAAGGTACGCATCGTCAGCTGGGTACCGGGCTCACCGATGGACTGGGCGGCGATGATGCCGACCGCCTCACCGATGTCGACCAGCTTGCCGGTGGCCAGCGAGCGGCCGTAGCAGTAGGCACAGGTGCCGACCGCCGACTCGCAGGTGAGCACCGAGCGGGTCTTGACGACCTCGACACCGTGCGCGACCAGCTGGTCGATGAGCACGTCACCCAGGTCGACGTTGGCCGGCGCGATGACCTTGCCGTCGACGACGATGTCCTCGGCGAGCATGCGGGCGTAGACGCTGGTCTCGACGTCGTCCGTCTTGCGCAGGACGCCGTCGGCGCCGCGCTCGGCGATCGCGAGCTTGAGGCCACGGTCGGTGCCGCAGTCCTCCTCGCGAATGATGACGTCCTGCGAGACGTCGACCAGACGACGGGTGAGGTAACCCGAGTCGGCCGTACGCAGAGCGGTGTCCGCCAGACCCTTACGAGCACCGTGGGTCGAGATGAAGTACTCGAGCACCGACAGGCCCTCGCGGAACGAAGCCTTGATCGGGCGCGGGATCGTCTCGTTCTTGGCGTTCGACACCAGACCACGCATACCGGCGATCTGACGCATCTGCATCATGTTTCCTCGGGCACCCGAGTCGACCATCATGAAGATGGGGTTGGTCTTCGGGAAGTTCGCGTTCATCGCCTCGGCAACCTCGTTGGTCGCCTTGGTCCAGATCGCGATGAGCTCCTGAGTGCGCTCTTCCTTCGTGATGAGACCGCGCTCGTACTGCTTCTGGACCTTCTCGTCCTGGGCCTCGTACCCCTTGACGATCTCGACCTTCGCCTCAGGGACGACGATGTCGGAGATGGCCACGGTGACGCCGGAACGGGTCGCCCAGAAGAAGCCGGACGCCTTCAGGTTGTCGAGCGTCGCCGCCACGATGACCTTGGGGTAGCGCTCGGCCAGGTCGTTGACGATCTCGGAGAGCTGCTTCTTGCCCACCGAGTAGTCGACGAACGGGTAGTCCTCGGGCAGCAGCTCGTTGAAGAGCGCGCGGCCCAGGGACGTACGGAGCCGGAAGCTGTCGCCCGGCTGGTACTCGGGCTCACCCTCCTCGACGGCCGGCGGGGTCCAGCCACGCGGCGGCATGGTGCCGACCGGGAAGCGGATGTCGACCTGCGACTGCAGCGCGAGCTCACCGGCGTCGAACGCCATGATCGCCTCGGCCGTGGAGCCGAACGAACGGCCCTCGCCCTTGGTGTCACGCAGCTCGCCGTCGGTGGTGAGGAAGAACAGACCGAGGACCATGTCCTGGGTCGGCATCGTCACCGGGCGGCCGTCGGCCGGCTTGAGGATGTTGTTCGAGGAGAGCATCAGGATGCGCGCCTCGGCCTGCGCCTCCGCGGAGAGCGGCAGGTGGACGGCCATCTGGTCACCGTCGAAGTCCGCGTTGAACGCGGTGCAGACGAGCGGGTGGATCTGGATGGCCTTGCCCTCGACCAGCTGCGGCTCGAAGGCCTGGATGCCGAGGCGGTGCAGCGTCGGCGCACGGTTCAGCAGAACCGGGTGCTCGGCGATGACCTCTTCCAGGACGTCGTACACGACCGTGCGGCCGCGCTCGACCATGCGCTTGGCGCTCTTGATGTTCTGCGCGTGGTTCAGGTCGACCAGGCGCTTCATCACGAACGGCTTGAAGAGCTCCAGCGCCATGGCCTTCGGGAGACCACACTGGTGCAGCTTCAGCTGCGGACCGACGACGATCACGGAACGCGCGGAGTAGTCCACACGCTTGCCGAGCAGGTTCTGACGGAAGCGACCCTGCTTGCCCTTGAGCATGTCGGAGAGCGACTTCAACGGACGGTTGCCGGGGCCCGTGACCGGGCGACCACGACGGCCGTTGTCGAAGAGCGCGTCGACGGCCTCCTGGAGCATGCGCTTCTCGTTGTTCACGATGATCTCGGGCGCGCCGAGGTCGAGAAGCCGCTTCAGGCGGTTGTTGCGGTTGATCACGCGGCGGTACAGGTCGTTCAGGTCGGAGGTCGCGAAGCGGCCACCGTCCAGCTGCACCATCGGACGCAGGTCCGGCGGGATGACCGGCACGCAGTCGAGCACCATGCCCTTGGGGCTGTTGCTGGTCTGCAGGAACGCGGAGACGACCTTGAGGCGCTTGAGCGCACGGGTCTTCTTCTGGCCCTTGCCGGTACGGATGATCTCGCGGAGGCGCTCGGCCTCCTCGTCGAGGTCGAAGGACTCCAGGCGCTTCTGCAGCGCCGCGGCACCCATCGAACCGTCGAAGTACGTGCCGAAACGGTCACGCAGCTCGCGGTAGAGCAGCTCGTCGCCCTCAAGGTCCTGGACCTTGAGGTTCTTGAAGCGCGACCAGACCTCGTCCAGACGGTCGATCTCGCGCTGCGCACGGTCGCGCAGCTGCTTCATCTCGCGCTCGGCACCCTCGCGCACCTTGCGGCGCACATCGGCCTTGGCACCCTCGGCCTCGAGCTCGGCCAGGTCGGTCTCGAGCTTCTTGGCGCGGGCCTCCAGGTCGGAGTCGCGGCGGTTCTCGACCTGCTGACGCTCGACCTGGACGTGCGCCTCAAGGGAGGGCAGGTCGCGGGTACGGCGCTCCTCGTCCACGTACGTGATCATGTACGCGGCGAAGTAGATGACCTTCTCGAGGTCCTTCGGGGCGAGGTCGAGCAGGTAGCCCAGACGCGACGGAACGCCCTTGAAGTACCAGATGTGCGTGACGGGAGCGGCGAGCTCGATGTGGCCCATCCGCTCACGGCGCACCTTGGCGCGGGTGACCTCGACGCCACAGCGCTCGCAGATGATGCCCTTGAAGCGGACACGCTTGTACTTGCCGCAGTAGCACTCCCAGTCCCGGGTGGGGCCGAAGATCTTCTCGCAGAAGAGCCCGTCCTTTTCCGGCTTGAGGGTGCGGTAGTTGATGGTCTCGGGCTTCTTGACCTCGCCGTGGCTCCACTGACGGATGTCGTCAGCGGTGGCCAGACCGATCCGGAGCTCATCGAAGAAGTTGACGTCGAGCACTATGCGTCAATCCCTCTCAGGGTTGTAAGTCTGTGGTCTGAAACGGGGGTCGCGGGGTCGGCGGGGGGCTCGTGGAGAGCCCCCCGCCGGACTCCCGTCAGACCTCTTCGACGCTGCTCGGCTCGCGCCGGGACAGGTCGATGCCGAGCTCTTCCGCAGCGCGGAAGACGTCCTCGTCGGTGTCGCGCATCTCGATGGACATGCCGTCCGAGGACAGCACCTCCACGTTGAGGCACAGGGACTGCATTTCCTTGATGAGGACCTTGAAGGACTCAGGAATGCCGGGCTCGGGGATGTTCTCGCCCTTGACGATGGCCTCGTAGACCTTCACGCGGCCGGTCACGTCGTCGGACTTGATCGTCAGCAGCTCCTGGAGGGCGTAAGCGGCGCCGTACGCCTCCAGCGCCCACACCTCCATCTCACCGAAGCGCTGGCCACCGAACTGGGCCTTACCACCCAGCGGCTGCTGGGTGATCATCGAGTACGGACCGGTCGACCGGGCGTGCAGCTTGTCGTCGACCAGGTGGTGGAGCTTGAGGATGTACATGTACCCGATGGAGATCGGGTCCGGGAACGGCTCACCGGAGCGGCCGTCGAACAGCCTCGCCTTACCGGTCGGCTGCACCATGCGCTCGCCGTCGCGGTTCGGGATCGTGTGCTGGAGCAGACCCGCCAGCTCGTCCTCACGCGCGCCGTCGAAGACGGGGGTGGCGACGTTGGTACCGGGGTCGACCTGGTCGGCGCCGATGACCTGGAGGCGCTGCGCCCACTCCTCGCCGAGCCCGGAGACGTCCCAGCCGCGGCTGGCGAGCCAGCCGAGGTGGATCTCCAGAACCTGTCCCGGGTTCATTCGGGACGGCACACCCAGCGGGTTCAGGATGATGTCGACCGGAGTCCCGTCCTCGAGGAACGGCATGTCCTCGATCGGAAGGATCTTCGAGATGACACCCTTGTTGCCGTGGCGGCCGGCGAGCTTGTCACCGTCCGTGATCTTGCGCTTCTGCGCCACGTAGACACGAACCAGCTGGTTCACGCCCGGCGGCAACTCGTCGCCCTCTTCACGGTCGAAGACGCGGACGCCGATGACCTTGCCGATCTCACCGTGCGGCACCTTCAGCGAGGTGTCGCGCACCTCGCGCGCCTTCTCACCGAAGATCGCGCGGAGCAGGCGCTCCTCCGGCGTCAGCTCGGTCTCACCCTTGGGCGTGACCTTGCCGACGAGGATGTCGCCGGCGACGACCTCGGCACCGATCCGGATGATGCCGCGCTCGTCGAGGTCGGCGAGGACCTCCTCGGAGACGTTCGGGATGTCCCGGGTGATCTCCTCCGGGCCGAGCTTGGTGTCACGGGCGTCGACCTCGTGCTCCTCGATGTGGATCGAGGAGAGGACGTCGTCCTGCACGAGGCGCTGCGACAGGATGATCGCGTCCTCGTAGTTGTGACCCTCCCACGGCATGAACGCGACCAGCAGGTTCTTGCCGAGCGCCATCTCGCCGTTCTCGGTGGCGGGACCGTCGGCCAGGACCTGGCCCTCGATCACGCGGGCGCCCTCGTCCACGACAACCTTCTGGTTGACCGAGGTGCCCTGGTTCGAGCGGGAGAACTTGTGCAGGCGGTACGTGGTGTACGTGCCGTCGTCGTTGGTGATGGTGATGTAGTCCGCGGAGACCTCCTGGACCACACCGTCCTTCTCGGCCTTGAGCACGTCGCCGGCGTCGGTGGCGCAGCGGTACTCCATGCCGGTGCCGACGAGCGGCGCCTCGCTCTTGATGAGCGGGACGGCCTGACGCATCATGTTCGCGCCCATGAGGGCACGGTTGGCGTCGTCGTGCTCGAGGAACGGGATCATGGCGGTCGCGACCGACACCATCTGGCGCGGCGAGACGTCCATGTAGTCGACGTCGTCACCGGGGACGTAGTCGACCTCGCCGCCACGACGGCGGACCAGGACGCGGGACTCCTCGAAGCGGAACTCGTCCGTCAGCGGCGCGTTGGCCTGCGCGATGACGAACCGGTCCTCCTCGTCCGCGGTCAGGTAGTCGACGTCGTCGCCGACGACGCCTTCGGTGACCTTGCGGTACGGGGTCTCGATGAAGCCGAACGCGTTGATCCGGCCGTACGAGGCGAGCGAGCCGATCAGACCGATGTTCGGTCCTTCGGGCGTCTCGATCGGGCACATGCGGCCGTAGTGCGACGGGTGCACGTCTCGGACCTCGAAGCCGGCCCGCTCACGGGAGAGACCACCCGGGCCCAGGGCGTTGAGACGACGCTTGTGCGTCAGGCCCGAGAGCGGGTTGTTCTGGTCCATGAACTGGGACAGCTGCGACGTACCGAAGAACTCCTTGATCGACGCCACGACCGGGCGAATGTTGATCAGAGTCTGCGGCGTGATCGCCTCGACGTCCTGGGTGGTCATGCGCTCGCGCACGACGCGCTCCATACGGGCGAGACCCGTACGGACCTGGTTCTGGATGAGCTCACCGACGTTACGGATACGGCGGTTGCCGAAGTGGTCGATGTCGTCGGTCTCGACGATGATCGAACGACCGGACTCGCCGATCGTCTCCACCTCACCGGCGTGCAGCTTCACCAGGTACTTGATCGTGGCGATGATGTCGTCGGTGGTGAGCACACCCGCGTCGAGGGGCTCGTCGGCGCCGAGCTTCTTGTTCACCTTGTAGCGGCCGACCTTCGCGAGGTCGTAGCGCTTCGGGTTGAAGTAGAGGTTCTCGAGCAGCGTCTGAGCGGCCTCGCGCGTGGGCGGCTCGCCCGGGCGGAGCTTGCGGTAGATGTCGAGCAGCGCGTCGTCCTGGCCCTGGGTGTGGTCCTTCTCCAGGGTGGCGCGCATGGACTCGTACTCGCCGAACTCCTCGAGGATCTGCTCGGTCGTCCAACCGAGCGCCTTGAGCAGGACGGTGACGGACTGCTTGCGCTTGCGGTCGATGCGGACACCGACCATGTCGCGCTTGTCGATCTCCATCTCGAGCCAGGCACCACGCGAGGGGATGACCTTGGCGGAGAAGATGTCCTTGTCGGACGTCTTGTCGATGGAGGAGTCGAAGTAGACACCCGGCGAACGGACCAGCTGCGACACGACGACACGCTCGGTGCCGTTGATGACGAAGGTGCCCTTGTTGGTCATGAGCGGGAAGTCGCCCATGAAGACCGTCTGGGACTTGATCTCGCCGGTCTCGTTGTTGGTGAACTCGGCGGTGACGAAGAGCGGGGCGGCGAACGTGAAGTCGCGCTCCTTGCACTCGTCGATCGAGTTCTTGGGAGGCTCGAAGCGGTGGTCGCGGAAGGTCAGAGACATCGACCCGGAGAAGTCCTCGATCGGAGAGATCTCCTCGAAGATCTCCTCCAGACCCGACTTCGTGGGGACGTTCTGTCCGCTTTCGAGAGCCGCCTCGACACGAGCCTTCCACGCGTCGTTGCCGAGCAGCCAGTCAAAGCTTTCGGTCTGCAGCGCAAGAAGGTTCGGAACCTCGAGGGGCTCCTTGATCTTTGCAAAGGAGATGCGCAGCGGGGCGGTGCTGGCGCCGTTGTTCGTATTCGCGGTCGAGGCGTTGCGCGAGGCGGCCAAGAGGGGGTCCTTCCGAGGGCTCGGACTCACTACGCGCGTACCGGTCCCAAGCCGGGCTGTGCGACCGATCCTCCCTGCCTCGGCCAAAAGGCCAGGTCAGGGCTGGTTCAGTCCACTGTGCTCAAGCGAGGGCATGCCCCTGGTGACGGGCAGGGAGCAGCTAACAGGCAGCGCAAAGGGACAGTGTAGCCAGAAGGCCCACTGATGTCCAGTGCGGGTTTTTTGACACCCTCGTTGTTCTCAACCGTTCACTGTCTGCGGCATGCCTTGTGCGCTGAGCGCACATCCTTACTGCCCTCTACGTCGCCGATCCATGCCTCGGAACCGGATCGGATGTGACGACGCGTCCTGAGAATTGCGCGCTGCGTGCGGTTCGTCAAGGCCCCCTCCTGGCCGAAGAGCATGGCCCCAGGCACGACGAAGATCACCATACTCCGCGCGAACGGCTGTGCAACGCACCGTCGACGGGCGAGCCAGAGACGCCGAAGGGCGACCACCCAGTTGGGTGATCGCCCTTCGGTACGTCAGCGTTACAGCCCGCTCAGGGGCAGTTCCGCGGAAGAGGAGTCAGCAGACTCGCGAGGTCACTTGACCTCGACGGAGGCGCCGGCAGCCTTGAGGGACTCGGCAGCCTTCTCGGCGGCCTCCTTGGCGACCTTCTCGAGGACCGGCTTCGGGGTGCCGTCGACGAGGTCCTTGGCCTCCTTCAGACCCAGCGAGGTCAGCTCACGCACGACCTTGATGACCTGGATCTTCTTCTCGCCGGCGCCCGTGAGGATGACGTCGAACTCGTCCTGCTCCTCAGCGGCCTCGGCCGGGGCGCCCGGGCCCGCGGGGCCGGCGACGGCGACGGCCGCGGCGGCGGTGACGTCGAACTTCTCCTCGAAGGCCTTCACGAACTCGGAGAGCTCGATGAGGGTCATCTCCTCGAACTGGGCGAGCAGGTCTTCCTGGCTGAGCTTCGCCATGATGGGCGATCCTTCCACTAATTCGGCTGGTGCCGGATGTACATGTGAGGCGGGCGTACGTTCGGCCCGCTACGACCTCTCGCCTATGCGGCGGAGGTCATGACGCGAGCCGAATTACTCGGCACCGCCCTGCTCGGCCTGCTTGGCACGAAGCGCCTCCGCGGTGCGGACGAACTTCGAGGGCAGCGCCTGGAAGAGCTGAGCAGTCTGCGTCTGCTTGCCCTTGAAGGCACCGGCCAGCTTGCTGAGCAGAACCTCGCGGGACTCGAGGTCCGCGAGCTTCTTGATCTCGTCGGCGGACAGCGCCTTGCCGTCAAGGACACCGCCCTTGATGACGAGGTTGGGGTTGTCCTTGGCGAAGTCACGAAGACCCTTCGCCGACTCCACCGGGTCACCGGTGACGAAGGCAACCGCCGTCGGACCCGTGAAAAGGTCGTCCAGCGTGTCGATCCCGGCCTCGTTGGCCGCGATCTTGGTCAGCGTGTTCTTCACCACGGCGTACTCGGAGTTCTCACCGAGGGAGCGGCGCAGCTGCTTGAGCTGGGCCACGGTGAGACCCCGGTACTCGGTCAGCACGGCGGCGTTCGAGCTGCGGAACTTGTCCGTGAGCTCGGCTACCGCGGCAGCCTTGTCGGGCGTCGGCATAAGCGTCGGCCTCCTTCCGGGTGATGAGGACCGCTCAAAAGGAGGCTGGGAAAACGAAACGCCCCGGCGCAGGCGCACGGGGCGTGAACTCGACCGGATCCCACAGAATCCGGGAGTACTTCCACAGTCACCTGCGCGGGTCGTCCGCAATAACAACGGATCCTTCGGCCACCGAACCCTCTTACGAGCGCACGGCAACGACCAGCGGTCTTTGGCTTCTGTAGAAGATTACGTCAAGGGGCGAGCGGCAGGCAAATCCGCTGTGGGGTCCGCTCAGACTCCGCTCAAACGCCGGTGTCCGCGCTCCCGCTCGCGGCGGCGCCGAGCTCCTTCAGCATCTTCATGAGGTCGTAGGTCTGGTTCGCGGGCGGGGTCTGGACCTTGACGGCCGCCCCGTAGTCCGAGAACTTCTCGGAGATCTCGACGGCGCCCTGGGCGCTGTCCATGGTGACGTCGAGCCGGACCGGCAGGTCGTCCTCGTTGACCCACAGCTCGGTGTCGTAGTCCTTGATGCCGGCCTTCTTGACGTTCTTCAGCAGCTCGTCCCGGTCGGCCTTGTCGAGGAGCTTCAGCGAGTCGTTCTTCGCCATCATCTCGTCGACGGTCAGCTTGCCCTTGTAGTGCTGCGTCTTGACGCCGTCGATCTGCGCGGAGCCGAGGTGCTTGAGGTTCGGCGAGTCGAGGAGGACCGCGATCTGCTGGGCCGGGTCCTGGTTCGCGCTCTCCAGGCTGCCGGTCATCTGGCGGCTGAGCGCCTCGTCGCCGGCGGAGTCCGCCACGGCGCCGAGGTCCATCTTCATCCAGCGCTTGCCGTCCATGTCCGCGGCGGCCTTGGCCCCCATGTCCATGTACATGACGTTGTCCTGCCAGACCATGCGGATGCTCTTGGGCATGTCCGCATCGCCCGCGGTGAACGCCGAGCCCGACATCGTCATATCCATGACGGTCGGGTCCCAGCCCATGGTGCCGCTCATCTTCATGGTGCCGCCGCCGGCGCCGAGCGCGGCCGGCGTCTTCATCACCATCTCGACCTTGGCGGACTTGGCGTCGACGGTCTTCTTGTACGCCGCCGTCAGCGCCTGCGTCACCTCCGCGTGCGACTGCGACACCTCGGAGGCCTTGTCACCGCTCTTGCCCGAGTCGTTTCCGCAGGCCACAGCGCCGGTACAGAGCAGCGCGGTAACGGCTGCGGCACCGACCGTACGTCGTACAGCAATCATCTCGATCCCACCCCTAGGAACACGTGTAATTAACACACTCATCGCACAGTAACTGACGCCTCGGACATCGGGGCGGTTTCATCGCCCCGGCCCTCCCCCGGTCATCACCCCGGCCACCGCCCCGGTCATCACCCGTCGCGCGCCACGTCCTCGAAGTCGACGGTGTCCCGCAGGGGCGGGCGCTCGGCGGCCGCGGAGGCGCCGTAGTCGCGGTAGTGGACCGTGCTCGTGAAGTCGCCCGAGCGCTGGGTGCGCCGCACGAGGAGGTGGCGGGCGTCGACCCAGACGTCGATGTGCTGCCCGCCGGACGTGCCCCGGTAGTGGCCCGTACGAGTGCCCCGTACGGTCTCCTCCCCGACGCGGCGGACGTCCTTCGCGGCGACGAGCGTTCTGAGCGCGTCGGCGGGGCTGAGGTCGCTCCCGGCGTCGTACGGGTGCCGGATCCAGTGCCGGCCGCTCTGGGAGTCGGCGAACGTGTCGGTCATCCGCGTGTAGTACGCGTCCGGCAGGAAGCGCGTCTGGGACGGGTCACCGCCCAACGCGCGCGTGGAGGCGGCCATGTCGCCGCCGGTGACGCGGACGGTGAGCGTGCCGCGTACGCCGTCGGACCAGCTGAGCGTGCCCGCGCTGTGCGAGGCGAGCCGGTCGCCGGTGTCCATCGTCGCCTCGACGCGGGCCGAGCCCGCCGCGGCGACCTTCTGCTGAGCCGTCCGCAGCGCGTCCACGGCGCCCCGGTCGGGCGCGTGCCCGCCGTCGCAGCCCGCGAGCAGCCCGCAGGCCGCGGTGGTGGCGAGCAGAAACCGTGGAACTCGTAGAACCCGGGGAACTCGTAGAACCCGTAGGTACGACATCTCTGTCTCCGCTCCCCCGGCCCGTACGGTCACCGCGACGCTAGCGCAGTGCCACGCGCGCGTGGGGCGGAAAAGAGGAACGGGCCCCGCACCTGGAGAGGTGCGGGGCCCGTTGCCGACTTCAGTTGAGCGTTGCAGCTCAGACCGCTGCCGGGTCCTCCTCGGTGAGGAGGTTGCGGGTGCGGTTCGGGTCGACCGGAACGCCGGGGCCGATCGTGGTGCTGATCGCGGCCTTCTTGATGTAGCGACCCTTGGCGGCGGACGGCTTCAGACGGAGGATCTCCTCCAGCGCGGCGCCGTAGTTCTCCACCAGCTTGGTGTCGTCGAAGGACGCCTTGCCGATGATGAAGTGCAGGTTCGAGTGCTTGTCGACGCGGAACTCGATCTTGCCACCCTTGATCTCGTTCACGGCCTTGGCCACGTCCGGGGTCACGGTGCCGGTCTTCGGGTTCGGCATGAGGCCACGGGGACCGAGCACGCGGCCGAGGCGGCCGACCTTGCCCATGAGGTCCGGCGTGGCGACGACGGCGTCGAACTCGTTCAGGCGGTTGCCCTTGGAGATCTCGTCGATGAGCTCGTCGGAGCCGACGATGTCGGCGCCGGCGGCCTCCGCGGCCGCAGCACGGTCACCGGTCGCGAAGACCAGGACCCGGGCGGTCTTGCCGGTGCCGTGCGGCAGGTTCACGGTGCCACGGACCATCTGGTCGGCCTTGCGCGGGTCAACGCCCAGGCGGAAGGCGACCTCGACGGTGCCGTCGAACTTCGACGTGGAGGTCTCCTTGGCGAGACGGACGGCCTCGAGCGGGGCGTAGAGCTTGTCCGCGTCGATCTTGGCGTCCGCAGCGCGGAGAGACTTGCTGCGCTTGCTCACTTACTGCTCCTGAGTTCTAGAGGAGTCGTGGTCCGGGCCGAGCAGGCCCTTCCACGGTGGTGCCTACGGGGTGAGGTCAGCCCTCGACCGTGATGCCCATGGAACGGGCGGTACCGGCGATGATCTTCGCGGCGGCGTCCAGGTCGTTGGCGTTGAGGTCGGCCATCTTGGTGGTGGCGATCTCGCGGACCTGCGCGTCGGTGATCTTCGCGACCTTGGTCTTGTGCGGCTCGCCGGAGCCCTTCTCGACACCAGCGGCCTTGAGGATCATCTTCGCGGCCGGCGGGGTCTTGGTGATGAAGGTGAAGGAGCGGTCCTCGTAGACCGTGATCTCCACCGGGATGACCCAGCCGCGCTGCGACTCGGTCGCGGCGTTGTAGGCCTTGCAGAACTCCATGATGTTCACGCCGTGCTGGCCCAGCGCGGGGCCGACCGGCGGAGCCGGGTTGGCGGCGCCGGCCTGGATCTGGAGCTTGATGAGCCCCGTGACCTTCTTCTTCTTGGGAGGCATGTGCTCTCTCTCCGGGTCTTAGTGAGAGTGTTCAGCCGCCACCCTTGCGAATGATCGTCCGGATCATCCGGATGGAGGCATACCGCACAACGATAACGGGTATTGATGCGCGGCTAAAAACCGAGCAGGTCAGACAGGCTTTTGCGAGCCCGTCTGACCTGTTCGGAAGCGGTGTGTCCAGAAGGAACCGGAAGGAACCGGAAGGAACCGGAAGGAACCGGAAGGAACCGGAAGGAACCAGTAGGTGCCGGAAGGAACCTGCCGGAACCGGTTGGTGCTAGTTCTGCTAGTTCTTCTGGATCTGGTCGAAGCTGAGCTCGACCGGGGTCTCACGGCCGAAGATCTCGACGAGACCCTTGACCTTCTTCGAGTCGGCGTTGATCTCGTTGATCGTGGCCTGGAGCGTGGCGAACGGGCCGTCGGTGACGGTGACCGAGTCGCCGACCTCGAAGTCGAGCACCTGGACCTCGACCTTGCGGGCCGGAGCCGGCTTGCCCTCGGCCTCGGCGGCCTCGCGGGCGGCCTTCTCCTCGGCCTCCGGGGCGAGCATCTTGACGATCTCGTCCAGGGTCAGCGGGTACGGGTCGTAGGCGTTGCCCACGAAGCCGGTGACGCCGGGGGTGTTGCGGACGACGCCCCAGGACTCGTTCGTCAGATCCATGCGGACGAGAACGTAACCGGGCAGCTTGTTCTGCCGGACGTTCTTGCGCTCGCCGTTCTTGATCTGGACGATCTCCTCTTCGGGGACCTCGGCCTGGTAGATGAACTCCTCGACGTTCAGCGAGACGGCACGCTGCTCGAGGTTGGCCTTCACGCGCTTCTCGTAGCCCGCGTAGGTGTGGATCACGTACCACTCGCCGGGCAGGCCGCGCAGCTCGTCACGGAGGGCGGCGACGGGGTCGACCGGCTCGGCGGGCTCGGCCGCCTCCTCCGCGTCGTCCTCGACATCGGCTTCGTCCTCGACGGCTTCGTCCTCGACGGCTTCGTCCTCGACATCGGCGTCGGCCTCGACGGCGTCGACAGCGTCGTCCTCGGTGTCGGTCTCGACGGCGTCGACAGCGTCGTCCTCGGTGACGGCCGCTTCCTCGGCGGGCTCACCGGCGGCGATGTCGGCAGCCTCGGCCTGGTCCGGCTCCGCGGCGTCCGCCGCCTCGACGATGTCGCGCTCGTCCTCAGCGGACTCGACGGGCTCGGTCGCCTCGTTCAGGTTCGGGTCAGACACGGTGGCTGCTTCTTCCTGGATACATAGGGGTGGAACATGCGAAAGGGGCGCCGGTCCCGGCGCCCTCCGCTGTCGGCTCAGCCGAAGACGTACTTGACGAGATGGCTGAACCCATAGTCAATCACGGTCACCAGGCCGATCATGATGACGACGAACACAATCACCACGGTGGTGTACGTGGTGAGCTGGTTGCGAGTCGGCCAGACGACCTTGCGGAGCTCCGCGACGATCTGGCGGTAGAAGAGAGCGAGGCGGCCGAAGGGGCCCTTCTTGCCGCGCTTGCCGCCCTTGCGGGCCTTCTTCTTGGACTCCGGCGCCTCATCCTGGGCATCAGGCATGTCGATGGAGCCCACGGCGTCCGTCACTCGTCCTCACCTGATTCCGGGTCGTGGCCGTGCCGCGCCCGGTTGAGCCGCACGGCGGTGCAATGCAGTACGTACAATCCGCACACATCCTGGCGAAGGAGTGTGAGCAGGGCCGGAGGGACTTGAACCCCCAACCGCTGGTTTTGGAGACCAGTGCTCTACCAATTGAGCTACGACCCTTTGTTTCCCCCAACGTACCGCATCCGCCCAGAAGCACGGAGTGCGCTTGGAAGGTGCGGCCGGTGAAGGCCAACGAGCAGTGAGTGTACGTGCTCCGCGGCGCTCCGTCGAACAGATGGGGAGGGTCAGTGGATCAAGAGCGGACGAGAAGTGGGCCGGACCGTCTTGGAAACCCGTGTGCCCGGCGGGTTTCGGGTCTGGAACGATGGGCCGCATGAGCGCTGCAACTCCTTCCTCGTCCGCAGGTTCCTCTCCTACCGAGCGCCGGGTCTCCGCCCGTGTCGGCTCCATCTCCGAGTCCGCGACCCTCGCCGTCGACGCCAAGGCCAAGGCCCTCAAGGCCGCCGGGCGCCCGGTGATCGGTTTCGGCGCCGGTGAGCCCGACTTCCCGACGCCGGACTACGTGGTCGAGGCCGCCATCGAGGCGTGCAAGAACCCGAAGTTCCACCGCTACACGCCGGCCGGCGGCCTGCCCGAGCTGAAGGCCGCGATCGCCGCGAAGACGCTGCGCGACTCCGGCTACGAGGTCGACGCCTCCCAGATCCTGGTGACCAACGGCGGCAAGCAGGCCATCTACCAGGCGTTCGCCGCGATCCTCGACCCGGGCGACGAGGTCATCGTGCCTGCCCCGTACTGGACGACGTACCCGGAGTCGATCCGGCTCGCGGGCGGTGTGCCGGTGGAGGTCGTGGCCGACGAGACGACCGGGTACCGCGTCTCCGTCGAGCAGCTGGAGGCCGCGCGCACCGAGCGCACGAAGGTCGTGCTCTTCGTCTCCCCGTCGAACCCGACGGGCGCCGTGTACAGCGAGGCCGACGCCGAGGCCATCGGCCGGTGGGCCGTCGAGCACGGCCTGTGGGTCATGACGGACGAGATCTACGAGCACCTCGTCTACGGGGACGCGAAGTTCACATCGCTGCCGGCGATCCTGCCCGAGCTGCGCGACAAGTGCATCGTGGTCAACGGGGTCGCGAAGACGTACGCGATGACCGGCTGGCGCGTGGGCTGGGTCATCGGCCCCAAGGACGTCGTGAAGGCCGCCACCAACCTCCAGTCGCACGCCACGTCGAACGTCTCCAACGTGGCGCAGGCGGCCGCGCTCGCCGCCGTCTCCGGTGACCTGACCGCCGTGGAGCAGATGCGCGAGGCCTTCGACCGGCGCCGCAAGACGATCGTGCGGATGCTCAACGAGATCGACGGCGTGGTCTGCCCGGAGCCCGAGGGCGCCTTCTACGCGTACCCGTCCGTGAAGGGGCTGCTCGGCAAGGAGATCCGCGGCAAGCGCCCGCAGGACTCCGTGGAGCTGGCCGCGCTCATCCTGGAGGAGGCCGAGGTCGCGGTGGTGCCGGGCGAGGCGTTCGGCACGCCGGGTTACCTGCGGCTCTCGTACGCGCTGGGCGACGAGGACCTCGTCGAGGGCGTCTCCCGCGTACAGAAGCTGCTGGCCGAGGCGCGGGACTGACTTCTTCGGAGTTTCCGAAGTCTTTGCACGCGCGCGTGGGCGGGCCGTTCCCCTAGGGGCGGCCCGCTTTTTCGTTCGGGTCCGTCGCCTCGCTCCGGTCCGTTTCTTCGTTCGGGGAGGGGCCCGAAAGAGGAAGGCGCTACCGGTCCGACGGATGTGTACGGCAGGATCTTGGGATGGAGCGTGTACGAGGTGACGGGCGACGTGACGGACGTGATGTACGTCAGTTGCCGAAGGCCCATCTGCATCTGCATTTCACCGGGTCGATGCGGCCCACGACCCTGCTGGAGCTGGCCGACAAGTACGGCGTGCGGCTGCCCGAGGCGCTGACCAGCGGGGAACCGCCGAAACTGCGGGCCACGGACGAGCGCGGCTGGTTCCGCTTCCAGCGGCTCTACGACGCGGCGCGCTCCTGCCTGCGGGCCCCCGAGGACATCCAGCGCCTGGTGCGGGAGGCCGCGGAGGAGGACATCGCGGACGGGTCCGGGTGGCTGGAGATCCAGGTCGACCCGACGTCGTACGCGCCCCGGCTCGGCGGCCTCATCGCGGCGATGGAGGTCATCCTCGACGCGGTGGACAGCGCCTCGCGCGAGACCGGGCTCGGGATGCGCGTCCTGGTCGCGGCCAACCGCATGAAGCACCCGCTGGACGCCCGCACGCTGGCGCGTCTGGCGGTGCGCTACGCGGACCGGGGCATCGTCGGGTTCGGGCTCTCCAACGACGAGCGGCGCGGCATGGCGCGCGATTTCGACCGGGCCTTCCACATCGCGCGCGAGGGCGGCCTGCTGTCCGCGCCGCACGGCGGCGAACTGACCGGCCCCGCGTCCGTCCGGGACTGCCTCGACGACCTCGACGCCACCCGCATCGGGCACGGGGTGCGGGCCGCCGAGGACCCGCGGCTTCTGAAGCGGCTCGCGGACCGTCAGGTGACCTGCGAGGTGTGCCCGGCCTCGAACGTCGCCCTCGGCGTCTACGAGAAGCCCGAGGACGTGCCCCTGCGCACCCTCTTCGAGGCCGGGGTGCCGATGGCGCTCGGCGCCGACGACCCCCTTCTCTTCGGCTCGCGCCTGGCCGCCCAGTACGACATCGCCCGCCGCCACCACGCCTTCTCCGACGTCGAACTGGCCGAGCTGGCACGCCAGTCGGTACGCGGCTCGGCGGCGCCCGAGGACATCAAGAAAACGCTGCTCAGCGGGGTGGAGGAGTGGCTGGCCGACTGAGCGTCACAGTCCCTGCGGGGGCGGGGTGATGCCCGAGGCCGGCATGGTGACGGCCATGGGGAGCAGGTCCTCCTCGAACATGGCCCCGCGCAGGTCCTCCCCCGCTGCCGTCCCCGGCATGGGCGGCACGGCCGCATCCTGTCGTCGCGACTGTCCCCACCAGCACCATGCTCACCGCGGACACGGCGGCACGGCGTGCCACCGCACGCATGAATGATCCCCCCTGAGACGGGAGGGCTTTATGCGATTCCTGTGAGCAGGGTGTGCGCAATTTGGGCCGCGAACTCGTCCACCGGCTGCGGAGGCTTGCGGTCCGGGGACATGTCGTAGGCGAAGGCGCGCTGGGCGCAGGCGCCCAGGAGGAGGGACGCGGCGGCGTAGGTGTCGGCCCCGGCGCTGATGCGGCCCGCTCTCTGTTCGGCTCTCAGGTAGGCGTCGAGGCCCTGGATCGGGCGGTGCGGGCCTGTGCCCAGCTCACGCATGACCTCTTCATGACGGCGCTTGAGCTGGGGTTCCGCGTACAGGGACGCGGCCATCGGGAACGTCTGCTCGTAGAAGAGGGCCGCTTCCCTGGCGATGTCGGTGAGGTTCTCCTCGATCGTGCGGTCGGGGTACTGGCCGCCCTCGCTGAGCAGCCGGCCGAGGAGGGAGCCGAGCTTCGGGAGACGCTCGTTGAGGACTGTCACGAACAGCTCCTCCTTGTTCGCGAAGTACTTGTAGAGCGCGGCTTCGGAGCACCCTGCCGCTTTGGCGATCTGCTTGGTCGTGGTGCGGGCGAGGCCGATGTCCCGCATGAGGTCGTGGGCCGCGTCGACGATGCGGACCCGGGCCGGTTTCTGGTCCATGGCGGCTCCAACCAAGCTTGACGTGAGGGTGAGTACTCACTCACCCTAAGGGAGACGGGGGTGAGTGAATGCTCACCAACCTCCGTTCACTCGCCCTGCTCTGCGGTCCTCACTTGGAGGTACGTCATGAAGCTCACGGTTTTCGGCGCCAATGGAGGCATCGGGCAGGAGATCGTCCGGCAGGCCCTCGGCGCCGGTCACGAGGTCACGGCGGTCGTACGGGACCCCGCGCGTTTCACCGCCACGGGTGAGCGCCTGGAGGTGGTCCGGGGCGACCTGGGCGACCCCGGCTCGCTGCGCCCGGCGGTAGCGGGCCGCGACGCCGTGCTGTCCGGCCTCGGCCCCCGCAAGCGCGCGGACGCGCGGACGGGGATCGCGGCGGAGCTGACGCGTTCGGTGCTGAGGGCCATGGACGCGGAGGGCACGCGCCGGCTCCTTGTGGTCAGCGCCGCCCCGGTCGGCCCGCACCCCGCCGACTCGCCTCTGGCCGACCGCGCGATGCTGAAGGTGATCGGCTCGATACTCAAGGACGTCTACGCCGATCTGGCCGCCATGGAGGCCGAGTTGGCGCTCAGCGCGACGGACTGGACCTCGGTGCGCCCCCCGCGCCTCCAGGACAAGCCGCTGACGGGCACGTACCGCAAGGTCGTGGGCGGCTCCCCGCGCGCGGGCCGCTTCATCGGCCGCGCGGACGTGGCACACGCGATGCTGGCCATGATGGACGACCGGGCGACGGTCAAGCAGGGGGTGGGGGTGGCGTACTAGACGGCGCCGTCGTCCGCGGGCGGCGACAGGGTCGCCTGTCGCAGTTCCCGGGCGATCCGGGCCGGCACGGCATGGTCGCTGGTGCGGGCGGGGCCGGTCATCACCATGCCGATGCTGCCCTTGTCGATCCAGGTGCAGGCGCCCAGTCCACCGTCGACAGCGGTGCGGTACGTCACACATTCCATACGGCCACCGAGCCTCCCCGGGTCGGCGCTCCAGGTGTCCTGCGCTCCGCCGCCGAGCGCGCTGTCGCCCTCCCGCATACTCCCGAACAAGGCGTCGGGGTCCTCGGCGTGCAGGTCACCCGTGGCTCCCACGAGGATGATCGCGACACCGGTCTCCTCGTCCTTGTAGTAGCCCGAGAACGTCCGCGCGCCGGACGGCAACGGCGTGTCCTCGAAGAAGCCGTCGAAGACGGTGTCCATGGCCGGGGACAGCGGAACCCCGTGGAACGACTGCGGCACCACAGCCACGTAACGCGGGTACTCCGTCGCGCGCGTGTACTGCCATCCCACGGACCCGAGCACCGCCCCTGCCGTGACCACGAGCGCCAGCGCCATGGAGGCCCGTTCACGGCGTGTGGGGAGCGGGATGTCGGGGGCGCCGGGCGCGGGCGCCGCGTACCCGGCGGGCAGGCGTCGCTCGGCCTCGCGGCGGGCCCGCCTCAGCAGGGACCGCTCCATCCGGACGGGGACGGCCACGACCAGGCCGAGCAGGCAGTACTGCCAGGACAGGCCGAGCGCGGGCACGGCGAGCAGCCAGGCTGAGAGCACCCCGCACAGCACGAGCGCACTCCGGTACGGGGAACCGAGCATGGTCGCGACGATGCCCCGGTTCCCGTACGGAGCGGCCAGCGCGGCCAGCGTCTCGGCGCGGACGGCGAGGCGCCGGTCGTACGGCCAGGCGTGGGCGGCCTCCTGGGCCTGCAGCGCCAGGACATCGAGGGCGACGCCTGTTCAGCGCCGCCCTCGCGTCGTGGCGCTGGACGTACGCGAGGGACGGCGGCCGGAACCCGCCGCCGTGCCCGGACACCTCCGCGACCCGCAGCGCCTGCGGGGAGCCGGGGGCCAGCTCAGTCAGCCGGTCCGCCGCCCGCTGCCCGCGCGCCCTGCGCCCCGGCTGCTCCATGACGTCCCCGGCGAGCCCGAACTCGGCGTACCCGGCGAGCAGGTCGAGATCGTCCGGGAAGGCGTCGAGACCGGCCCGGTAGGCGCGCTCCGCCTCGGTGTCGTGGTCGTCCTCCTCCTCGGCCGCGTGAGCCCGCCCGAGGACCGCGTAGAGCCCCGCGTGCGGCCCGTGCTCGTCGAGAGCCCGCCGTGCCTCGGCGCGTGCCTGCGACAGCTCCCCCGCGCGCAGCAGCGACTGGGCGCGCTCGTAGGCGGGCAGCACGGACTGCCCGTCGTTCTCCTGCATGTGTGGTCCCCACCCCTGATGTGCGTGTCGATCGTCTCGACGCCGCCACTATCAGGGGCGATGACCGCTCAGGTCAACGAAGAAGCGCAGCTCAGAGACGTACGCCGATGGTCACCGGCTCATTGACCAGCGTGACCCCGAGCGCCTCGCGGACGCCCGCCACGACCTCCCGGGCCAGGGCGAGGAGGTCCTCGGTGGTGGCCGCGCCGCGGTTGGTGAGGGCGAGGGTGTGCTTGGTGGAGATGCGGGCCGGTCCGGTGCCGTAGCCCTTGGTGAAGCCCGCCTTGTCGATGAGCCAGGCGGCCGAGGTCTTGGTGAGCCCCTCCCCCGCGGGGAACGCGGGCGCCTTCACATCTGCGCCCAGCCGTTCGGCCACGCGCGCGTGGAAGGCGGCGAACTCCTCCTCGGTGAGGATCGGGTTGGTGAAGAACGACCCGGCCGACCAGGTGTCGTGGTCCTCCGGGTCGAGCACCATGCCCTTCCCTGCGCGCAGCTTCAGGACGGTCTCGCGCGCGGTGGCGGCGGGCACCCGGTCGCCCGCCTCGACGCCGAGGGCGCGGGCGGTCTCGGGGTACTTGAGCGGCGCGCTGAGCCCGCCCGCGTCCTCAAGACCGAAGCGGACCCGGAGCACCACGTAGCGGTCGGGTTCGGCCTTGAAGCGGCTGTGGCGGTAGGAGAAGGCGCATTCGGCGTTCGGGACGGTGACGGTCTCGCCCAGCGTGCGGTCGTAGGCGACCACCTCGGTGATCGTGGCGGAGACCTCCTGGCCGTACGCGCCCACGTTCTGGATCGGCGTCGCGCCCGCGGAGCCGGGGATGCCGGCGAGGCACTCGATGCCCGCGAGCCCCGCCTCGACGGTGCGCTCGACGGCGTCGGTCCACACCTCGCCCGCCGCCAGCTCCAGCTTCGTGCCGTCGAGCGCGAAGCCCTTGGTGGCGATGCGCAGGGCGGTGCCCGCGAAGCCCTTGTCGCCGATGACGAGGTTGCTGCCGCCGCCGATGATCAGCAGCGGGGTGCCCGCGGCGTCGGCCTCGCGCACCGCGTCGACGACCTCGAGGTCGGTCGTCGCGGTGAGGAGCCGGGTGGCGGGGCCGCCGAGCCGGAAGGTGGTCAGGGGGGCGAGGGGCGCGTCGTGGAGTTCCTGCACGCGCTCCAGGGTACGAGAACGGCCCCGCCGTCCTGGGCGGGGCCGTTCTCGTAGCAGGCGCGGTGCTGTGCCGGGGCGACCGGCTCATTCGAAGCGCCGCATGGCGTCCTTCCAGTCGACGGGCAGCTCGTCCGTGGTCGTCCGCCAGGTGCGGTGGGCGAAGGACAGCATCTGCGTGCGCAGTCCGTCCGCGACCGGCCCGTGCGGCGTCGAGGCCGCGAAGGTTTTGAGCGCGTCGGCGGACTCCCAGGCGGACAGGGTCCAGAAGGTGCGCTTGAGGGGTGCCGCCTTCAGCGTGGCTCCGTAGCCGCCGGGGGCCCGGCTCACCTGGCGCCAGACAGTGGGCGTACGGAGCAGGAACTTCAGCGCGCCCCACAGGGTGCGGGTCTCGAAGCGCGAGGCGAAGACGATGGCCTCCGCGCGCGTGGGCGGGGTGTTCCGGGCGGTCCAGGGCAGGGTCGGCATTGCGGTGTCCCTTCCGGCGGGCCGGCGTCAGGCGTTTTCCAGGACGGGGGCGGGCTGGGCTTCCGGCCCTACACCTGTCGTGGGGCGTCGCCCCGGGATGAACAAGGTGGCGACACCGGCCACGGCCACGGCCGCGGAACCCACCCACAAGGCGGGCTCGATGCCGCTCACGAAGTGCGGGGCCGAGTCGTAGCCGCCGTTCGCCGAGAAGATCGACGCCATGATCGCGATGCCGAGTGCTCCGCCGACCTCGCGCAGGGCGTTGTTGGAGCCGGAGGCGATGCCCTGCTCGTGCGTCCGGACGCTGGACATGACGAGGTTGGACGCGGGGGCGAAGTAGAGGGACATCCCCACGCCGCTGATGATCAGCGCGGGCAGCTGGGCGGCGTAGGAGACGTCGACCGCGACCGTCATGGCGTAGTACGCGAGCCCGACGGCCTGCAGGAACAGACCGGTGGCGACGACCGGGCGGCCGCCGATCCGGTCGGACAGATAGCCGGCGACGGGTGCGATCAGCATCGGCATCCCGGTCCACGGCAGCATCCGCAGGCCCGCCTCGGTCGGCGAGTAGCCGAGGACGCCCTGCATGAACTGGCTCAGCAGGAAGATCGACCCGAACATGCCGAGGAACATCAGCAGGCTCGCGGCGTTGATCCCGGCGAAGGCGCGGGACCGGAAGAGGCGCATGGGAAGCATGGGGTTCTTCGCGCGGATGCCGTGGTGGACGAATCCGGCGAGCAGAGCGGCGCCCGCGAAGAGACCGAGCAGGACGACGGGGCTGGTCCACCCGTCCATGGGCGCGCGCACCAGGCCGTACACGATGCCGAAGAGCCCGCCGCTGGCGAGGACGGTGCCCACGATGTCGAGCGGGGCGCCGGAGCCGCGGGACTCCTTCAGGCGCAGCCGGGCGAGCGGCAGAAGCGCCAGGCCGAGCGGGACGTTGAGCCAGAAGATCCAGTGCCAGGAGACGTGTTCGGTGAGGCTGCCGCCGATGAGCGGCCCGGAGGCGACGGCGAGCCCGTTGACGGCGCCCCAGATGCCGTACGCCATGCCGCGCTTGGCGGCCGGGACCGCCGCGGTGAGCAGGGTCAGCGTCAGCGGCATCATGATCGCCGCGCCGACGCCCTGGACCGCGCGGGCCGCGATCAGCGACTCGATGCCGGTGGCCATGGCCGCGGCGGCGGAGGCTCCGGTGAACACGGTCAGACCGGCCAGGAAGAGGCGCCTGCGGCCGAACCGGTCGCCGAGCGCGGCGCCGAACATCAGCAGCACGGCGAAGGTGAGCGTGTAGGCGCTGACGGTCCATTCCAGGTCGTCCAGGGCTCCGCCGAGATCCTCGCGGATGGAGGGCAGGGCCGTGGTGACGACGAGGTTGTCGAGGGCCGCCATGAATCCGGCGACGCTGGTGATGACGAGGGCCCAGACGGCTCCCGCGCGGGTGGCTGTGTCTTGCTGCGGCTTTGTTGCTGACATCGGGTCCCCCCAGGATCCATGTCGACGTGCGGTTAGTTATTGATGACTAACTTTTACGGGCGCAAAAACGCGCGCCCTTTCGGCGCGCAGTGGTTACTGCTGCGGCCGGCCGCACTCACTGTTGCGGCCGGCCGTCACTCACTGCCGCGGCTGGACCGACTCGTAGAAGCCCGTCCAGACCCGGTGATCGGGCTGGAAGCCCATGGACACGAGGACATTGATCAGCATTCCGTAGGCGAGGAAGTGCGTCGCGTCGCCCACGTCCGCACCGAGGGCGAGACGGGCCGTGTCGTACATCTCCATCCAGCCGGCCCGCACCGACTCCCCGAACTCCCGATCCCCGCTCGCCTCCGCGGAGGCGACGGCGACGTACATCTGCATCTGCATGAGCAGCAGGTCGGGATCGTCCGCGATGAGCGCCTGGTACGCGGCGCCCATCGCATGGTGAGCCGCCTCGCCCTCGAGCCCCTCGGACGCCTCCTTGAACACCTGGGTGGTCCGCTCGCAGCACCGGCGGGCGGCCTCCAGGAAGATGGCCTCCTTGCCCGGGAAGAGGCGGAAGAGGTACGGCTGCGAGACGCCCACCCGCTTGGCGATCGCCTCGGTGGACGTTCCCTTGTAGCCGCCCCGCGCGAATTCGGTCATCGCCGCGCGGATGACGCTCTCGCGCCGCTCCTCAGCACTCATCCGGACCATGCGACGAAGTTAGTGGCCAATCACTATCCACGTCAACCGCAGTCCGGTCTGTGCGCAAGGACACACGTGAGAGGCACCCTCCATGCGTAAGGGGCGCCCTCAATGGAGGACGCCCCTTACTGACAGCTACCGAAACCGGCGCTCAGACGAGCTGCACGACCGCCCGCGCCATCCCCAGAACCTTCTGGCCCGCGCTCATGGCCGTCAGATCGACCCGTACGCGGTTGTCGTCGAGCTTGGCCGCGACCTTGGCGCTGACGGCGATCTCGGCGCCCTTGTCGTCATTGGGCACCACGACCGGCTTGGTGAAGCGCACGCCGTACTCGACGACGGCGGCCGGGTCACCGGCCCAGTCCGTGACGACGCGGATCGCCTCGGCCATGGTGAACATGCCGTGCGCGATGACGTCAGGGAGGCCGACCTCGACCGCGAACTTCTCGTTCCAGTGGATCGGGTTGAAGTCACCGGAGGCGCCCGCGTACTGCACAAGAGTGGCGCGGGTGACCGGGAAGGTCTGCGCCGGAAGCTCGGTGCCGACCTCGACCTCCGCGTAACTGATGGTCGTCGCCATGGTCAGGCCCCCTCTGCGGCGCGCGAGACGAGTTTGGTCCAGGCGGTGACGACGTGGTCGCCGGCCTCGTCGTGGACCTCGCCGCGGACGTCGATGATGTCGTTGCCCGCGAGGGACTTGATGCCCTCGATCGTCGACGTGACCGTCAACCTGTCGCCCGCGCGCACCGGGCGCGTATAGGCGAACTTCTGGTCACCGTGCACGACACGGCTGTAGTCGAGCCCGAGCTCCGGGTCGTGCACGACCTCGCCCGCGGCGTTGAAGGTGATCGCGAACACGAAGGTCGGCGGGGCGATCACGTCGGTGTGGCCGAGCTGCCGGGCGGCCGCGGGGTCGACGTAGGCGGGGTTGGTGTCCCCCACGGCCTCGGCGAACTCACGGATCTTCTCCCGGCCGACCTCGTACGGGGCGGTGGGCGGGTAGCTCCGCCCCACGAAGGACTGGTCGAGCGCCATGGACTCGGCACCTCCTGGGTGTGTCAACGACACGAGGCCGCCCCCTGTCGGGGACGGCCTCGTGTACGAGCCTGATTTATCGCGTTTCGCGGTGCGCGGTGTGCGCGTTGCAACGCGGGCAGTGCTTCTTCATCTCCAGTCGGTCCGGGTTGTTACGCCGGTTCTTCTTGGTGATGTAGTTCCGCTCCTTGCACTCCACGCAGGCCAGCGTGATCTTCGGGCGGACGTCGGTGGCAGCCACGTGAGTGCTCCTTGACGAACGGATGGGACAGGATTAACGCATAAAAGAGTAGCCGATCGAAGGACCGACCCCACAATCGGCTACTGTCAGTAGCGGTGACCGGACTTGAACCGGTGACACAGCGATTATGAGCCGCTTGCTCTACCGACTGAGCTACACCGCTGTGATGCGATGACCCCTCACCTGGAGGTGAGGGAACTTCACACCAGAGCCCCAATGCGGAATCGAACCGCAGACCTTCTCCTTACCATGGAGACGCTCTACCGACTGAGCTATTGGGGCGAGCGATGAAGACATTACACGGTTGCCCGCCGATCGCCCAAATCCGTTTCGGGCGCACGGCACGCCCACCCCACGGACCCCATCTGTACGACTATTTCGGGTTCCTCGAAGCTCCCCCGCCGTCGTCCTAGGCTCGGACCAGCCTGCGTGATCTTGCCGCGGGCCGAGCCCCGACGAGCCCTCTGGAGCGCGATGCCCGACAGCCCGCCTCAGCAGCCCCCCTCCCCCGGCGCCCGGGACGACGCGACCGACGGCTCCGGTCTGTTGCTGAGCGGTGCCAGGCTCACCGACGGCAGGACCGTGGACGTACGGCTCGGCGGCGGCCGGATCGAGGCGGTCGGCACGGCCGGCAGCCTCACCGCCGCTCACACCGCGCGCGTGGACCTCTCCGGCTACCTCCTGCTGCCCGCCCCCGCCGAGCCGCACGCGCACGGCGACACGGCTCTGTCCGCCGAGGCGGAGGGCCCTGTCTCCTACGAGGCCGAGGACGTCCAGCGCCGCGCCACCGAGGCCGCTCTGCTGCAACTGGGGCACGGGGCCACCGCACTGCGCTCCCATGTGCGGATCGGCGACATGGAAGGGCTCGGCTCCATGGAGGCCGCCCTCAAGGCGCGGCGCTCCCTGGTGGGCCTCGCCGACCTGCGGACCGTGGCGATGCCCCGGCTGCTGACCGGCATCGCCGGGGCGGACGGGCTCGCCATGCTGCGCGACGCCGTGAAGATGGGCGCCTCCGTGGTCGGCGGCTGCCCCGACCTCGACCCCGATCCGACGGGCTACGTGGAGGCGGTCCTCGAGCTCGCCGCCGAGCACGGCTGCCCGGTCGACCTGCACACGGACGGGGCGGACTCGGCGCGGCTCGGCCGGCTCGCGGCCGCCGCGGGCGGGCTGCGCTCCGGGGTCGCCGTGGGCCCCCTCGGCGGGCTCGCGCGGATGCCCGCCGAAGCGGCACGGCGCGCCGTGGACCGGCTCGCCGCCGCCGGAGTGACGGCCGTGTGCCTGCCGCAGGGCGGCTGCGCCGGAGTCGACGGCCGCGGCACGGCGCCCGTCCGCCTGCTGCGAGCGGCCGGCGTACGGGTCGCCGCGGGCAGCGGCGCGCTGCGGGACCTGTCGAACCCCGTGGGCCGGGGCGATCCGCTGGAGGCCGCGTACTTGCTGGCCTCGCGGTACGGCCTGCGCCCCGAGGACGCGTACGACGCGGTCAGCTCCGCGGCCAGGGCGGCGCTCGGCCTCCCGGAGGTACGCCTGGAGGCGGGCTTCCCCGCGGAGTTGCTGGCGGTACGAGGTGAACGGCTGGCCGGCGTGCTGTCCCTCGGGTACAGCCGGATCGTGGTCCACCGGGGCCGCGTGGTGGCCCGGACCAGCGCGGTGCGGGAGTACTGCGATTCGGCGGCGGCGGTGGCGCTGGATCTCCCGCGTCAGGGGCGTGCGGCGAAGTACGGGGGCGGAGCGGGGTAGGCGGTCGGGTCCGGGTGGGGGGCGGGCTGCGGCTTGGGGCCGGGGGATCACGCGCGCGTGCAGGGGGTCGAGCTCGTTGGGCCGGGTGCGCGGCAGCGCGTGCATGGGGTCGAGCTCGTTGGGCCGGGTGCGCGGCAGCGCGTGCAGGGGGTCGAGCTCGTTGGGCCGGGTGCGCGGCAGCGCGTGCATGTCACCCAGCAGGGCGCGGCCACGTCACCAAGGCAGGCGCGCGCATGCGACCCAACCAGGTGCGAACACGTCACTCAGTCAGGCGCGGGCACGTCACCCAGGCAGGCACGGGCACGTCACCAGGCAGGCACGGGCACGTCACCCAGGCTGGCCCCAAGCGACATGCGAACGGGCGTGGTTGCGAGGTGAGACGTCGTCACCGGGTGCCGGGCACGCGCGCGTACGTGTGGGCTCCCCATTGGCGCGGCAGGCACGGCCCGCTCACCCGAGTACGGGCCGCGCCGGGCCCGCGTCCGCATGGTTGCGCGGTGAACTGTCGCTGCCCGGCGTACGGTCGGAGGCATGCGCATTGTCATTGCTGGAGGTCATGGTCAGATCGCGTTGCGGCTTGAGCGGGTGCTCGCCGCGCGCGGGGACGAGGTCGCGGGAATCATCCGCAAGGCGGAGCAGGGCGACGACCTGCGCGCCGCCGGTGCGGAGCCGGTCCTGTGCGATCTGGAGTCGGCGTCCGTGGAGGAGGTCGCCGCGCATCTCCAGGGCGCGGACGCGGCCGTCTTCGCGGCGGGCGCGGGCCCGAACAGCGGTGCTCCCCGCAAGGACACCGTGGACCGGGGCGCCGCCGTCCTGTTCGCGGACGCGGCGGAAAGGGCCGGGGTGCGCCGGTACATCGTCGTGTCGTCCATGGGCGCGGACTCCGCGCACGAGGGCGACGAGGTGTTCGACGTCTACCTGCGGGCCAAGGGCGCGGCCGACGACGACGTACGCCGTCGTACCGGCCTGGACTGGACGATCCTGCGGCCCGGGTCCCTGACGGACGACGCGGGCACCGGGCTCGTCCGCCTGGAGGCCTCGACCGGGCGCGGCTCGGTGCCGCGCGACGACGTGGCCGCGGTCATCGCCGAGCTCGTGGACACGACCGCCACGGCGGGGCTGACGCTCGAACTGGTCTCCGGTTCGACACCGGTGACGGTGGCCGTCAAGTCGATCGCCGGAAACTGAGGCTCGCGGGCGTCGCCTCCAAAGCCGTTCAGAACAAGGGCAGTTGCCCGGGAACATACGGCACCTCGTACCCGTCGAGCGCGTCCTGCACCGCGCCGAGTTGAGCCCTGCGGCGAGAGCCGGGGCAGGACACCAACTCGCCCGCGGCGCGGGCGCCCGGCGGGTCGTGGCGGGCGAAGCGGCCCCCGACGACGGCGATGTCGCGACGACACTCGGGGCAGGCGCGGCGGCGGGACACTGAGGGTGTTGTTGACGCGGTCGACGTGGATGACATGGGTCAAGTCTGCGTCGTGATCGCCGCGGGCACACGGTGAAGCGCGACGCGGCCTCCTGGTGCACGGGGCCGCCACCGGATCGAGGTGTCCCAGAGCGAACCGGGCCGAGGCCGGGCGGACCCCGCGCCCCTGGCCCGAACGCCCGTGTGTACCAGGCCGGTTCGCCTTGGGCCCGCACCCATGCGTCCCATAAGAGCGCTGCTTGCCCGTTGGCCGTTGGCAGGGTGGACGAGGATGCGTGTGCGCCGGTAGACCCGTACCGCATGGATGATCACGCCTCGCCCACAGAGCACCCCAGACCGTCCGAGACGGCCCCCGACGTTACCCCGACCGCCCAGGCCCTGCGGCTGCTCTCCGAGCGCTTCCCACAGGCCCTGGGTGCCGTGCTGGATGGCTCGCGGCGCGGGGTCGCGCGCGGCCGACCAGCGACCTGGATCTGGCGGTGCTGCTGCCCGACGGGAACGCCGGTCGCCGTGAGGTGCTGCGTCACGAGGGGAGGCCGGTCGAGCTGTTCCTGCGCACCCCTCGCGACCTTCCTGCCGCCTTCGAGCGGGATCGCCGCCTGCGCCGCGGCACGATGCTGTTCATCTACGACCAGGGCGTACCGCTGTTCGACCCGCATGGGCACGTACTCGCGGCCCGTGAACGCGCCCGTGAGCTCCTCGCGGCGGGCCCCGCCCCACTGACCTTGGCCGAGCGGGAACGCAGCCGTTACGTCCTGACCTGCTTCATGGACGATCTGCTCGACACTGCGCCGAACGAGCGGTACGAGCAGCTGGCGACCGCCGGTTCCACGTTGCGTGAGGCAGCCCACCTGCTGACCGCGCACCACAACGCCTGGACGGGCATCGGCCGCTGGCTCCCCCGCCGCCTGCTCGCCGCGGACCCGGCCTTGGGCGCAGCCCTGCTCTCCGGCCACCGCACGGTCGCGGAGCACGCCGACCCGGGCCCGCTGGCGGCAGCGGCGGAGAAGGTCCTGGAGCTCGTCGGAGGGCCGCTGCGCGAGGGCTACGTGGAGCCGCACTGAACGTCCGGGGCCCGGACACGACGAAGCCCCCTCCGGAATCCGGAGGGGGCTTCCCCCAAATGTGGCGGCGCCAGGATTCGAACCTGGGAAGGCTGAGCCGGCAGATTTACAGTCTGCTCCCTTTGGCCGCTCGGGCACACCGCCTTGGGTTCGTCGCCTTGTGCTCCGCTCGGTGGCGGTGCTCGCTGGCAACGACGTAAACAATACCCGATGCACAGGGGTGCTTCGCCACCCGATTGATCGACAGTGGCGCGCCGGGCGGTGGCTAGGCTTTGCACGCGGCGCATTGCATCGGTGCGCGCCCGACCAGAACCCGATCGGATCCCGGTCGGAATCCGATCAGTCCCCGATACAAGGAGCCACAGGACATGGCCGACTCCAGTTTCGACATCGTCTCGAAGGTCGAGCGGCAGGAGGTCGACAACGCCCTCAACCAGGCCGGCAAGGAGATCTCGCAGCGCTACGACTTCAAGAACGTGGGCGCCTCCATCGCCTGGTCCGGCGAGAAGATCCTCATGGAGGCCAACTCCGAGGAGCGGGTCAAGGCCATCCTCGACGTCTTCCAGTCCAAGCTGATCAAGCGCGGTATCTCGCTGAAGGCGCTGGACGCCGGTGAGCCGCAGCTCTCCGGCAAGGAGTACAAGATCTTCGCCTCCATCGAGGAGGGCATCTCCCAGGAGAACGCCAAGAAGGTGGCGAAGATCATCCGTGATGAGGGCCCCAAGGGCGTCAAGGCGCAGGTGCAGGGTGAGGAGCTGCGGGTCAGCTCCAAGAGCCGGGACGACCTCCAGGCCGTACAGGCGCTGCTCAAGGGTCAGGACTTCGACTTCGCGCTGCAGTTCGTGAACTACCGGTAGGACGCCCGCCCACGCGCGCGTGACGAAGGGGCGGCACCCGGCCGGGTGCCGCCCCTTCGCGCTGTCGCTGTCCGTCGCGGAGCGCTCAGCGGCGGCTGCGGGAGTCGCCGAAGAAGATGCGGTAGGCGATCAGCAGGACGAGCGCGCCGCCGATCGCGGAGACCCAGGTGGCGGTGTCGTAGAAGTCCTTGGTGATCGGGCGGTCGAGCCAGCGGGACGATATCCAGCCGCCGATGAAGGCGCCCGCCACTCCGATGAGCGTGGTGCCGACCAGGCCGCCCGGGTCGCGGCCCGGGAGCAGGAGTTTGGCGACGGCACCGGCGAGCAGTCCGAGAATGATCCAGCTGATGATGCCCATGCCGTGTTCTGCCCCTCTGTCGTGCTGCGTCGTGCGGGGTTGTCCTGTCGCACTGTTGCCCAGAGGGACGAGAAACAGGCGCGCGACGGTTGCGCGCGCCCGGTACTCAGCGGGCCGCGAACGGGCGGTCCGTGGAGACGATCTCGCGGCCCAGCGGCATCAGGGACACGGGGATCAGCTTGAAGTTGGCGATGCCGAACGGGATGCCGATGATCGTCACGCACAGGGCGATGCCGGTGAAGATGTGCGCGAGCGCCAGCCACCAGCCCGCCAGGACCAGCCAGAGCACATTGCCCACGCACGAGGGCGCGCCCGCGTCCCCGCGCTCGACCGTCGTGTACCCGAAGGGCCACAAGGCGTAGACGCCGATCCTGAAGGACGCCACGCCGAACGGTATGCCGATGATGGTGATGCACAGCAGCACGCCCGCGAGCAGGTAGCCGAGGAACAGCCAGAAGCCGCTCAGGACGAGCCAGATGACGTTCAGGATTGTCTTCACTGTCGGCGACCTGCCATCTGCTCGAGCCGGGAGATCCGCTCCGCCATGGGCGGGTGCGTGGAGAACATCTTCGACATTCCCTGGCCGGGGCGGAACGGGTTGGCGATCATCATGTGGCTGGCCGTCTCGATGCGCGGCTCGGGCGGCAGCGGGAGCTGCTTCGTGCCCGCGTCGAGCTTGCGCAGGGCGCTCGCCAGGGCCAGCGGGTCGCCGGTCAGCTGGGCGCCGGAGGCGTCCGCCTCGTACTCCCGCGAGCGGCTGATGGCGAGCTGGATGAGGGAGGCGGCCAGCGGGCCCAGGAGCATGATCAGCAGCATGCCGAAGATGCCGGGGCCGTCGTCGTCGTTCGAGCGGCCGATCGGGATCAGCCACGCGAAGTTGACCAGGAACATGATCACTGAGGCGAGCGCTCCGGCGACCGAGGAGATCAGGATGTCTCGGTTGTAGACATGGCTGAGCTCGTGCCCGATGACGCCGCGCAGCTCGCGCTCGTCCAGGATGCGCAGGATGCCGTCGGTGCAGCACACGGCCGCATTGCGCGGGTTGCGGCCCGTCGCGAACGCGTTCGGCGCCTCCGTCGGCGAGATGTACAGCCGCGGCATGGGCTGGCGGGCCTGGGTGGAGAGCTCGCGGACCATGCGGTAGAGCACGGGCGCCTCGAACTCGCTGACGGGGCGGGCCCGCATCGCGCGCAGGGCCAGCTTGTCGCTGTTCCAGTACGCGTACGCGTTCGTCCCGATCGCGATGACGAGGCCGATGACGAGCCCCATACGGCCGAAAAAGCTGCCGATGACGAGGATGAGGGCGGAGAGGCCCCCGAGAAGTACGGCTGTCTTCAACCCGTTGTGCCGGCGGTGCACGGTACGCCCTCCTGATGGTGCGGCAGGGGAACCCACTGCTTGCTCACTGCTTCCACTGGGCCCCGCGCTTCGGTGCGGGTGGCTGCGGTTGCCTGTCCCTAGTGGACCCTCCCGTACTGGTCAACGCCAGACGAGCGGGACTAGTTCCCTTGTGCACGCGCTCCAGGAGCGGTGGTTCCGGTAGGCCGTAAGGGGCGGTGGGCCGTACCGATCAGGAGGCCGTCCGGGTCGGTGGGCCGTACGGGTTGGTGGGCCTTCCACGTGGGTGGGCCGCCGTACGGGGTGGTGGGCCGTACGGGTCAGTGCTGCTGCGGCAGCAGGCCCGCGATCTCCAGGGCCTTGTGGTCGGGCTCAATCTCGCTGGTGCAGTTCGGGCAACGGGTGGCGATGCCGGGGATCTGGCTGAAGCAGCGGGGGCAGTCGCGCAGGGCGGCCTTGATGTCGATCGGCTTGTTGCGGTCGGCGCGGGCCGTGATCTTCATCATCGGCACGATGATCAGGAAGTACAGGACCGCGGCGGTGATGAAGAAGGCGATGCCGGCGTTGATGAGCTTCCCGTACGGGTATTTCACGCCCTCGAAGGTGAAGTAGGCGTCCGAGTAGTTGCCGATGGAGCCGGTCGCCCACCCCAGGAGGGGCGTGATGAAGGCGGCGGTGAAAGCGGTCACAAGGGCCGTGAACGCCGACCCGACGGCGAGGCCCACCGCCATGGCGACGATGTTTCCACGAAGTATGAAGTCCTTGAAACCGCTCAGCACGCTGCTGCTCCTGGGAAGGGTGACGGTGGGGGGAAAGCCTGGTTGCTGTGACATCTGTAGGTGCTGTGCCATCTGCGTTTTCCGGTGTCGTCCGTGAGTACTGCGACCCAGAAACGTACCAAACCGGGGCTTTAGGAGGCTGCCGCGTTACGAGAACAGTCCACTGTCCACAAAGTGAAGGATCAGTTGTGGAGCTCCGGAGAGGGCCACGCCGACGACCGCCGTCACAGCGATGGCGGCGGTGAGCGGCATGGAGGCCCGGTACGCGGTCGGCTCGCCCTCGGGAGCGCGGAAGAGGGCCGCGGTCCACTGCAGGTAGTAATAGAGCGCGATGACGACGTTCACGGCCATGACCACGGCGAGCCAGCCGAGCCCCGCGTCGACGGCGGCCGAGAAGACCGTGACCTTCGCGAAGAGGCCGATGACGCCCGGCGGAAGACCGGCCAGGCACAGCAGGAAGAAGCCCAGGACGAGCGCGGCGAGCGGACGGGAGGCGTACAGCCCCCGGTAGTCGCTCACGCGGTTCAGCGGCTTCGTACGGGCGACAAGGGCGGCCACTGCGAACGCGCCCAGGTTCACGGCGGCGTACATGAGGGCGTACGCGAGTGTGGAGCCGATCGACTTCTGCGGGTCGTCGGAGTAGGCGGCCGCGGCGATCGGCACCAGCAGGTAGCCGGCCTGGCCGACCGAGGACCAGGCGAGGAGGCGGACGGCGCTGTACGCGCGCGTGGCCTGCTGGCGCAGGGCGGCCACATTGCCGATGGTCATCGTCAGGGCGGCGAGGGCGGCGAGCGCCGGGCCCCACACGTCGGCGTACGAGGGGAACGCGACGACCGTGACGAGGATGAGGCCGGTGAAGCCGACGGCCTTGCCGATGACCGACAGGTAGGCGGCGATCGGCAGGGGCGCGCCCACATAGGTGTCCGGCACCCAGAAGTGGAACGGCACGGCGGCCGTCTTGAAGGCGAAGCCCACGAGGGTGAGGGCGACGCCCGCCTGGGCGAGGGTGTGGAACTGGTTGTCCACGCGCGTGAGTTCGGTGGCGACCTCGGTGAGGTGCAGGGTGCCCGTGGTCGCGTAGACGAAGCTGACGCCGAGGAGGGTGACGGCGGTCGCGGTGACCGACGACAGGAAGAACTTCAGGGCCGCGTCGGAGGAGCGCTTGTCGTCGCGCTTGAGGCCGACCAGGGCGAAGGCGGGCAGTGAGGCGACCTCCAGGGCGACGACGAGCGTGGCGAGGTCGCGCGATGCGGGCAGGAGGGCGGCGCCCGCGGCGGAGGACAGGAGGAGGAACCAGTACTCCCCGTCGGGAAGCGGCTTGTCCTCGTTCTTCGCGTCCTTCAGGGTGCTCATCGAGAGCAGCGCCGTGACCAGCGCGCCCGCAAGGACGAGGAACTGGACGACGAGCGTGAAGCGGTCCGCCGTGTAGCTGCACGCCTCGCGCGCGCCGGTCAGGCAGAACGTGGAGCGCTCGTCGCCGATCAGCGGGAGCAGCGTGAGCCCGGCGGCGGCCAGACCGGCGACGGAGATCCAGCCGAGGACCGGTTTGCGCCGCTCGTCGAGGAACAGGTCGGCGACCAGGACGACGAGGGCGACGACCGCCGCGATCGTCGGCGGGGCGATCGCGACCCAGTCGACGGACTGGACGAGGGAGGCCACGGAGGGCGCGGCGACGGCGGTCACTGGAGGCCTCCTGCGAGGAGCTTCTGCACGGCCGGGTCGGTGAGGCCGAGGAGGGCGGCGGGCCACAGACCCGCCACGACGGTGAGGGCGGCGAGCGGCGTCCAGGCGGCGAACTCGTAGCCCTGGACGTCGGGGAACCCGGTGCTCCGTACGCCGGAGAGGCCGTCGCCCCGTGCGTCGGCGGGCGCGGGCGCCTCGTGGTCGCGCGGGCCCATGCAGACGCGGCGGACCACCAGGAGCATGTACGCGGCGGTGAGCAGGGTGCCGAGCGCGGCGATCGACATGAACACGAGGAAGGCCGGGCGGCTGAGCCCCTCGGCGGGCTCGAACGCGCCGAACAGGGCGAGCATCTCGCCCCAGAATCCGGCGAGTCCGGGCAGTCCGAGCGAGGCGACGGCGGCGAACGCGAGGAGGCCGCCGAGGCGCGGTGCCTTGCCGTAGAGGGCCATGCCGCTCTGCTCGGCGAGGGTGTCGAGGTCGCTGGTGCCGGCCCGGTCCTTGAGGGCGCCGACGAGGAAGAAGAGCAGGCCGGTGATGAGGCCGTGGGCGATGTTGGCGAACAGCGCGCCGTTCACGCCGGTCGGGCTCATCGTCGCGATGCCGAGCAGGACGAAGCCCATGTGGCCGACGGAGCTGTACGCGATGAGGCGCTTGAGGTCGCCCTTCGCGCCCTGCTTGACGAGGTTCAGGCAGGCCAGTGATCCGTAGATGATCCCGACGACGGCGAACGCGGCGAGATACGGGGCGAACGTCCGCATCCCGTCGGGCGCGATTGGCAGCAGGATCCGGACGAACCCGTACGTACCCATCTTCAGCAGGACACCGGCCAGGAGGACCGAGCCGACGGTCGGGGCGGCGGTGTGCGCGTCCGGCAGCCAGCTGTGCAGCGGCCACATCGGGGTCTTCACGGCGAGCCCGATCCCGATCGCCAATACGGCGATGACCTGCACGGATGTGGTCAGGTTCCGGCCGTTGTCAGTGGTGAGTGCCATCATGTCGAACGTGCCCGACTTAACACCGATAAGGAGGAGGCCGAGCAGCATCACGACCGAGCCGAGCAGCGTGAAGAGGATGAACTTCCAGGCCGCCGCTGTCCGTTCGGCCCCGCCCCAGCGGGCGATGAGGAAGTACATCGGGATGAGGACCATCTCGAACGCGAGGAAGAAGAGGAGGAGGTCCAGGACGGCGAAGGTGGCGAGCGTGCCCGATTCCAGGAGAAGGACCAGAGCGACGAAGGCCTGGGGGGACGCGCCGCTCGGCGGCTTGAAGTAGGAGTACAGCGCACAGAGGAAGGTCAGCAGCGCCGTGAGCACCAGGAGGGGGAGAGAGATGCCGTCGATACCGAGGTGGATCCGCACGTCGAGCGCGGGGATCCAGCTGATGTCGGTCGTGGCCTGCATCTTTGACGGGTGGTCGTGGTCGAAGCCGAGCGCGAGGACGATCGCGGCGATGAGGATGACGCCGGTCACGGTCACGCCGTGGCGGAGCACGGCCTGTTCGGGGGAGTTCCCCTTCAGTCCGGGCGGGGCGGGCAGGAGAGCGGCGACGGCGCCGATGAGCGGCCCGACGACGATCAATGCGAGAAGGAACTGCATCACGGATTCGCTGATATCGATCACGGCTGCTCACGCTCCGGCGGTGGCGACAAGGACGACGGCGACCACCAGGACGACGGTGCCTGCGAGCAGTGCGCTGAGGTAGGTCTGGACGTTGCCGGTCTGGGCGCGGCGCACGGCCCAGCCCAGCGCCTTGGGGGCCTCGGCGGCGGCCCGTACGTAGGTGTCGACGACCGTGCGGTCGAGGAAGCGGACCAGGGTCGCAGCGGACCGGACCGGGCGGACGAACACCGTCGTGTACAGGGCGTCGAGGTGGAATCCGGCGGCGGCGTGCCGGTGCAGGGGCCCGAGCAGCAGACGGCCCGGGTCGGCCGGGTCGGCGGCGCCCGCGATGGATCCGTACGCGGCCGTGTGCGAGGCGATCGCCTCGGCCTCGACCAGGCCGCCGTCACCGGTGTCGCTGTCGACGGCGACGGCGCCGATCGGGGTGCGGCGCGCGTCCATCGCGGTGGTGTGGCGCCAGGCCCCGTACGTGACCAGTCCGCCGACGAGTGCGAAGCCGGTGCCGATGACGGAGGTGGTGAGGGTCGGGGTGAGGGAGCGGCCGTCGAACCAGTCGGGCAGGACGCCCGTGGCCAGGCCCAGAGCGAGGGAGGGGACCGCCAGGACCCACAGGACGGCGTTCATCGTGACCGGCTGCTTGCCGTGGTCCGGGGCCGGTGTGCCCCGGCCGTTGAAGGCGAGGAGCCACAGGCGGGTCGCGTAGGCGGCGGTGAGCAGGGCCGTGATCAGGCCCGCGACGAGGACGATCCAGCCCGAGGCGACCGGGACGGCGTGCTCGTGGCCGGTGGCGGTGTGCTCGGCGGCGCCGAGGACGGCCTCCTTGGAGAAGAAGCCGCTGAAGGGCGGGATCGCGGCGAGCGCGAGCAGCGCCACGGTCATCGTCCAGAAGGCGTCGGGGACGCGGTCGCGCAGCTTGTCCATCCGGGCCATCGCGGCGAGGGAGTTGGTGCCGGCGGCGTGGATGATCACGCCGGCCGCGAGGAAGAGGAGCGCCTTGAAGGCGCCATGGGTGAGGAGGTGGAAGACGGCGGCGCTGCGGTCGCCGACGGCCAGGGCGCCGGTCATGTAGCCGAGCTGGCCGATCGTCGAGTACGCGAGGACGCGCTTGATGTCGTCCTGGGCGAGGGCGGCGAGGGCCGAGCCGGTCATGGTCACGGCGGCCATGACGGCCAGCACGATCAGGGCCGCGCGGGAGGCGGCGAAGACCGGGAGGAGGCGGGCGACGAAGTAGACGCCGGCGGCGACCATCGTCGCGGCGTGGATCAGCGCGGAGACGGGCGTCGGGCCCGCCATCGCGTCGGGCAGCCAGGTGTGCAGCGGGAACTGCGCCGACTTGCCCGCCACGCCCGCGAGGAGGAGCAGGGCGATGAGGGTGGGGTGGTCGAGGCCGCCCGCGCTCGTGACCTTGCCCAGGATCGTCGTGATGCGGAAGGAGCCCGCGTCGGTGGCGAGGGCGAACAGGCCGATGAGGAAGGGGACGTCGCCGAGTTTCGTGACGAGGAAGGCCTTCAGGGAGGCGGCGCGCGCCTCGGGGGTCTCCCAGTAGTGGCCGACGAGGAAGTAGGAGCAGATGCCCATGACTTCCCAGCCGACGAGCAGCACCATCAGGTCGCCCGAGTAGACGACGAGGAGCATCGCGGAGGTGAAGAGGGAGACGAGAGCGGCGTACGAGGGGTAGCGCGGGTCGTCGCGGAGGTAGCCGGTCGAGTAGAGCTGGACGCAGGTCGCGACGAGGGCGACCAGGACGGCGACGAGGGCGGCGAAGCCGTCGATGTGCAGGGCCAGTTCGATCGGCACGGAGCCGGTCGGGGTGAGCTGGGTGTGCGCGTCGAGGGCCCGGGTGCCGTTGCCGGTGCCGCCACCCTGCCGGCCGGCGACGGTGACGGCGATTACCAGCGCGGCGACGGTCGGCAGCACGGCCAGCGGGCGGACGAAGCCGGGAGCGGTACGGCCGAGGGAGAGGCCCGCGGCGGCGCCGAGGAACGGCAGGAGGGGGACGAGGACGGCGAGGGTCGTGGTGGTCACGCGGTGGCCTCGGCCTTCTTCTCCGGGCCGGCCGGGTTGTCGGGGGCGGCTGTGGCGGTGGCGCCGAACGAGCCGTGCGGGCCCGACGGGCTTGACGGGCCCGACGGGTCGTCGTCCGGGTCGTCGTCCGGGTCGTGGGGTTCGGCGGAGTCGCGGAGCTTGTCGATGTCGGCGGTGCCGCGGTTGCGGTGGACGGCCAGGACGATCGCCAGGCCGATGCCGATCTCGGCGGCGGCGATGGCGATGGTGAACAGCGTCAGGGCCTGACCGGCGTGCAGGGCGTCGCGGAGCCAGACGTCGAAGGCGACGAGGTTGAGGTTGACGGCGTTGAGCATCAGCTCGACGGACATCAGGACGAGGATCGCGTTGCGGCGGGCCAGGACTCCGTACAGGCCCGTGCAGAAGAGGAGGGCGGCGAGGACGGCGGGATACGCGAGGTGCATCAGCGGTCGCCCTCCCGGCGGGTGGTGACGGCGGGGCCGGCGTCGGGTTCGGCCGCGTTCTTCTTGCGGGACAGGACGATCGCGCCGACCAGGGCGGCGAGGAGGAGGACCGAGAGCGCTTCGAAGGGCAGGACCCAGTGCCGGAACAGGACGGAACCGGTGACTGCCGTGTTGCCCTGGGCGGCCACGTCCAGGTCGATCCAGGTGGTGCGGAAGGCGTCGACGACGACCCAGACCAGGGCGATCGCGGCGGCGACGGCCACGGCCAGGGCGGCCCACCGGTTGGGGCTGTCCGCGTCCGGCGACCGGCCGATCGGGGCGCGGGTCAGCATCAGCCCGAAGAGGAGGAGGACGACGACGGAGCCTACGTAGATCAGCACCTGCACCCAGGCGATGAACTCGGCGGTGAGCAGGAGGTACTCGACGGCGAGGCCGCCGAGCGCGACGACCAGCCACAGGGCGGCGTGCACCAGTTGCTTCGTGGTGACGGTGACGATCGCGGCGCCGAAGGTGACCAGGCCGACGAGGAGGAAGGCGATCTCGACCCCGGTCGGGGAGAGGAACCCGTGCTGCTCGGCGGCGAGGGTGACAGCCGCCCGGAACGGGGGCGCGGCGGGGCTCATGCGGTCTCCCCTCCGTTGTCGGGGCTCTCCTGGGGCGCCGCTGGGGCTGCTTCCGCTGCCTGCGCCGGCTCAGTCGTCTGCGCCGGCTCAGTCGTCTGCGCCGGCTCAGTCGTCTGCGCCGGCTCAGTCGTCTGCGCCGCCGCCAGCTTGTCGGCTGTTTTGCGGGCTGCCGCCAGTTCCTTCGGTTCCTCGGAGGCAGGGTCGAGGGCGGGCGGGGACGGGACGGTCCACATCCACTCGCGGAGCTTGTCGCGCTCGTGGGTGAGCTCCCGGATGTCCGTCTCGGCGTACTCGAACTCCGGGGACCAGAAGAGCGCGTCGAAGGGGCAGACCTCGATGCAGATGCCGCAGTACATGCAGAGGGAGAAGTCGATGGCGAAGCGGTCGAGGACGTTGCGGCTGCGTTCGCGGCCGCCCTCGACGGCGGCCGGGACCGTCTCCTTGTGGGAGTCGATGTAGATGCACCAGTCGGGGCACTCGCGGGCGCAGAGCATGCAGACCGTGCAGTTCTCCTCGAACAGGCCGATCACGCCGCGCGTACGGGGCGGGAGTTCGGGCTGGGCGTCGGGGTACTGCTCGGTGACGGTCTTCCGCGTCATCGTGCGGAGGGTGACGGCGAGGCCCTTGGCCAGGCCGGACCCGGGGATCGGGGGCACTAGTTGATCGCCACCTTCACGATTCCGGTGAGCGCGATCTGCGCGAGGGCGAGGGGGATGAGCGTGGTCCAGGCGAGTTTCTGGAGCTGGTCCTCGCGCAGGCGCGGGTAGGACACGCGCAGCCAGATGACGACGAAGGCCAGGACCGCCGTCTTGAGCAGGGTCCAGACCCAGCCGAGGCCGTCGGCGCCCCACGGGCCGTGCCAGCCGCCGAGGAAGAGGACCGTGGTCAGGCCGCACAGGACGACGATGCCCGCGTACTCGGCGAGGAGGAAGAGCGCGAAACGCAGGCCCGTGTACTCCGTGTACGCGCCGAAGATGATCTCGGAGTCGGCGACGGGCATGTCGAACGGCGGGCGTTGCAGTTCGGCGAGGCCCGCCACGAAGAAGACCAGGGCACCGACGATCTGCCAGGGCAGCCACCACCACTCGAACGCGTCGAGGATGCCGGGCAGCGAGACCGTGCCCGCCGCCATCGCCACCGACGCGGCCGTGAGCAGCATCGGCAGTTCGTAGGCGAGGAGTTGGGCGGCGGTGCGCAAGCCGCCGAGCAGGGAGAACTTGTTGGCGCTCGCCCAGCCCGCCATCAGCGAGCCGAGCACGCCGACGCCCATCACCGCGAGCACGAAGAAGATGCCCGCGTCGATGACCTGGCCGACCGCGCCGTCGCCGGGGCCGACCGGGATCGCGAGGAGGACGAGGAGGTACGGGAGCAGGGCCACGGCCGGGGCGAGCTGGAAGACGCGGCGGTCGGCGTCCGCCGGGACCACGTCCTCCTTCTGCGCGAACTTGACGCCGTCGGCGACCAGTTGGGCCCAGCCGTGGAAGCCGCCCGCGTACATGGGGCCGAGCCGGCCCTGCATGTGGGCCATCACCTTGTGCTCGGTCTGGCCGACGATCAGCGGCAGCACCAGGAAGGCGACGAAGACGACGACGAGGCGCAGGGCTACGTCGAGCACGTCATTCACGCGTGCCTCCGGCGGTTGTGTCGGGCTTGGTCGTGTCCGGCGCGTCAGCGGGGTCCGGCTCGGCCGAGTCTGCCCCGGCCGTGCCCGGCCCAGCAGAGTCCGGCGTGGCCGAGTCCGGCGTGGCCGAGTCCGACGCGGTCGTATCCGGCTCGGTTGAGTCCGACGCGGGCGACTCCGACGCGGGCGACTCCGGCCTGCTCGAGGCTGGCTTGGTCGGGTCTGCCCCAGTCGGATCCGACGCCGCCGAGTCCGACGCCGCCGGGTCCGACGCCGCCGGGTCCGACGCCGCCGAGTCGTTCTCGCCCTCAGCCTCCGTGTTCGACTTGGTCTCCGGCTCGGTTTTCGGCCGGGCCTCCGGATCGGTCTCCGAACCGGAGCTCGGCCCGGCCCCCGGACCTGCGCTCGGACCTGCGCTCGGTGCCTGGGGCGGTTGCGGGGGCTCGTCGAAGGCTGGTTTGGCGTTGTGCCAGGGGGCGTCGGACGGGCGCGGCTTGGCCGGCGGTCCAGCCGCCTCAGCTGTCTCCGGCTCGCTCCCCGGCGTGGCCGGCCGCTGGCTCGCCGAACCCTCAGAGACACTCCGCGAACGCCGCGCAGGCCGCGCCGGAGCCGCCCCGCTCGCCTCCTCCGGAGAAACCGCACCCGCACCCGGCGCCTGGCTCGCCGAACCCT
>NZ_JBIRPI010000017.1:30756-95239 GCF_044332585.1 Streptomyces sp. NPDC016845 | reverse complement strand
CCGCGAACGCCGCGCAGGCCGCGCCGGAGCCGCCCCGCTCGCCTCCTCCGGAGAAACCGCACCCGCACCCGGCGCCTGGCTCGCCGAACCCTCAGAGACACTCCGCGAACGCCGCGCAGGCCGCGCCGGAGCCGCCCCGCTCGCCTCCTCCGGGGAAGCCGCAGCCGCACCCGGCGCCTGGCTCGCCGAACCCCCGCCGGCCGAACGATTCCGCCGCACCGGTCGCTCCCCCGGCCCAGCCGCACCCGGCGCACCGGCACCCCTCGCCGCCCCCCGCGCGGGCCGCGCCGGGGCCGGTGGGAGCTGGCCCTTCAGCGGGCCCCACTCGTTCGGGTCGGGGACGCCGGGCGGGAGCATCTGGCGTCGCTTCGGGGCCGCGTGGCCGGTGCCCGCCGAGGACTCGCCCGGCTCCTTCGCGCCCGGCCACGCCTTCGCGACCCGGGCCGCGAGCACGAAGTCCTTGCGCAGGGGGTGGCCCTCGAAGCCGTCGGGGAGGAGCAGCGGGACCAGATGCGGGTGGCCCTCGAAGGTGACGCCGAACATTTCGTGCGTCTCGCGCTCGTGCCAGGCCGCGCCCGCGTACACGTCGATCGCCGAGGCGAGCACCGGCGCGGAGTGCGGGACGGTCGTGCGCAGCAGCAGGCGGCGTACGGAACCGGGGGCGACGGCCGCGACGTGCGCGCAGACCCGGAAGCCGGTCCCGGGTTCGTCGACGGCGCTCAGCCAGTCGAAGTAGGTGCAGCCCAGACGCGTACGGGCGGTTTCGAGGGCGGTGGTCCAGGAGGCGGCGGGGACGTCGACCGTGAGGAGGTCGTACGCCTCCTCGACCGTCGCCTCGGCGCCGAACAGCTCCTCGACCGGATCCGGCAGCCAGCTCATCGCTCACCCGCCGAAGGCTCCGAGGACGGCGCGGCGGGCGGCTGCACCAACCCGCTGCTCAGCGCCGCCGTCGAAGGCCGCCCCGCCGCAGCGTCCGCGGACGCGGACCCGTACCGTTCGCCGAGCGACTCGCGGGCGATCTTCTCCTGAAGCTTGAGGATGCCCTGGAGCAGCGCCTCGGGGCGGGGCGGGCAGCCAGGCACGTACACGTCGACGGGGATGATCTGGTCGACGCCCTTGGTCACCGAGTACGAGTCCCAGTACGGGCCGCCGCAGTTGGAGCAGGCGCCGAAGGAGATGACGTACTTCGGCTCGGGCATCTGCTCGTACAAGCGCTTCACGGCGGGGGCCATCTTGTCGGTGACCGTGCCGGAGACCACCATCAGGTCGGCCTGGCGGGGACCGGGCGCGAACGGGATGACGCCGAGCCGGATGAAGTCGTGCCGCGCCATGGACGCGGCGATGAACTCGATGGCGCAGCAGGCGAGGCCGAAGTTGAAGACCCAGAGGGAGTAGCGGCGGCCCCAGTTGAGGACCACCTTCATCGGCTCGGGCGCCAGGCGGGAGAGCACGCCGAGGCGCTTGGGCTCCGGCAGGAGAACGGGAGCGGAATCGGGCGCGGGTTCGGAGGTCACGCGGCTCACGTCCATGCGAGGACGCCCTTCTTGTATGCGTACAGCAGGCCCACGGCGAGGAAGCCGAGGAAGATGAACATCTCCACGAGCGTCGTCGCGCCGTAGCCGGGCGCGGCGAAGACCGTCGCCCAGGGGAAGAGGAAGATCGAGTCGACGGCGAAGATCACGTAGAGGAAGGCGTAGACGTAGTAGCGGACCTGGGTGTGGGCCCAGCCCTCGCCGACGGGGTCGACGCCGCACTCGTACGTCAGGAGTTTCTCGGGTGTCGGCACCACCGGGCGCAGCAGCCGTCCCGCGCCGAAGGCGACCGCGACGAAGAGCACGCCGACGACGGCGAGCAGTCCGACCACCGAGTACGCGTGGAAGTAGTCGGCCGCGCCGACGGTCACGGCCGCCCGGTCCGTCACGTCCGTCGTCACGTCCGTCGCCACGTCTGTCGGCACCTCACTCGCCCCTCAAGTGTTCGTGTGTTCGTGTTCGACGATGTACGGACGGGAGTCTAGGGCCTGTTAAAGGGAGGGTAAGCAGCCCGTACGGAGCGCGGCGGCCGGAAGGGGCGCCGAGCACCCTCCGGGGTGGGGTTATCCCCAGTCCTTCCCCGGCGGTCCACCTCATGGCGGAGCGGCCCGCGCGCAAGGCACTCTTTCGCTTATGACCGACCCACTCGACTTCCCGGACGACCGGCCGGTGCCGCCACCGCCGCGCTTCGCCTACGACAAGCACACCTGGAAGGAGATCTCGTTCCTCCTGTCCAGTTTTCCTCTGGCCGTGTTCGGTTTCGTGTACGCGGTCACGCTCCTCTCGGTCGGCGCGGGTCTGACCGTCACGGTGATCGGGCTTCCGCTGATCGCGGCGGGGCTCTCCGGGGCGCGCATGCTCGGCAGGGCGGAGCGGGCGCGGGCCCGGAAGCTGCTCGGGGTGCGGGTCGAGGAGCCGAGCCCGTTGCCGCGGCGGCGGGGCGAGGGCTTCTTCGGCTGGCTGTGGACGGCGCTGAAGGACTCGGTGGGCTGGCGCGCCGTGCTGTACGAGGTGATGCGGCTGCCCTGGGGCATCCTCACGTTCACGGTGACGCTCGTCAGTCTGTTCGTGCTGTGGCCGGTGCTTCCGTTCATCGCGCGCGGCCTGACCAACGCGGACCGGGCGATGGTGCGCGGCCTGCTCTCCCCCTCCGACGAGCTGGAGCGGCGGATCGCCGAGCTGGAGTCGGACCGGGGCGTCGTGGTGGACACGGCCGCCGCCGATCTGCGGCGTATCGAACGCGATCTGCACGACGGCGCGCAGGCCCGCCTCGTCAACCTCGCCATGGGGCTCGGCCTCGCCAAGGAGAAGCTCCTGGAGGACCCGGACGCGGCGGCGGACATGGTCGACGAGGCGCACGGCGAGGTCAAGCTCGCGCTCCAGGAGCTGCGCGACCTGGCCCGCGGCATCCACCCGGCCGTTCTCACCGACCGCGGTCTCGACGCGGCCCTGTCCTCGGTGGCGTCGCGCTGCACGGTCCCGGTGAAGGTGACGGCCGATCTGCCGGCGCGGCCCGCCGCCGCGATCGAGGGCATCGCCTACTTCACCGTCTCTGAACTCCTGCAGAACGTCAGCAAGCACAGCCGTGCCAGGACGGCCTCCGTCGAGGTGTGGCGGGCGGAGGACCGGCTGCTCATCCAGGTGCGGGACGACGGCCAGGGCGGCGCCGGCGTCGACAAGGGCACGGGCATGGCGGGGCTCGCGGAGCGGCTCGGCGCGGTCGACGGGCTGTTCGTCGTGGACTCGCCGGAGGGCGGCGGAACGACGGTCACCGCCGAACTGCCCTGGCGCGACCGGTAGTAGCGGGCGTAGCGGAGGCCGGGGTAGGGAAAACCCCCGGTCCAAGACGCCGACCCGCCGCATGGCCGGGCGCCCCCGCCGCCGGGGATTCTGAGAACGAAGCGGAAGCGGCGGAAGCAGTGGAAGCGGCAGAAGCAGCGGACCCACCGGAAACGACCAGGAACGGACGACGCCCATGGCCACGCACCAGTACGGATACCGGAGCGAGTACTCGTACGACGACGAGCCGCGCCCCGAGCGCCGCGGACTCGGCCGGCTGCCGGCCGGGCTGCGGGCCCCGATCGAGGGCCGGGCCTGGCGCGAGTTCGGATACCTGCTGCTCAGCCTGCCGATCGCCATCACGGCGTTCGTCTGGTCGGTGACGATGACGTCGCTCGGCGCGGGGCTCCTCATCACCTTCATCGGTGTGCCGGTGCTCGCCGGGGCGCTGGCCGGGGCGCGCGGCATCGGCGCCCTGGAACGGGCGCGGGCGCGCGCCCTGCTCGGCCTGGAGATCGGCTCGCCGGAGCCGGTGCGCCCGCGCAAGGGCGGCCCCCTGGCCTGGATCGGCGCGACCCTCAAGAGCGGCGTCTCCTGGCGCCACCTCGTCTACACGGTGCTGCACTTCCCGTGGGCGGTGTTCGCCTTCTCGGTGGCGGTCACCTTCTGGACGACCGGCTGGACCCTGCTCACGTATCCGCTGTGGCAGTGGATCTACCCGATGTACGGCGGCCAGGGCGGCCTCCAGCTGTACGGGGACGAGGCGCACTCGGTGTACCTGGACAACCCGTTCGAGATCACGACGACCGCGGCCGTCGGCCTGCTCGTCACGCTGGCCACGCCCTGGATCGTGCGGGCGCTGACGACGGTGGACCGGCTCCTCGTCGTCGGGCTGCTCGGCCCGTCGCGGCTCGTCTCGCGCGTGGTGGAGCTGGAGTCCGACCGGGGCGTCGTGGTCGACACGGCCGCGGCCGATCTGCGCCGCATCGAGCGCGATCTGCATGACGGCGCGCAGGCCCGTCTCGTCAGCCTCGCCATGGATCTGGGCCTGGCGAAGGAGAAGCTGAGCGAGGACCCGCAGACGGCGGCGCGGATGGTCGACGAGGCGCACGGCGAGGTGAAGACGGCGCTGCAGGAGCTGCGTGACCTGGCGCGCGGCATCCACCCGGCGGTCCTCACCGACCGCGGCCTGGACGCGGCCCTGTCCGCGGTGGCCTCGCGCTGCACGGTCCCGGTGGCGGTCGAGGTCGACCTGCGCGAGCGTCCGGCGCCCGCCATCGAGGGCATCGCCTACTTCACCGTCTCCGAGCTGCTGCAGAACATCAGCAAGCACAGCCGGGCGACGCGGGCCACCGTCGACGTGTGGCGCTCGGGCGACCGCCTCATGCTGCAGGTCAGCGACAACGGGGTGGGCGGCGCGGACGTCACCGCCGGTTCCGGCCTCGCGGGTCTGACCGAGCGGCTCGACGCGGTCGACGGCATTCTCCTCGTCGACTCGCCGCCCACCGGCCCGACCCGGGTCACGGCGGAGCTGCCGTGGCGGTCCTCGCGCCCTTGAGCCTTCGTGCCGCTGCGCCCATGTGCTGCTGCGCCGCCGTGCCCATGTCCCCTCAAGCCTTTGAGCCCTTGAGTCTTTGCGCCCTTGAGTCGTCCACTTTTTCGCCGCGTGGGAGCACCCCGGCCAGGATGCTGGAATGCTGGCCCTGTCAGAACTGGCCTCTGTGACAGGTGCACAGGGGCGCTGGGGGGCCGAGAAACGTGGAGGACAGGGTGCGGGTGGTCATCGCCGAGGATTCAGTGCTGCTCAGGGAGGGCCTGACCCGGTTGCTGACCGACCGCGGGCACGAGGTCGTCGCCGGCGTCGGCGACGGGGAAGCACTGGTCAAAACCATTACCGACCTCGGGGCGCAGGACCAGCTCCCCGACGTGGTCGTCGCGGACGTCCGGATGCCGCCGACGCACACGGACGAAGGGGTGCGCGCGGCGGTGCAGCTGCGCGGGCGCTACCCCGATCTCGGTGTCCTGGTCCTGTCGCAGTACGTGGAGGAGCAGTACGCCACCGAGCTGCTCGCCGGGTCGAGCCGCGGCGTCGGCTATCTGCTCAAGGACCGGGTGGCCGAGGTGCGCGAGTTCGTGGACGCGGTGGTCCGCGTCGCGGAGGGCGGCACGGCGCTCGACCCGGAGGTGGTCGCACAACTGCTCGGGCGCAGCCGCAAGCAGGACGTCCTCGCCAATCTGACGCCGCGCGAGCGCGAGGTCCTCGGGCTGATGGCGGAGGGCCGGACGAACTCGGCGATCGCCCGTCAGCTCGTCGTCAGCGACGGCGCGGTCGAGAAGCACGTGAGCAACATCTTCCTGAAGCTGGGGCTCTCGCCGAGCGACGGGGACCACCGGCGTGTTCTGGCCGTTCTGACCTATCTGCGGAACTGACCGGCCGGCACCCCGTCAGCCGGCGTGGCGGGGGCGGGAACCGGCCAGCGACCCGCCCAGAACCGGGGACCGAGTGCGCGGCGTCCTCCTGAACGTCTCGAGCAGGGATCGAGGACGCCTCGGGAGCGCGGGCAGATCATGGCGGAACGGGACGAGATGCCGTCTGAATTCCAGGCCCATCGTGCGAACGTTCCGAGGTGGGCACCCCTTACAGACGTAGGGTGGGCCTGGGGAAGGCCAGTGGGACGGCCCTGCCCGAACAGCCGCCTCGAGGGAGGTCCAGTTCAGTGACCAGCCAGGTCAGTAGTCCAGCCGAGAAGGCAGGCGGGACCGACAGCGCAGTGGTCGGGGAACAGCGCACAACCGCGGGTGAAGGTGGATCGGGCAAGGGCGTCAGGCGCCTGGACCGGGTGATCATCCGTTTCGCGGGTGACTCCGGTGACGGCATGCAGCTGACGGGTGACCGGTTCACGTCGGAGACGGCGACGTTCGGCAACGATCTGTCGACGCTGCCGAACTTCCCCGCCGAGATCCGGGCACCCGCCGGGACGCTGCCGGGCGTGTCGTCCTTCCAGCTGCACTTCGCCGATCACGACATCCTCACGCCGGGCGACGCGCCGGACGTGCTGGTGGCGATGAACCCGGCGGCGCTGAAGGCGAACATCGCGGACGTGCCGCGCGGTGCCGAGATCATCGTCAACACCGACGAGTTCACCAAACGGGCGATGGCCAAGGTCGGTTACGCGGCCTCACCCCTGGAGGACGGGTCGCTCGACGGGTACTCGGTGCATCCGGTGCCGTTGACCACCCTGACGGTGGAGGCGCTCAAAGAGTTCGAGCTCTCCCGCAAAGAGGCCGAGCGCAGCAAGAACATGTTCGCGCTCGGCCTTCTTTCATGGATGTACCACCGGCCGACCGACGGCACCGAGCGGTTCCTGAAGCAGAAGTTCGCCAAGAAGCCCGAGATCATGAAGGCGAACCTGGCGGCGTTCCACGCGGGCTGGAACTTCGGCGAGACGACCGAGGACTTCGCGGTCTCCTACGAGATCGCGCCCGCCGCCTCCGCGTTCCCGACAGGCACCTACCGCAACATCTCCGGGAACCTGGCCCTGGCGTACGGGCTGATCGCGGCCTCCCAGCAGGCGGATCTGCCGCTGTTCCTGGGCTCGTACCCGATCACGCCGGCCTCCGACATCCTGCACGAACTGTCACGGCACAAGAACTTCGGCGTACGGACGTTCCAGGCGGAGGACGAGATCGCGGGGATCGGGGCGGCGCTCGGCGCCGCCTTCGGTGGTTCGCTGGCGGTCACGACGACATCCGGTCCCGGGGTCGCGCTGAAGTCGGAGACCATCGGGCTCGCGGTGTCGTTGGAGCTGCCGTTGCTGGTGGTGGACATCCAGCGGGGCGGGCCCTCGACGGGGCTGCCGACCAAGACCGAGCAGGCCGATCTGTTGCAGGCGATGTACGGGCGCAACGGTGAGGCGCCGGTGCCGGTCGTCGCCCCGCGCACCCCGGCGGACTGTTTCGACGCGGCGATGGAGGCGGCCCGGATCGCGGTCACCTACCGCACGCCGGTCTTCCTGCTCTCCGACGGCTACCTGGCCAACGGCTCGGAGCCGTGGCGCATTCCGGAGCTGGACCAACTGCCGGACCTGCGCACCCAGTTCGCCTCCGGCCCGAACCACACGCAGGACGACGGCACCGAGGTGTTCTGGCCCTACAAGCGAGACCCGGAGACCCTCGCCCGGCCGTGGGCGGTGCCGGGCACGCCGGGTCTCGAACACCGGATCGGCGGCATCGAGAAGCAGGACGGCACCGGGAACATCTCCTACGACCCGGCCAACCACGACTTCATGGTCCGCACCCGGCAGGCCAAGGTCGACGGGGTCCGGGTGCCGGACATCGAGGTCGACGACCCGTCCGGGGCGGCCACCACCCTCGTCCTCGGCTGGGGTTCGACGTACGGGCCGATCACCGCGGCGGTGCGGCGGCTGCGGGGCGCGGGCGAGCGGATCGCGCAGGCACACCTGCGCCACCTCAACCCGTTCCCGCGGAATCTGGGCGAGGTCCTGCGACGTTACGACAAGGTGGTGATCCCCGAGATGAACCTCGGGCAGCTCGCCACCCTCATCCGGGCCAAGTACCTGGTGGACGCGCACAGCTACAACCAGGTCAACGGAATGCCGTTCAAGGCTGAGCAGCTCGCCACGGCTCTCAAGGAGGCCATCGATGGCTGACACGCAGACCAGGGAGTCCACGGAGCCCACAGAGTCCACGGAGCCCACGGCAGGCGCCGGGAGCACGGAGACGCTTCTGTCGCTCGTCCCCAAGGCCGAGGCCAGGCAGTCCATGAAGGACTTCAAGTCCGATCAGGAAGTGCGCTGGTGTCCCGGCTGCGGTGACTACGCGATCCTCGCCGCCGTGCAGGGCTTCATGCCCGAACTCGGTCTGGCCAAGGAGAACATCGTCTTCGTCTCCGGCATCGGCTGCTCCTCCCGGTTCCCGTACTACATGAACACGTACGGGATGCACTCCATCCACGGCCGTGCCCCCGCCATCGCCAGCGGCCTCGCCTCCTCCCGCCGCGACCTGTCCGTGTGGGTCGTGACGGGGGACGGCGACGCCCTCTCCATCGGTGGCAACCACCTCATCCACGCGCTGCGCCGCAACGTCAACCTGAAGATCCTGCTGTTCAACAACCGGATCTACGGGCTGACCAAGGGGCAGTACTCCCCGACCTCCGAGGTCGGCAAGATCACCAAGTCCACGCCGATGGGGTCGCTCGACGCACCCTTCAACCCGGTCTCCCTGGCCATCGGCGCGGAGGCGTCGTTCGTGGCCCGGACCGTGGACTCCGACCGCAAGCACCTCACCGAGGTGCTGCGACGGGCCGCCGAGCATCCCGGCACCGCGCTGGTCGAGATCTACCAGAACTGCAACATCTTCAACGACGGCGCCTTCGAGGTCCTCAAGGACAAGCAGCAGGCTGAGGAGGCGGTGATCCGGCTCGAACACGGACAGCCGATCACCTTCGGGGCGGACCGGTCGAAGGGTGTCGTACGGGATCCGCGGAGCGGCGATCTGAAGGTTGTCGCCGTGACCGAGGAGAACCGGGGGGATGTGCTGGTCCACGACGCGCATGCCGCGTCTCCGACCACCGCCTTCGCGTTGTCCCGGCTCGCCGACCCCGACACGCTGCACCACACGCCCATCGGTGTGCTGCGGGATGTCGAACGGCCCGTGTACGACACGCAGATGGCCGATCAGCTCGACACCGCCATCGAGCAGCACGGGAAGGGGGACCTCGGCGCGTTGCTCGCCGGGGGTGACACCTGGACCGTGGTGGGCTGACGCCTCGGACGCGGATACGGAGAAGGGCCCGGACGCTCGCTTTACGTCCGGGCCCTTCTCCGTCGCTGTCAGGCGGTGGGTTTCGCCGCCCGCGCCTCGTCGTACCGCTCGCGCGCCTCCGTCACGTCCGCCATGCGGCGGTCCGTCCAGTCCGAGAGCGCACGCACCTGCGCCGCCGCCTCCCTGCCGAGCGCCGTCAGCGAGTAGTCGACGCGCGGCGGGATCACCGGCTTGGCGTCACGGTGCACGATCCCGTCGCGCTCCAACGTCTGGAGCGTCTGCGTCAGCATCTTCTCGCTGACCACGCCGATCTCCCGGCGCAGCTCGCTGAAGCGGAACGACCGCTCCTCCAGCGCGAGCAGTACGAGCACACCCCACCGGCTGGTCACGTGCTCCAGGACCAGGCGCTGGGGACAGTCGACATCGATGGCACTCACTTTCATGCCAGTACCTTACTTCAAAGTGGGTACTTTCTAAATGACAGTGCCGGTCTTACGGTGAGGAAAGAAGCACGCAACTGGGCTGTACAGGAGATAACCGTCATGAGCCTCGTCATCACCGGAGCCACCGGCCACCTCGGCCGCCTCGTCGTCGAAGGGCTGCTCGACGCGGGCGTGCCCGCCGGGGACGTCGCCGCCGTCGTGCGCGACAAGGAGAAGGCCGCCACTCTCGCGGACCGCGGGGTCGAGCTGCGCGTCGCCGACTACAACGCGCCCGAGACGCTGAGCGAGGTGTTCCGCGCCGGCGACAAGGTGCTGCTGATCTCCGGCAGCGAGGTCGGGCGGCGCGCCGCGCAGCACCAGGCCGTGATCGACGCCGCCAAGGCCGCGGGCGTGGCCTCCCTCGCCTACACCGGCATTCTCGGCGGGCCCGACGCCGACTTCGCGCTCGCGGACGAGCACAAGGTCACCGAGCAGGCGATCCTCGACTCCGGCCTGCCCCACACGTTCCTGCGCAACGGCTGGTACCACGAGAACTACACCGGGAACCTCGGCGTCGCCCTCGAGCACGGCGCCGTTCTCGCCTCCGCCGGCGAGGGCCGGATCGCCTCCGCCTCGCGCGCCGACTACGCGGCCGCCGCCGTCGCCGTCCTCACCGGTGCGGGGCACGAGGGCCGGGCGTACGAGCTGAGCGGGGACGTCGCCTGGTCGCTCGCCGAGTACGCCGCCGAGGTCGCGAAGCAGTCCGGGAAGGACGTCGTCTACCGGGCCGTGACGCCCGAGCAGAACCTCGAGGTGCTGCTCGGCGCCGGGCTGCCCGCCCCGTTCGCCGAGATCCTCGTCGGGGTCGACACCGCCATCGAGCAGGGGCTGCTCGCCCGGCGGAACGGGGATCTGGCCCGGCTCATCGGGCGCCCCACGACTCCGGTTGCCGACGCGATCGCCGACGCCTTGAAGTGACGGGGCCTTGAAGTGACGGGCCACGCAGTGACGGGCCTCGCAGTGAGGATGCCTCGCAGTGACGGGGCCTTCCGTCAGGACCGTATGGCGATACGGGCATGACAGCGGCGGGCCCGCGGCGCTACCTTGCTTGTGGCCGCCGCGGGGCTGCCGGCCAGTGTCATGAGGAGGGTCCGTGCGGGACGGTTCGGTCGCTGCGAAGAAGAGCGAGGCTCGTTCGGGGCTGATCAACGGCTTCGCCGCCTATGGGATGTGGGGGCTCGTCCCCCTCTTCTGGCCGCTGCTCAAACCCGCCGGGTCCGTGGAGATCCTGGCGCACCGGATGGTCTGGTCGCTCGCCTTCGTCGGTGTCGCCATGCTCTTCGTACGCCGGTGGGGGTGGGCGCGTGAGCTGCTGCGGCAGCCCAAGCGGCTCGGGCTCGTCGCGCTCGGCGCCGCCGTCATCACCGTCAACTGGGGCGTCTACATCTGGTCCGTGAACTCCGGGCACGTCGTCGAGGCGTCCCTCGGCTACTTCATCAACCCCCTCGTCTCCATCGCGCTCGGCGTCCTCCTCCTCAAGGAGCGGCTGCGGACCGCGCAATGGGTAGCCGTGGGGGTCGGGCTGCTCGCCGTTCTCGTCCTCGCGATCGGGTACGGGCAGCCGCCCTGGATCTCGCTCGTCCTCGCCTTCTCCTTCGGCACGTACGGGCTCGTCAAGAAGAAGGTCAACCTCGGCGGGCTGGAATCCCTCGCCGCCGAGACAGCCATCCAGTTCCTGCCCGCGCTCGGGTATCTGCTGTGGCTCGGCGCGCAGGGAGGCTCCACGTTCGGGTCGCAAGGCGTCGGGCACGCCGCGCTGCTCGCCTCCACCGGGCTCGTCACCGCCGTGCCGCTCGTCTGCTTCGGCGCTGCGGCGATCCGGGTGCCGCTGTCCACGCTCGGGCTGCTCCAGTACCTCGCGCCCGTCTTCCAGTTCCTTCTCGGGATCGTCTACTTCCATGAGGCGATGCCGGTGGAGCGGTGGGCCGGGTTCGGGCTGGTGTGGTTGGCGTTGGCGGTGCTGACCTGGGACGCGTTGCGCTCCGCTCGGGCTGGGCGGGTGGCGTTGGCGCGGGCGCGGGTTGTGGCGGCGGGGCCTGTCGAGGCGGCTGGTGAGGTCGAGGTTCGTCTGAAATAGGCCGGCTTCGTGCCGATTAGGTCGGCCGGTGGCCTACATGCCTTCTATAAGTGGGCCATGACCTTTGACTGGAAGCTCGTCGTCGATGCCGGTGATCCGCATGCTCAGGTGGAGTTCTGGGGCGCTGCACTTGGTTACGAGATCGAGGACAACTCCGCGCTGATCGAACGGCTCCTCGGGTTCGGGGCCGTGCGTCCCGCGGAGACCGTGGAGCGGTGGGGGCGGCTCGCCTTCCGCGACCTCGTCGCCGTCCGCCACCCCGACGACCCGGTCGACGAGCAGACCGGGACGGGGCTCGGGCGGCGGATCCTGTTCCAGCGGGTGCCCGAGGCCAAGTCCGGCAAGAACCGGCTGCACATCGATGTGCATGTCGGGGCGGAGGCGCGGGACGCCGAAGCGGAGCGGTTGGTGGGGCTGGGGGCGCGGGTGGTGCGGGATGTGGAGGAGCGCGGGGGGCGCTGGGTACTGATGACCGACCCGGAGGGGAACGAGTTCTGCGTGCAGTGAGCGCGGGGTGGGCGGTGGTGCAGAGCGCGGTCCGTCGGGTGGTGGGGCGGGGCCGGGCCCAATCCCGGTCACCTGCTCGGCCCAGCCGAAGCCGATACCCCGACCTCAGGCCCGGCCCGCCCGGTATACGGACACCGGTGACCAGAATCCGCTCTTGACCGTACGTCGGGCCCCCAGGACCATCGGGCCACCCAAAACAGGAACCAGGAGCCCCCACATGCCCCTGCACCCCAGACGCATACGCGCGCGGCTCACCGCCGCAGCCCTCCTCACCGCCGCCACCCTCATCGGCACAGGCACCGGCCCGGCAGGCGCGGCCCCGGCCCCGGACCCGGCCCCGCTGGCCGCCCCGGACATACCCGTCGCCTCCGTCAAGGCCCATCTCACCTCCCTCCAGTCCATCGCCACCGCCAACGGCGGCAACCGCGCCCACGGCCGCCCGGGCTACAAGGCCTCCCTCGACTACGTGAAGGCGAAGCTGGACGCCGCCGGGTTCACCACGTCCGTCAAGCAGTTCACGTCCGGCGGCCGCACCGGCTACAACCTCGTCGCCGACTGGCCCGGCGGCGACACCAACCAGGTCGTCATGGCCGGCGCCCACCTGGACAGCGTCACCGCGGGCCCCGGCATCAACGACAACGGCTCCGGGTCCGCCGCCGTCCTGGAGACCGCGCTCGCCGTCTCCCGCGCCCAGTTCAAACCGACGAAGCATCTGCGGTTCGCCTGGTGGGGCGCCGAGGAGCTGGGGATGGTCGGGTCGCGGAACTACGTCAGTTCCCTGGCCCTCGCCGACCGGTCGCGGATCGCCGGTTACCTGAACTTCGACATGATCGGCTCGCCCAACCCCGGCTACTTCGTCTACGACGACGATCCCGCCCTGGAGAAGGTGTTCAAGAACTACTACGCCGGGCTCGGCATCCCCACCGAGATAGAGACCGAGGGGGACGGGCGCTCCGACCACGCCCCGTTCAAGAACGCCGGGATTCCGGTCGGCGGGCTGTTCAGCGGCGCCGACTACTACAAGACCACCGCCCAGGCGCAGAAGTGGGGCGGCACCGCGGGCAGGGCGTTCGACCCCTGCTACCACTCGTCCTGCGACCGGTCCACGAACATCGACACCACCGCCCTCGACCGCAACAGTGACGCCATCGCCTACGCCGTCTGGGAGTTGGCCCAGTAGCACCCGGCGAAGCACCCCTTCCGCGAGGTACTTGCGTGTGCATATACTGCATGCGCAAGTACATCGCCGCGTCAGTGATCGCGCTGGGGGAAAGCCATGTCCGACCGCAAGTTCCTGTTCGTGCTCGGCAGCAGCCGCGGCGACGGCAACACCGAGATCCTCGCCCGCGCCGCCGCCGAGCAACTGCCCTCCGACGCCGAGCAGCGATGGATCGACCTGGCCGCACACCCGCTGCCCGACTTCGAGGATCTGCGGCACGACTCCGACCACGTACGGCCGCACGGGGACGACGTCGCGTTGCTGCTCGACGCCACGCTCGCCGCCACCGACATCGTCATCGCGTCGCCGCTGTACTGGTACTCGGTCTCCGCCTCCACCAAGCGGTACCTGGATTACTGGTCGGGCTGGCTGCGCACCCCCGGTGTCGACTTCAAGGCCACCCTCGCCGGACGCACCCTGTGGGGCGTGACCGCGCTCGCCCACGAGGAGGAGGTCGTCGCCGGCCCGCTGACCGGCACCCTGCGCAACTCGGCCGCGTACATGGGCATGCGCTTCGGCGGCGTGCTCCTCGGCAACGGCAGCAGGCCCGGCGACGTACGCGGGGACACGCAGGCGCTGGCCCGCGCCAAGACGTTCTTCGCACAGGAGGCGCCGCTCGCCCGCTTCCCGTACGAGGAGTAGTCGCCCCTACGCCGAAATGTCCTTCGCCGTGAAGCGCGCCCACGCCGCCGAGCCGAACACCGCCGCGTACAGCGCCTGGAGTTCGAGGTTCTTCAGCAGGTCGTCCCAGTAGACCGGGTCGCGCATCAGGTCCGCGAACGACAGCCAGTGGTGGGAGAAGAAGTACGGCTGCAATGCGTCCAGCTGCGGGATCTGGTCCAGGATCTGGACCGTGATCAGCAGGCCGACCGTTGTCGCCATCGCCGCGATGCCGCTGCTGGTGAGGGTCGAGACGAAGAGGCCGAGCGCTGCTATGCCGATCAGTGAGGCCGCCACCGTCAGGGCTATCAGCAGCGCTCGCCACAGGCCCTCGGCGAAGGTGATCCTCGTGCCCGAGATCGTCACCACGTCGCCCAGGGGGAAGAGGACCGCTCCTGTGATCAGTGCCGATACCGCCACGACCAGCGTCGCCAGCACGCAGAACGCCAGCGTCGTCGCGTACTTCGTGAGGAGGAGGCGGGTGCGGCCCGCCGGGGCCACCAGGAGGTAGCGGAGCGTTCCCGCGTTCGCCTCGCCCGCCACCGCGTCGCCCGCGATCACCCCTACCGCCATCGGCAGGAAGAACGGGAGCGTCGCCGCCAGCGCGGTGAACACCAGGAACAGGCCGTTGTTCGTGATCTGCGCAATGAACGCCGGGCCGCCGCCCTCGGGGCCGCCTCCGCCCATCGACGAGCCGTCGCTCGTCTCGATCTTCACCGCCACGCCGATCAGGACCGGCACGCCCGCCAGGACCGCGAGCAGCGCCAGCGTCCGCCAGCGGCGCAGGGTCGTCGTCAGCTCGTTGCGCAGCAGGCCCAGTGTCCAGAGTGGGTTCGGCCGCGATTCCCCCAGCACCGCCCCAGCCGTCCCAGCCGTCTCAGCCGTCTCAGCCCGCGACATCGAAACCCTCTCCTGTCAGGGCCACGAACGCGTCCTCCAGCGACGCCCGTTCCACGCCGAAGCCGCGCACCCGGACGCCCGCGGCGACCAGTGCCGTGTTCAGGTCCGACAGTTCCGTGCCGGGCGGCGGGGGGTCGGCCGTCAGTCCCGTGTCCGTCGTCTCCAGGACCGTGATGCCCTGTTCCTTCAGTACGCGGGCCGCGTCCGTCGGGTCCGGGGTCGTCACGCGGAGCTTTCCGCGTGCTCCCGCCGACAGTTCCTCCACCGGCCCCTGTGTCAGCAGGCGGCCCTGTGCCATCACCGCCGCGTGCGTGCAGACCTGTTCGATCTCGTCCAGGAGGTGGGAGGAGAGGAAGACCGTGGTGCCGTCCGACGCCAGTTCGCGGATGAGCGTTCTGATCTCGCGCATGCCCTGCGGGTCCAGGCCGTTCGTCGGCTCGTCCAGGACCAGGAGGCGGCGGGGTTGCAGCAGCGCCGCGGCCAGGCCCAGGCGCTGTTTCATGCCGAGCGAGTACGCCTTGGCCTTCTTGGCCGCGGCGGCCGTCAGGCCCACCCGGTCAAGGGCCTGGGCGACCCTCGCCTTGCGGGTGCGGGGGTTCGCGGTCGGGTCCGCCGAGTCGTAGCGGAGCAGGTTGTCGCGGCCGTTCAGGAAGCCGTACAGGGCCGGGCCCTCGATGAGGGCGCCGACGTGCGGCAGGACGGCGCGGGTGGCGCGCGGCATCGGCCGGCCGAGGACCCGGGCGGTGCCCGCGGTCGGCTCGATGAGGCCCATCAGCATGCGGATGGTGGTGGTCTTGCCCGAGCCGTTCGGCCCGAGGAAGCCGAAGACGGCGCCTTCCGGGACGGTCAGGCTCAGCCGGTCGACCGCCAGCTGGCCGCCCCGGTACCGCTTGGTCAGCTCCCGGGTCTCGATGACCGGCGCCATGCCCCTCCCCTGTCACGTGCGGTGGCGGGGGACCGTGTGCGCCGGCCCCCCGCCACTGCCCCGCCGCCGTCGTGTCAGCCTGCGTCGGCCGCCTTCACCAGCGCGGACTTGGTGACCGCGCCCGCGTACACCTTCCCGTCCTCGGTGATCAGTACGTTCACCAGGCGGGTCGAGTAGACCGTGCCGGAGCCGAACTTCCCCGAGACCTTGTCGCCGAGGGAGTTCAGGAAGCCCTGCGCCTCGGCCGGCATGCCGCTCGGTGCGTTGCCGGAGGCCAGGCCCGCCGCTCCGGCGGCGTCACCGGGCAGCTTCAGCTCGGCGACCGTGGTCCAGCCCTCACCGATCACGTTCAGTCCGTCGAGGTCGGCGGCGCTCGGGGCCCGGCCGGTCCGGCCGGGGTGGTCCCGCCGCGGCAGGTCGTCGGCCTCGGTGACCTTCGTGCCCTGCGACGGCTTGAAATCGAAGGTCGACGCGGACGGCTTCGCGAAGTCGACCTTGGTGAAGCCCGCGTCGACCACCGCCGCCCCGCCGCCCGCCGGGGTCAGCGTGAACTTCAGCGGCGTACCGGTCTTCGCGTCCACGGAGACCGTGATCGCGCCGACCGTCGACCCCGACTGCTTCGGCTTGATCTGCAGCCGGTACGCGTCACGGCCCGCGACCTGCGCCGTGCCGTCGACCGTGAACGACGTGGTGTCGGCGGACGCCTTCAGGATCTCGTCCGTGAGCTGCTTCGGTGTCGCAGGGACGTCCGGTGACTGCTTCTTCGCCCGGTCGTCACCGGCCGTCTGCTCCGTCTTCGCGTGGTACGCCTGGTCCGACCCGCTGTCGTACGCCCAGACGTCCGCGCCGTTGTGGATCACGCTGTACTCGGACGCGTCGTCCAGGATCGAGAGCTTCTGGCGGTTCTCGCCGTCCGCGGCGACGCGGAGGGTGTGCGTGCCGGTCGCCAGCTCGGTGAGCTTCTCGCGCGGGTCGGCCGATGCCGAACCCTTGTCGCCGCTGCCGCCGTTCCCGCCGGTCAGGCCCGAGGCCACGCCGCCGAGCGACGGCAGGCCGAGGTCCGTGTGGATCTTGATGGTGCCGGACAGCCGCTCGGTGTCCGACTTGGCTATCTTCTCGATCAGTTCCTGGGCCGTGATCTTCGGCAGATCCGGGTCGCCCGAGTCGGCGAGCGCCGGGACGAGGCCGATCGTCGCCGCCGCCACCCCCACGACGGCCACGGGGACCGCGTACCGCGCCAGCTTGCGTCGCCCGGCGCCCTGCCTGTCTTCGGATTCGTACGATGCCATGCTGATGCCCTACCTCCGTCTTCGGCGGCGGCGCCCTGCGTACTCGTCCACCCCAAGCCGCCATTCTCACCCGGATTGGTAAGGAGTGGTGTACCCAATCTGACCAAACCGGCCACCACGAAGCGTCAGACCGCGGGATCAACTCCGGGTACGCCTATGGGATGACACCGGGCGCCGCCCTCTCAGGGTTCAGCCCGCCCGGTGCACCACCGCGTCGCAGAGTTCGACGAGCGCCGCCTTCGCCTTGCACTCCGGCAGCGGGTTCAGGGTGGCGCGGGCCTCCTGCGCGTACCGCACGGTGTCGCGGCGGGCCTGCTCCAGGGCCGGGTGGACGCGGAGCCGGGAGATCGCCTCGGCGAGCTTCGCGTCGTCCGAGAGGTCCGAGTCGAGGAGGTCGACGAGGGCCTGGTCCTCGGGCAGACCGAGGAGGCGGGCGCGCTCGCGCAGGCGCAGGACCGGCAGCGTGGGGATGCCCTCGCGCAGGTCGGTGCCGGGGGTCTTGCCGGACTCGTGGGAGTCGGAGGCGATGTCGAGGACGTCGTCGGCGAGCTGGAAGGCGACGCCGAGCCGCTCCCCGTACTGGGTGAGGACGTCGACGACCGTCTCGTCGGCGCCGGACATCATGGCGCCGAAGCGGCAGGCCACGGCGATGAGCGAGCCCGTCTTGCCGCTGAGCACGTCCAGGTAGTGGTCGACCGGGTCGCGGCCGTCGGCCGGGCCCGCGGTCTCCAGGATCTGGCCGGTGACCAGGCGCTCGAACGCCTCGGCCTGGATGCGGACGGCGTCCGGGCCGAGGTCGGCGAGGATGTGCGAGGCGCGGGCGAAGAGGAAGTCACCGGTCAGGACGGCCACCGAGTTGCCCCAGCGCTGGTTGGCGCTCTCCACGCCGCGGCGCACGTCCGCCTCGTCCATCACGTCGTCGTGGTAGAGCGTCGCGAGGTGGGTCAGCTCGACGACGACGGCGGAGGGCACGATGCCCGGCGCGTACGGGTCGCCGAACTGGGCGGCGAGCGTCACGAGCAGCGGCCTGAAGCGTTTGCCGCCGGCCCGCACCAGATGCTGGGCGGCCTCGGTGATGAAGGGGACCTCGCTCTTGGTCGCCTCGAGCAGCCCCTCCTCGACAGCCGTCAATCCAGCCTGGACATCGGCTTCGAGAGCCTGGTCCCGCACGCTAAGACCGAAAGTCCCGACGACGGTCACGAGAGGTTCTCCTGTCTGCTGACGATCACGACGCTCACATGGCGAACTCGGTCGATCACTCGGTCGATCATTCGGTCTTCACTCGGTCGATGACACGGTTTGTCGATGTGTCGCTGCCATCACTCAAGTCAGCGTATCCGGTCGCGTTTCGATCACAGGGGGCGCCCGCCCGGACAACCCGGGCCAGGCGGCCGCAGGGCACCCCCGGTATGTTCTTGATCAGCCCATACGACCGGGAGTACGTATTTTGTCCCGCACCAGCGACACCACCGAACCCGGTGCTCAGCCGCCGCCGGGCGACGACACCGCCTTCTTCGGGCAGCCGCGCGGCCTGCTCACGCTGTCCGGCCTGGAGGTCTGGGAACGGTTCTCGTTCCTCGGCATGCAGGCCATCCTCGTGCTGTTCTTCGCCGACACCGTCGCACACGGCGGCATGGGCATGGACGCCGGGACCGCCGCCTCGGTCTCGGCGGCTTACGGCACGCTCGTCTACCTGGTATCCGTCGCGGGCGGCTGGCTCGCCGACCGGATCCTCGGCTCGTACCGCGCCGTGCTGTGGGGCGGCATCCTCATCGCCTGCGGCCACTACTCGATGGCGGTGCCCACCGCCGCGATGACGTGGGTCGGGCTCGGCCTGATCAGCGCCGGTACCGGGCTGCTCAAGCCGAACGTGGCCTCGATGGTCGGCAAGCTCTACCGCACCGACGACCAGCGCCGCGACGCCGGCTTCGCGCTGTACTACATGGGGATCAACATCGGCGCCTTCGCCGGGCCGCTGATCACCGGCTGGCTCGGCGACCACAAGGGCTGGCACTGGGGCTTCTCGGCCGCCGCCGTCGGCATGACGCTCGGCCTGATCCAGTACGTGGCCGGACGGCGTCACCTGGCCGGGCGCAAGCACGCCGCCGAATACCGGCTGGCGCCCGAGGGGATGCGGCGCGCGGTGCGCCTGATCGTCGTGGGCGTGGTCGTGGTGGCCGCCCTCGCCGTGCTGCTCGCCTCCGTCGGCTGGCTGACCATGGACCGCTTCGTGGACTGCCTCACGGTCATCTCGGTGATCGCGCCCGTCGTGTACTTCACGGTGATGTTCCGCAGCCCGCGCGTCACCGCCGAGGAGCGCGGGCGGCTCCGCCCCTACCTGGTGCTCTTCATCGCGTCGGTGGCCTTCAATTTCATCCTCTTCCAGGCCTACTCGACCATGATCCTGCTGGCCTCCACCAACGCCGAGACGTCCATCCTCGGCTTCCACTTCCCGGCCGGCTGGTACGCCTCCGCGCTCGGCGCCTTCGAGGTCGCCCTCGCGCCCGTGGTCGCCGGGGTGTGGGCGCGGATGGGACGGCGCCAGCCGCACGCCTCCAACAAGATCGCGTTCGGGGTGATCCTCGGCGGCCTGTCGTTCCTGCTCATGGTCCTGCCGACCGCCGGGCACAGCGGCGACACGTACAAGATGGCCGTCTGGTGGATCGTCGGCTCCTACCTGCTGCTCGGGCTCGGCGACATCCTCGTGGAGACCTCCGGCATGTCGGCCACGACGAAGCTCGCCCCACAGGCCTTCGCCAGCCAGACCATGTCCCTCTGGTTCCTCTCGCTCGCCCTCGCCAACGGCATCCAGGCCCAGACCGTGAAGCTCTACGGCGAGGTGTCCAACCCCGCCTACTTCGGTGTCAACGGCGCGGTCGCCGTCGCCGTCGGGGTCGCCGTCATCACCCTGGCGCCCTGGCTGCGCCGCACCATGCACCCAGTTCACTGACGCTCCCGGGACACCTGACGCCCCAGAGACACCGGACGCCACCGAGGCAACCGAGGCCACGCCCCCCACCGACGCCACAGAGGTTCTGCCATGAGTACTCCGAAGATCCAGACGACATTCCCGTACGGGACGGTGCGCGAGGACATCCGCGTACCCCTCTCGGACGGGACGACGCTCTTCGCGCGCGTCTGGCGGCCGGTCACCGACGAACCGGTGCCGGTCCTCCTCGAATACCTGCCCTACCGGCTCTCCGACTGGACGGCGCCCCGCGACTGGCAGCGCCATCCCTGGTACGCGGGCCACGGCTACGCCTCCGTCCGCGTCGACGTGCGCGGGCACGGCAACTCCGAGGGCATGCCGGGCGACGAGTACGACGCGCAGGAACTCAGCGACGGCGTCGAGGTCGTGAACTGGCTGGCCGAGCAGGAGTGGTCGTCGGGCAAGGTCGGCATGTTCGGCATCTCCTGGGGCGGGTTCAACTCCCTGCAGATCGCGGCCCTCGCGCCCGAGCCGCTCAAGGCGATCGTCACCGTGTGCAGTACGGACGACCGCTATGACAACGACGTGCACTACATGGGAGGTTCCGTCCTCGCCGTCGACATGCACGCGTGGGCGGCGACCATGCTCGCGTTCGTCTCCCGCCCGCCCGACCCGGTGTTCGTCGGCGACCACTGGCGCCAGATGTGGACCGACCGCCTGGAGGCCGTCGAACCGTTCATCCACACCTGGCTGACCCACCAGACCCGCGACGGCTACTGGCGCCACGGCAGCGTCTGCGAGGACTACTCCGCGATCAAGGCGGCCGTTCTGGCGGTCGGCGGCTGGCACGACCCGTACCGCGACACGGTCCTCCGCCTCGTGGAAGCGCTCCCCGACAACCAGGTGCGCGGCATCATCGGCCCCTGGTCGCACCAGTACCCGGACCGGGGCCTGCCGCCGGGCCCGGCGATCGGCTTCCTCCAGGAGACCCTGCGCTGGTGGGACCACTGGCTCAAGGGCGACGACAGTACGGGCGTCATGTCGGAGCCCAAACTCCGCTCCTGGATCAGCGACTCCCACCCGCCCGCCACGGTCTACGAGGAGCTGCCGGGCCACTGGGTCGGCGACCCCGCCTGGCCCTCGCCGAACGTCTCCCCCGTCACCTACGCCCTCCAGGGCAGCCCCGTCCAGGTCCGCTCCCCGCAGCAGACGGGCCTCGACGCGGGCCGCTTCTTCCCCTTCGGCAACGACGCGGACCTGCCGCCCGACCAGCGCGACGAGGACGCGAAGTCGGCCTGCTTCGAGTTCGAGGTGGAGGACGACGTACGGGTCCTGGGCCGGCCGCGCGTCACTGCCCGCGTCACCAGCCAGGTCCCGCGCGGGCAGGTGATCGCCCGGCTCTGCGACATCGCCCCCGACGGCTCCTCCACCCTGGTCACGCGTGGCGTCCTCAACCTGGGCTCGCGCCACGGCCGCGCCGCGTCCGTCCCCTGGCTGCCCGGCACGACCGAGGACGTCACCTTCGAGCTGAACGGCATCGGCCACACCTTCCCCGCCGGACACCGCATCCGCCTCGCCGTCTCCTCCGTCTACTGGCCCTGGATCTGGCCCCAGCCGGGATCGGCCAACGGCTTCACCCTGGAACCGGCGGGCAGCACCCTCGAACTCCCGGTACGGGGCGGCGAACTCGGCGGCGTCATCTCCTTCGGCGACCCCGAGCAGTCCGAGCCGCTCGGCGTCGTCCACCCCGCCTCCCTCGACGAGCCGCGCCCCGAGCGCCTCGTCGTCCGCGACGTCGCCAAGGGCGAATGGCACCTGGAGGTCGACCCCCGCTACGGCGGCACCCGCGTCTACCCCGACGGCCTCGAATTCACCGAGGACGCCCTGGAGACGTACACCATCCAGGAGGACGACCCGCTCTCCGCCCGCACCCGCTCCGACTGGTCGATCCGGCTCCACCGGCCGGAACTGGCGTGGGACGCGACGGTGCGGACCCGCTCCGAAATCGCTTGCACGGAAAACGAGTTCGTCACGACGAGTGAGGTGTTGTGCCGGGACGGGGGCGAGGTGGTGTTCCACCGGACGTGGGAGAAGAGGATTCCGCGGACGGCGGGGTGAGCATCCGGTCGGAGACGGCGGGTGAGCATCCGGGCGCGGATACGGCGGGGTGCGCGCCCGGGCTCGGAGACGGCCGGGTGCGCGTCCAGCCACGGAAACGGCGGGGTGCGCGTCCAGCCACGGAAACGGCGGGGTGCGCAACCGGCCACGGAAACGGCCGGGTGCGCAACCGGCCACGGAAACGGCGGGATGCGCAACCGGCCACGGAAACGGCGGGATGCGCAACCGGGCGCGGAAACGGCGGGGTACGCAACCGGCCACGGAAACGGCGGGATGCGCAACCGGCCACGGAAACGGCGGGACGCGCATCCGGGCGCCGAGACGGCGGGGTCAGCAACCGGGTGCGGGGACGGCGGGGTGCGCGTCCGGGCGTGGGCGGCTATCCGTACAGCCGCTCCAGGACCGCGGCCACCCCGTCCTCCTCGTTCGACGCCGTCACCTCGTCGGCGACAGCCCTGAGTTCAGGGTGCGCGTTGGCCATGGCCACGCCGCGCGCCGCCCAGCCGAACATCGGGACGTCGTTCGGCATGTCGCCGAAAGCGACCGTGTCGCCGGGGCCCGCGTCGAGGCTCCGGGCGGCCAGGCTCAGCCCCGTCGCCTTGGTCACGCCGCGCGGCTGGAGCTCGACGGTGCCGGGGCCCGACATGGTGACGGAGGCGAGCGGGCCGACCGCGGCGCGGGCCACGGACGCCAACTCGTCGTCGCCCAGGCCGGGGTGGCGCAGCAGCACCTTGCTGATCGGCTCCGCCCACAGGTCGGCGCGGCGGCCGACCCGGACGGCGGGCAGCGTGGGGTGCGGCATGAGGTACTGCGGCTCGATGAGGGTGAGGCCGTCGACGCCGTCCTGGTCGACCGCCGCGAAGACCTGGCCGACCTCCGCCTCGATCTTCCCCAGCGCCTGCTCGGCCAGCTCGCGGTCGAGCGTCAGCGACCACAACAGCCGCCCGCTCGCCGCGTCGTAGAGCTGCGCGCCCTGCGCGCACACGGCGAGCCCGGCCCCGCCGAGGTCGTCCAGGAGCGGGCGGACGCGGGGCGCGGGCCGCCCCGTCACCACGATGTGCCGGGCCCCGGCCCGGCCGGCTGCCGCGAGTGCGGCCCGGGTGCGGTCGGAGACCGTGTCGTCGCCGCGCAGCAGCGTTCCGTCCAGGTCAGTGGCGATGAGGGCATATGCGGGAGCGGCCATGATCCGAAGAATACGGACACTCCGACACCGCGGGCCGTCGAGTACCGGTCGGGTGGGGCGGGTGTGGTAATGGGGCCCGCGCCGGTCAGACAGGGCTGACGTACGCCTCGTAGAAGTACTCCGCCTCGGAGACGATCACGAGCCGGTCGAGCGACTCCGACAGGAACATCCAGGGTTCCTCGACGGCGTCCCGCAGCCGCGCCGTCCAGCCCGTCGCGGGGGCCGTGCACTCCAGCCAGGGCCGCAGGGGCACATGGCTGGCCACGTAGAGCGTTCCCGTCACCCCGTGCGCCGCGAGCAAGCCCTCGATCCAGGCGTCGAGTTCGTGCGGCGGGGCGTCCTCGGGCAGGAGTTCGTCCGGCTCCGTGCGGACCGACTGCGACCGGTCGATCGCCGCGCGCACCCACTCCGGCTCCCCGCCGGGCGGCAGCGCGCCACCGGTCCGCAGGCCGCCCAGTCTCGCCTCGACGACCTCCAGGGCCGCTTGCTCGCGGCGCTCGCGAAGCTTCCGCCGCAGTCTCCTTTCCACTGCATCGCTCCCGTGCGTAATAGATGTGGTGCTTCGGCATCTACCAGTACGACATCCCCGACGGCCCCCGCGTCATCGCCGAGCGCACCGCCGACCCGAGGGCGCCCCGTCCGTGGGGGCCGAGCGCCGGGGGCGTCTCACCCGTGTGCGGCCGCCAGGTGCCGCGTCAGCCGCGGTGACGCGAACGCCGTGCCGCACACGAACCGCATCAGCGGACCGTACGAGGATCCGCTCAGCAGGCCCGTGAAGTAGAGCCCGGGGACGGACGAGACGTACCCGGCGCCGAGGCGCGGGGACCCCCGGCTGACGGCGATCCGGGCGCGCAGCCCGTCGCCGAGGAACGGCAGGGCCGCCAGGTCGACGCGGTAGCCCGTAGCCGCGATCACGTGGTCGGCGAAGAGATCCTCGCGACGGCCGTCGTGGGTGCGGACGGTGAGGACGGGGGCGCCGCCCGCGACGGTAGCTCCCTCGACGGCGGCGACGTCCCGCACCGCCACCTTCCCCTCGAACCGCTCGCGCAGCCACCAGGCACCGAGGGGTCCCAGGACGCGGCGGGTCAGGAAGTGGCGTACCGGCGGCGGCAGTCGGCGGTAGTGGTGCGGGTAGTACGTCAGCGCGTACAACGACCACGCTCGCCCGAACGGCGTCCACGGCCGGAACCGGGGCTGCTCCCACGGCGGCGCCCCGAACCGCACCCGGCCCCGGCCGCGCGCCACCACCCGTACGTCCGCCCCGGCCTCGGCCGCGAGCGCCGCCGTCTCCAGGGCGGACTGGCCCGCCCCGACGACGAGCAGCTCCTTCCCCGCGAAACGGGACAGGTCGTGGTGGTGTGCGCTGTGCGAGATCGGCCCCAGCGATCCAACCGGCTCCACCGCCCCCACCGGCTCCACCGACCCCACCGACCCCACTGGATTCACCGGCTCCACTGGATTCACCGATCCCACCGGCCCCAGCTCTCGCGGAACATGCGCCAGGCCGGACAGGCCGGTGGCCACGACCACGGCGCGGGCCGTGAACCGCTCGCCCGAGTCGAGCCGGAGCTCGAATCCGGTACGGGCCCGCTGCTCCACGGAGACGACACGCACGCGCTCCACGCCGGGCACCAGCGTGCGCCCGAACCAGTCCCCGTACGCGGTGAACACCTCGGCGGGGATCAGGTCCTCGTCCGTGACCAGGCGCTCGATGCCCGTCGCCGCGCAGAAGTCGCCGAGGGTGTGACCGCGCCGCGGCGCGTCGATGTTCGATGCCGCCGGGACGGATTTGAGGATCATGCCCTCGGGCATGTGCGCGCGCCAGCTCTCCATCGGGTCGCCGAAGACGCGGACGGGGAGGCCGCGGGCCCGCAGATGGGCGGCGGTGGACAGGCCGTAGGGGCCCGCGCCGATGACGGCCACCGGTCGGCTCACCGGGTCCCTCCCGGACGGGCGGCGCGGTGGGTCCGCCAGAGCCGGCGGAGGTGGTGCGCCCCCGGACCCGCGGAGCGGGCGAGCATCGTGACGAACGGGCGCGGGTCGTCCGCCGCCCACCAGGCCAGTTCCGTGCAGCGCGCGCGGCCCGGATCGCGTACCGGCGTGACGCGGGCGCCGCGCCGGTACGCGATCCGGGCCGGCAGGTCGATGTTCTCGACCATGTACCGCCTGCCCGCCCGCTGTTCAGCCGGCGGCACGTCGCGGCCGGTGAGCGAAAGGTGCAGGGCGCGGACGACGTCCACTCCCGCGTCGGTCTCGAACAGCCGGAACTGCGCCCCCACCCGCGGATTGAAGTCGAGCAGTTTGTACTGGCCGTCGCGCCGGTCGAGACGCAGGTCGAGATCGATGATCCCGACGAAGCCGAGCTGCTTGACGAAGCGCATGACGAGATCCGCGAGCACGGGGTTGCCGACGCCGTACGCGTGCGCCGTCATCCCCGCGTACGGCGGCCACGAGCGGATCTTGACTCCGGTGAACAGGGCGCGGGGCGTGGCGTCCCGGCCGACGTACGCGTGCACGATCCAGTCCTCGGCGTCCTCGCGCGGCAGGTACTCCTGGAGGATCACGCCGGGCCGCTCGCCCCAGGTCCGGGCGAGTCCGCGCAGGGCGGCGGGGGTCCTGATCAGCGTCGTCCCGTTCACCGCCGGTTCGCTGCGGCGCGTGAACGCCTCGCGGTTCTTCGCGACGACCGGGAAGCGGTCCGGCTGCCCGGCGAACTCCTCTACCTCCGCACGGCTGCGGGGGAACACCGCCTCCGGCGTCGGAACCCCGTGCTCCCCGCACAGCTCGTACAGCCCTTGCTTGCTGGCCAGTCGGCGCGGCAACGTCCGCTCCACGCGCGGGAAGAGATATCCCGCGGCGGCGAGCGGCCCCTGGTGCTCGGCGACGACGACGGCCGCCTCCTCGTCCGTGGGGATCAGCACGGTCGGCCGCCCGATGCGGCGCGCGACGCGCAGCAGGCCGTCCACCAGGTACCGGGGCTCCTCCGTCCCGGTCGTCCGCCACGGGAAAGCGCCGCGCAGATAGCGGGAGGCGGCGGCGGGCGTCCACCGGTCCTCGGTGATCGCGTACATGGGCACGCCGAGACGGCCCAGACTGCGGATGGCACCCACGCCTCCGTGGTGCAGCGGATAGGCGCCGAACTTGACGATCAGGCCCGGCACGTCCCGGTCCAGGACGGGAGCGTCGGGCGGCGGCGTCATGAGCGCGACGCTAGACCGAAGACGCCTCCTCCCGCACCGGGCGATCCGGTCATGCCGCGCTCCTCGGGCCCTGCCCGGAACCCGCGTCTCCCCCGTAACGTGATCCGCACGCGATGGAAAGTGAGGAAAGCAGGCATGACCGGCATGGCTGGCACGTCCGAGCACACCCCGCTCGACCTCCCCGAGGGCGACCCCTTCGGCCCGCACAACCTTCCCTACGGCGTCTTCTCCGACGGCGCCCCCTCCGACGGCGCCCCCTCCGACGGCGTCTTCTCCGACAGCGCGGACGGACCCGCCGGTGCGCGCCGGGTCGGCGTTCGCATCGGCGATCACGTCCTCGACGCGGGCGCGGCGGCACAGGCCCTCGGCTCCCCGCACGCCGCGCTCCTGTCGGCACCGACCCTCGACCCGCTCCTCGCGGCGGGCCGTACGGCCTGGACGGACGTGCGCGGCGCGCTGATGTCCTGGCTGACGGAACCGGCCCACCGGCCCACCGTCCTGCCCTTCCTGCGCCCGCTCTCCGAGGTCACGCTGCACCTCCCCTTCGAGGTCGCGGACTACGTCGACTTCTACGCCTCCGAGCACCACGCCTCGAACCTCGGCCGCCTCTTCCGGCCCGACGAGGAGCCCCTGAAGCCCAACTGGAAGCACCTGCCGGTGGGTTACCACGGCCGCGCCGGCACCGTCGTCGTCTCGGGGACGGACGTCGTCCGCCCGTCGGGCCAGCGCAAGGGACCGTCCGATCCGGGCCCGGTCTTCGGCCCCTCGCTCCGCCTCGACATCGAGACGGAGGTCGGCTACGTGGTCGGGGTGCCCTCCGCGCAGGGCACCGCCGTGCCGCTGTCCGCCTACCGCGACCACGTCTTCGGCGTCTGCCTGCTCAACGACTGGTCGGCGCGTGACATCCAGTCCTGGGAGACGGTGCCGCTCGGCCCGCACCTGGGCAAGTCCTTCGCGACCTCGATCTCCGCGTGGATCACGCCGCTCGACGCCCTGGACGAGGCCCGCGTACCCGCGCCGCCGCGCACCGTCCCGCTCCTGCCCTACCTGGACGACGGCGACCCCTCCCTCGCCCCCGCCGGCTACGACCTGCGCATCACGGTCTCCCTCAACGGCCACACCATCTCCGAGCCCCCGTTCTCCGGCATGTACTGGACGGGCGCCCAGATGCTCGCCCACATGACCGTCAACGGCGCCTCCCTGCGCACCGGCGACCTCTACGGCTCCGGCACCATCAGCGGACCCGGCGCACACGAACGCGGCTCGCTCATCGAGATGACCTGGAACGGCCGGCAGCCTCTCGAACTCCCCGACGGCAAGCGCGGCTTCCTGGAGGACGGCGACGTGGTGACCCTGTCGGCCTGGGCCCCGGGCCCGGGAGGCACCCGGGTGGCCCTGGGCGAGGTGACGGGCAGAATCACAGCCCCCTAGGGGCGCGGGGAACCGCGCGAGCCACCACAGCGGACGAGTCACCCGCGAACGCACCCCACCCCCCACGGCGCACAGGCACGACCCGCACCCCGGCGCGGGTGGCACAACCACCCCACCCGCGCCACAACCCCGCAGGTCACAGCCGAACCGCCGCAGGCACTTGGTGCCGCAACACAACAGCAACACCACCCGCCCCCACCCCGGCTATCGTCCCTGCCACGCCCGCCGCAGACCGCGTACGAGACTCCACCGGGGCCGGGGCGACCACCGTCGCCGACGGCCGCGCGGTCGGCGCGGCCGGCTTCCACACCCGCACCGGCCGGTTCGTCACGGTGCGCGCGGGCGCCGTGATCCTCGCGACGGGCGCCTGTGGCCGCCTCGGCCTGCCCGCCAGCGGCTACCTCTACGGCACCTACGAGAACCCCACCAACGCCGGTGACGGCTACGCCATGGCCTACCACGCGGGCGCCGCCCTCACCGGCATCGAGTGCCTCACCGACCCGGCGTGGCAGGTGCGCGCGGGCTCGGCCACGGCCCTCGGCGGCGCCACGGGCTCCGCCCCCGTGATCGAGGCGTTGGCCGAAGCCCTGACGGACACCAACGCCGACGTCCGTAAAGCGGCCGTCCTCGCCCTGCGCCGTCACGCCCCGACCGCACCCCCGGCCCGCACGGCCCTGGCGACGGCGGCCAAGGACTCGGACGCGGACGCGGACGCGGACGTCAGGGCCTACGCGACCCGCACCGTCTGAGACGTACGCGGGGCGCGGCACCGCTGGACCGGACCCTGCCCCGTGTCACGACCACGACCCCGCTCACCAGTCGATCTCCTCGGGCTCGGGCTCGGGTCCGAAGTCCGGCTCGGGCCCGAGGTCCACGTCCGGCTCTTGCTCCGCCGCGCCCGCGGCCGCGGCCGGGCCCGGCGCAGGGCCACCGCCGTCCAGTCCGGCCAGGACCTCCAGCACCCCCGCGCCCCACGTAGTCAGCTTCTTCTCTCCGACCCCGCCGATGGTGCCCAACTGGGAGAGCGACGCGGGGCGTTGGACCGCGATCTCCTTGAGCGTCGCGTCATGGAAGATGACGTACGCCGGAACCCCGTTCTCCTTCGCCTGCGCGCCGCGCCAGGACCGCAGCGCCTCGAAGACCGGCAGCAGCTCCTCGGGCAGGTCGGCGGCGGGCGTCTTCGCCTTGCGCTCACGGGCCGTGGCGCGCGGCGCCGCCGTCTTCTTGGGCTCCTTGCGCAGCCGCACCTCGCGCTGCCCGCCGAGCACGCTCCCGCTCTCCTCGGTGAGGACCAGCGTCCCGAACTCGCCCTCGACGGCGATGAGGCCCTGAGCCAGCAACTGCCGGACCACGCCCCGCCATTCGACCTCGGTCAGCTCGTCACCGATGCCGAAGACGGAGAGCTGGTCGTGGTCGAACTGGATGACCTTCGCGCTGCGCTTGCCGAGCAGGATGTCGATGATCTGGCCCGCGCCGAACTTCTGCCTCCGCTCCCGGTCGAGCCGCACCACCGTGGAGAGGATCTTCTGCGCGGCGACCGTGCCGTCCCACGTCTCGGGCGGGGTCAGGCACGTGTCGCAATTGCCGCAGGCGCCTGACTGGGGGTCCTGACCGAAGTACTGGAGCAGCTGGGACCTGCGGCACTGAGCCGTCTCGCAGAGCGCCAGCATCGAATCGAGGTGGGCGGAGGCACGGCGCCGGAACGCCTCGCCGCCCTCCCCCATGTTGATCAGCTTGCGCTGCTGGACGACGTCCTGGAGCCCGTACGCCATCCACGCCGTCGACGGCATCCCGTCACGCCCGGCGCGGCCCGTCTCCTGGTAGTAGCCCTCGACGGACTTCGGCAGGTCCAGGTGGGCGACGAACCGGACGTCCGGCTTGTCGATGCCCATGCCGAACGCGATGGTCGCGCAGACGACCAGGCCCTCCTCGCGCAGGAACCGGGACTGGTGCGCCTGGCGCGTGCCCGCGTCGAGGCCCGCGTGGTACGGCACGGCCTCGATCCCGTTCCTGCTGAGGAACTCGGCGGTCGCCTCCACCGACTTGCGCGACAGGCAGTACACGATGCCCGCGTCGCCCTCGTGCTCCTGCTTGAGGAAGGAGAGCAGCTGCTTCTTGGGGTCGGCCTTGCCGACGATCCGGTACTGGATGTTGGGCCGGTCGAAGCTGGCGACGAAGTGCTTGGCGTCGGGCATGCCCAGGCGATGGGTGATCTCCTGGTGCGTGGCATGCGTCGCCGTCGCCGTCAGGGCGATGCGCGGCACGTCGGGCCAGCGCTGGCCGAGCACCTCGAGGGCCAGATAGTCCGGGCGGAAGTCGTGGCCCCACTGGGCGACGCAGTGCGCCTCGTCGATGGCGAAGACGGAGATCTTGCCCCGGGAGAGCAGATTGAGCGTGGCGTCGAGCCGCAGCCGCTCGGGCGCGAGGTAGAGCAGGTCCAGCTCGCCCGCGAGGAACTCGGCCTCGACGGTGCGCCGCTCGTCGAAGTCCTGCGTGGAGTTCATGAAGCCCGCGCGCACACCGAGCGCCCTGAGCGCGTCCACCTGGTCCTGCATGAGCGCGATCAGCGGCGAGACGACGATGCCCGTGCCTGGTCTCACCAGCGCCGGGATCTGATAGCACAGCGACTTGCCGCCACCTGTCGGCATGAGGACGACGGCGTCCCCGCCGCTCACCACGTGCTCGATGACCGCTTCCTGCTCGCCGCGGAACGCGTCGTACCCGAAGACGCGGTGGAGCGTGGCCAGCGCCTCGCTCTCGGTCATCTCGCTCATATCCCCAGTCCCGTCCTGCTGCTCTCGACTTCCCTGGCAACGATAGGGGTCCGGACCGACAGCCCGTGAGTTATCCACAGCAACGCCTGTGGATAACTTCGTCACAACCGCGACGTCGTTCACACGTCCGTATGAGACGGGATCATTACTGCCGGTTAGCCTGAAGACTCCGGCGAGACTCCGTCCCATGGGAGCACTGATGAGCATCGAACCAAAGGCGTCCCGCACGCCGACCTGGCCGATGCCGCCCGAGGGCGGCTACACCGCCGATGACCTGGATCGGCTTCCGAATCTTCCTCCGCATACGGAGCTGATCGACGGGAGTCTGGTCTTCGTGAGTCCGCAAGCCATCTTTCACGAGCGTACGGTCGACTACTGCAAGTGGCAGCTGCAGTCCGTAGCGCCTGAGGGTTTCGAGGTCTATCGCGAGTTCACCATCGACATCGACCGCCAGAATCGCCCCGAGCCGGACGTGGTCGTCGTCAGGGAAGACGTCGTCGAGGACCCGAACCAGACCCGTTTTCCCGCCGAAGCCGTGATCCTGGCCATCGAGGTCGTCTCCCCCGACTCCGTCTCCCGCGACCGCGAGACCAAGCCCCTGAAATACGCCCGCGCCAAGATCCAGCATTACTGGCGTGTGGAGAACGAGAACGGCAAGGCCGTCGTCCACGCCTTCGAGCTGGAGCCGACCACCGGTGCGTATGTGAGTGTCGGCATCTTCCGTGAGCGCATGAAGGTGGACGCCCCCTTCACCGTCGACCTGGACCTCGCCGCGATCAAGGCGCGTCACGGCAGGAGCACCTGAGGGCTCGCTCCCGTCCCGGACAGCCGTGAGCCCGGCCCCCGTCCAGAGGCCGGGCTCTCGCACGCTCAGCGGAGCGCTACCGCACGAAGACCCCCGCCTGGCCCGCCAGGTCGAGGAAGTACTGCGGCGCCAGGCCGAGCACGACCGTGACCGCCACACCCACCGCGATCGTCGTCATGGTCAGCGGCGACGGCACGGCCACGGTCGGACCGTCCGCCTTCGGCTCGCTGAAGAACATGACGACGATCACCCGGATGTAGAAGAACGCGGCGATCGCCGACGACACCACGCCGACCACGACGAGCGCGCCCGCCCCGCCCTCCGCCGCCGCCTTGAACACGGCGAACTTGCCCGCGAACCCGGAGGTCAGCGGGATACCGGCGAAGGCGAGCAGGAAGATCGCGAAGACGGCCGCGACCAGCGGGGAGCGGCGGCCGAGCCCCGCCCACTTCGACAGGTGCGTCGCCTCGCCGCCCGCGTCGCGCACCAGCGTCACCACGGCGAAGGCGCCGATGGTGACGAAGGAGTACGCGCCCAGGTAGAAGAGGACCGACGAGACGCCGTCCGGGGTGGTCGCGATGACGCCCGCGAGGATGAACCCGGCGTGCGCGATCGACGAGTACGCCAGAAGCCGCTTGATGTCGGTCTGCGTGATCGCGACGATCGCGCCGCCCAGCATCGTGACGATGGCGACGGCCCACATGACCGGCCGCCAGTCCCAGCGCAGTCCGGGCAGGACGACGTAGAGCAGGCGGAGGAGCGCGCCGAACGCGGCGACCTTCGTGGCCGCCGCCATGAAGCCGGTGACCGGGGTCGGGGCGCCCTGGTAGACGTCCGGCGTCCACATGTGGAAGGGCACGGCGCCGACCTTGAACAGCAGGCCCATGACGACCAGCGCCATGCCGATGAGCAGCAGCGCGTCATTGCCCATGGTGTCGGCGAGCGCCGGGTCGATGTCCGTCACCGAGCCGTCGGCGACGCTCGCGATGGTGGCGTACGAGACGGAGCCCGCGTAGCCGTACAGGAGCGCGATGCCGAACAGGGTGAAGGCCGAGGCGAAGGCGCCGAGCAGGAAGTACTTGACGGCTGCCTCCTGCGACATGAGCCGCTTGCGGCGGGCCACGGCGCACAGCAGGTACAGCGGGAGGGAGAAGACCTCCAGGGCGATGAAGAGCGTCAGGAGGTCGTTCGCCGCGGGGAAGACCAGCATGCCGCCGATCGCGAAGAGCACGAGCGGGAAGACCTCGGTGGTCGTGAACCCGGCCTTGACCGCGGCCTTCTCGCTGTCGCTGCCGGGTACGGAGGCGGCCTGCGCGGCGAAGGAGTCGACGCGGTTGCCGTGCGCCTCCGGGTCGAGCCGCCGCTCGGCGAAGGTGAAGACCGCGACGATCCCCGCGAGCAGGATCGTGCCTTGCAGGAAGAGGGCCGGGCCGTCGACGGCGATCGCGCCCATGGCCGCGATGTGCGCCTTCGTCGTGCCGTAGCCGCCGGCCGCGAGCGCCACGACCGCGGCGAAGGCGGCGGCGAGCGCGACGACCGACAGGAACACCTGCACGTAGTAACGGGACTTGCGGGGCACGAACGCCTCGACCAGGACCCCCAGGACGGCGGCACCGATGACGATCAAGGTCGGGGACAATTGCCCGTATTCGATCTTCGGTGCGTCGATCTTGGAGATCGGATCGGCGGCGGTTGTCCACAGGCTGTGGACGGCTGAAGCGCTCACTTGTGGGCCGCCTCCACTTCCGGCTTCGGGTCCTTCTTCTGGACGTCGGACATGGTGTGCTCGACCGCCGGGTTCACCAGCTCGGTGAGCGGCTTCGGGTAGACACCGAGGAAGATCAGTACGGCGATCAGCGGGACGACCACCGCCAGCTCGCGTGCTCGCAGGTCCGCGATGGACTCGGTCGACGGCTTCACGGGGCCGGTCATGGTGCGCTGGTAGAGCACCAGCGTGTAGAGCGCGGCCAGGACGATGCCGACGGTGGCGATGATGCCGATGACCGGGTAGCGCGAGAACGTGCCGACCAGGACGAGGAATTCGCTCACGAACGGGGCGAGGCCCGGCAGCGAGAGCGTCGCGAGTCCGCCGATCAGGAACGTGCCGGCGAGCACCGGGGCGACCTTCTGCACACCGCCGTAGTCCGCGATGAGCCGCGAACCGCGCCGCGAGATCAGGAACCCGGCGACGAGCATCAGCGCCGCCGTCGAGATGCCGTGGTTGACCATGTAGAGCGTCGCGCCCGACTGGCCCTGGCTGGTCATCGCGAAGATGCCCATGATGATGAAGCCGAAGTGCGAGATCGACGCGTACGCCACCAGGCGCTTGATGTCGCGCTGGCCGACCGCGAGCAGTGCTCCGTAGATGATGCTGATGAGGGCGAGCACCAGGATGACCGGCGTCGCCCACTTGCTCGCCTCGGGGAAGAGCTGGAGGCAGAAGCGGAGCATCGCGAACGTGCCGACCTTGTCGACCACCGCCGTGATCAGCACGGCGACCGGGGCCGTGGCCTCGCCCATCGCGTTCGGCAGCCAGGTGTGCAGCGGCCACAGCGGGGCCTTCACCGCGAAGGCGAAGAAGAAGCCGAGGAAGAGCCAGCGTTCGGTGTTGGTCGCCATGTCGAGCGAACCGTTGGCCCGCGCCTCGGCGATCTCCTGGAGCGAGAAGTTCCCCGCGACCACGTAGAGGCCGATGACGGCCGCCAGCATGATGAGGCCGCCGACGAGGTTGTAGAGGAGGAACTTCACGGCCGCGTACGAGCGCTGGGTCGCCGCCTCCTTCTCGCCGTGCGGGCCCGCGCGGTCGCCGAAGCCGCCGATGAGGAAGTACATCGGGATGAGCATGGCTTCGAAGAAGATGTAGAAGAGAAAGACGTCCGTGGCCTCGAAGGAGATGATCACCATCGCCTCGACCAGCAGGATCAGGGCGAAGAAGCCCTGCGTCGGCCGCCACCGGCCCGCGGCGACGCTCCGGGACTCGGCCCCCGTCTCCTGCGGGTCCGCGTCGTGCCACCCCGCGAGGATCACGAACGGGATCAGCAGCGCGGTCAGGGCCACGAGCGCGACCCCGATGCCGTCCACGCCCAGTTCGTAGCGGACGCCGAAGTCGGCGATCCACGCGTGCGATTCGGTGAGTTGGTAGCGGCCACCGTCCGGGTCGAACCGGACCGCGACGATCGCCGCGAGGACGAGCGTCCCGACCGAGACGAGCAGGGCGAGCCACTTGGCCGCGGTGCGCTGTTTCGCCGGCACGGCGGCCGTGGCGATCGCGCCCACGGCCGGGAGCACCGCCGTCGCTGTCAGCAGAGGAAAGGACATCGGTATCAGACCGCCCTCATCAGCAGGGTCACGGCGGTGATGACCGCCGCACCGCCGAACATCGAGACGGCGTACGAGCGCACGTAGCCGTTCTGGAGCTTGCGCAGCCGGCCGGAGAGACCGCCCACCGACGCCGCCGTCCCGTTGACCACCCCGTCGACCAGGGTGTGGTCGACGTAGACGAGCGAGCGCGTGAGGTGCTCGCCGCCGCGGACGAGGACTACGTGGTTGAAGTCGTCCTGGAGCAGGTCGCGGCGGGCCGCCCGGGTGAGCAGCGAGCCGCGCGGGGCGACCGCGGGGACCTCCCGGCGCCCGTACTGGAGCCAGGCGATGCCGACGCCGATGACCAGGCACACCATGGTGGCGCCGGTGACGACGCCCGCGCTGATCGGCGCGTGCCCGTGGCTGTGTCCGGTGACCGGCTCCAGCCAGCCGAGGAAGCGGTCGCCGATCGAGAAGAAGCCGCCCGCGAAGACCGAACCGACAGCCAGCAGGATCATCGGGATCGTCATGGACGAGGGCGACTCGTGCGGGTGCGGCTCGTCGTGGGCACCGCGCGTCTCGGCGGCGGGCTCGGCGCTGGGCTGCTCCGGCGAGGCGGTCGCCCGGTTCTTCCAGCGCTCCTCGCCGAAGAACGTCATGATCATCACCCGGGTCATGTAGAACGCGGTGATGGCGGCGCCGAGCAGGGCGACGGAGCCGAGGATCCAGCCCTCGGTGCCGCCCTTGGCGAAGGCCGCCTCGATGATCTTGTCCTTGGAGAAGAAGCCGGACAGGCCCGGGAAGCCGATGATGGCGAGGTAGCCGAGGCCGAACGTCACGAAGGTGACCGGCATGTACTTCCTGAGGCCGCCGTACTTCCTCATGTCGACCTCGTCGTTCATGCCGTGCATGACCGATCCGGCGCCGAGGAAGAGCCCGGCCTTGAAGAAGCCGTGCGTCACCAGGTGCATGATCGCGAAGACGTAGCCGACGGGGCCGAGGCCCGCGGCGAGGATCATGTAGCCGATCTGCGACATCGTCGAGCCCGCGAGGGCCTTCTTGATGTCGTCCTTCGCGCAACCGACGATCGCACCGAACAGCAGCGTGACCGCGCCGACGATGGTGACGACCAACTGGGCGTCCGGCGCGGCATTGAACAGCGCCCCGGAGCGGACGATCAGGTACACGCCCGCGGTCACCATGGTCGCGGCGTGGATGAGGGCCGAGACCGGGGTCGGGCCCTCCATCGCGTCCCCGAGCCAGGACTGGAGCGGGACCTGCGCCGACTTGCCGCACGCGGCGAGCAGCAGCATCAGGCCGATCGCGGTGAGCTTGCCCTCGGAGGTGTCACCGGCGCTGCCGAGCACAGGACCGAAGGCGAACGTGCCGAAGGTCGTGAACATCAGCATGATCGCGATGGACAGGCCCATGTCGCCGACGCGGTTGACCAGGAACGCCTTCTTCGCGGCGGTCGCCGCGCTCGGCTTGTGCTGCCAGAAGCCGATGAGGAGGTACGAGGCGAGGCCCACGCCCTCCCAGCCGACGTACAGCAGCAGGTAGTTGTCGGCGATGACGAGGAGCAGCATCGCCGCGACGAACAGGTTCAGGTAGCCGAAGAAGCGGCGGCGCCGCTCGTCGTGCTCCATGTAGCCGATCGAGTAGATGTGGATCAGCGTGCCCACACCGGAGATCAGCAGGACGAACGTCATGGACAACTGGTCGAGCTGGAAGGCGACGTCCGCCTGGAACCCCTCGACGGGGATCCAGCTGAACAGGTGCTGGTGGAAGGTGCGCTCCTCCGCGCCCTTGCCGAGCATGTCGGTGAAGAGGATGGCGGCGATCACGAAGGAGACGGCCGCGAGCACCGTGCCGAGCAGGTGGCCCACCCGGTCGAGGGCCCGGCCGCCGCACAGCAGGACGGCCGCTCCGAGCAGGGGCGCCGCTACGAGCAGCGCGATCAGGTTCTCTGCGTTCATGTGGTTCGCGGCCCCTTACAGCTTCATCAGGCTGGCGTCGTCGACCGAGGCCGAGTGGCGGGAACGGAACAGCGACACGATGATCGCGAGGCCGACCACGACCTCCGCGGCGGCGACGACCATCGTGAAGAAGGCGATGATCTGGCCGTCGAGATTGCCGTGCATCCGGGAGAACGCGACGAAGGCGAGATTGCACGCGTTCAGCATCAGCTCGATGCACATGAACACGACGATCGCGTTCCGCCTGATGAGCACGCCGGTGGCGCCGATCGTGAACAACAGGGCGGCGAGGTAGAGGTAGTTGACGGGGTTCACTTCGACGCCTCCTCTGAACGCTCGAGGCGGTCGGCCGAGCGCTGCTCCAGGGCCTTGAGATCGCTGAGCGCCTCGCCCGAGACGTCGCGGACCTGGCCGCGGTCGCGCAGCGTCCTCATGACGGTGAGCTCGGACGGGGTGCCGTCGGGCAGCAGGCCCGCGATGTCCACCGCGTTGTGCCGGGCGTAGACGCCGGGGGCGGGCAGCGGCGGCAGGTGCTTGCCCTCGCGGACGCGCTGTTCGGCCAGCTCCCGCTGGGTCTTGGCCCGCTCGGTGCGCTCGCGGTGCGTGAGCACCATCGCGCCGACCGCGGCGGTGATCAGCAGGGCGCCGGTGATCTCGAAGGCGAAGACGTACTTGGTGAAGATGAGGGCCGCGAGGCCCTCCACGTTCCCGCCCGCGTTCGCCTTGCCGACGCCGTTGAAGTGCGACAGCGACGCGTTCGCGATGCCCGCAATGAGCAGGATGCCGAAGCCGAGCCCGCACAGGGCGGCCAGCCAGCGCTGTCCCTTGACGGTCTCCTTGAGGGAGTCCGCGGCGGTGACACCGACGAGCATGACGACGAAGAGGAACAGCATCATGATCGCGCCGGTGTAGACGACGATCTGCACGATGCCCAGGAAGTACGCCCCGTTGGCCAGATAGAAGACCGCGAGGATGATCATGGTTCCGGCGAGGCACAGGGCGCTGTGCACGGCCTTCTTCATCAGGATCGTGCACAGCGCGCCGATGACGGCGACCGTGCCGAGGACCCAGAACTGGAAGGCCTCACCGGTGGAGGTCGAGTAGGCGGCGGCGAGCTGGGTCATCACCGGATCACCTGCTCCGACGCGGGCTCGCCCTCACCGAACGTACTGGCCGCCTCCTGGGGCGTCTCGCCCTTGCTGACGGCGACCTGGCGCTCGGTGCCGGGCGCGGCCTCGGTGACCAGGCCCCGGTAGTAGTCCTGCTCGTCCGTGCCGGGGAAGATCGAGTGCGGCGATTCGACCATGCCCTCCTCGAGCCCGGCGAGCAGCTGCTCCTTGGTGTAGATGAGGTTGGCGCGGCTGCTGTCGGCCAGCTCGAACTCGTTCGTCATCGTCAGCGCGCGCGTGGGGCACGCCTCGATGCACAGGCCGCACAGGATGCAGCGGGCGTAGTTGATCTGGTAGACGCGGCCGTACCGCTCGCCCGGGGAGTAGCGCTCCTCCTCGGTGTTGTCCGCGCCCTCCACGTAGATGGCGTCCGCCGGGCAGGCCCACGCGCACAGCTCGCAGCCGACGCACTTCTCCAGGCCGTCCGGATGGCGGTTGAGCTGGTGCCTGCCGTGGAAGCGGGGAGCGGTGGTCTTCTTCTGCTCCGGGTACTGCTCGGTCAGCCGCTTCTTGAACATGGCCTTGAAGGTCACGCCGAAGCCGGCCACCGGGTTCATGAACCCGGGCGTGGTGTCCTTCTCGTTCTCGTTCTCGTCAGCCATCGGACGCCTCCTTTCCGTCGCGAGATCCGCCGAGTGTTTCGTCACTCGCAGTATCGGGCCCACCACTGACAATCAACTCGCGCTCCCGGCGCGGGCGTCGGCGCGGCACGGGTGGCAGGGTCTGTCCGGGCAGCGGAGGCACCGGGAAGCCGCCCGCCATCGGGTCGAACGCGACCGGCTCCTCGGCCTCGGCGCGCTGCTTCTCGCCCCGGTCGCGGAAGATGTCCACGGCGAACGAGAGCAGCAGGATCACGAGGATGGCGCCGCCGATGTAGAGGGCGATGTCGGCGAAGTCGTAGTTCTCGTTGTGCAGGGTCCGCACCGTGGCGACGAGCATCAGCCACACCACGGAGACCGGGATGAGGACCTTCCAGCCGAGCTTCATCAGCTGGTCGTAGCGCACGCGCGGCAGCGTGCCGCGCAGCCAGATGAAGAAGAACAGCAGCAGCTGCACCTTGACGACGAACCAGAGGAGCGGCCACCAGCCGTGGTTCGCGCCCTCCCAGAACGTGGAGACCGGCCACGGTGCGCGCCAGCCGCCCAGGAAGAGCGTGACGGAGACCGCGGAGACCGTCACCATGTTCACGTACTCGGCGAGCATGAACATCGCGAACTTGATCGACGAGTACTCGGTGTTGAAGCCGCCGACGAGGTCGCCCTCGGACTCCGGCATGTCGAACGGGGCGCGGTTGGTCTCGCCGACCATCGTCACGATGTAGATCAGGAACGAGACCGGGAGCAGCACGATGTACCAGCGGTCGTGCTGCTGGGCGACGATCTCCGAGGTCGACATCGAGCCCGAGTACAGGAACACCGAGGCGAACGCGGCGCCCATCGCGATCTCGTAGGAGATCATCTGCGCGCAGGAGCGCAGGCCGCCGAGGAGCGGGTACGTCGATCCGGAGGACCAGCCGGCGAGGACGATGCCGTAGATGCCGACGGAGGCGACCGCGAGGATGTAGAGCATCGCGATCGGCAGGTCGGTGAGTTGCATCGCCGTACGGTGGCCGAAGATCGAGACCTCGTTGCCCGACGGGCCGAACGGGATGACGGCGATCGCCATGAACGCGGGGATCGCGGCGACGACCGGCGCGAGGACGTAGACCACCTTGTCCGCGCGCTTGACGATCAGGTCTTCCTTGAGCATCAGCTTGATGCCGTCGGCGAGCGACTGGAGCATGCCCCAGGGGCCGTGCCGGTTGGGGCCGATGCGCAGCTGCATCCAGGCGACGACCTTGCGCTCCCACACGATGGAGAACAGCACGGTCACCATCAGGAAGGCGAAGCAGAACACCGCCTTGACGACGACCAGCCACCACGGGTCGGTGCCGAACATCGACAGGTCCTCGGCGGCCAGCGGGCTCAATGCCGTGGGGCTCAATGCCGTGGAGCTCAGTGCCATGGAGCTCATGACTGCACCTCCGGGGCCGCGGCGAGCGCCGGGCCGATCTTCACCAGGTCGCCGGGGACGGCTCCGGTGTCCGAAGCGACGCCGCCGCCCGCGGAGTTGAGCGGCAGCCACACCACGCGGTCCGGCATGAGCGTGACCTGGAGCGGCAGCGCGACCGCGCCCGCGGGCCCGGTGACGGCCAGCGCGTCGCCGTCCTTGACGCCGAGTTCGGCGGCGGTGGCGGCGGACACGCGCGCGTGGGCGGCGTGCCGGGTACCGGCGAGCGCCTCGTCGCCGTCCTGGAGGCGGCCCTGGTCGAGCAGGAGCCGGTGCCCGGCGAGCACGGCCTCGCCGACCGCCGGGCGCGGCACCGGGACGCCGGTCTCAAGGGGTTCGCTCGCGCGGGGCCCGTCCCAGTTGCCCAGCCGGTCCAGCTCGCGGCGCGCGGCGCGCAGGTCGGGCAGGCCCAGGTGGACGTCCATGGCGTCGGCCAGCATCTGAAGGACGCGCCCGTCCGTGGGCGCGACGCGGCGCGTCATGTGGTCGGGCTTGAGCGCGGCCTCGAACATCCGCGCCCGCCCCTCCCAGTTGAGGAAGGTGCCCGCCTTCTCGGCGACCGCCGCCACCGGCAGGACGACGTGCGCGTGCTCGGTGACCTCGCTGGGCCGCTGCTCCAGGGAGACCAGGAAGCCGACCTCGTGAAGGGCTTCACGCGCGCGTGCCGGGTTCGGCAGGTCGGCGATTTCGACGCCCGCCACGACCAGGGCGCCCAGTTCGCCACCGGCGGCCGCCTCGACGATCTGCCCGGTGTCCCGGCCGAAGCGGTGCGGCAGCGCGGCCACGCCCCAGACTCCGGCGACCTCGTCCCGCGCGCGCGGGTCGGTCGCCGGACGGCCGCCCGGAAGCAGCGACGGCAGCGCGCCCGCCTCGACGGCGCCTCGCTCACCGGCCCGGCGCGGAATCCAGACCAGTTCTCCGCCGGTCGCGGAGGCGGCCCGTACGGCGGCGGTCAGGCCACCGGGAACGGCCGCGAGCCGCTCACCGACGACGAGCACGGCACCTTCGGTACGCAGCGCCTCGGCGGCGACCGCGCCCCCTTCCTCCAGGCCGACGCCGGAGGCGAGCGCGTCCAGCCACTCGGTCTCGGTGCCGGGCGCGGCGGGCAGCAGCGTGCCACCGGCCTTCTCCAGGCCCGGTGTCGCGTGCGTGGCGAGGGAGAACACCTTCTGCCCGTGCTTGCGCCACGCCTTGCGGAGCTTGAGGAAGACGCCGGGCGCCTCCTCCTCCGACTCGAAGCCGACGAGCAGCACCGCGGGTGCCTTCTCCAGCTTCGTGTACGTGACCCCGCTGCCGTCCAGGTCACGGCCGCGACCTGCGACGCGCGCCGCAAGGAAGTCCGCTTCCTCGCTGCTGTGCACGCGCGCGCGGAAGTCGATGTCGTTCGTACCGAGGGCTACGCGGGTGAACTTGCTGTACGCGTAGGCGTCCTCGACCGTGAGACGGCCACCGGTCAGGACACCCGTGCGGCCGTGCGCCTCGCCGAGCCCGCGCGCGGCGACCTCAAGCGCCTCGGGCCACGACGCGGCCCGCAGCTCACCGGAGTCGGCGTCCCGCACCAGGGGCGTCGTCAGCCGGTCGGGACGCTGCGCGTACCGGAAGCCGAAGCGGCCCTTGTCGCAGATCCACTCCTCGTTGACCTCGGGCTCGTTGGCCGCCAGGCGGCGCATCACCTTGCCGCGCCGGTGGTCGGTGCGGGTCGCGCAGCCACCGGAGCAGTGCTCGCACACCGACGGCGACGACACGAGGTCGAAGGGGCGGGAGCGGAATCGGTACGCCGCCGAGGTCAGCGCGCCGACCGGGCAGATCTGGATGGTGTTCCCGGAGAAGTACGACTCGAACGGATCGCCCTCGCCGGTGCCGACCTGCTGGAGCGCGCCGCGCTCGATCAGCTCGATCATCGGGTCGCCCGCGATCTGGTTGGAGAACCGGGTGCAGCGCGCGCACAGCACACACCGCTCGCGGTCGAGCAGCACCTGCGTGGAGATCGGTACCGGCTTCTCGTAGGTCCGCTTCTTGCCCTCGAAGCGCGAATCCGACTGGCCGTGCGACATGGCCTGGTTCTGCAGGGGGCATTCGCCGCCCTTGTCGCAGACCGGGCAGTCGAGCGGGTGGTTGATGAGCAGCAGCTCCATCACGCCGACCTGTGCCTTCTCGGCGACGGGCGAGGAGAGCTGGCTCTTGACCACCATGCCGTCGGTGCAGGTGATGGTGCAGGACGCCATCGGCTTGCGCTGGCCCTCCACCTCCACGATGCACTGGCGGCAGGCGCCGGCCGGGTCGAGGAGCGGGTGGTCGCAGAATCTGGGGATCTCGATGCCGAGGAGTTCGGCGGCGCGGATCACCAGGGTGCCCTTGGGCACGCTGATCTCGATGCCGTCGATCGTCAGCGAGACGAGGTCCTCCGGCGGAACGGCCGCCTCGCCGCCCCCGGAGGGAGCGTTGGTGGTTACAGTCACGCGTTCACCTCCGTGCGGTGCTTGTCGGTCCCATCCGCCCAGAGGGTGGAGCGGGCCGGGTCGAAGGGGCAGCCCTTGCCCGTGATGTGCTGCTCGTACTCGTCGCGGAAGTACTTGAGCGACGAGAAGATCGGCGAGGCGGCGCCGTCGCCGAGGGCGCAGAACGACTTGCCGTTGATGTTGTCGGCGATGTCGTTCAGCTTGTCGAGGTCGCTCAGCGAGCCCTTGCCGGCCTCGATGTCGCGGAGCAACTGCACGAGCCAGTACGTGCCTTCGCGGCAGGGCGTGCACTTGCCGCAGGACTCGTGGGCGTAGAACTCGGTCCACCTGGTGACCGCGCGCACGACGCAGGTGGTCTCGTCGAAGCACTGGAGCGCCTTGGTGCCGAGCATCGATCCGGCGGCGCCGACGCCCTCGTAGTCGAGGGGCACGTCGAGGTGCTCGTCGGTGAACATCGGCGTGGAGCTGCCGCCCGGCGTCCAGAACTTGAGGCGGTGGCCCGGACGGATGCCGCCGCTCATGTCGAGGAGCTGGCGCAGCGTGATGCCGAGCGGGGCCTCGTACTGGCCGGGCGAGGCGACATGGCCGCTGAGCGAGTAGAGCGTGAAGCCCGGGGACTTCTCGCTGCCCATCGACCTGAACCAGTCCTTGCCCCGATGGAGGATCGCGGGAACCGACGCGATGGACTCGACGTTGTTCACCACAGTGGGGCACGCGTAGAGGCCCGCGACGGCGGGGAAGGGGGGACGGAGTCGCGGCTGGCCACGCCGGCCCTCGAGCGAGTCCAGGAGTGCGGTCTCCTCACCACAGATGTACGCGCCCGCGCCGGCGTGCACGGTGAGTTCCAGATTGAGACCGGACCCGAGAACGTTCCGCCCGAGATACCCCGCGGCGTAGGCCTCGCGCACGGCCTCGTGCAACCGCCGCAGTACGGGGACCACTTCACCGCGCAAGTAGATGAAGGCGTGCTCGGAACGGATCGCGTAACAGGCGATCACGATGCCCTCGATGAGGCTGTGCGGGTTCGCGAAGAGGAGCGGGATGTCCTTGCAGGTTCCCGGCTCCGATTCGTCGGCGTTGACAACTAGATAGTGCGGTTTGCCGTCTCCCTGCGGGATGAACTGCCACTTCATCCCGGTCGGGAACCCGGCGCCACCACGCCCGCGAAGCCCCGCGTCCTTCACATAGGCGATGAGATCGTCCGGCTCCATCGCGAGGGCCTTGCGCAGCCCCTCGTATCCGTCGTGCCGGCGGTACACATCCAAAGACCAGGACTTGTCCTCGTCCCAGAAGGCGGAAAGGACCGGTGCGAGCACCTTCTCCGGGCTGGTGTCGTTGTTCTCGACTTCGGCTGCCAAGGTCATCACTCCCCCTCCTCGGCGGCGGGGCCCGCCGGGTGGGCCGGGTCGGAGGCCGATGTGTCCTGCGGCGCGTCGTGCGAGCTGAGGTGCTCGGAGGGCGACGGGTCGTGGGGCGTGTCGCCCTCGACGGGTTCGGCGCGCGGGTGGACCACGCGCGCGGGCGGCGTCTCGCCCTTGGCGAGGCGGAGCCCGATCAGGGACGCGGGGCCCGCGCTGCCGCTCGCCTCGACGGCGCCCTCGCGCTGGTCGGGGAAGCCGGCCAGGATCCGCGCCGTCTCCTTGAAGGTGCACAGGGGCGCGCCGCGGGTCGGGGAGACCGGCGCTCCCGCGCGCAGGTCGTCGACGAGCCGCTTGGCGGACTCGGGCGTCTGGTTGTCGAAGAACTCCCAGTTCACCATCACCACGGGCGCGAAGTCGCAGGCCGCGTTGCACTCGATGTGCTCGAGGGTGATCCTGCCGTCGTCCGTGGTGCCGCCGTTGGAGACGGACAGGTGCTCCTGGAGCGACTCGAAGATGGCGTCCCCGCCCATGACGGCGCACAGGGTGTTGGTGCAGACGCCGACCTGGTAGTCGCCGCTGGGGGCGCGCCGGTACATCGTGTAGAAGGTCGCGACGGCCGTGACCTCGGCGGTGGTCAGGCCGAGCACGTCGGCGCAGAACTGCATGCCGGTGCGCGTGACATGGCCCTCCTCCGACTGGACGAGGTGGAGCAGCGGGAGCAGCGCCGAGCGGGAGCCGGGGTAGCGAGCGATGATCTCCTTCGCGTCGCTCTCCAGGCGGGCCCGGACGTCGTCCGGGTAGGCGGGCGCGGGCAGCTGTGGCATGCCCAGACTCACGCCCTGCTCCGAGGAGTTGGTGGTCACCGGTCGACGCCTCCCATCACGGGGTCGATCGAGGCGACGGCGACGATGACGTCGGCGACCTGGCCGCCCTCGCACATCGCGGCCATCGCCTGAAGGTTGGTGAAGGACGGGTCGCGGAAGTGGACCCGGTAGGGGCGGGTGGAGCCGTCGGAGACGACGTGCACGCCCAGCTCGCCCTTGGGCGACTCCACGGCGGTGTACGCCTGGCCCGGCGGGACCCGGAACCCCTCGGTCACCAGCTTGAAGTGGTGGATGAGGGCCTCCATGGAGGTGCCCATGATGTTCTTGATGTGGTCGAGCGAGTTGCCGAGTCCGTCCGGGCCGAGGGCCAGCTGGGCGGGCCAGGCGATCTTCTTGTCGCCGACCATGACCGGGCCCGGGGCGAGCCGGTCCAGGCACTGCTCGACGATGCGCAGCGACTGGCGCATCTCCTCCAGGCGGATCAGGAAGCGTCCGTAGGAGTCGCAGGTGTCGGCGGTCGGGATGTCGAAGTCGTAGGTCTCGTAGCCGCAGTACGGGTCCGTCTTGCGCAGGTCGTGCGGGAGGCCCGCGGAGCGCAGGATCGGTCCTGTGGCGCCGAGCGCCATGCAGCCCGCGAGGTCGAGGTGGCCGACGTCCTGCATACGGGCCTTGAAGATGGGGTTCCCGGTGGCGAGCTTGTCGTACTCCGGGAGGTTCTTCTTCATCTTCTTCACGAACTCGCGGAGCTGGTCCACCGCGCCGGGCGGCAGGTCCTGGGCGAGTCCGCCGGGCCGGACGTACGCGTGGTTCATGCGCAGACCGGTGATGAGCTCGTAGAGGTCGAGAATGAGTTCACGATCACGAAAGCCGTAGATCATGATCGTGGTGGCGCCGAGCTCCATGCCTCCGGTGGCGATGCAGACCAGGTGGGACGAGAGCCGGTTCAGCTCCATCAGCATGACGCGGATGATGTTGGCCCGGTCGGGGATCTCGTCCTCGATGCCGAGGAGCTTCTCGACGCCGAGGCAGTACGCCGTCTCGTTGAAGAACGGCGTCAGGTAGTCCATGCGCGTCACGAACGTGGTGCCCTGCGTCCACGTGCGGTACTCGAGGTTCTTCTCGATGCCCGTGTGCAGGTAGCCGATGCCGCAGCGGGCCTCGGTCACCGTCTCGCCGTCGATCTCCAGGATCAGGCGCAGCACGCCGTGCGTGGACGGGTGCTGGGGGCCCATGTTGACGATGATGCGCTCGTCGTCGGACTTGACCGCGGACTCGACGACCTCGTCCCAGTCGCCGCCGGTGACCGTATATACGGTGCCTTCGGTCGTCGCGCGGGCCGAAGAGAATGATTGCTGCGCGTGGGGAGTGGTCACGAGTACGACCTCCGCTGGTCCGGAGCCGGGATCTGGGCGCCCTTGTACTCGACGGGGATGCCGCCGAGCGGGTAGTCCTTGCGCTGCGGGAAGCCCTGCCAGTCGTCCGGCATCATGATCCGGGTCAGCGCGGGGTGGCCGTCGAAGACGATGCCGAAGAAGTCGTACGTCTCGCGCTCGTGCCAGTCGTTGGTCGGGTACACGGTGACCAGGGACGGGACGTGCGGGTCCGTGTCGGGCATGGAGACTTCGAGGCGGATCAGCCGGCCGTGGGTGAGCGACCGCAGGTGGTAGACGGCGTGCAGCTCGCGGCCCTTGTCGCCGGTGTAGTGGACGCCGCTGACGCCCGTGCACAGCTCGAAGCGGAGCGCCGGGTCGTCGCGCAGGGTCCGCGCGACGCGCAGCAGGTGCTCGCGCTCGATGTGAAAGGTCAGCTCGCCGCGGTCGACGACCGTCCTGTCGATGGCGTTGGCGGGGACGAGGCCCTGTTCCTCCAGGGCGCCCTCCAGCTCGTCGGCGACCTCGTCGAACCAGCCGCCGTACGGGCGGGCGGACTCGCCGGGGAGACGAATGGAGCGGACAAGTCCCCCATAGCCGGAGGTGTCACCGCCGTTGTTCGCGCCGAACATGCCGCGCTGGACGCGGATCTCCTCGCCCTGGTCGCCGCGCTGCCCCGGGAGGTTGGCGCCGCTCAGGTCTTTCTCGGGGTTGGCCCCGTCGTTCTGCGCGTCACTCACCGCAGCAGCCCCTTCATCTCGATCGTCGGGAGCGCCTTGAGCGCCGCTTCCTCCGCCTCGCGGGCCGCCTCCTCGGCGTTCACGCCGAGCTTGGAGGACTGGATCTTCTGATGGAGCTTGAGAATCGCGTCCATCAGCATCTCGGGCCGGGGCGGGCAGCCGGGCAGATAGATGTCGACCGGGACGACGTGGTCGACGCCCTGCACGATCGCGTAGTTGTTGAACATGCCGCCGGACGACGCACAGACGCCCATGGAGATGACCCACTTGGGGTTCGGCATCTGGTCGTAGACCTGGCGCAGGACGGGGGCCATCTTCTGGCTCACCCGGCCCGCGACGATCATCAGGTCCGCCTGGCGGGGTGATCCGCGGAAGACCTCCATGCCGAACCGCGCCAGGTCGTAGCGGCCCGCGCCGGTCGTCATCATCTCGATGGCGCAGCACGCGAGGCCGAACGTGGCGGGAAAGACGGACGACTTGCGCACCCAGCCCGCGGCCTGCTCGACGGTGCTCAGGATGAAGCCGCTCGGCAGCTTTTCTTCGAGTCCCATTGGTCTGTGGCTCCCGGTCTCCCCTGTACGGGGCTCAGTCCCATTCCAGGCCGCCGCGCCGCCACACGTACGCGTACGCGACGAAGACGGTGAGCACGAAGAGCAGCATCTCCACGAGCCCGAAAACCCCCAGGGCGTCGAAGGTGACGGCCCAGGGGTAGAGGAAGACGATCTCGATGTCGAAGACGATGAAGAGCATCGCCGTCAGGTAGTACTTGATGGGGAAGCGCCCGCCACCGGCCGGCGTCGGGGTCGGCTCGATCCCGCACTCATAGGCTTCAAGCTTGGCCCGGTTGTACCGCTTTGGACCGATAAGCGTGGCCATGACCACGGAGAAGATCGCAAAGCCTGCCCCGAGGGCTCCCAGTACGAGGATGGGCGCATACGCGTTCACCGCTCCTCGCTCCTCTCAGTCGGCACTGACTGCTGGCGTCGCTTGAGCTCGCGGCCCCGCCCCACCATGCGAACGGTTGAAGATCGCTTACATGTGAAGCAGGTCACAAGCCCAACTTGCCCCGCATCCTATGCCTGCCACTCTGTGATCTGCGACACGGGGTGCGCCAACTAGTTTGTGATCTCCACCACCTGACGAAGGATCATGAAGTCGGATGAGCGGTGATCTTCACACTCGAAGCGCCTGAGTGATCACCAGTGGTGACATCTTGGCCCGTCGTGGCTGGTGGGAGACGTGTCGCACTATCAAGAAGCGAACCGGGCGCGCAAATTGGCGCTGGACACGAGTGGCTGATAGTGGACGGCGTTCACACATCAGGGTGAGAGGTGTGGACGGAAGTGGACGCATGGCCGACCCCTAAGGGTCGTTTGTGACCTGCATCACGTGGTGGAGCGCGCGACAGAAACCGGGCTTGGCCAACCGTGTCAACAGGTGGTAAGCGTCGGGCAATTCGGACGAATTATGGAAAGACCGTGATCACAGCCTCGATCAAGGCTGTCCGTATTGCCCGTTACGGCGTCAATAAGGCCCGCAGCGGCCCGGATTCACGCTGCAGCTTCACAACTGTGGCGCACCACACGTTTCTTGAAGGGAACCGTGAAGCCCTGATAGCGGTTGTACTCATGTCCCACACCGCTCACATACCCAGCCACCGGAAGCCCCGCCGCAGCGCCTCGAAGATGGCCCTGCGCGCCGGAGTCACCGGTGGCGTGCTCAGCACCCTCGCCGTGGCTGGTGCGTCCGGTGCGGCGAACGCTGCCGAGCCGGTCACTCAGACCATCGAGCTGCCCACGCTCACCACCGACCTGTCCTCCCAGGTCGCCCAGTCCGCGGACGCCACCCAGCAGGCCGCGGCCAACTACCAGCTCCAGGCCGAGCGCGACGAGGCCTTCGCGAACGCCGCGAAGCAGGCCAAGAAGGACCAGGCCGTCGCCGAGAAGAAGGCGGAGGCCAAGAAGAAGGCCGAGGCCGAGGCCGCCGCCAAGGAGAAGGCCGAGCGCGAGGCCGCCCAGCAGGCCGCCTCCCGCTCCGCCGAGCGCACCACGCTCGCCTCCACCAGCGCCGGCACCGGCTCCTCCTCGGCCTCCACGACCGTGGCCGCCCCGGCCAGCGGCTCCGTCGGCGCCGTCATCAGCTTCCTGCAGGCGCAGGTCGGCGACGCGTACGTGATGGGCGGCACGGGCCCCAACTCGTGGGACTGCTCGGGTCTCGTGCAGGCCGCGTTCAAGCAGGCCGGCGTCGACCTCCCCCGCACCTCGCAGGAGCAGTCGACCTTCGGCACCTCGGTCTCGCTCTCCAACCTCGCGGTCGGCGACATCCTCTACTGGGGCGGCGCGGGCTCGGCGTACCACGTCGGCGTCTACATCGGGAACGGCCAGTACCTCGACGCCGCGAACCCCTCCAAGGGCGTCGTGATCCAGGACCTGTCCGGCTACCCGGCGAGCGGCGCGGTCCGCGCTCTCTGACCCGTACAGAGCCGCACAGCCCGACGTACGAAGGCCGCCGCACCCCGAACACGGGTGCGGCGGCCTTCGCGTGTGTGCGGCCCGGCGGGCTCAGCCCTGCGGGGAGAGCTCCCCCATCGCGCCCCAGCCCTCGTTCGGGATGTCGGCGTTGATGATCTCGGGGGTGGCGGCGATGAGCGGGGCCATGGCGGCGAGGCCGGCCTTGAAGTGGTCGGAGGCGACGTGCACGGCGCCCGCGTCACCGTCCCGGAAGCCCTCCAGGAGGACGAACTGGTTCGGGTCGTCCACACTGCGCGACCAGTCGAAGAAGAGGTTGCCCTCCTCGGCGCGGGTCGCCTCGGTGAACGCGGCGGTCCTCTCCAGCCAGGAGTCGGCGTGCTCGGGGCGGGCGGTGAACTTCACAGCGATGAAAATCATGGCTCCACCCTCCCCCGATCACCCCAAATCGGCCAAGTCCGGGCGCGACATCAGGCCTTCGGCTACCAGTACCACGGCCATCAGGCCTTGGGCGCGACCTTGCTCAGGCCGTTGATGATGCGGTCCATGGCGTCGCCGCCGGTCGGGTCCGTCAGGTTCGCGAGCATCTTCAGCGTGAACTTCATCAGGATCGGGTGGCTGAGCCCGCGCTGCGTCGCGATCTTCATGATCTTCGGGTTGCCGATGACCTTCACGAAGGCGCGGCCCAGCGTGTAGTAACCCCCGTAGGTCTCCTTGAGGATCCGCGGGTAGCTCCGCAGCGCCAGTTCGCGCTGGGCGGGGGTCGCACGCGCGTGGGCCTGCACGATGACGTCGGCGGCGATCTGCCCCGACTCCATGGCGTACGCGATGCCCTCGCCGTTGAACGGGTTGACCAGGCCGCCCGCGTCGCCGACCAGGAGCAGGCCCTTGGTGTAGTGCGGCTGGCGGTTGAAGGCCATCGGGAGGGCGGCGCCGCGGATCGTCGTCGTCATGTTGTCCGGGGTGAAGCCCCAGTCCTCCGGCATCGAGGCGCACCACGCCTTGAGGACCTCGCGCCAGTCCAGCTCCTTGAACGCCTTGGAGGAGTTGAGGATGCCGAGCCCCACGTTGGACGTGCCGTCGCCCATGCCGAAGACCCAGCCGTAGCCGGGCAGGAGCCGGTCCTCGCCGGGGCCGCGCCGGTCCCACAGCTCCAGCCAGGACTCCAGGTAGTCGTCGTCGTGGCGGGGCGAGGTGAAGTACGTGCGCACGGCGACGCCCATCGGGCGGTCCTCGCGGCGGTGCAGACCCATGGCGAGGGAGAGCCGCGTGGAGTTGCCGTCGGCGGCGACGACGAGCGGAGCGTGGAAGGTGACCTCGCGCTTCTCACCGGAGTCGCCGAGCTTGGCGTGGACGCCCGTGATGTGGCCGGTGCGGTCGTCGATGATCGGCGCCCCGACATTGCAGCGCTCGTACAGGCGCGCGCCCGCCTTCTGCGCCTGGCGGGCGAGCTGCTCGTCGAAGTCGTCGCGCTTGCGGACGAGGCCGTAGTCCGGGTAGCTGGCGAGATCCGGCCAGTCGAGCTGGAGGCGGACACCGCCGCCGATGATGCGCAGGCCCTTGTTGCGCAGCCAGCCCGCCTCCTCCGAGATGTCGATGCCCATGGAGACGAGCTGCTTGGTGGCGCGCGGCGTCAGACCGTCACCGCACACCTTCTCGCGCGGGAACGCGGTCTTCTCCAGGAGCAGGACGTCCAGGCCCGCCTTCGCGAGGTAGTAGGCGGTCGTCGAACCGGCAGGACCGGCCCCGACTACGATCACATCTGCGCTGTGCTCAGCGTTGTCGACGAGTCGCTTGGGCTGCTCGGTCACGGCGGGTTCTCCCCAGGCTCGAAAACAGTGTGCCGTCCGGCACGGACATGGGCAGTCTATTCAGCGGCATCGATCACCCAGCGAAGGGCCAGCCCATGAGTCCAGTCCTGCCCGCCGTGGACCTGCGCGTCCCCACCCACGAGGACGCCTTCGCCTGGCACCGGGTGTTCGACCACCCCGACGTCATGGAGTTCCACGGTGGCCGGACGGCCGAGCTGTCCGTGTACGAGGAGCTGACCGCCCGCCAGCGCCGGCACGACGCCGAGCACGGCTTCTGCCTGTGGACGATGACGGACGGCTCCCGTGAGGTCATCGGCTTCACGGGCGCGCAGCCGTGGGACCGCCCGTGGGGCCCGACCGGCGAGATCGAGATCGGCTGGCGGCTCGGCCGCGCGTACTGGGGCCAGGGGTACGCGACGGCCGCCGCGCGCGCGACCCTCGACCGCGTACGGGCGTCGGGCGTCACCAGCGTCGTCGCGATGGTCGACGCGCTGAACGAGCGGTCGATCGCGGTGACCCGGCGCCTCGGCATGGAGCGTACGGAGACGTTCGTGACGCCGTCCGGGCGGCAAGGGCACTGCTTCCGCCTGGAGTTGTAGCCGGACGGCGGGGACCGCCGCACCCGCCGGGGCGTTTCGCGCGGCGCCCCGTGGGGCTACCCTTCCGGTACCTCCTGGGGGTGACGTCTGTGCACAAACCACCCGAGAACCCCGGGTACCCCGAGTACCCCGAGTACCCGTCGGAAGTCCGGGTCCCGAAGTTCGTCGGCCTCATGGCGGTGGACGCGCGCGGCCTGGCCGCGGCGCACGGGGTCCGGCTCACCGCCCCCGACCGGCCCGGCCTCGCGCCGACGACCGTCGACTACGTCGTGCGCCAGTACCCGTTGCCCGGCGTCGAGGTCCCCCGCGACGCGGCCGTCACCGTCTGGTTCGACCTCGGCGAGGGCGAGGCGGGCGGTGGCGCGGGCGTGCGCGTGCCCCGCGAACCGGGTCCGCGGGGCGGCGGCATGCGCCGAGAACTGAACGAACCGGACGAGTCGGTCGAATCGGCCGAGTGTGCCGGGCCGTTCAGTCGATGTCCGTGAGCCGCCAGGAGTCGAGACCGACCTGGTAGGTGCCGACGAGGTCGTTCCAGAGGTCCTCCTTGCCGGTCAGGAAGATCGTGTACTCGGTGCCGTCCGCGGCGATGTACGACTGGTCGATGCCGTGGATCGTCTGCCCGGCCTCGTTCTCGTACGTGTACTCCCAGATGGCGCCCGCCTCGCCCTGGAAGGTGTTCGTGTCCAGGAGGATGCGCCGGTAGTTCGTCTTCTTCTCGTCCTCCTTGAGGTGCTTCTCCATCGCGAGGAGGTTCCCGTGCGAGGTGTAGTCCGCGAACGGGATGACGCCGACGACGTACTTCTCCATGCCGGTGCTGCCCGCGTACGTGACCTGGCTGCCGTTCTGGACGCCCACGCGGTCCCAGGCCTCGGGGACGGCGAAGGAGAAGCCCTTCTCGTCGAAGACCTCGTGGTAGCCGGCCGGGACCTCGGGCATGTCGGTGGGTGCGGTGTCCGAGACGAGTACGGAGGGGGTCGGGTCCGGGCTGGTCCCGGTCTCGGCCTCGGTCGGAGTCGGGGTCGGGGTCGGTGAGGCGGGCTCGGGCTGCGTCTGGCTCTGGCTCCGGCTCTGTGTCGCGACCGGCTCGCCGCCCTTGCCGTCCTGCTTGTGGTCCCCGCCGTCGTCCATGAGCAGCAGCACACCGGCCGCGGCACCGCCACCGATGACGATGGCGCCGACGACGGTCCCGACCCAGACACCGACGCGCCGCGACGACCGCTCCCCGCCGAGCGCCTGGGCGGCGGGCGGGGTGAGTTGATACGGGCCCGGGACATGGCCCACCGGGACGACCGTCGGCGTGTACGGGACCGGGGGCAGCTCCGGGTTCACCCGCGCGGGCGGGGTGTGGCCCGGCTTGCCCGACGCCGGGAGCTGGGGCGGGGCGCCGGGGGGCGGTACCTGGCCGGCGACGGCGGGGAGCGGTGTCTGGTCGGCGGTGGGGGCGGCGTCCAGGGTCGCGGGCGGGTTCGCGGCCGAGTTCGCGGACGGAGCTGCGGGCTGGTTCGCGGCCGAGTCCGCGGACGGAGCTGCGGGCTGGTTCGCGGCCGGGCTCACGGACGGAGCTGCGGACGCGTTGGCGACCGGGCCCGTCGACGGAGCCGTCGGCAGGTTTGCGGACGGGGCCGTGTGCGGGTCCGTGTGCGGGGCTGCGGGCGGGTTCGCGGACGGGGCCGTGTGCGGGGCTGCGGGCGGGTTCGTCGAGGGTGGTGTCTGGCCGGTCGTCGGGGACTGGTCCGGCATCGCGGGCAGCGGGGCCATGCCCGGCAGCGCCGGGAGCGGGGGTGGGACGAGGCCGGTCGCGACGCCCGCCATCCGCATCAGGTACGGCGCCAGGAACGCCGCCGCGCCGATCCACAACAGCCCGAACAGCAGCAGGTCCGCGACGCTCACGCCCAGGTCGACACGGCCCGAGCCGCTGCCGAAGAAGTCGAGGTCGCCCGCGAACTCCGCGCCGATCCCGCCGACCCCGGCGAGCAGCAGGAGCAGGCCGAAGAAGAGCCCCGCCGAGAGGAACTGTTCGCGGCGGTCGAGGGAGCGCCGGGCGGTCAGGACGCCGACGACCAGGGCGCAGATCAACGCGATGGCGAGGGCGTAGACCACCGCGCCGGAGCCGAGTTCGTCGCCGAGCCGGGACAGCCCGAACGACTCCTTCTCGTAGCCGCCGCCACCCAGCGACGACGAGCCCCGGCCCTCGAACTGCAGCGGAGCGCCGAAGCACAGGCCGAGCACGGCGAGCGCGAGGTTGGGCAGGAGCACCAGGAAGACGCCGAGCGCCGCCGCGTCGGAGCCGTCGAAGTCGGAGGATTCGGCGACGTCGGACGGGTTCGAGGCGCCGTCGTCACCGAAGATCGCGAGCCCGGCCCAGCCGAGCACCGCGGCGATCAGCAGCACCCACCCCATGGCGCGGACCGCCGTACCGAACGCCCGGACCGGCATCCGCACGCCCGGCCGCGCGGCGGCGATCCGGTACTTCAGGTCGTCTCCGTACAGCACTCCCCCGGCGACCGCGAGCGAGAGCAGCAGCGTCCACAGCGCGGTCAGGAACGGCCCTGTGTGCAGCGACACCTCCTCGATGTCCGGCTGCCCGATCAGCGCCAGGACGAGCGTCGCACCGGTCACGAGCAGCGCGACCCGCACGGCCGCCTCCAGGCCCGCGCTCGCGCCGCCCGGCGCGCCGGGCACGGTCCGCGCGTACAGGCGCGTCCGCAGCATCCGTACGCCCATGACGAGGGCCACGATCCACACCACGGTCACCAGGAGCGGGATGACGGAGAGGGAGGCGCTGCCGGAGGATCCGGAGTCGTAGCCGCCGCCGTACACCGAGCCGCCGGAGCCGCCGGAGACCTCCAGGCTGCCGCCGAGCCCCTGCAGCAGCACGGCCAGGGCGACGCGCATCCGGTCCGCGAACCCGATCACGACGTCGTCGGGGTCCTGCCCGTACGAGGGGACGGCCAGCGCGAACGCGGCGACGAGCAGCAGCCCGACCGGCCACAGCGCGGCCTGCGCCGCCCCGGCCCAGTCGCCGCGCAGGGCGCGCCCGAGGAACTGTCCGACGGCCGAGGGCTGAGCGGGGCCCGGGGCGTAGGCGGGAGGGGGCGGAGTTCCCTGGGCGGCGGGCGGGTTCGGCGGTGGTGGAGGCGGGGGTGCGGCGGCGGTCCGTTCCCGCCCGCATCTCATGCAGAAACGGGCCTCTTCAGGAGCCTCGGCTCCACAGTGCGGGCAGAACGACGGCATCGGGTGCTCCGTGACGATGGTCCGGGGACGGCCGGTGACGCACCGTCACCCGGTCGTCACCACGTACTCCACGGACACATCTTTCCGGCCGACCGGTTCCCGTCAACCGCAATAAGCGGCGCAGTACTTACTGACGCTCAGATCGGAACTCACTTGGTACCGCGGTGCAATGCGACGATGCCACCGGTCAGGTCCCGCCAGGCGACCTTCTTCCACCCCGCGCCCTGAAGGCGGGCGGCGAGTTCCGGCTGGGTGGGCCAGGCGCGGATCGACTCGGCGAGATAGACGTACGCGTCCGGGTTCGAGGAGACGGCGCGCGCGACCGGCGGCAGGGCGCGCATCAGGTACTCGGTGTAGACCGTGCGGAACGGGGCCCACGTCGGGTGGCTGAACTCGCAGATGACGACGCGGCCACCGGGCTTGGTGACGCGGTACAGCTCGCGCAGCGCCTGGTCGGTGTCCTGGATGTTGCGCAGCCCGAAGGAGATCGTCACCGCGTCGAACATGTCGTCCTTGAACGGCAGCTTCGTGCCGTCGCCCGCGGTGAACGGCATCCAGGGGTGGCGCCGCTTGCCCACGCGCAGCATGCCGAGCGAGAAGTCGCAGGGCACGACGTAGGCGCCGGCCCGCACGAACGGCTGCGAGGACGTGGCCGTCCCCGCCGCCAGGTCGAGCACCTTCTGCGCCGGGCGCGCGTCGACCGCCTTGGCGACCTCCTTGCGCCACAGCCGGGCCTGTCCCAGGGACAGCACGTCATTGGTGAGGTCGTACTTCTCCGCCACGTCGTCGAACATGGAGGCGACTTCGTGGGGCTGCTTGTCCAGGGATGCACGGGTCACGACCCCATTGTGGCAGGGACAGTCCCGTCGCCGGGTGACCGGGACCTGTCTAGGATGCGGGGGCACTTGACCAGGCGGAGGGGTGGGCGAGTTGGAGGCGGCACGACGGTGGGCGGCCGGGGCGTGGGTGGCCCTGGTCGCGGGAGGCTGGGTGGCGACGCAGGCCCTGGAGACCGGCATCGAGCCGACGAACGGCCCACGCCCGGCGGGCCACGCCCCGCCGTCGGTGGCCCCGATCACGCTCCCGGACGCCTGCCCGTCCCGCCCACGGGCCCCGGCTCCGGCCCCGACGGCCTACCCCGTACCGCCCTCACCAGGCCCCCTGGAAGAGCCGACCTCGTCCGCACAGTTCTACACCGTCGAGATCCGCGACGCGGTGAACACCGAAGGCTCCGCGAACTGCGTGACCGTCACAACCCGCTGAAGAGGAGCCCCAAGAAGCAGCGGCGAAGCCGCACTCCAGGGGCGCGAGGAACGGCGCGGGCAACCACGACGAAACCCGCACCCGAAAACCGAGGGGACGCCGCACGCAGTGCGCGTCCCGGGGGCGCGAGAAACGGCGCGACCAGCCACCACAAGACCCGCACCCGGAAAACAGGAAGAATGCCGCACGCAGTGCGCATTCCAGGGGCGCGAGAAACGGCGCGACCAGCCACCACAAGACCCGCACCCGGAAAACAGGAAGAATGCCGCACGCAGTGCGCATTCCAGGGGCGCGAGGAACGGCGCGACCAGCCACCACAAGACCCGCGCCCGGAACGGCACACGCACCCCAGCGGAGCGTCACCGCCCCCGGTACACCAGCCGCCCGCCGATCACCGTCGCCACACACGTGGACGCCCCCCGGCGCACAAGATCCGCCCGGTCCTCGACATCGAACACCGCGAACCGCGCGGGCCCGCCCACCACAAGACCGGGCAGCAGAACCATCGGACGCGGAGAGAGCGAGACAGGCCCCGGCAGCCCCTCGGGCCGCGCGCCGAAGACGAGCCCGGAGCGCTGGACGACCTCCAGAACCGGCGCCACCCGCAACTGCCCGGCCAGGGCAACCGTCCCGTGCGCGAACAACCGCTGAACCCCCCGCCGCGCACTCGCCCCGAGCCGGGACGGATCCGCGCGGAAGATCTCCCGCGCCCGCGCCCCGCCGATCGGCACCGTGCCGTACGTGTCGGCCTCGCGCGGATCGGGGTGGTACGTGTGCTCCAGGATCTCGGGCCCGTACGGGTTGAGGAGTCCGGGCGTGAGGATGCCGGGCCAGCGCCGCACCCGTACGTCCGGGTGGGCAGCGGCCAGCTCCTCGTACGGTCCGAGCGCCTTGACGCGCTCCCCGTCGACGAGGACGGCGGCGTCGGCGGTGACGTGCAGGGTCAGCACAGAGAGAACCGAGCTCCTAGTTGGTCGCGACGAGCTTCAGCTCGGGGTGCGCCGTGCCGCCGTCGATCGCCGTGGAGGAGATGTGCGACATGACGCGCTCGTCGACCGGGTCGTTCGCCGGGTCGTCGTGCACGACGAGGTGCTCGTAGGTGGTGGCCCGCTGCGCGGGGACGCGGCCCGCCTTGCGGATCAGCTCGATGATCTCCATACGGTTGGAGCGGTGCTTGGCACCGGCCGAGGAGACGACGTTCTCCTCCAGCATGATCGAGCCGAGGTCGTCGGCGCCGTAGTGCAGGGAGAGCTGGCCGACCTCCTTGCCGGTCGTCAGCCAGGAGCCCTGGATGTGCTGGACGTTGTCGAGGAAGATCCGGGCAATCGCGATCATGCGCAGGTACTCGAAGAGCGTGGCCTGCGTACGGCCCTTGAGGTGGTTGTTCTCCGGCTGGTACGTGTACGGGATGAACGCGCGGAAGCCACCCGTCCGGTCCTGCACGTCACGGATCATGCGCAGGTGCTCGATGCGTTCGGCGTTGGTCTCGCCGGTGCCCATGAGCATGGTGGAGGTGGACTCGACGCCCAGGTTGTGGGCGGTCTCCATGATCTCCAGCCAGCGTTCGCCGGACTCCTTCAGCGGGGCGATGGCCTTGCGCGGGCGCTCGGGGAGCAGCTCGGCGCCGGCGCCCGCGAACGAGTCGAGCCCGGCGGCGTGGATGCGCTGGATCGCCTCCTCCACCGACACCTTGGAGATCCGCGCCATGTGCTCGACCTCGGACGCGCCCAGCGAGTGGATGACGAGCTGCGGGAAGTCCTTCTTGATCGCGGCGAAGTGCTTCTCGTAGTACTCGACGCCGTAGTCCGGGTGGTGTCCGCCCTGGAACATGATCTGGGTGCCGCCGAGCTCGACCGTCTCCGCGCAGCGGCGCAGGATGTCGTCGAGCTCCCGGGTCCAGCCCTTCTTGGTGTCCTTCGGGGCCGCGTAGAAGGCACAGAACTTGCACGCCGTCACGCAGACGTTCGTGTAGTTGATGTTCCGCTCGATGATGTACGTCGCGATGTGCTCGATGCCCGCGTACTTACGGCGACGGATCGTGTCCGCGGCGGCGCCCAGCGCGTGCAGCGGCGCGTCACGGTAGAGGTCGACGGCCTCTTCGGGGGTGATCCGCCCACCGGCGGCGGCACGGTCGAGGACGGCGAGGATGGACTGCTGCGCGGCCTTCTCGGTCACCGGGCGTGCCCCTTTCGGAGGTTCTGAACACAATCAGGACGGACCGTCTCAGCGTACGTCAGGCCGCCAGAGCGCCCATCAGAACCCCCGCGCAGGCCCCCGCGATCATGAACGGGCCGAAGGGCAGCAGCGTCTTGCGGCCCGCGCGCCGGAAGACGACGAGCACGCCCGCGAACACGCCGTTGAGGCACACGCCCGCGAACACGCCGATGAACAGCACCCCCCACCCGTACCAGCCGAGCGCCGCCCCGAGCCCGACCGCCAGCTTCACGTCCCCGAACCCCATGCCCGGCGGATAGAGAAGGAGCAGGAGCAGATAGCCGCCGCCCATCCCCACGGCGCCCAGGAGCGCGCCGCGCCACGAGCCGCCGGGTTCGGGCAGCAACGCGGCGACGCCGAGCGCGGCGAGGGCGAGCGCGGCGAGCGACAGCGTCAGCACGTCCGGCAGCCGGTGCACGGCAAAGTCGACCGTGGCGAGCAGCACGCCGAGCGGCGCGAGCAGCAGCCAGGCGCCCAGTTCGGGGCGGGTGCCGGTGGCGGCGGCGAGCAGGGCGCAGACCAGCGCCGTGCAGGCCGCGAGGGCTACGGTGCCGGGTCCGTACCGCGCGGTCCCTATCCACCCGCGGATCGGCCGGCCCCCGGGGTCGTGGGAACGCCACGGCTCCTCCGGTTCCACGGAGAGGCGGTACGCGGGGCGCGGCAGCAGCGCCCCCGCGGCGGCGCCCCAGAGGGCGGCGAGGGTGATCAGCGCGGCATCCACGGCGTCCTCCACCCGGTCAGCCTTTCGGGACGCGCTTGAGGTCCGCCGTCGGGTCGCCCGCCTGTGGGTACTGCGACGTGTACTTCAGGGCGTCGCCGTCGCGCGTGAGGCGCACGGTGTGGCTGCCCTTGGCGCACGTCCCCGGGTTGTCCGGCGCGGCCTCGCCCGCGGCGACCAGTTCCTTCCCGTCGACCGATTCCAACGTCAGTACGTCGACGCACTGGATGCCCAGCGGATCGGTCGAGGTCACCTTGGCGACCTCCTTGCCGACAGCGGCCTGCTCCAGGTCGACGCGGAACGTGCCGAAGGCCACGCCCGCCTGCACCGCCGGGCCGTTCCACGCGCCCAGGTAGAACTCCGGTACGGGCCCCGTTCCGGACGGTTGTGCCGTTCCCGAAGGCGGGGCGGAGTCCATGGGCGGGGCCGGCGTGGAGGTCGGAGGGGCCGATCCCGCCTCCTTGTGCCCCGAGTCGGGAAGCATGTTCACCACGAGGATCCCGCCGACCGTGACCGCCGCGAGCGCCCCGGCCACCGCGAGCGCCACCGAGCAACTCAACCTGCGGCCCCGGCCCTCGGCGGACGTGGGCGACGACGTCGCCGACACGGAGACGGAGAAGCGGCCCGGGGCGGCGTCCCGCGTCTCCGCCGGTGCGTTGTCCGAGAGCGGCGGTTCCTGCGGGCGCGGTGGCGGCACCGGCGCGTATCCCGGGTCCGGCGGCCCGAAGACCCCCGCCGGGGCAGACCCCCCGGTCACCGACGGGCTGCTGAAGCCGACCGGGCCCGACGGCGGCACCGGTGCCGGGGCGCCTTCAAGGTCCAGGAGCTGTACCGCGCCGCGCGACACCTGCTCGACCAGGGCTCCGGGCAGCCAGCCCGCCGCGACGAGCCGCGCCGCCCCCTCGGGCGCGAGGCGCCGCGCGATCTCCTCCGGCGCGGGCCGCTCCGCCGGGTTCTTCGCCAGGCAGGCCGCGGCCACGTCCCGCACCTCGCCGGTCAAGGCGCCGAGTTCGGGTTCCTCGTGGACGACCTTGTAGAGCAGCGCCGCCGACGAGTCACCGGGGAACGGGGACTCCCCCTTCGCCGCGTACACCAGGACCGCGCCGAGCGAGAACACGTCCGCCGCGCCGGTCACGCCCTTGCCGAGGATCTGCTCGGGCGCCATGTAGCCGGGCGAGCCGATGGAGACGCCGGTGCCGGTCAGCGAGGCCGTGTTGTCGGTGGCCCGCGCGATGCCGAAGTCGATCAGCCGTGGGCCGTCCACCGTCAGCAGCACGTTCGACGGCTTCACGTCCCTGTGGACGAGGCCGAGGCCGTGCACCGCCGTCAGCGCCTCCGCGAGACCCGCGCCCAGGACCCGTACGGAGTGCTCCGGCAGCGGCCTGCCGTCACCGGCCGCCTGTGTGAGCGAGGGCCCGGCCACGTACCCCGTCGCCACCCACGGCACCTGCGCGTCCGGGTCCGCGTCCAGGACCGGGGCGGTCCACGCGCCGCCGACGCGCCGCGCCGCGTCCACCTCGCGCCGGAACCGCGCCCGGAACTCCTCGTCCAGCGCGAAGTGCGGGTGCACCACCTTCACCGCGACGGTCCGCCCGCCGGCGCTGCGGCCCAGGTACACCCGGCCCATCCCGCCGTGCCCGAGCCTGCCGAGGAGCCGGTAGGGACCGACCGTCGTCGGATCGTCGGCCGCGAGCGGCTGCATCCGGACCCTCCCCCGTACTGTTCCGCGCTCTTCCGTACTGTCCCGTGCTCTTCCGTACTGTCCCGTGCTGTTCCTGTTGTTCCTGTTGTTCCGTGGTCTTCCGGCGCTTCTGGGGCAGCAGCGTAGCCGCGTCGCGTGCATGACGTGTGTTCACGTTGATTTCATACCGGCGCCATACCGGCGTCGGGGAATTCCGGCCCGGCGTTCACGGAATTCCGCCGCTGGTACGTGGCGGAATTCCGTCCCCGTCACCGCGAGAGCAGTTCCACCTTCACGTCGGAAGGGAATCCGGTCGACGGGCCGACCCGGCGCGCGAACTCCGTGACACCCTCCAGCTGCACCGCGCCGAACCGGAAGTCGAGCGTCGTGAAGTACTCCTCCAGAACCCGCTCGTCGAACACCTCCCAGCGCGCCGCCTGCTCCGCGACCTTCGTGACCTCCTCGAGCGACACGTCCCGCGACCGCAGGAACGCCTCGTGCACCTGGTGCGTGATCACCGGCTCCCGCGCCACGTACTCCTTGCGCGCCGCCCACACCGCGAAGACGAACGGCAACCCCGTCCACTCCTTCCACATCGCGCCCAGATCGTGCACCCGCAGCCCGAGGCGCGGGGCGTCGTGCAGGTTCGCGCGCAGCGCCGCGTCCCCGATCAGTACCGCCGCCTCCGCGTCCTGCATCATCAGGCCGAGGTCCGGCGGGCACGTGTAGTACTCCGGCTGTACGCCGATGCGCTCCGCCAGCAGCAACTGCGCTAGGCGGACAGACGTACGGGACGTCGAACCCAGCGCCACACGCCGCCCGTCGAGCTGGTCGAGCGGCACCTGCGACACGATCACGCAGGACATCACCGGGCCGTCGCAGCCGACCGCCAGATCGGGGAAGGCGACCAGCTGGTCCGCCGCCTTGAGGAATTCGACGAGAGTGATCGGGCCGATGTCCAGGCCGCCCTGGACCAGGCGCTCGCTGAGCTTCTCCGGGGTGTCCTTCGTCAGCTCGAAGTCGAGGAGCGACCCCGTCCGCGCGAGGCCCCAGTACAGGGGCATGCAGTTCAGGAACTGGATGTGGCCGACGCGTGGGCGGGTGCGCCGCGCGGCCTGAGGGATCTCGGGAGTCACGGGAGAATTGTCCACATCGGCGAGGCTAGACCCCATGAGGTACGGTGCAGGCTCCGGGCCGCGCAGGACACTGATCCGCGCCGCCGTCAAGCCGCCTCCCCGATGCTGTCAAACCTCCGGGTGAAGTGATCTTGCCCTCTATTGCTTTCGGCTGCCTACGTGCTAGGCTCGCCGCAAGTTGCAGTTTGGTTTCCCTTGCAGTACAGAGCCTGCGGAGCATGTAACCGCAGGCTCTCGTCGTATTCAGACTTTTGCAGTTGTTCGCAAGCGCATTTGCAGGTTCTGGAGCAGGGCGACCCTTTGGCCCATAGGAGGGCTTATGGCTACCGGAACCGTGAAGTGGTTCAACGCTGAAAAGGGCTTCGGCTTCATCGCCCAGGAAGGCGGCGGCCCGGACGTCTTCGTCCACTACTCGGCGATCAACGCGAACGGCTTCCGCTCCCTCGAGGAGAACCAGGCCGTGACCTTTGACGTCACGCAGGGTCCGAAGGGCCCGCAGGCGGAGAACGTCACCCCCGCCTAATTCCTTCGTGATCGCCGCACGGCAGGCGCCGTGACCCGATCCGGAACCTAGCGCAGTACCCAAGGAGCCCCGCTCCCCCGTCCCGGCCCTGCCGGTGGGGTGAGACGGGGCTCCTGCCTTGCGTCCGGGTCGTGCTTCGGCCTCGGTGCGGTCAGCCGTGCATCTGCGCGCCCTTCAGCACCTTGTCCACCGCGTTGCGCGGGCCGTACACGGCGATCCCGACCAGGTCCAGGTCCGCCGCCGCCACCGCCCTCACCGCCGCCCTGTTGTCCCCGTCGTTGCCCGTCGCGAACAGGTCCGACGTGAACACCGAACGCGGCAGCGCGCGCCGCAGCGCCCGCTCGTGAGCCGCCTTCAGCATCTCCTTGCCGCCCTCGAAGACCAGCACCGGCTGCCGGAACATCGGCAGATACGCGGTGTCGTCCGCGTCGGCGTACGGCTCCCCGACCACCTCGGGGAGCTGTGTGCCGAGGCCGCTCACGAGGAACGCCGTCACGTTGAGCCGCTGCCACGTCTCCAGGTCGTCCCGGAGCAGGACGGCGATCTTCGTGTCGAAGCGGACGGGGTGCCGGCCTGCGGAGGTCTCGATCTCGGTCTCGATCTCGGTCTCGGTCTCGGTCTTTGTGCTCATGCCTTGAGACTGCCGGTCGTCCCGGCGTTCCGTCTTGTACGTTTTTTGCATGGCCGCCGCGACAGGGTCCCGCTCCGAGGAGATCATCGCGTGGCGCCCCGGGGTCGCGGGTGTCACCGAGGTCTTCCATGCCCACTTCACCCGGCACGCCTATCCGATGCATGTCCATGACACCTGGACCCTGCTCATCGTCGACGAAGGCGCCGTCCGCTACGACCTGGAGCGGCACGAGCACGGTACGCCGCTGGGGACCGTGTCCCTGCTGCCCCCGCAGGTACCGCACAACGGGTCCGCGGCGACTCCGCTCGGCTTCCGCAAACGGGTGCTGTATCTCGACGCGGGGTGCGGGCCGCTCGACTCGTCGTTCATCGGGCCCGCGGTGGATACGCCCGACCTCGCCGATCCGCTGCTGCGGCAACGGATCAGTCAGCTGCATGCCTCGCTGGCGCGGCGCGGGGACGAGCTGGAGGCCGCGTCGCGGCTCGAGCTCGTCGGGGAGCGGCTGCGGGAGCGGTTGCGGCCCCGGCTCGCGGAGGGGGCTCGGCGCGGGCCGGACCGGCGGGTGGCCGGGGCTCTGCGGGAGCTGCTTGACGCGCGGCTCGTGGAGGGGGTCGAGCTGGGGGAGGCGGCCACGCTCGTGCATGCGCATCCTGCGCATCTGGTGCGGTCGTTCGGGGCGGCGTACGGGATCGCTCCGCATCAGTATCTGATGGCGCGGCGGGTCGACCGGGCGCGGCGTCTGCTGCTTGACGGGGTCTCGGCCGGTGAGGTGGCCGTTCGGTGCGGCTTCTACGACCAGTCTCATCTGTCCCGCCACTTCAAACGGGTGGTCGGCACCCCGCCGGGCCGCTACGCCCGCGGTCTGCGCTGATACATCGGGGTTCGTTCGTGGCGCCGTCGGTCGTGTCGTGGGGCGGGGCCGTGCCGGGGTGCCTCCTCGGCCGGATCGGTCTCCTCCCCCGCTGTCCGCCATAGGCGCCTCGTCCTGCGCTGAATTGGGGCGGAGTCCTGCGGGGGCACCCCGACACGTCCCCTCCGGTCCCATCGCGAGCGCGCCTTGGTGCCCCGTCCTGTGGCCGGGCCCGCGGGTGCACGTTGGTACACCGTCCTGTCACCGGGTGCGGATTGGTGGCCCGCCCTGTGGCCGGGCGCACCCCGGTGCACCGTCCTGTCGCCGGGCGCGGCCCGGTGGCCCGTCCTATGGCCGAGTGCACCCCGGTGGCCCGTCCTATGGCCGGGCGCGGCCCGGTGGCCCGCCCCGTCGCCGGGCGCACCCCGGTGCACCGTCCTGTCGCCGAGTGCATCCCGGTGGCCCGCCCTGTGGCCGAGTGCATCCCGGTGGCCCGCCCTATGGCCGGGCGCG
>NZ_JBIRPI010000017.1:0-30657 GCF_044332585.1 Streptomyces sp. NPDC016845 | reverse complement strand
GGCCCGGTGGCCCGCCCCGTGGCCGAGTGCACCCCAGTGGCCCGCCCTATGGCCGAGCGCGGCCCGGTGGCCCGCCCCGTGGCCGAGTGCACCCCAGTGGCCCGCCCTATGGCCGAGCGCGGCCCGGTGGCCCGCCCCGTGGCCGAGTGCACCCCGGTGGCCCGCCCTATGGCCGAGCGCGGCCCGGTGGCCCGCCCCGACACCGAGTGCGGCCCGGTACACCGCCCCGACACCGAGCGCACCTCGGTGCATCGCCCCGTCGCCGGGCGCACCCCGCTGCACCGCCCCGTCGCCGGGCGCGGCCCGGTGGCCCGACCCGTCGCCAAGCGCCCTGTGCCCCGCCCCGTCGCCGGGTGCACCCCGGTGCACCGTTTCGCCTTGGGTGATCTGCCTCCCACAGGCTCCGTCCGGGGGCCCAAGGGCGGCAGGGCGGGCAAGGTGGTACCCCCGGCGGCGGGCAAGGACCCGGTGACCCCGGGGGGCCCTACGACGTGCGTCGGGGTAGGAGGGCAGCCGCCAGCGCAGCGGTTGCGCACAGGAGGGACCCCGCGGCCAGCAGGCTCATCCGCATGCCCGGCATCGAGAAGGACGCGCCCCCGCTCCCCGCTACGACGAGCGTTCCGAAGAGGGCCACGGCCAGCGCCCCACCCGTCTGCCGGAACGCGTTGAGGAGCCCGGACGCCGTACCGACCCGCCCCCCGGGGACGGAGTCCATCAGCATCGCGGTCACCGCCGGAATGGCGAACGCCCCGCCCAGCCCCGTAGGGACGAGCATCAGCAGCAGCAGCCACATCGGCGTGTGGGCCGACAGGGGCAGCAACACGAACATGGCCGCCGCAAGCACCAGTTGGCCCACCACGATGACCGGCCTCCGGCCGAAGCGCTCCGCCATGCGCGGCGACACCAGGTTCGTCCCCGTGATGATCGCCGCCAGCGGCACGAACACCAGCCCCGCCGTCAGCGCCGACATGCCTCGCGCCTGCTGGAGGTAGAGCCCCAGCATGAAGACGAGCCCGTAGAACGCCACGTTGATCGCGAAGCCGACCGCGAGGGCGACGGAGACGGTGCGCGAGCGGAGCATGGGCAGCGGCACCATGGGCGCCCGGTGCCGCTTCTCGGTCACGTAGAACGCCACGGCCGAGAGCACGGCCACCCCGGCCGACAGCAGGACCGGCGTCGACGTCCAGCCCGCGTGCCCGCCCTCGATCACCGCGAAGGTCAGCCCGGCGAGTGTCAGCACCGCCGTCACCTGGCCCGGCACGTCCAGCGGTGCCGGCCTGCGCGGCGACGGCGCCACCTTCGCGAGCAGCGTGACGATCGCCGCGCCCACCGGCAGGTTCAGGAAGAACACCGCCCGCCAGCCCACCGTCTCGGTCAGCACACCGCCGAGTACCGGGCCCGCCGCCATCGCCACCGAACCGCCCACCGTCCACAGGGCGATCGCCCGCGCCCGGCGCCGCGCGTCCTCGTACGCCTGTCTGATCAGCGCGAGTGACGCCGGCATCAGGATCGCCGCGGCCCCGCCCTGCACGACCCGAGCCGTCACGAGCGCCCCGATGGACGGTGCCAGCGCGCAGGCCAGGGAGGCGAGGGTGAAGAGTGCGGTGCCCCAGGCGTAGGCGCGGCGCGCCCCGGCCCGGTCGGAGAGCGCCCCGGCGGACAGCATCAGACCCGCGAACATCAGCGTGTACGCGTCCACCACCCATTGCAGTCCGGTCATGCCGCCGTGCAGCGACGCCCGGATGCCGGGCAGCGCGATGTTCACGGCCGACACGTCGACGGTGATGATCGTGAAGCCGAGCAGCGCCGCCACGAGCGCGGTCCCGCCACTCGGCCGGGCAACCCGCACGGGTGCGACAGTGCGAGTGCCGGGGTGTGTGAGCGTCACGTGAACGACCTCCAGATACGCGCGGAAGAGGGCTTGTGCGGGTGGGTGGGGCCCCTGAGCCGCGGACCTGTGACGTGCACTCCCTGGGCCCGGTGGCCCCAGCCACCCGCAACGGGCTCCACTCTCGTGGCGCCCCGCGCGAAGTGGCAGGCCGCTTCCCACCGGGGCGCCGCGTTCCTGGTCCTGACACGGCCCCCCACGCCCCTGGCTCTCTGTGGACAATGGGCGGTATGGCTGACACCACGGAACTGGGCAGATATCTGCGGGCCCGCAGGGCGCAGGTCACCCCCGCCGACGCGGGGCTGCCCGCCGGGACGGGGCTGCGCCGCACCCCTGGGCTGCGCCGCGAGGAGCTGGCGACGCTCGCCGGGGTGAGCGTCGACTACTACACCCGGCTGGAGCGGGGGCGCGAGACCAACCCGTCGACCGCCGTGATCGACGCCCTCAGCCGCGCCCTGCGCCTGCGGGGCGAAGCCCATGAACGCCTGCATGAGCTGGCCGAGTTGGCGTCCGGACGGCTCACCGTGCCGCATCCGACGGGTGACGACACGGTGCGTGAGTCCGTGCTGCAGATGCTGGAGGCGCTGCGGCCCATGCCCGCGTACGTGGTCAGCCGGCACAGCTACATGCTGGCCGCCAACCCGGCGGGGCGCCGTCTGCTGCCCGGCCTGTGGGACCTGCCGCCCGAGGAGCGCAATGTCACCCGCTACCTCTTCCTGCACCCGGCGGGGCGGTCCCTGTACGTGCCGTGGGAGGAGACCGTCGCCAAGTCGGTGGCGCACCTGCGGGCCGTCGGCGGAACCGATCCCGATGATCCGAAAATGGCCCGGCTCGTGGGCGAACTGCTGCTCAAGTCACCCGAGTTCGCACGTATGTGGGATCGGTACGACGTGTGTGAGCGCAGTGGCGGCACCAAGGTCTTCGACCATCCGAAGGTGGGCGGGATGACGCTCACGTACGAGGTCATGCAGCTCGCCCGTACGGGCGGCCAGCGCCTGGTCGTCTACCAGGCACCGGCCGGATCCCCGGACGAGGAGGCGCTGTTGCGGCTCGATACCGCCGCGCACGCCTGAGCCGACTACGCGCGTTCCAGGATCGCCGTCACGCCCTGGCCGCCCGCCGCGCAGACGGAGATCAGGCCGCGGCCCGTACCGTCGCGTTCCGACAGCAACTTGGCGAGCGTCGCCACGATCCTCGCTCCCGTCGCCGCGAACGGGTGACCGGTCGCCAGGGACGATCCCGCCACGTTCAGGCGCTCCCGGTCGACCGGCGCCAGGCCCTGCTTCTCCCATGCGGCGAGCGTCGCCAGGACCTGGGACGCGAACGCCTCGTGCACCTCGATCAGGTCGAAGTCCTCGATGCCGAGTCCGGCCCGTGCCAGCATCCGCGGCACCGCGTACGCGGGCGCCATGAGGAGCCCGTCGCCGCCTCCGCCGGTCACGTCGCCGCCGGCGAAGTCGACCGCCGCCGTCTCGTACGCCGTCAGGTACGCGAGCGGTTCCAGGCCGCGCGCCTTCGCCCACTCCTCGCCGGCGAGCAGCACCACCGCCGCGCCGTCCGTCAACGGCGTCGAATTGCCCGCCGTCATGGTCGGGTCGGGGTCCTTCACGCCGAAGACCGGTCTCAGTGTCGCCAGCTTCTCGGCCGTTGAGCCGGGGCGCAGGTTCTGGTCGCGTTCCAGGCCGCGGTAGGCGACCACCAGGTCGTCGAGGAAGCCGCGGTCGTACGCCGCCGCCAGACGCTGGTGACTGGTGGCGGCCAGTGCGTCCTGGTCCTCGCGGGCGATGCCCCACTCGCGGGCCGTGACCGCCGCGTGCTCGCCCATCGACAGGCCGGTACGGGGCTCCGCGTTGCGCGGGATGTCCGGTACGAGGTGGCCGGGCCTGATCCGGGACAGCGCCCGCAGGCGGGCACCGGCCGACTTGGCGCGGCGGGCCTCGAGCAGGATCCTGCGCAGCTCGTCGTTGACGCCGAGCGGGGCGTCGCTGGCCGTGTCCGAGCCGCCCGCGACCGCGCTCTCCGTCTGGCCGAGCGCGATCTTGTTGGCGGCGGCGATCACCGCCTGGAGACCCGTGCCGCACGCCTGCTGGATGTCGTACGCAGGGGTGCGCGGATCCAGCATCGAGCCGAGCACGGTCTCGCGCGCGAGGTTGAAGTCGCGGCTGTGCTTGAGCACGGCCCCGGCCACGAACTCGCCGACCGCGCCCGGCTCCCGCAAGTCGAAGCGGCCCACTAGACCGTCCAGGGCCACGGTCAGCATCTCCTGGTTGGAGGCGGTCGCGTACGGGCCGTCGGAGCGCGCGAACGGGATGCGGCTGCCGCCGATGACGGCGACTCGGCGGGGCGGTGCCGGGGTTTTGGCGGGGCGTACCATCTCGACAACTCCTGACTACTGAGTAACCTTACTCAGAAGTAAATTTACGACCGCGCAGGGAGTTGGACAATGGCCGATCGCTATCTGAACTTCACCGGCACGGCCCCCGGCCGCTTCCTGACCCGCCGCACGGGCCTGCCCCAGCCCGCTCGCCTGCGCCGTTGGACCGCGGAACACCCGGAGTTCAGTGGGCAACTGCTGCACTTCACCGCCGGGGCCTCCGCCTGGCGCGGTGAGTTGTCGGAGCTGCTCGGCCGTACCGGGCTCGACGTGCGCGGTTCGCTCTCCGGGCGGGATCTGGAGGCGGCCCGGCCCGTCGGTGTCGTCGTCGACGCGACCGCCGCCGCGGACCTGGACGCGCTCGCCGAGGTGCATGCCGCCCTGCATCCCGTCGTCCGCTCCCTCGCCACGAGCGGGCGGGTGATCGTGCTCGGGGCGCCGCTCTCCCCTGACGATCACCACCAGGCGGCCGCGCAGCAGGCGCTCGAAGGGTTCGTCCGCTCCCTCGGCAAGGAGATCGGGCGCGGTCGCACGGTGAACCTGGTGCGGGTCGCGGGGGCGGTCGGCGCGGCCGAGTCCACCCTGCGGTTCCTGCTCTCGCCCCGGTCCGCGTACGTGAGCGGCCAGGTGATCGAGGTGGGAGCGCCGGACGGGGAGCCGGCTCCCCTCGAAGACTGGGCCGCGCCCCTCGCCGGGCGCACCGCGCTCGTCACCGGCGCCGCGCGCGGCATCGGCGAGGCCGTCGCCGAGACCCTCGTACGGGACGGGGCGCGGGTCGTTCTGCTCGACGTGCCGTCCGCCGAGGCCGACCTCTCGAAGGTCGCGGAGCGGCTGGGCGGGCGGGCCCTGCCGCTGGACATCACGGCCGAGGACGCCGGTGAGCGCATCGCCGGGTTCACCGGTGACGGCGGGCTCGACATCCTCGTGCACAACGCGGGCATCACGCGCGACCGGCGCCTCGCCAACATGCCCGCCGAGCGGTGGCGTTCGGTGCTCGACGTGAATCTCGCCGGCGTCCTGCGGACCACCGACAGCCTGTTGAAGGCGGGCGCGTTGCGGCGCGGCGGCTCCATCGTCGCCACGGCCTCCATCGCGGGCATCGCGGGCAACACCGGCCAGACCAACTACGCGGCCAGCAAGGCGGGCGTCATCGGCCTCGTCCGTTCCCTCGCGCCCCGCGCCCTCGCCGAGCACGGCGTCACGGTGAACGCGGTGGCCCCCGGGTTCATCGAGACGAAGATGACCGCGGCCGTCCCCCTCTTCATCCGCGAGGCCGGGCGCCGGATGAACTCCCTCGGGCAGGGCGGGCTTCCCGTAGATGTCGCGGAGACCACTGCGTGGTTCGCCTCCCCGGCCTCCGGTGCGGTGAACGGACAGGTCGTCCGGGTGTGCGGGCAGAGCCTGCTGGGTGCGTGAACGCCGGGCCCGGTCGCCGTCGTCGCCGTCGCCGTCGCCGTCGCCCGAGGCGTGTCGCGCATGTCCCGCCTGCCTCGCAACACGCCCCGACCTTCGCCGTCGCCCGAGGCGTGTGGCGAGAGTTCCGCCCGCCTCGCGACACGCCCCGACCTTCGCCGTCGCCCGAGGCGTGTGGCGCAGGCCCCGCCCGCCTCGCGACACACCCCGACCTTCGCCGTCGCCCGAGGCGTGTGGCGCAGGCCCCGCCCGCCTCGCGACACGCCCCGCCCCCCTTCCCCGGAGGACCCGCCATGACCGCTCCTCGTACCCTCACCCTCACCTCCCTCCCGTCCCTCGTCCCCCTCATGGCCCGCGGCGCACTCCTGTCCCCTCTGAAGCGGCCCCGGCCGGACGCCGAGGTGCCCGGCACACGGCTCGCCCTTCCCGGGCTCCGGGTGTCGCAGGCGCACCTCGCCGCGTACGAGCGCGTCTGCGCCTTCCCGACCGGGCGGGCCGAGCTTCCGGTCACGTATCCGCACGTCGTCGCCTTTCCGGCGGCCATGCGGCTGATGTCGGAGCGGGCGTTCCCCCTGCCGCTGCTCGGGCTCGTCCACACGTCGATCGGCATCACGCAGCGGCGGAGTCTGTCCGTCGAGGAGACGTACGAGCTGGCCGTGCGCGTGGAAGGGCTGCGGGGGCATCGGCGCGGCACCGAGGCCGTCGTGCGGACCGAACTCCGCTCGGGGGAAGAGCTCGTCTGGGAGTCCACCAGTACGTATCTGGCGCGGCACAGGACGAGCGGTGGCGGCGCTCCGGAGCAGGCCGACCCGTACGAGCCGCTTCCCGCGCTCCGTGAGTGGGCGCTCTCCGGTGATCTCGGGCGGCGGTACGGGGCCGCTTCCAGGGACCGCAACCCCATCCATCTGCATCCGCTGACCGCCCGCGTCTTCGGCTTCCCGCGCGCCATCGCCCACGGCATGTGGACCGTGGCCCGGTGCCTCGCGGAGTTCGGCGCGGCCGGGCCCGTCCAGGTACAGGCGCGGTTCAAGGCGCCCGTGCTGCTGCCAAGCACGGTGACGTACGCGGCCAAGGAGACCGCCTTCGAGCTGCGGGCGGCCGGGAGCGGCCGGGTGCACCTCGGCGGCGAGGTGTCAGCGCTGGGCTGACCAGCGTCGTCCGTCCATGAGGTTGCCGAGGCCCGACCACGCGAAGTTCATCATCGTCGTGGCGGCCTCCTTGGCCGGGACGGACGAGGTGTTGGCCCATCCGGCGAGCGCCTCCGCCGCGCCGACCAGCGCCTGCGCGAGCCCCGTGATCTCGCGCTCGGCCGGGCCCGGGTCCTCGTGCGCCTCGCGCGCCGCCTTCGCGATCAGGGACGTCACGAACGCGACGATCTCCTCGCGCATCGCCCCGACCTTCGCGACGAACGGGTCGCCGCCGGAGCGGGCCTGGCTGTGCAGCACCGCCCAGCCGTCGGGCCGCTCGGCGGTGTGCGCGAAGAACGCGGTGAGGCCGTCCCATAGTTGCTGGTCGGCCGGTACGTCGGTGCGGACCCCTGCCCGCACGGCTGCGACGAGCGCCGCCGCCTCACGCCTGATACAGGCGGTGAACAGGTCCTCCTTCGAGTTCAGGTACAGGTACACCAGCGGTTTGGAGACCCCGGCGAGTTCGGCGATGTCGTCCATCGACGCCGCCCGGTAGCCCCGCTCCCCGAACACCCGTACCGCCGCGTCCAGCATCTGCCGCTCGCGCTCGGCCCGCGGCATCCTCTTCTGCCCCGCCCCGGACCGCACGTCCCCGCCCACCCCTGCCGCCTTCCACCGCGTCCTGCTTCCGACAGGTCAGCCTACGGCTGTGCCCCGCCCCCGGAGATCCGGGAGCGGGGCACGGGCCGGTGTACGAACCGGGGGACGTCAGGCGGCGACGGAGACCGGCGCCGACTGCTGCGGCTCATCCACCGGGGAGGAGGTGGCGTTGTCGTAGGCGTCGTGGTCGAGGATCTTCTCGCGGGCCGAGACGATCACCGGGACGAGGGCCTGCCCGGCGACGTTCGTGGCCGTGCGCATCATGTCCAGGATCGGGTCGATCGCGAGGAGCAGGCCGACGCCCTCCATCGGCAGGCCGAGCGTGGACAGCGTCAGGGTCAGCATGACCGTGGCGCCGGTGAGGCCGGCCGTGGCGGCGGAGCCGATCACCGAGACGAAGGCGATGAGCAGGTAGTCACCGACGGAGAGGTCGATGTCGAAGATCTGCGCGACGAAGATCGCGGCGATCGCCGGGTAGATCGCGGCGCAGCCGTCCATCTTGGTCGTGGCGCCGAACGGGACGGAGAAGGAGGCGTACTCCTTCGGGACGCCGAGGCGCTCGGTGACCTTCTGGGTCAGCGGCATGGTGCCGACCGAGGAGCGGGAGACGAAGGCCAGCTGGATGGCGGGCCAGGCGCCCTTGAAGAACTGGAGCGGGTTCAGCTTGGCGACGGTCGCGAGCAGCAGCGGGTAGACGCCGAAGAGGACCAGGGCGCAGCCGACGTAGATGTCGGCGGTGAACGTCGCGTACTTGCTGATCAGGTCCCAGCCGTAGGTGGCGATCGCGTAGCCGATGAGGCCGATGGTCCCGATCGGCGCGAGCTTGATGACCCACCACAGGGCCTTCTGGAGCAGCTCCAGGATCGACTCGGAGAGGGTGAGGATCGGCTTGGCCTTCTCGCCGATCTGGAGGATCGCGATACCGGCGACCACGGCCATGAAGACGATCTGCAGGACGTTCAGCTCGGTGAACGGCGTGATGACGTCCGTCGGGATGATGCCGGTCAGGAAGTCGAGCCAGGAGCCCGCGTGGTCCGGCTTGGCGCCGTCCTTCGGGGTGAGTCCGGTGCCGGCGCCCGGGTTGGTGAGCAGGCCGATGGCGAGGCCGATGGCGACCGCGATCAGCGACGTGATCATGAACCAGAGCAGGGTGCGGGTCGCGAGCCGCGCCGCGTTGTTGACCTTGCGGAGGTTGGTGATCGACACCAGGATCGCGAAGAAGACGAGCGGGGCGACCGCCAGCTTGAGGAGCTGGACGAAGATGTGGCCGACCTTGTCGAGGGTCGTGACCAGCCACGCTATGTCCTGGCTGCGGGCGAGCCAGCCGAGCAGCACACCGAGGACGAGACCGCCCAGGATCTGCGCCCAGAACGGGATCTTCGGTATGCGGAAGCCCGACGCGGGCTTGGCGTCGGTGGGGGTGGTGTTCGCGGACACGGAAGCACTCCAGTGATAACGCGCGGGGACAAGGCGGGGACGTACGTACGTACGGGAGCGGCGACCGTGAGACGAGAGATCAGGTCAGCGGCGCTCGCTGCGGCGGGGTCGATCGCGTCAGGCGCGACACGCCGCGGACACGCAGCGGCAGAGATCGACATGCAGGCGCGCCACGAGCGGAACGCTCAGGGCTGTGCGGTGCGCGGCTGCCGTCTTCATGACAAGCACGTTAACACCAGTGCTTTGAGAACATCAAAGGGCTTCTTTGGGGAATAGGCGGAGCGTGTGGCAGCAAAAGCCACGGATGCCTTGAAAACGCAGGCGCCCCGCCACCTGTGCGGTGGCGGGGGCGGGTGCGGCGCTTGTGGGTGTGAGCCGGATTACGCGCCGTGGGCGCGGGCGGCGTCGTCCGCCTCGTCCTCCATGGAGCGGTTGGCCTCCATGTTCGCCTTGGCGCGGTCCACGCGGGCGACGATCTTCTCGGAGGCCCGGTCACGCTCGCCGCGCAGCAGCACGAAGCTGAGGGGCGCGGAGACGACGAGGGCGAGCAGTGCGATCCAGAGGTAGTTCGAGCCGCCCAGGCCGCGCGGAACGATGCCGGTGGCGACGAGACCCCAGACGACGAGGAAGCAGCCCGCGAAGACCCCGAGGCGCATCAGCGTGTAGCGGAGCATCTCAATCCACTCTTCCGTTGCGATCCGTTGCGAAATGGTCCCCCCAGTGAAGCACGCGCCCGGCGAAACGTGTTGAGCGGTCCCGCCCGTAATGGGTACGGTCCACCTATGGCACTTACTTTCGAGTTGGATCCCGTCGTGGACCAGGCGCTGCGTGACGAGGTTCTGGCTCTGTGGACCGACGTGTCGAACGCCGGTGGAGCCGTCGGCTTCGTTCCGCCCGTCACCCCCGACGCCGTCCGGCCCGAGCTGGACAGGCGCCTGACCGAGATCGCGGAGGGCCGCACACGGCTGCTCGTCGGGCGCGACGCACACGGCACAGTGGCGGCGACGGCGTTCCTCGCGTACAACCAGCACCGCCTGATGAAGCACCACCTGTGGCTCTACGTGGTGATGGTCCACCCCGCGCTGCAAGGCCAGGGGCAGGGCCGCGCCCTCATGGCCACGGCGGAGGAGACGGCCCGCACCTTCGACGGGATCGAGGCGCTGCGCCTGACCTGCCGCGGCGGCACGGGCGCCGACCGCTTCTACGCGGCGTGCGGCTACAAGGAGGTCGGCCGGGTCCCGGGCGCCATCCGGGTCGCCCCGGGGGACGACCGGGACGACGTCCACATGATGCTGCCGCTGAACTGAACCCCGGGAGCCTCAGACCCGCATCGGCTGCGGCTCGTCGCGGCGGGCCGGGTCCGGGCCGTCGTACTCGCGGATGATCTCGTAGCGCGTATTGCGCTCGACCGGCTTGAACCCGGCGTCGCGGATCAGATCGAGCAGGTCCTCGCGGGTCAGCTTGGACGGCGTGCCGTAGTTGTCCGCGTCGTGCGTGATCTTGTACTCGACGACCGAGCCGTCCATGTCGTCCGCGCCGTGCTGGAGCGCGAGCTGCGTGGTGTGCAGGCCGTGCATGACCCAGAAGCACTTCACGTGCGGCACGTTGTCGAACAGCAGCCGCGAGACCGCGAAGGTCTTCAGCGCCTCCGCGCCCGTCGCCATCGTGGTGCGCGCCTGGAGGCGGTTCCTGACCTTGCCGTCCTTCATGTCGACGAAGTCGTGCTGGTAGCGCAGCGGGATGAAGACCTGGAAACCGCCGGTCTCGTCCTGCAGCTCGCGCAGGCGAAGCACGTGGTCGACGCGGTGACGGGGCTCCTCGATGTGCCCGTACAGCATCGTCGAGGGCGTCTTGAGGCCCTTCTCGTGCGCCAGGCGGTGGATGCGCGACCAGTCCTCCCAGTGGGTGTCGTGGTCGACGATGTGCTGCCGGATCTCCCAGTCGAAGATCTCGGCGCCGCCGCCGGTCAGCGACTCCAGGCCCGCGTCGATCAGCTCGTCGAGGATCTCGGAGGCGGTGAGGCCCGAGATCTTCTCGAAGTGGTGGATCTCGGTGGCCGTGAACGCCTTGAGGCCGACGTCCGGCAGCGCCTCCTTGAGAGCCTTCAGGGAGCGCGGGTAGTAGCGCCACGGCAGGTTCGGGTGCAGGCCGTTGACGATGTGCAGCTCGGTGAGGTTCTCCGACTCCATCGCCTTGGCGAGCTTGACGGCCTCCTCGATGCGCATCGTGTACGCGTCCTTCTCGCCCGGCTTGCGCTGGAACGAGCAGTAGGCGCACGAGGCGGTGCACACATTGGTCATGTTGAGGTGCCGGTTGACGTTGAAGTGCACCACGTCGCCGTTCTTGCGCGTGCGCACCTCGTGGGCGAGACCGCCGAGCCAGGCCAGGTCGTCCGACTCGTACAGCGCGATGCCGTCCTCACGGGACAGCCGCTCACCGTCCCTGACCTTCTGCTCCAGCTCGCGCTTGAGCCCTGCGTCCATGCCCGTACCTCTCCTCACAACGACCCTTCGACCCTTGTGACCGCCTTTGGCCCTCGAGTCCGCTCCACCGTACGCCCAGCCTCCGACAGCGCCGCGCTCACACCTCTCAGACCTCTTCGGGCAGCTCCCCGACCCGGTTCTCCCACTTCGTGGAGAGCACGATCGTGGTGCGGGTGCGGGAGACGCCCTTGGTGCCGCTGAGGCGGCGGATCGTCTTCTCCAGGCCGTCCACGTCACCCACACGCACCTTGAGCATGTACGAGTCGTCGCCCGCGATGAACCAGCAGTCCTCGATCTCGTGCAGGTCCTTCAGACGGTGCGCGACGTCCTCGTGGTCGGCGGCGTCGGAGAGCGAGATGCCGATGAGGGCGGTCACACCGAGGCCCAGCGAGGCGGAGTCGACGGTGGCCCGGTACCCGGTGATCACACCCGCCGACTCCAGGCGGTTGATGCGGTCCGTGACGCTCGGCCCGGACAGGCCGACGAGTCGGCCCAACTCCGCATACGAGGCGCGGCCGTTCTCGCGCAGGGCCTGGATGAGCTGCCTGTCCACGGCGTCCATAGGTCCGAAGCCTTTCATTGTTCAGCGTTGACGCGAGCTTACGTACAGAAACCAAGGCGCACGGGGTTAACGCCTGTAATAACTGAAGCTGAGAGGTGTGCACCGCTGCGGTGCGCCGCTGCAGTGCGCCGCTACGGCTGACGCGAGCCTCCCCCCAGCTCGCCCTCCCAGCGGCGGTACAGCGTGTGCGGCACCCCTGCCGCGTCGAGCGCCCGGCCCGCGACGAAGTCCACCAGATCCTGGATGTGCGTCGCGCCCGCGTAGAACGCCGGAGACGCCGGCAGCACGATCGCGCCCGCCTCGTCGAGCGTCACGAGGTGCTTGAGAGTCTGCCCGTTCAGCGGCGTCTCCCGGACCGCGACGACCAGCCTGCGCCCCTCCTTGAGCGTCACGCTCGCCGCGCGCTGCAACAGGTCCTTCGACAGGCCGAGCGCCACACCGGCCACGCAGGCCGTCGAGGCGGGAACGATGATCATGCCTTTGGCCTGGTACGAGCCCGAGGACGGGCCCGCCGCCAGATCACCGGCCGGCCAGTACTTCACGTCGCCGGTGCCGAGGTCCCCGAACGTGTCCGGCTTGCCGTCCGCGCCCCGCGCCAGCCACTGCGCGAGGTCCTCGCGCCAGTGCGCGTCGCGGAACGCGATGCCTGTCTCGTCGAGCAGGGTGAGCCGCGACGCGCGCGAGACGACCAGATCCACGGCCTCGCCCGCGGCAATGAGCGCACGCAGCACCGAGGCGGCGTACGGGGTCCCGGATGCGCCGGACACCCCGACCACCCAGGGCCTGCGGCTCGGTGCGTTAACGTGCTCCACACCACGAGCCTATCCGGCGCCCCGGCAGGGGAACTTGGGCAGGGGCCGTGGCCGTTCCTTCACCGGGGGGTGGGGCCGAGATGACGGACAGCACGAGCCGTACGGGCGGCGTCGGCAGCACGGGCACGGGCCGTGCGCTGGCCGCGGGCAAGCTCATGGTCGGGTGGGTCGCCCTGCTGTGGCTGATCGAGATCGTCGACACGGCGTCGGGGCACGCCCTCGACCGCTTCGGAGTCCAGCCGCGCGACCCCGCCGAGCTGGTCGACGTCGTCCCGGCATCCTTCATCCACTTCGGCTTCGACCACGTCGCGGCGAACTCGATACCGCTGCTCGTCCTCGGCTTCGTCGCCGCGCTCTCCGGGATGCGCCGCTTCCTCATCGCCTGCGCGCTGATCATCGTCGCGGACGGGCTCGGGGTGTGGCTCGTCGCCCCCGCCCACTCGAACACGGCCGGCGCGTCGGGGCTGATCTTCGGCCTCTTCGGCTTCGTCGTGCTCAGCGGCTTCGTCGAGCGCAGACCGCTCGGCATCGTCGTCGGCGTACTCATAGCCGCCTACTGGGGCACGACGATCCTGGCGGGCCTCTCCCCGGCGAACGAGGGCGTGAGCTGGCAGGGCCATCTGATCGGCCTGATGGCGGGCGTGACGGCGGCGTTCGTCGTCCGGCGCCGACCGGAACCGAAGCGCACCGCGCCGCCCACCTGAGTACCCGGCTGAGTACGCGGGCCCATGCGGGCGGGCGCCGGGCCGCCGGACAGTAAGGCCATGAAGGCCCTCTACGTGGTGCTCAGCGGGGCGGCCGCCGTCGTCGCCCTCGTCCTGGTCTACGCGCTCGGCATCCCGGCCGAGACCGTACTGCTCGTCCTCGGTGGCGCCGTCTGCCTGATGTGGCTCGTGCTGCTTCTGACCGTGCCGTGGAACCTATACTTCCGCGCCCGTTCCGTGGTCCACGAAGCCGGTGTCAGCCGGGAGAAGGGGCTCGCCGTCCCGGCCGACCGGGACGCCGAGGCGGAGCGGATCGCCGCCGTGATGCTGCGCCTCGCCGTCGGCGCGCACCTCGTCACCGGCGCCGTCGCGGTGTTCGCCGCCTGGGCCACCGGGCGCGAGGCGGGCTACTGGCTGGCCGGGTGCTATGCGGCCAGCACCCTCTTCCGCCCCGCGGGCGCCTGGTTCACCGCGCTGCGGCGCCGGCTGACCACGCTCCACGGAGAAGTGCGCTTTCCGCGCGACGACGTGGCCACGGTGCGCGCCACCGTGGCCGGGCTGCGGAAGGGAGCCGTCGTCCTGGAGGAGAAGGCCGAGGAAACCTACCGGGTCCTCGGCGAGCTGCGCGCCTCCATGGATGCCGTCAGCTACTCCGCCCACCAGCGCGCCGACCGCACGGATCAGCGCATCGACACGCTCAGCCGCGAGTTCGAGGCCGTGGTGAACCGTCTTACGGACAACCAGGAGATCATCGGCGGGCTCAAGGCGTTCCTCCGCCTGGTCCGCGCCGACGCCGCCGGCACCCCGTGAGCGGGGGCCTCACCCCATGAGCAGGGGGCTCACACCGTGAGGCCGCGCACCAGGAGGTCGAGGAGTGCGCACACGAAGAGGGCGATTCCGATGAAGCCGTTGACCTGGAAGAACGCCCGGTTGAGGCGGGACAGGTCGTGCGGCTTGACGATCGTGTGCTCGTACAGGAACGCGCCCGCGACGATCACGAGGCCGACCCAGAAGAAGGCCCCCGCGTCGGTGGCGAGCGCGTACCAGACGAACAGGGCCGTGACGACGGTGTGGCAGACGCGGGCGCCCCGGATCGCGGCCGGGATGCCGAAGCGGGCCGGGACCGACATGACGCCGACCTCGCGGTCCGTCTCCACGTCCTGGCACGCGTAGATCAGGTCGAAGCCGCCGATCCAGATGCCGACCGCGAGACCGAGGATCACCGCGTCCCACGACCACGAACCGGTGATCGCGAGCCACGCGCCGATCGGACCGATCGCCTGCGCGAGACCGAGGATGGCCTGCGGGAAGTTGGTGAACCGCTTGCCGTACGGGTAGACGACCATCGGGATGACGGCGAGGGGCGCGAGCGCCAGGCAGAGCGGGTTCAGGAGCGCGGCCGAGGCGAGGAAGATCACCAGCGCGATCAGGGCGCCGGTCCACGCCGACTTCACCGACACCGCGCCCGTGACGATCTCACGGTGCTTGGTGCGCGGGTTGCGGGCGTCGATCTCGCGGTCGATGATCCGGTTCGCCGCCATCGCGAACGTCCGCAGGCCCACCATGCAGATGGTGACCAGGAGCAGCCGGCCCCAGTGGATGTTCTTGTCCAGCCCGAACATCGCGGTCAGCGCCGCGATGTAGGCGAAGGGCAGTGCGAACACCGAGTGCTCGATCATCACCAGGCGCAGGAACGCCTTGGTGCGCCCCGGCTGCGGCAGGATTCCTTCAGCGGCGCTCACTAGAGTCCGTACTCCTTCCAGCGGCGGTCCACCAGGGCCGCCGTTCGGGGGTCCGAGACGACCATCTCGGGCCAGCCCCCGTCACGCGTGTACCCCTCCTCGGGCAGCTTCCGCGTCGCGTCGATGCCCGCCTTGCCGCCCCAGAACTGCTGGTAGGAGGCGTGGTCGAGATGGTCGACCGGGCCTTCGACGACGGTCAGGTCGCGCGCGTAGTCGGTGTTGCCGAGGGCGCGCCACGAGACTTCATGAAGATCGTGGACATCGCAATCGGAGTCGACGACGACGATCAGCTTGGTCAGCGACATCATGTGCGCGCCCCAGATGGCGTGCATGACCTTCTGGGCGTGCTTGGGGTACTTCTTGTCGATCGAGACGATCGCGCAGTTGTGGAAACCGCCCGACTCCGGCAGGTGGTAGTCGACGATGTCCGGGACGATCACCTTGAGGAGCGGGAGGAAGAACCGCTCCGTGGCGCGGCCGAGCGGCCCGTCCTCGGTCGGCGGGCGGCCGACGACGATGGACTGGAGCAGCGGCCGCCTGCGCATCGTGACGCAGTCGATGGTCAGTGCGGGGAACGGTTCCTGCGGGGTGTAGAACCCCGTGTGGTCGCCGAACGGGCCTTCGGGCAGCATCTCGCCGGGCTCCAGCCAGCCCTCCAGGACGACCTCGGCGCCCGCCGGAACCTGGAGCGGGACCGTCTTGCAGTCGACCATCTCGACGCGCTTGCCCTGGAGGAAGCCGGCCAGCATGTACTCGTCCATGTCGCCCGGCAGCGGCGCCGTCGACGCGTACGTGACGGCGGGCGGGCAGCCGAAGGCGATGGCGACGGGCAGCTTCTCGCCCTTGCGGGCGGCCACTTGGTAGTGGTTGCGGCTGTCCTTGTGGATCTGCCAGTGCATGCCGATGGTGCGCTTGTCGTGGCGCTGGAGGCGGTAGAGGCCCAGGTTGCGGACGCCGGACTCGGGGTCCTTGGTGTGGGTCAGGCCCAGGTTGAAGAAGGAGCCGCCGTCCTCGGGCCAGGTGAACAGCGCGGGAAGCTTCTCCAGGTCGACGTCGTCGCCGTGCAGGACGACCTCCTGCACGGGCGCGTCCTTGACCTTGCGCGGCGGTACGTGGGTCATCGCGCCGAGCTTGCCGAACGCCTCCCGGACGCCGACGAAGCCGTGCGGCAGCTCGGGCTTGAGCAGGCCGCCGATCTTGTCGCTGATCTCGCTGTACGACTTCAGGCCGAGCGCCTTGAGGAGCCGGCGGTCGGTGCCGTACACGTTCATCGCGAGGGGCATCGCCGAGCCCTTCACGTTCTCGAACAGCAGGGCGGGGCCGCCGGCCTTCTGCACGCGGTCGACGATCTCACCGACCTCCAGGTACGGATCGACCTCAGCCTTGATGCGCTTGAGGTCACCCTCGCGCTCCAGCGCCCGGAGCAGGGAGCGAAGATCGTCATAAGCCATGCCATCCAGTTTGTCATCCCTGGTGGCGGATCTTGCCGGGGGCCGGGCCCCTGCCGGGCCGGGGCGGCTCAGCGCTCCGCGCGGGCCAGGTCGTCGGCGTGCGCGCGCAGAGTGAGGGCGACGGACCCGGCGGTGCACATGGAGGCGCCGACGGCCGCGAGCGGGGCGCCGATGAGCAGGGCGGTCACGGGCGCGGGCCAGTCCCGCTCCTCCGCGCACAGTTCGGCCTTGCGCCGGACGATCTGGTCGCTGCGGGAGCCGCCGTCGTCGTACACACCGGCCCGGTCCGCGACGGCAGGCCCGGAACACTCGACGCTCCAGACCTCGGTCTCGTACGGCACGAACATCTGGTAGACGGCGTATCCCCAGCAGATCCCGGCCGCGACGAGCAGGCCGATGCCCCACGCCCGCTGCCGCTCGGCGCGGATGCGGAAGCGGTCCTCGATCACTGCCGGATGCAGTGCCCCCGTCATGGTTCCCCCTGTTCCGCCGCACGGTTCCCCGTAGGCAGTTCTCATACGATGCCGGCCAGACGCTACCCTGGGCCCGCTTTTGCGCACCCAGCACTTTCGCCACATCCCCGGGGGGACCGCGTCTCATGCTCAGGTATCTGCCGTTCCTATTGGTCCTGGCACTGTGGATCTACGCGTTCATCGACTGCCTGAACACCCCCGAGGAGGAGGTGCGCGGGCTGCCGAAGGTGGTGTGGGTGATCATCATCCTGCTCTTCGGCGAGGTCCTCGTCGGGCCGGTCGCCTGGCTGGTGGCCGGTAAGCGCCGCCACGCCCCGGCCGGTGGTGCGACCCCCTCGGAGTGGCACCGCAACCACCGCGCCCGGTTCGTCGCGCCCGACGACAACCCGGAGTTCCTGGACTCCCTCAAGGAAGGGAACAAGAAGGACGAGGCGCTCCTCAAGGACTGGGAGGCGGACCTGCGCCGCCGCGAGGAGGAGCTGAAGCGGCGCGAGAAGGAGCAGGGCGAGGGCTGACGCGCCATGGAGTCCCCTCAGACCCCGGCTCCCGGCCGCCCTCTGGCCCTCGGTCTCGCCCGTACCTGGCTCGCCACCGCCGTCGAGGAGGCGCGGGCCGGTCGCGCCGAGGGCGGCATCCCGATCGGGGCCGCCCTGTACTCGGCCGACGGAAAGGTACTGGGCCGCGGTCACAACCGGCGCGTGCAGGACGCCGATCCCTCGGCGCACGGCGAGACCGACGCGTTCCGCGCCGCCGGACGGCAGCGCACGTACCGGGGCACCACGATGGTGACCACGCTCAGCCCCTGCTGGTACTGCTCGGGCCTGGTGCGCCAGTTCGGCATCTCGCGGGTGGTCGTCGGGGAGGCCACCACGTTCCATGGCGGGCACGCGTGGCTGGCCCGGCACGGGGTGGAGATCGTGCTCCTCGACGACGCCGGGTGCGTGGAGATGATGCGGGAGTTCATCGCGGCGGAGCCCGGCCTGTGGAACGAGGACATCGGGAGGTAGCAGCCCCGGCTCACGACCGGGCCGCGTACCCGTCCCGCAGCGACTGCCAGCGCTTCGGGGTCCACGTCTGCCAGGCCTCGCGCGTCATGGGACGCCCGTCGAGCGCGTCGAGCAGGCTCAGGAAGTGGTCGTGCCAGCCGGCCAGGCAGTCCAGGCGCAGGGCGTCGTCACCGTCGAACTCGTTGGTGAAGCGCAGGGTGGTGGCCGGTTCCAGGTGGCAGCGGATGCGTCCGTGCACGCCGCCGAGGGTGTACTCGACGACGCGCTCGACGTCCCAGGCGGTGATCCGGCCCTGGTGCGCGCCGCCCCCGTTGAGCCAGCGCAGCGTGACGGCGCCGCCGAGCCGCGGTTCGAGGACGTCGGCCGCCGCCAGCCACCCTTCGAGCCCTTCCGGAGTGGCGACCGCCCGCCACACCTGTTCGACGGGGTGCGGCAGGCGCAGCGTGAAGAACAGGGTGTGGGTGGTTCCGTCGGTACGGCTGGTACCGGTAGGTACGGCGTGCTCGGCGTTCTCGCGCGGCTCGGTCATGGGTCCAGCTTGCCGGGGCGACGCCTCAGACGCCCGCGTACGAATGCTTGCCGGTGACGAAGATGTTCACGCCGTAGTAGTTGAACAGCCAGCAGCCGAACGCGACCAGCGCCAGGTAGGCGGCCTTGCGGCCCTTCCACCCGGCGGTCGCGCGGGCGTGCAGGTACGCGGCGTAGGCCACCCACGTGATGAAGGACCAGGTCTCCTTGGGGTCCCAGCCCCAGTAGCGGCCCCACGCGTCACCGGCCCAGATCGCGCCCGCGATGATCGTGAACGTCCACAGCGGGAAGACCGCCGCGTTGACGCGGTAGGAGAACTTGTCCAGGGACTGCGAGGCGGGCAGCCGCTCCATCACCGAGGTGGCGAACTTCCCCGGCTGACCGCCGCCGGCCAGCTTGTTCTCGTAGGAGTCCTTGAACAGGTACAGGACCGTGGAGACCGCGCCGACGTAGAACACCGCGCCGCAGAAGATCGCCGTGGAGACGTGGATGTACAGCCAGTACGAGTGCAGGGCGGGAACCAACTGGTCGCTGGCGGTGTACAAGACGGTGACAGCGAGACCGAGGTCGAGGAGGACCGTGGTGACCAGCGGAAGGCCCAGCCAGCGGACGTTCTTCTTCAGCGCGAGCAGCGCCAGGTACACACCGACGGCGACGGTGGAGAAGGTGAGGTTGAACTCGTACATGTTGCCCCACGGCGCGCGCTGCACCGACAGGGCACGGGTGAGGACGCCGGCGAACTCGATGAGGAAGCCGAGCGCGGTGAGCGAGATCGCGATACGGCCGTAGAGGTCGCCCTGCTCATCACCGCCGGAGGCACCGGGCCCGTCGGGCACGTCGCGCGAGCCCGCGGCGGCCCGGGTCACGACCTGGGGCCGCTCCAGGACAGCGGTGGCGCCGTTCTTCTGCTTGACCTGGACCTGCACGGCGGCGGCGGTGTCGGCGGCCTGCGCCTTGCCGGTCAGGGCGGCGGCGGTACGGCCGACCTTGCTGCGGCTGCCGAAGATCCACTCGGCCATGTTGGCGAAGAACGCCAGCAGATACACGGCCATGGACGAGTAGATGAGGACGTTACTCGTGTGCGCCAGTGATTCGTTGGTTGCGGCGGCGAGAGTCACTTCTCAGCCCCTTCGGCGGAAACGGCAGTGGATGGTGCGGTGGTGTCCGGCGTCCCCGTGGTCTCGGGAGTGTCGGGGGTCTCGGGGGTGTCGGGGGTCTCGGGGGTGTCGGGGGCGCTCGGCGCCTGGGTGTGCAGCCGGCCGACCAGGTCGCCCAGCTCCTCCGGGAGCTTCGCGGACTCGCTGCGGCCGAGGCCGGCCATCTCGACGACGGTGACCCCGTCGGGGCCCTCGACGGCGCGCACCCAGACCCGGCGGCGCTGGATGAAGAGGGAACCGGCCAGACCGCCGATGGCGACGATGGCGCCGCCGAGCGCCCAGCCCTGAGCGGGCTGGTGCGAGATCTGGAAGGTGACCCATTCCTTGATGTCCTTGTCGAAGGTGATGGAGCCCGCCCCGTTCGGCAGCTTCATCGTCTCCCCCGGCAGCAGGCGGGTCTTCAGGGCCTTGCCCTTGGAGTCCTTGAACTCCTTCATGTGAGAGGTGTCGAGTTGGTACACGTTCTGCGGCAGTCCCGCATCCACCCCGAGGTCACCGTGGAGCGCGTTGAGCGCGAGGACGGGGAAGTCCAGGGCGGGGAACTGGGAGAACATCGTGCCCTTGCCCGCGCCCGCGAAGGTCGGCACGAACCAGGCGCTGAAGCCGAGCTGCTCCTTCTCGCCCTTGGCGTCGCGGTAACCGTCCATCACCTTGATCGCGCCCTGCGAGGAGATGTTGGAGTCGATCGGCAGCATCGGCACGGCCTGCTGGGAGACGACCTTGCCCTTGCCGTCGCGGACGGTGACATTCACGGCGTAGCCGTGGCCGTTGAGGAAGATCTTGGTGCCGTCGATCTCCAGCGGGTGGTTGGACTCGATGGCGGTCTTCCGCACCTTGCCGTCGGCGCCCTGGCTGTAGCTGACGTTCGCCCGGAAGGTACGCGGCGTGCCCTTCTCGGGGCCGGTGCGCGCGTAGGTCGCGGTGAACTTGTCGAGGGTGAAGTTGAACGGCGAGAGGTCGCGGTCGCTGTCGAAGAGGTTGCCGGACTTGAAGTCGTCGTACTGCGGCAGCACGTTGGAGAAGCCGTCGCCCTCGACGACGAGCTTGCCGCCCTCGAACTTGAAGAGCTGGCCCCAGGCGAAGGCGGTCAGCATGACGATCAGCGCCATGTGGAAGGCCAGGTTGCCGACCTCGCGCAGGTAGCCCTTCTCGGCTGCGACGGCGTTCCCCGCGAGGTGCGAGCGGTAGCGGCGCTTCTTCATCAGCGCGAGCGCTGCGGTGCGCACCTGCTCGGGGCCGGTCTCGGTGCGCCAGGTCGCGTACGCGGGCAGTCGGTCGAGGCGCTTCGGGGCACCCGGCGGGCGGCCGCGGAGCTGGCCGACGAACTGCCAGGTGCGGGGCACGATGCAGCCGATGAGCGAGATGAACAGCAGGATGTAGATCGCGGAGAACCACACCGAGCTGTAGACGTGGAAGAGACCGAGCTTCTCGTAGAGCGGCCCGAGCGTGGTGTGCGCCTTCTGGAAGTCGCTGACCTTGAGCGGGTCGGTGCCGGACTGCGGGATCAGCGAGCCGGGGATGGCGCCGAGCGAGAGCAGGAACAGCAGGATCAGCGCGACCCGCATCGAGGTGAGCTGCCGCCAGAACCAGCGGACCCAGCCGACGACGCCGAGCCGCGGCGGGTTCGGCGCCCGGTCCTCCACCGGTGCGGTGGACAGCTGGGCGCCGGCTTCCTGCTCGGTGCTCTCCGGACTTGCCGTGCCGGGGCCCTGCGGGCCGTCCTGGCCCTCCGTGCTTTCAGGGGTACGCGTCTTGCTCATAAGTCAGATTCCCACCTGGAAGCCGGTGGACCAGGTCCGCATCTGCCCGACGAGGCTGTCCCAAGCGCCGGTGAGCAGGAGGATCCCGGTCAGGATCATCATGATGCCGCCGATGCGCATCACCCATGCGTAGTGCTTCTTGACCCAGCCGAAGGCGCCGAGCGCCTTGCGGAAGGCGATCGCGGCGAGCACGAAGGGCAGGCCGAGTCCGAGGCAGTACGCGACCATCAGTATGGCGCCGCGCCCCGCGCTTCCCTCGTTGATGGCGAGAGTGTTGACCGAGGCGAGCGTGGGGCCGATGCACGGGGTCCAGCCGATGCCGAAGAGGGCACCGAGCAGCGGCGCCCCGGCGAGCCCGGTCACGGGCCGCTTGTGGAAGCGGAACTCGCGCTGCGTCATCCACGGCATGAGGCCGAGGAAGAAGACGCCCATGAGGATCATGAGGACGCCGAGGACCTTGGTCAGCGCGGACTGGTAGTCGAGGAGCGTGGAGCCGAAGTAGCCGAACAGTGCGCCGCCGGAGACGAACACGGCGGTGAAGCCGAGCACGAACAGTCCGGCGCCGGCCGCCATCCGCCCCCGCCGCTGCTCCATGAGGTCGGTGCCGGTGATGCCGGTCACGTAGGAGAGGTATCCGGGGACGAGCGGCAGGACGCAGGGCGAGAAGAAGGAGACGAGCCCGCCGATGAGGGCGACCGGGATGGCGAGAAGGAGCGCGCCGTCCGTGACCGTGTCACCGGCGGCGAGGGTGACGAGCGTGGGGGACACCGTCGCTCACTTCTCCGCGACGACCGGGTCGAGCATCTTGCGCAGGCTCTCCTCGCTGAGCGGCTTCAGCGAGCGCGCGGCGATCTTGCCCTCCCGGTCGACGATGATCGTGGACGGGATGGCCTGCGGGTTCAGCGTGCCCTTCTCGAAGCTGAGGAGCAGCTTGCCCGTCGGGTCGTAGTAGCTCGGGTACGTGACGTCGAAGCTCTTCTCGAACTCCTTGGCCGGGCTGGTGCTGGTGTCCCGCGTGTTGATGCCGAGGAACTGGACGCCCTGCTCCTCGCTCGCCTTGGCGACCTTGACGAAGTTGGGTGCCTCGGCGCGGCAGGGCGGGCACCAGGAGCCCCAGACGTTGAGGACGACGACCTTGCCCTTGTAGTCGGCGAGCTTGAGGGCCTTGCCCTCGAGGTCCTCACCGGTCAGGTCGGGCGCGTCGTGCCGCTCGCCCTTCTTGACGGTGGCGATGCCGCCGGAGCTGGTCACGAAGTTGGTGTTGTTGCCGCCACCGGAGGTACCGCCGGAGCCGCACGCGGTCAGCGCGAGGGCCGCGACGGCGGCGCCTACGGTCAGCTGGGCGGCGCGGCGCAAGGTCGCTGGGGTGCGCGGGGTGCGGCGGGCGGCACTCATGTGAAAAGTTTCGCATGTCTGTTTAGGGGATCTTCCGCACCCCCCTCATGGACGGAAAAGCCCATTTCAGGCGGTGTTTCAGGACGGGTCCGCAGGCGAGCCCGGGGACTGGTTCCCGGCCGGCTCCGTGAGGAACTTCCGCCAGCCCTCGGCGGGCTGCTGCCCGACGTCGAGCGTGCGGAGCTTCGCGAGCACCTCGGGGTCCTGCGCGTCCATCCAGTCGACATACTGCCGGAAGGAGACGAGGCGTACGTCGCTGTGCTTGTCGGCAGTCGCGGCGATGTGCTTGAGCGCTGCCTCGACGGCGTCCATGTAGATGCCGCCGTTCCACTCCTCGAAGTGGTTGCCTATGAAGAACGGCGCGCGGTTCGTCTCGTAGGCCCGCTTGAAGCCGGATATGTAGGCGTCGGTGGCCTGCCGGCGCCAGCCCGGGTAGTTGTGCGCGGGCGCCTTGGTGGAGTTGAGGGACTGGTTGGCCAGCATGTTGTAGTCCATCGAGAGGACCTCGAAGCTGTGCCCGGGGAACGGTACGGCCTGCAGCGGCAGGTCCCAGATGCCGTTCTTCTTGTCGGGCCAGCGCTGGCGTCCGCCGGGCGAGGAGGCGTCGTAGCGCCAGCCGAGCTCGCGGGCGGTGGGCAGCAGGTTGTCCTGGCCGAGGAGGCAGGGGGTGCGCCCGCCGACCAGCTCCTTGTCGTAGTCGAAGGGGAGCGGGGGCTCGTCGTGCCAGCCCGTGTTGGTCCGCCACTGCTTGACGAAGGACGTGGCCTGGTCGATCTCGCTGCGCCACTGCTGCGGCGTCCAGTTGGCCACGGTGCCGGAGCCGCCGCAGAAGTGGCCGTTGAAGTGGGTGCCGATCTCGTGCCCGTCGAGCCAGGCCTGGCGGACGTGGGTGAGCGTCGCCTTGATGTGCTCGTCGGTGAGGTAGCCGATGTCGGAGGCGCCGACCGGGTTGTTCGGCCCGTGGTAGAGCCGCTTCTTCGACTCGGGCAGCAGGTACAGGCCCGACAGGAAGAAGGTCATGTGCGCGCCGTGGTCCTTGGCGAGCTCCAGGAAGCGCGGGAAGAGGCCGTTGCCCACCTCGCCCGCGCCGTCCCAGGAGAAGACCACGAACTGCGGCGGCTTCTGCCCCGGTTCGAGCCGCTCGGGCGTGGCGGGCTGGTGGGGCTGCTTTCCGGTGTACGCGGTCGAGCCGTCCCCGATCGGCTTCGCGGCCGGGCGCTTCGGCCCCTGGGTGTTCCCGGAGTGGCCGCCGGGCGAGACGGTCGGGGCTCCGCCCGAGCCGCCGGATCCGCACCCGGCGAGCGCCACCGCGGTCGCCGCCCCGGCCCCCAGACCGAGAAGTCCCCTACGGCTGACATCGCGCATAACGTCCTCATTCGTCGCACTGTGCACCCATTCATGGCGGGCACACAGTTAGAGGGCTCGACGAAGACGCGGGTTCCGACAAGTCGTAGGTATTTGCGGTGCTTTGTGGGGGAATGGCAAAGGCCGCCGTCGATCAACGGCGGCCCGTGCTCCGCAGGTCAGGGCTCAGGCGCCGAACGCCTTGCCGCCCTGGGGCTGCTTGGCGCCCTTCTTGCCGCCGGCCAGCAGATGGGCCGGGACGAGGTCGCGCGCGGGCTCGGTGTATCCCACCGACACGATCTTGTCACCCTGGTACGTGAACGTGGTCAGCGAGGCCAGCGTGCACTGGCGCTTGCGCGGGTCGTGCCACAGGCGCCGCTTCTCGACGAAGCTGCGCACCGTCCAGATCGGCAGCTGGTGGCTGACGCAGACCGCCTCGTGGCCGCGGGCCGCGTCCTTGGCGGCGTCGAGCGCGCCCATCATCCGCACGACCTGCTCGACGTAGGGCTCGCCCCACGACGGCTTGAAGGGGTTGACGAGGTGCTTCCAGTTGTCCGGGTTGCGCAGGGCGCCGTCGCCGACGCCGAAGGTCTTGCCCTGGAAGACGTTGCCCGCCTCGATGAGCCGCTCGTCGCTGTCCAGGTCGAGGCCGTGCGCCTTGGCGATCGGCGTCGCCGTCTCCTGCGCCCGCTCCAGCGGGGAGGCGACCACGTGCGTGATGTCACGGGAGGACAGGTGCTCGGCGACCCGGTCGGCCATCTGCCGGCCCAGCTCGGAGAGGTGATAGTCGGGCAGCCGCCCGTACAGGATCCCCTCGGGGTTCTCCACCTCACCGTGGCGCATGAGATGGACGACGGTGATGTCGTCGTCGCTCTTCGCCGGACCCGCGCTCTTCAGGTCCGTGTTCTTCGTGCTGTCGCTCATGCCGTGGCCTCCGCAGCCGCGCGGGCGGCAGCCGGGAGCGCGGCGGCGATGCGCTCGACCGCCCGCTCGTCGTGGGCGGTCGAGACGAACCAGGACTCGAACGCCGAGGGCGGGAGGTAGACGCCTTGCTCCAGCATCGAGTGGAAGAAGGCGGTGAAGCGGAAGGACTCCTGGGCCTTGGCGCCCTCGTAGTCCCGGACCTCGTCGTCGGTGAAGAAGACGGAGAACATGTTGGAGGCGTTCTGCACGCGGTGCGCGACGCCCTCCTTGCCGAACGCCTCGGTGACGAGGGCCCGCAGCTGCTCGCTGACCGCGTCGACCTTCGCGTACGCGGCGTCGTCGAGGAGGCGCAGCTGGGCGACGCCCGCGGCGGTGGCGACCGGGTTCCCGGAGAGCGTGCCCGCCTGGTAGACCGGGCCCGCCGGGGCGAGGTGGGCCATGATGTCGGCGCGGCCGCCGAACGCGGCGGCGGGGAAGCCGCCGCCCATGACCTTGCCGAACGTCATCAGGTCCGGCACGACACCGTCGATGCCGAACCAGCCGGCCTTCGACGTGCGGAAGCCGGTCATGACCTCGTCGGAGATGTAGAGCGCGCCGTTCTCCTGGCAGACCGCCTTGAGGCCGGCGTTGAAGCCGTCGAGCGGCGGGACGACGCCCATGTTGCCGGGCGAGGCCTCCGTGATCACGCAGGCGATCTCGCCGGGGTGCGCGGCGAACGCCTCGCGCACGGCCTCGAGGTCGTTGTACGGCAGGACGATGGTGTCGACGGCCTGGGCGCCGGTGACCCCGGGGGTGTCCGGCAGGGCGAAGGTGGCGACGCCGGACCCGGCGGCGGCGAGCAGCGCGTCCACGTGCCCGTGGTAGCACCCGGCGAACTTGATCACCTTGGCGCGGCCGGTGAAGCCGCGGGCGAGGCGGATGGCGGACATGGTCGCCTCGGTGCCCGAGGAGACGAGCCGCACCTGCTCGACCGGCGCGATCCGCTCGACGATCGCCTCGGCGAGCTCGACCTCCCCCGCACCCGGCGTGCCGAAGGAGGTGCCGCGGGTGACGGCCTCCTGAACGGCCGCGATGACCTCGGGGTGGGAGTGGCCGAGGATCATCGGCCCCCACGAGCACACGAGGTCGACGTACTCGCGGCCGTCGGCGTCCGTCAGATACGGACCGGTACCGGACACCATGAAACGGGGCGTACCGCCCACGGCTCGGAACGCGCGCACGGGCGAGTTCACGCCACCGGGCGTGACCACGGCCGCACGGTCGAAGAGCCCCTGCGAAACGGGTGCCTCATAGGGATAGGGGGTGTTGTTCGCCTCTGCCATGCCTCTCAGCGTACGGCCCGCTTCCCCGGCCCCCCGCGCGCGGCTCCCGGGCGCCCTAGACTCGGGCTGTCAGGGCGCTGTACCGCTTCTGTAGAGCGGCCTGGGCCGGCCGCTCGCGCAGTTGTTTCACTCGGACGTTTCGGCGAGTGACCGTGGGGGAGGTCACTGACACGATGATCGGGTTGCGCGTCGGCGGTCGCGCGGCCTAGAAAAGGGCCTGGCGCCCTGAGAACAGCAGTCGGGTGGAGATATGCATCGCGGTGGCGGCGGACTGGGCGAGGGGACCGACGACCTGGGCCCCCGGCGTGCCCGGCGGGGGAGGCACCGGCGCGAGGGCCACGACGAGACGGTGGCACGGGTCCAGAGAGCGACAGGCGGCGGGGACAGCGGGAATGGTGGCCGGGTGGGGGTGACGTACAAGTACTTCGGCGCGCCGGACGGCGCGACGGCGGCCCGCGTTCCGATCTCCATGCGCCCCGAGGAGCTCGGCGGTGACGAGCTGGGCATGGGCGGCATGTTCACGAAGATCAAGCCGGAGACGATGGCCGCGATGGTCCTCACCGGTATCGAGGGCATACCCCTGCACAAGGTCCCGCCGCTCGAGCTGGTCGTGCTGCACCCGGACTACGCGGTGGTGAAGCTGCCGATGACGGTCGTCGACCCGCTGCGCGGGGTGGGCGAGGAGGCCGTCGGCGCGGCGGCGTTCATCTGGTCGACGGTCCCGGACCGCGGCGGCCCCCGGGACGCGTTCAACGTGTACCAGCTGCTCCACGAATGGCAGGACTTCAGCCACCGGCTGCACGACGCGGGGCATCAGGCGTACTGCCTGGTCTGGCCCTGACCCCGTGACGCACCACGCCTGAGCGGCGCCTGCCCGACCGTCCCCGTACACCCGGGCGTGGCCCGACCACGCCGACGGCCCGTCCCCTGATCGGGCGACCGCCAATGGGCTTTTTACCCGGGCCTGCCCCGGTCTCGACGAGCGGCCTACCCGCCGCGGGGAGACTGGGCCGGTACATCAAGGGGTGTGCGGGTCCGTACCGGGCGCCCGCTCGGGAAGGCATCACCTATGAAGATCGTGTTCCTGCTGCACAACGTCTACGCGGTCGGCGGCACCGTGCGCACCACGCTCAACCTCGCCGCCGCGCTCACCGAGCACGGCGGGCACGAGGTGGAGATCGTGTCGATGTCGCGGCACCGGGAGGGCCCGAGGTTCGCGGTCGACCCGCGGGTCACCCTCGTACCGCTGGTGGACACGCGGGCCGACGGCCCGGACAGGCGGCAGGCCGCGTACGCGGAGCCCTCGCGGGACTTCCCGGCCGCCGAGAAGCGGTACAAGCAGTACTCGCTCCTGCACGACCAGCGGGTCCGTGCCTACCTGGAGGAGCGGTGCGACGCGGACGTCGTCATCGGCACCCGGCCCGGCATCAACGTCTACCTCGCCAAGTGGGGCCCGCGGCGGGCGCTGCGGATCGGGCAGGAGCATCTGCGCCACGACGCGCACAGCAAGAAGCTCCGCGCCGAACTCGCCCGGCACTACCGGCGGCTCGACGCGCTCGTGACGATGACGGAGGCGGACGCGGCGGTGTACCGGGCGCGGGTGCCGCTGCCGGGGGTGCGGGTGCTGTCCGTGCCGAACATCGTGCCGCCCACGACGGTCGCGCCCTCCGACGGCTCGTCGAAGATCGTCGCGGCGGCGGGCCGGCTCGCCCCCGGCAAGCGCTACGACCTGCTCCTGGAGGCGTTCGCCGAGGTCGCCGCGGAGGTCCCGGAGTGGGAGCTGCGGATCTACGGCGGCGGCGCGCAGGAACCGCATCTGCGGGCGCTCATCGAGCGGTACCGGCTGACCGGGCGGGCCCGGCTGATGGGCACGGTGTCGCCGATCGAGCCGGAGTTCGCCAAGGCGGCGCTCGTGGTGAGCGCCTCCGACGCCGAGTCGTTCGGGATGACGCTCGTCGAGGCGATGCGCTGCGCGGTGCCCGTGATCAGCACCGACGCTCCGCTCGGCCCCGCCGAGATCGTCACCGACGGCGTCGACGGACGGCTCGTCCCGGTCGGCAGCGCGGGCGCGCTCGCCGAGGCGATGACCGAGCTGATCGGGGACGCGGCACGTCGCAAAAGGATGGGCGCGGCGGCGCTCGCCTCCGCACACCGGTTCGATCCTGAGCCTATTGTGGCGCGATATCACAGCCTTTTCGCGGAACTCAGGGCCTCTCGATTCCGTCGAGCAGGACGACGGTTCCGTGCCCGGGCCACCAACTGGGCGCGCAGGAAGGTCCGCTCGCTGCGCGGAGCGCGGCCGGGCGGCCGAGGGGGGACATCTCATGACGGCCGACGCAGCCGCGCCCATGGCACCGCGCACCCCGGACGACCCTGAGGTGCACGCCCTGAGAGTGCTGCCCGCAAGACAGACCGCGCCACCGGGCACGTCCGCCTCCGCGCCGGGCGGCCGGTGGGGCGCCGCGTTCCGGTCGCTGCGCGACGGCGACTGGCTGGCGGTCGTCGCCGTGCTGTACCTCCTGGCACAACTCGCGTTCGTCGTGACCCAGTTGGGGCACGGGCTCGGCTGGGACGAGTCGGTGTACGTGTCGCAGTACGACCCCCGCAACCCGACCGTCTTCTTCAGCGCCCCGCGCTCACGCGGCACCAGCCTGCTCACCGCGCCGCTGATCGCGGTGACCGACTCCACCGTCGTCATCCGGATCGTCCTCGCGGTCCTTTCGTCGGCCGCGCTGTACGCCGCGTTCCGCGTGTGGCGACCGCTGGTCGGGGCGCGCACGACGGCGTTCGCGGCGCTGCTCTTCGCCGGGCTGTGGATCGCGGTCCTCTCCGGCGCGATGGCCATGCCGAACCTGTGGGTGGCGTTCGGCTCGGTCGGCGCCGTCGGCTGGTTCCTGCGCGCCGACGGCAGCGGCACCGGCGGCGGCACAGGCGGCGACACCGGCAAGGCCCGGTACTGGTGGCTCGCGGGATGCGTCGCCGTGGTCGCGCTGTTCCGGGCGCCGGACGCGGCCTGGCTGGTGCTGCCGCTCGCCGTCGCCGCGCTGCTGATGCGCGAGCGCCGGCGCACCCTGCCCTACCTCGCGGCGGGCCTCGTCGCCGGTCTCGCGCAATGGGTCGTGGAGGCGTACGTGCGCTGGGGCGGCGTGGCCGAGCGGCTGCGCGTGTCCAGCGCCACCGAGGGCGACATGGGCCTGCACCTGAACTTCGGCACCGCCTGGCGCGCCGTCAACGGCCCGCTGCTGTGCCGCCCCTGCACGGCGGGCAACCCCGCCCACCCCGAACTCGCCCTGTGGTTCCTCGCCCTGCCCCTGCTCACGGCGGCGGCCGTGTTCGTCGCACTGCGCGGGCGCCGCCCCGCGCCGATCCTGGCCCCCGTGGCCTGCGCCGCCGCGCTCTCGGTCCCGTACCTCCTGCTCATCGGCTACTCGGCGCCGCGCTTCCTGCTGCCCACGTACGCACTGCTCTCGCTGCCGGTGGCGGTGCTGCTGCGCCGGATGCGCCGCCACCGGGCGCTCGCGGTCGCGGCCGTCGCCCTGGTCGTGCTCCACCTGGGCAGCCAGTTCGCCGTGCTGCACCGCGAGGTCGCCTCGACGGCGCGCACGGACGCCCGCTACATCGCCGCCGCCGACGGCCTGCGCGCCCTCGGCCTGACGCCGCCCTGCCTCGTGACGGGCCCGCGCGCGCTGCCCGTCGGCTACGCGGCCGGCTGCGCGTCGGCGCAGACGCGCGGCAACAACGAGTCGATGACCCGCGACGACCTGCTGCGCCGCGCCGCCGAGGTGCCGACGGCGGTCCTCACCGAGCGCGGACACCGGCCGCCGAAGTACGCCAGGGACTGGACCCCGTACGAGCTTCCGCACACCCCGGGCTGGACGGCGTGGAAGGCACCCACGCCGGGCCGGCCCTGACTACTCGGCCCGCAGGGCGGCGAGGCGCTCCTCGAAGGGGGTCACCGCGAAGCCGTCGGCCGGGTCCACCGAGGTGATCGCGCCCGTCAGGGAGCGGGGTGCGATGGCGGCGGCGGTGTCCACGTCCGGGGCCGCGTCGGCGGCGGCCGGGGCCATGAACCGGGCCAGTTCGGCGCCCGCGCG
>NZ_JBIRPI010000016.1:0-178824 GCF_044332585.1 Streptomyces sp. NPDC016845 | reverse complement strand
GTGACCGGGGGGGGCGGGCGACCGTGTGACGCCCGGTGCCCGGCAGACTGCACGCTGTCCGCGACAGCCAGCAGACAGCCGGAGTGGTGCGGGCCCCCCGGGGGCCCCGCTCCACTCCTGCTGACTGCTGGCTGTCGCGTACTGCGTGCTGTCTGCCGGGCTCAGTGCGTCACGCGTTCGCCCGCACCCGCCGGTACAGCACCGCGCCGGCGAGGAGCGCGCCCGCGCCCACCGGGATGGCCGCGCCGAGCGGCAGCGAGCTGCCGGTCATGGCGAGCTGGGACTCGGACTCGGGCGCCTCGACGGCGCTCTGCGCCTCCGGCCGGTTCGGCGTGTCCGGCTTCTCGCCGACGAAGTGGCCGCCGCGGGTCTCCGGGGTGCCCGGCGTGCCGGGGGTGTCCGGGTTGTCGGGGTTCTCGGGGTTCTCGGGGTCGTCGGGGTTGTCGGGGGTGCCCGGCTCGTGCGGCTCCGCCGGGGGCTGCTCGGGCTCGCCGGGCTGCTCGGGGGTGTGCTCGGTGGGGTTCCCGCACTCGTTGCCGAAGACCGGGTTGCCGATCCCGATCACGTTGACCGAGTTGCCGCAGGCGTTGGCGGGCACGTCGACCGGGGCCTGCACGTTGTTGCCCGAGCCGACGCCCGGCGAGTTGCTCGTGGAGCCCTGGGCCTGCGAGTCGCTGCCGTACCCGCCGTCGTGCGAGCCGCTGCCACCCCGCCCGCCGCCGCCCTTGCCACCGTGGCCCTTGCCACCGTGTCCCTTGCCGCCGCTCTCGCTCCCGTGGGAGGCGTTGCCGCAGTTGTTGCCCATGGCCGGGTTGAGCAGCCCGACGACATTGACCGTGTTGCCGCACAGGTTGACCGGCGCGTGCACGGGGGCCTGCACCTCGTTGCCGGAGGCGACGCCCGGGGAGTTGGACGCACCCCCTTGCGCACCCGCGTCGGCGTGCGCGTATCCACCGGTGACCGCGAGCACGCCGCTCGCGGCCGCCACGGTGATCAGGCCTTTGCGTGTGACCTGTCGCATAGCTGTTTCCTGCCTTCAAACTCTGCCCAAGCACTACCGAAGGAGCGGGCACTACCGAAGGCGCGGGGCCGGTTGCGCCGCGCCGAACGCCCTTCGGCCCCGGAGCGCACGAGCGCGCTCCGGGGCCGAAGGACTCAGACCCTCAAGGGATGAGGCACAACAACGTCAGTCGTTGACGCAGGTGTTGCCGAAGGCGGGGTTCAGCAGCCCGATCACGTTGACGGTGTTGCCGCAGACGTTCACCGGCACGTGGACGGGCACCTGGACGACATTGCCCGACAGCACACCGGGAGAGTTCACGGCGGCACCCTGGGCACCGGCGTCGGCAGTGGCGATGCCCGCACCCGCGAGCACGAGACCACCGGTGGCAGCCACGGCGGCGACGACCTTCTTGATCATTGTTCCTCCTCATTGGCAATGCAGTCCCAGCCGCGGACTGCACTCCCTGTAACGAGGGGGAACCGGTAGGGCTACGAGCTGATCGTTCCTTTCACTCTTTCCGGGCAACTGCGTACAGCCGCCCGAATGTTGGCGTACACGCCAGGTTGACGCGCGCCCTGACGCGGGAAAGCCGTCAGGACGCGTCGATGAACCGGTCGAGCACCCGGACGCCGAACTTGAGCCCGTCGACCGGGACGCGCTCGTCGACGCCGTGGAACATGCCCGCGAAGTCCAGCTCCGGCGGCAGCTGGAGCGGCGCGAAGCCGAAGTTGCGGATGCCCAGCTCGACGAAGGACTTGGCGTCGGTGCCGCCGGAGAGCATGTACGGGATGGTCTTGCCGATCGGGTCCTCGGCGGCGATGGAGGTCTGCATGGCCGCGACGAGCGCCCCGTCGAAGGTGGTCTCCACGGCCTTGTCCGCGTGCACGTCCTCGCGCCGGACCTCGGGGCCGAGGATGCGGTCGAGGTCGGCGAGGAACTCGTCCTCGTGCCCCGGCAGGAACCGGCCGTCGACATGTGCGGTGGCCTCGCCGGGGATGACGTTGACCTTGTAACCGGCGTTGAGCTGCGTCGGGTTGGCCGTGTTGCTGAGCGTCGCGCCGATGAGCTTGGCGATGCCGCCGAGCCGGGCCAGCGTCGACTCCATGTCCTCGGGGTCGAGCTCGGTGCCGAGCGCGTCGCCCAGCTCGTCGAGGAAGGCGCGGGTGGTCTTGGTGACCCGGACCGGGAACCGGTGGCGGCCGAGCCGGGCGACGGCCTCCGACAGCTCGGTGATCGCGTTGTCCCGGTGGATCATCGACCCGTGCCCGGCGGTGCCGGCCACGGTCAGCTTCATCCAGTGCATGCCCTTCTCGGCCGTCTGGACGAGGTAGAGCCGCCGCTGCTCGTTCACCGTGAACGAGAAGCCGCCGACCTCGCTGATCGCCTCCGTGACGCCCTCGAACAGGTCGGGGTGGTGGTCGACGAGGTGGTGGGCGCCGTACGTGCCGCCGGCCTCCTCGTCGGCGAGGAAGGCGAGGACGATGTCGCGCGGGGGCTTGCGGCCGGTGCGCAGCCGGTCGCGGACGACCGCGAGGGTCATCGCGTCCATGTCCTTCATGTCGACGGCGCCGCGGCCCCACACGCACCCGTCGGCGACCTCGCCGGAGAAGGGGTGGTGGGTCCAGTCCACGGCGTTGGCCGGGACGACGTCGGTGTGGCCGTGGATGAGGAGGGCGGGCCGCGACGGGTCCTCGCCCTCGATGCGGGCGACCGTGGAGGCGCGCCCCGGGTGGGACTCGAAGATCTTCGGTTCGAGGCCGACCTCGGCGAGCTTCTCCGCGACGTACTCGGCGGCCTTGCGCTCGCCCGGACCCGAGTGGTCGCCGTAGTTGCTGGTGTCGATCTGGATCAGTTCACGGCAGAGGTCGACGACCTCGTCCTGTCCGGAGACGGCCCTGCCCGTGCTCGACTCGCTCACGCTTGTTCCTCTCTCCCAGTGGATCCCCCTCATCCTCCCTCCACGGGGGCTCGCGCCCAAGGCCGGGCCATGCTCGTCACGCGCCGTTCACAGGACTTCCCGCCGGGTGGGCGGCGTGATCGGAGCACTCGGATTCTTTGGTAATGTTCTCTGTGTCGCCGCGGGAAACACCCCGCAAAGAGGCGGCAGACACCTTGTCCGGGTGGCGGAATGGCAGACGCGCTAGCTTGAGGTGCTAGTGCCCTTTATCGGGCGTGGGGGTTCAAGTCCCCCCTCGGACACAGAGCGAAAGGCCCCAGGTTCTCCTGGGGCCTTTCTTCTTGTGCCGTTCAGCCGGATCGGTCAGCCGGTGAAGCCTGCCGTGATCTTGGTGAACTGCCAGGTGTCCTGGTTGATGCCGGAGCAGTTCTCGGCGACGCCGCCGCCCGCGCACGGGCGGTCGCGGTTGACCGACCAGAAGGCGAGGCGGGCGATGTGCTTGCTGTTCGCCCAGTCCTTCACCTGCGTCCAGATGGCGGGGGTCGTGACCTCCTGCTGGTCGCTGAGGCCGTTCATGCCGGAGATGCCGAGGTGGGCGTAGGCCGTGGCGTCGTCCCAGCCGAAGACCGACTTGAGCTTGGTCTTCAGGCCCTCGGCGGCGTTCACGGTGTTGCCGTACATGTCGGCACCGCCGCCGAAGTCGAACGGCATGATCGTGAAGACGTCGATATCGGCGTTCAGCGCCTTGGCCTGCTCGATGAGGCGGTTGCCGTAGTACGTCGGTCCGGTGGTGGAGGTGCCGAAGGTGAGGATGGTGCGCAGGCCCGGGTTGTTGGCCTTGACGATCTTCAGGGCGTTCAGGACGCGGTCCTGGACGACGGTGTTCTCGAACTCGTCGGTGTTCTCGATGTCGACGTCGATGGCCTTGAGCCGGTAGGCGTCGATGACCTTCTGGTAGGCGCCCGCGAGCGCTTCGGGCGTCGAGCAGTTGGGGCCGAGTTTGTTGCCGCTCCAGCCGCCGATGGACGGGACGATGTCACCGCCCGCCGCGCGGACGGCGTTGATCGCGCTCTGGTCCTGGCCGCCGGTGAGCGGGCGCTGGCCGTCCCAGGCCGGGTTGCAGCCGCCCGAGGAGAGGATGAAGGCCATGGTGAACCACTTGACGCCGGTCGCGTTCATGACAGTGGTGGGGTTCGGCGGGTCGCCCCAGCCGGTGTAGAGGTAGGGCGCGGCCTGCTTGAAGCCGGGGCCGGGGCCCGTGCCCGCGTCCGTGGTCGCGTTGACGGTGTTGGAGGCGGGTGAGCTGTTGCCCGCCGCGTCGTGGGCCTTGACGGTCAGGCTGTACGCGGTCGACGGGGAAAGGCCGGAGACGGTGCCCGAGGTGCCGCTGACCGTCGCGAGCTTGTTGCTGCCGCCGGAGTAGATGTCGTAGCCCGTGACGCCGACGTTGTCGCTCGCCGCGCCCCAGGACAGGGAGAGGCTGCTGGAGGTCTTGCCGGTGACGGTCAGGCCCGTCGGGGCGGTCGGCGCCTGGGTGTCCGTGCTGCCGCCCGGCCCGTCGAGGCTGAGGTCGTCGGCGTAGTAGGTGCCCTGCCCGTACCAGCCGTGGGTGTAGAGCGTGGCGCTGGTCTGCGAGGCGCCGGTCGTGAACTTGACGGTCAGCTGCGTGTACGTGGACGGGGACTGGGTCCATGTGGAGGCGCCGCCGTCGACGCCGAGGTAGACGTAGTTGCCGCGCACCCAGCCGGAGAGGGTGTACGCGGTGTTCGGCTGGACGGCGACGGTGCGGCCGCACTTGGCGTTGTCGCTCGAACTCGCCGCGCCCGCCAGGGCCTTGGTGCCGCCGTGGACGGGGCTGGAGACCACCGAGCCGAGGTTGCCCGTGCAGCTCCAGGAGCCGAGCGAGCCCGACTCGAAGCCGGGGTCGGACAGGACGTTGGCCGCCTGCGCCGTGCCGGGCAGCGCGACGGCGCCGGCCAGGGCGAGGACGGCGGAGCCGACGAGGGCGAGGAGGCGGGTCCTGCCGGTGCCCGCGGTGCGTCTGATGTGTCCGGTGCGGCTGGTGCGGCCTTGCGTTCGGTGTGGGGACACGCGAACTCCCTGTGCTGAAGAGGGACTTGGGGGACTTCGGGACGTGCGCGAACCGGGTGGAACGTGTGACCCCATAAGTTGGTATGGACCAATGCCGTTGTCAAGGTGGCCGGCACGGCCGGACGGACCGGGATTCGTCCGGGCGAGGACAGCCCGGCGGCGCGGCACGCGCGGTAGGTTGCCGCTCCCGGTTCAGGTCGGCCCGCCGTCGCGGATACGGCCGTTCGTCTCGGGAGCGACCCCGCCGGACGGTACGGACTTCTCGCGCGTCGCCGACAAGAAGCCTCGGCGGCATCACGCCGTCGTCGATACGGCTCAGACGGCTGAGGCAGCTCCAGGAAACCGAAGCGGCCCCGGTCCGCACCGGACCGGGGCCGCCTCACACACGGACTCAGTGTTCCTTGACGGACTCCACCGCGTGCCCGCCGAACTGGTTGCGCAGCGCGGCGATCATCTTCATCTGCGGCGAGTCCTCCTGCCGCGACGAGAAGCGCGCGAAGAGCGACGCGGTGATCGCGGGCAGCGGCACCGCGTGGTCGATGGCCGCCTCGACGGTCCAGCGGCCCTCGCCGGAGTCGGCGGCGAAGCCGCGCAGCTTGCCGAGGTGCTCGTCGTCGTCCAGGGCGTTGACGGCGAGGTCGAGCAGCCAGGAGCGGATGACCGTACCCTCCTGCCAGGAGCGGAAGACCTCGCGGACGTCGGTCACCGAGTCGGCGGCCTCGAGCAGCTCCCAGCCCTCGGCGTAGGCCTGCATCATGGCGTACTCGATGCCGTTGTGGACCATCTTGGAGAAGTGGCCCGCGCCGACCTTGCCGGCGTGGACGGAGCCGAAGTCGCCCTCCGGCTTGAGGGCGTCGAAGACCGGCTGGACCTTGGCGATGTTCTCCTCGGTGCCGCCGTACATCAGGGCGTAGCCGTTCTGCAGGCCCCAGACGCCGCCGGAGACGCCGCAGTCGACGAAGCCGATGCCCTTGACGCCCAGCTCGGCGGCGTGCTTCTCGTCGTCGGTCCAGCGGGAGTTGCCGCCGTCGACGACGATGTCGCCCTCGGAGAGCAGTTCCTTCAGCTCGTCGACGGTGGACTGGGTGGCGGCGCCCGCGGGGACCATCACCCAGACGACGCGCGGGCCTTCGAGCTTCTCGACGAGTTCGGCGAGGGAGGCGACGTCGGAGACCTCGGGGTTGCGGTCGTAGCCGATGACGGTGTGGCCGGCGCGGCGGATGCGCTCGCGCATGTTGCCGCCCATCTTGCCCAGACCGATGAGACCAAGCTGCATGTCAGTTCACTTACCTTCGGTGGTGCGGCCGCGCAGCGCGCGGTATGTGGTGACCAGGGACTGGGTGGAGGCGTCGAGGCCGGGGACCTCCGCGCCTTCGGTGAGTGCGGGTTCGACGCGCTTGGCGAGGACCTTGCCGAGCTCGACGCCCCACTGGTCGAAGGAGTCGATGTTCCAGACGGCGCCCTGGACGAAGACCTTCTGCTCGTACAGCGCGATGAGCTGGCCGAGGACCGACGGGGTCAGCTCGGTGGCGAGGATCGTCGTCGTGGGGTGGTTGCCCTTGAACGTCTTGTGGGGCACCAGCTCCTCGGACACGCCTTCGGCGCGCACCTCGTCCGGCGTCTTGCCGAACGCGAGGGCCTGGCCCTGCGCGAAGAGGTTGGCCATGAGCAGGTCGTGCTGGCCCGCCAGGTCGCCGAGCTCCTCGACCGGCCTGGCGAAGCCGATGAGGTCCGCCGGGATGAGCTTGGTGCCCTGGTGGATGAGCTGGTAGTAGGCGTGCTGGCCGTTGGTGCCGGGGGTGCCCCAGACGACCGGGCCCGTCTGCCACTCCACCGGGCGGCCCTGGCGGTCCACGGACTTGCCGTTGGACTCCATGTCGAGCTGCTGGAGGTAGGCGGTGAACTTCGACAGGTAGTGGCTGTACGGGAGGACCGCGTGCGACTGGGCGCCGTGGAAGTTGCCGTACCAGACGCCGAGGAGGCCGAGCAGGAGCGGCGCGTTGGCCTCCGCCGGGGCCGTGCGGAAGTGCTCGTCGACGAGGTGGAAGCCGTCGAGCAGCTCGCGGAACGCGTCCGGGCCGATGGCGATCATCAGCGACAGGCCGATGGCCGAGTCGAAGGAGTACCGGCCGCCGACCCAGTCCCAGAACTCGAACATGTTGGCCGTGTCGATGCCGAAGTCGGAGACCTTCTCGGCGTTGGTCGACAGAGCGACGAAGTGCTTGGCGACGGCCGACTCGTCACCGAGCGAGGCGAGCAGCCAGGAGCGGGCCGCCTTCGCGTTGGTGATCGTCTCGATCGTGGTGAACGTCTTCGAGGCGATGATGAACAGCGTCTCGGCCGGGTCGAGGTCGCGGACGGCCTCGTGCAGGTCGGCGCCGTCGACGTTCGATACGAACCGGAAGGTGAGGTCGCGGGCCGTGAAGGGGCGCAGCGCCTCGTAGGCCATCGCGGGGCCGAGGTCGGAGCCGCCGATACCGACGTTGACGATGTTCTTGATGCGCTTGCCGGTGTGTCCGGTCCACTCGCCGGAGCGGACCTTCTTCGCGAAGACGGCCATCTTATCGAGGACGGCGTGCACCTTCGGGACGACGTTCTCGCCGTCGACGTCGATCACGGCGTCGGCGGGGGCGCGCAGGGCCGTGTGGAGCACGGCGCGGTCCTCGGTCGTGTTGATCTTGTCGCCGCGCAGCATGGCGTCGCGCTGCCCGAACACGTCGGTGGCGGTGGCCAGCTCCTGGAGCAGGGCGAGCGTCTCGTCCGTGACCAGGTGCTTCGAGTAATCGATGTGCAGGTCGCCGACCTGGACGGTGTAGCGCTCGGCGCGCTGCGGGTCGTCGGCGAACAGCTCGCGCAGGTGCGTGCCGTTGAACTTCGCGCGGTGGTCCTCGAGGGCGGTCCACTGCGGGCGGCGCGTCAGGAGCGGGGTGGTGTCAGGCATGGTCTACGGACTCCTTGGAAGCCTTCGCGTTCTTCTTGACGGCCGGGGCGCCCGTGCCCACCGGGGCCGGAGTCTCCTTCGGGGCCGGAGGGCTCTTGTCGGCCTTCGGCGCCCGCCCGATCTCGGCGGTGTCCCCGCGCAGCGCGACGGCGTACATCTCGTCGGCGTCGAGGCGGCGCAGCTCCTCGGCGATCAGCTCGGCGGTGGAGCGGACCTTGAGGGCGAGGGTGCGCTCGGGCTGGCCCGGGAGGGTGAGCGTGGCGAGGGGGCCCTCGGGGCGGTCGATGCGGATGTCGCCGCCCGCCGTGCCGAGGCGGACCGCGGTGACGACGGGGCCGCCCGTGGTGACGCGCTCGACCTGGACGCCGAGGCGGGAGCCGAGCCAGCGCGCGAGCAGCTCGGCGCTGGGGTTCTCGGCCTCGGACTCGACGGCCGCGGAGACGATGTCGGCGCGGGCCTGGTCGAGGGCGGCGGCCAGCATGGAGCGCCACGGGGTGAGGCGGGTCCAGGCCAGGTCGGTGTCGCCGGGCGCGTAGGAGGCGGCCCGCCGGTCGAGGGCCTTGAGCGGGTCCTCGTCCGCGTACAGGTCGGTGATGCGGCGGGCGGCGAGGGCGCCGAGCGGGTCCTTGGCGGGGTCGTCCGGGGCCTCGACCGGCCACCACACGACGACCGGGGCGTCGGGCAGCAGCAGCGGCAGGACGACGGAGTCGGCGTGCTTGCCGACCTCGCCGTGCAGGCGCAGGATCACGGTCTCGCCGGTGCCCGCGTCGGAGCCGACCCTGACTTCCGCGTCGAGGCGGTTGCCCTGCCGGTCGCGCGGGGTGCGGGCGGTGCGCTTGATGACGACGAGGGTGCGGGACGGGTGCTCGCGGGACGCCTCCTCGGCGGCCTTGATCGAGTCGTACGCGTTCTCCTCGTCGGTGACGATCACCATCGTCAGGACCATGCCCACGGCCGGGGTCCCGATTTCGCGGCGCCCTTGGACGAGCGCCTTGTTGATCTTGCTTGCCGTGGTGTCGGTCAGGTCGATCTTCATGGCCTGCGCCAGCTCCGTCCGTCTCGTGCGAGCATCTCGTCCGCTTCCTTCGGGCCCCAGCTTCCCGAGGCGTACCGGGCGGGCGTGCCGTGGGTGTCCCAGTGCCCCTCGACCGGGTCGAGGATGCGCCAGGACTCCTCCACCTCCTCCGTGCGGGGGAAGAGGTTGGCGTCGCCCAGCAGGACGTCCAGGATCAGCCTTTCGTACGCTTCCGGGCTGGACTCCGTGAACGACTCGCCGTAGGCGAAGTCCATGGAGACGTCCCGGATCTCCATCGAGGTACCCGGGACCTTCGATCCGAAGCGTACGGTCATGCCCTCGTCGGGCTGGACGCGGATGACGATCGCGTTCTGTCCGAGTTCCTCGGTGGCGGTGGAGTCGAACGGGGAGTGCGGGGCGCGCTGGAAGACGACCGCGATCTCGGTGACGCGGCGGCCCAGGCGCTTGCCGGTGCGCAGGTAGAAGGGGACGCCCGCCCAGCGGCGGTTGTCGATCTCCAGCTTCACGGCGGCGTAGGTGTCGGTCTTCGACCTGGGGTCGATGCCGTCTTCCTGAAGGTAGCCCTTCACCCGTTCGCCGCCCTGCCAGCCGGCCGCGTACTGGGCGCGGACGGTCGAGGTCTCCAGGTCGGCGGGGAGCCGGACGGAGCGCAGGACCTTCAGCTTCTCCGTGACGAGGGACTCGGCGTCGAAGGAGGCGGGCTCCTCCATCGCGGTGAGCGCCATCAGCTGGAGCAGGTGGTTCTGGATGACGTCGCGGGCGGCGCCGATGCCGTCGTAGTAGCCCGCGCGGCCACCGATGCCGATGTCCTCGGCCATGGTGATCTGCACGTGGTCGACGTACGAGCGGTTCCAGACGGGTTCGTACATCTGGTTGGCGAAGCGGAGGGCCAGGATGTTCTGGACGGTCTCCTTGCCGAGGTAGTGGTCGATCCGGAAGACCTGCTCCGGGGCGAACACCTCGTGCACGATCGCGTTCAGGTCCTTGGCCGACTCCATGTCGCGGCCGAAGGGCTTCTCGATGACGGCGCGCCGCCAGGAGCCCTCGGGCGCGTCGGCGAGCCCGTGCTTCTTGAGCTGCTTGACGACCTTGGGGAAGAACTTCGGCGGCACCGAGAGGTAGAAGGCGTAGTTGCCGCTGGTGCCGCGCTTCTCGTCCAGGTCGTCGACGGCGTCACGGAGCTGCTTGAACGCGGTGTCGTCGTCGAAGTCGCCGGGGATGAAGCGCATGCCCTCGGCGAGCTGGGCCCAGACCTCCTCGCGGAAGGGGGTGCGGGCGTGCTCGCGTACGGAGTCGTGGACGACCTGCGCGAAGTCCTGGTCCTCCCACTCGCGGCGGGCGAAGCCGAGGAGCGAGAAGCCCGGCGGGAGCAGGCCGCGGTTGGCCAGGTCGTAGACGGCCGGCATCAGCTTCTTGCGGGACAGGTCGCCCGTGACGCCGAAGATGACGAGCCCGGAGGGGCCCGCGATACGCGGCAGACGCCGGTCGCGCGGGTCCCTCAGGGGGTTCTGCCAGGCGGTGACGCTCACTTGCCCGCACCGTCCTTGCCGGCGAGGCGGGTCTGGACGGTGGCGAGCAGGTCGTTCCAGGCGATCTCGAACTTGGAGACGCCCTCGTCCTCGAGCTGCTTGACGACCTCGTCGTAGGAGATGCCGAGCTTCTCGACGGCGGCCAGCTCGGCGCGGGAGGCGTCGTAGGTGCCGGTGACGGTGTCGCCGTGGATGTCGCCGTGGTCGGCGGTGGCGAGGAGGGTCGCCTCCGGCATGGTGTTGACGGTGCCCGGGGCGACCAGCTCGTCGACGTACAGGGTGTCCTTGTAGGCCGGGTCCTTGACGCCGGTCGAGGCCCACAGCGGGCGCTGCTTGTTGGCACCGGCGGCGGCCAGCTCGGCGGCGCGCTCACCGGCGAAGACCTGCTCGTAGGCCTCGTAGGCGAGGCGGGCGTTGGCGAGGGCGGCCTTGCCCTTCAGCTCCTTCGCCTCGTCGGTGCCGACCTTGTCGAGGCGCTTGTCGATCTCGGCGTCGACGCGCGAGACGAAGAACGACGCGACGGAGTGGATGCCGCCGAGGTCGATGCCGCGCTCGTGCGCCTTCTCCAGGCCCGCGAGGTAGGCGTCCATGACGGCCTTGTAGCGGTCCAGGGAGAAGATCAGCGTGACGTTGACGGAGATGCCGAGGCCGATGACCTCGGTGATCGCCGGGAGGCCCGCCTCGGTCGCCGGGATCTTGATCATGACGTTGGGGCGCTCGACGAGCCAGGCCAGCTGCTTGGCCTCGGCGATCGTCGCCTCGGTCTCGTGGGCGAGGCGCGGGTCGACCTCGATGGAGACGCGGCCGTCACGGCCCTGCGTCGCGTCGTACACGGGGCGCAGGATGTCGGCGGCGGCGCGGACGTCGGCCGTGGTCATCATGCGCACGGCCTCCTCGACGGTGACCTTGCGGACGGCGAGGTCGGCGAGCTGCTCCTCGTAGCCCTCGCCGGAGCCGATGGCGGCCTGGAAGATCGACGGGTTCGTGGTGACGCCCACGACGTGGCTCTTCTCGATGACCTCGGCGAGGTTGCCGGAGTCGATGCGCTTGCGGGACAGGTCGTCCAGCCAGATGGAAACGCCTTCGTCGGAGAGGGACTTGAGGGGCGCGACGGCGTTGCTCATGTTCTGCTTCATCTTCTTTCGGGACAGCGTTCTAGCGGGAGGTGGAGGGTCAGGCGCGGGCGGCGGCGAGCGACTCGCGGGCCTTGGCGGCGACGTTCTCGGCGGTGAAGCCGAACTCGCGGAACAGGATGTTCGCGTCCGCGGAGGCGCCGAAGTGCTCCAGGGAGACGATGCGGCCGGCGTCGCCGACGTAGCGGTACCAGGTCAGGCCGATGCCGGCCTCGACGGCGACGCGCGCCTTGACGGCGGCGGGCAGGACGCTCTCCTTGTAGCCCTGCTCCTGCTCCTCGAACCACTCGACGGACGGCATCGACACGACGCGGGTGGCGACGCCCTCGGCCTCCAGGGTCTCGCGCGCCTCGACGGCGAGCTGCACCTCGGAACCGGTGGCGATGAGGATGAGGTCCGGGGTCTCCTTGGACGCCTCGACGAGGACGTAGCCACCCTTGGCGGCGTTCTCGTTCGTCTCGTACGTCGGCACGCCCTGGCGGGTCAGCGCGAGGCCGTGCGGGGCGGGCTTGACGGAGCCGCGGCGCAGGATCTCGCGCCAGGCGACGGCCGTCTCGTTGGCGTCGGCCGGGCGGACCACGTTCAGGCCCGGGATGGCGCGCAGGGAGGCCAGGTGCTCGACGGGCTGGTGCGTCGGGCCGTCCTCGCCGAGACCGACGGAGTCGTGCGTCCAGACGTACGTCACCGGGAGCTGCATGAGGGCCGACATGCGGACGGCGTTGCGCATGTAGTCGGAGAACACGAGGAACGTGCCGCCGTAGACGCGGGTGTTGCCGTGCAGCGCGATGCCGTTCATCTCGGCGGCCATCGAGAACTCGCGGATGCCGAAGTGCACGGTGCGGCCGTACGGGTCGGCCTCGGGCAGCGGGTTGCCGACGGGCAGGAACGACGACGTCTTGTCGATCGTGGTGTTGTTGGAGCCGGCGAGGTCGGCGGAGCCGCCCCACAGCTCGGGCAGGACCGGGCCGAGCGCCTGGAGGACCTTGCCGGACGCGGCGCGCGTGGCGACCTTCGTGCCGGTCTCGAAGGTGGGCAGCGCCTGCTCCCAGCCCTCGGGGAGGCGGCCCGCGACGATCCGGTCGAGCAGCTCGGAGCGGTCCGGGTTGGCACCGCGCCACTCGGCGAGCTGCTTGTCCCAGGCGGCGTGGGCCTCGGCGCCGCGGTCCAGGGCGCCGCGCGTGTGGGCGACGACCTTCTCCTCGGCGACGAAGGACTGCTCGGGGTCGAAGCCGAGGGCGCGCTTGGTGGCGGCCACCTCGTCGGCGCCGAGCGCGGAGCCGTGGGAGGCCTCGGTGTTCTGCGCGTTCGGGGCGGGCCAGGCGATGATCGTGCGCATGGCGATGATCGAGGGGCGGGAGGTCTCGGCCTTGGCGGCGGCGAGCGCCTCGTACAGGGCCTCGACGTCGACGTCGCCGTCCTCGCGCGGCGTGATCCGCTGCACGTGCCAGCCGTACGCCTCGTAGCGCTTCAGCACGTCCTCGGAGAAGGCGGTGGCGGTGTCGCCCTCGATCGAGATGTGGTTGTCGTCGTAGAGGAAGACGAGGTTGCCGAGCTTCTGGTGTCCTGCGAGCGAGGAGGCCTCGGCGGAGACGCCCTCCTCCAGGTCGCCGTCGGAGACGATCGCCCAGATGGTGTGGTCGAAGGGGCTGGTGCCCTCCGGGGCCTCGGGGTCGAACAGGCCGCGCTCGTAGCGGGCGGCCATCGCCATGCCGACGGCGTTGGCGAGGCCCTGGCCCAGCGGGCCCGTGGTGGTCTCGACACCGGCGGTGTGGCCGTACTCGGGGTGGCCGGGCGTCTTGGAACCCTGGGTGCGGAACGCCTTCAGGTCGTCCAGCTCCAGCTCGTAGCCGGAGAGGAAGAGCTGGGTGTAGAGGGTGAGGCTGGTGTGGCCGGGCGAGAGGACGAAGCGGTCGCGGCCGGTCCACTCCGGGTCGGCCGGATCATGGCGCATCGCCTTCTGGAAGATCGTGTACGCGGCGGGCGCGAGGCTCATGGCGGTGCCGGGGTGGCCGTTGCCGACCTTCTGCACGGCGTCGGCCGCCAGGAGGCGGGCGGTGTCGACGGCACGCTGGTCGAGATCGGTCCACTCGAAGGGGGTCTCGAAGGGGTCGAGGCCGTTCGGTGTCTGCGTGCTCATCTGTATGACTTCCTTCGCATCCGTGGTGCTCTTGCTGTGCCGCGAGGCGGCAGCCCGCCGAGGCCAAACGCCCAGGTGGAACCAGGTACGACGTTAAAGGTCATACTTTTCGCTCGGTAGGTGCGCCCGTGCCACCGTTCGGTGAAAATGGGACACGCAGACCGGTCGAAACCAAGGAAAGTGAATGACGGAGCAGGGCACCGCGCAGACGAGCGCACATCTGGGAAGCGCGGAGCACATCCGTACGTATCCCTTCGATCCGAGCGCGAGCGTCTCCGGGGTCGGGATCCAGGTCGGGCCGATGGGCACGGACGGTCCGTGGGCGGGCGGCGTCGGCCTGTCGCGGCGCGTGCACCGCATCGACTTCCACGTCCTGCTCTTCTTCCGCGAGGGCCCCGTCCGCCACATGATCGACTTCACCGAGTACGAGGTCGGGGCCGGGGACATCCTGTGGATCCGGCCGGGTCAGGTGCACGGCTTCTCGACGACGGACCCGTATGTCGGCACGGCGCTCACCATGCAGCCCGGCTTCCTGCCGCGCGCCATCGTCGAGGCGACCGGCATGTACCGCTACGACCGGCCGCCGATCCTCCACCCCGACGAGGCTCAACTCGCGGTGATCGACGCCGCGTTGGAGCAGTTGCAGCGCGAGTACCTCGACACCACGACCCTCCCCCTGAGCCTGCACACCTCGGTCCTGCGCCACACGCTCACCGCGTTCATGCTGCGCGTGGCGCATGTGTCGGCGCGGGCGGCGGCGGACGCGTGCGAGCCGCAGCCCGACACGACGTTCAGCCGCTTCCGCACCGCCGTCGAGCAGGGCTTCACGACGAACCACAGCGTCAGCGCGTACGCCGACGAGCTGGGCTACTCGCGCCGCACCCTGGTCCGTGCGGTGCGCGCCGCGACCGGGCAGACCCCGAAGGCGTTCATCGACCGGCGCGTGATCCTGGAGGCGAAGCGGCTGCTCGCCCATACGGAGCTGCCGGTGGGGCGGATCGGGGTCGCGGTCGGGTTCGGGGACTCGGCGAACTTCTCGAAGTTCTTCCAGCAGCACACGGGGGTGACTCCGGCGGCTTTCCGCGCGGAGCAGGTCTGATCCTCGGGTTCGCCAATATCCCGAAACCCCCCGTTTCACCATGCGCAACGGGGGTTGACCGTTTCCCAGGGGGCTCATACGGTGCTCGCACCCCCGCAGGTATATCGATTAACCATCCCTCGGTTGGAGACGTACCGCTGTGCCCCCAGTCCCCCTCGCGCCCTCGAAGATGAGCCGGCGCGGCTTCCTCGCCGCAGGTGGCGCGCTCGCCGCCGCACCCGCCCTGTCCGCCTGCTCCTCCCTGGCGGCGGCCGACGACGACCCCGGCACGCTCGTGGTCCACAGCCAGCTCGGCACCACCGCGCCGGGCTCACCGACCTACCTCGACGCCCTGGACCGCTTCCGCAAGGAGACCGGGCTCAAGGTCAGGAACCTCGTCAACGGCGACGACCTCGCGCAGGTCTACGAGACCTCACGCCTGGCCCGCAAGGAGCCGGACGTCGTCATGGTCAACCTGTACGACAAGACGCTGGCCTGGACGGACGTGGGCGCCACGGTGGACGTCAAGGGCTACCTGGACGACTGGGGCCTGCGAAAGCGCGTGCTGCCCGTCGCGCTCGACGCCTGGACCGACGGCAAGGGGCGGCTGCGCGCCTTCCCGTACTTCGCGACGAACTGGCCGGTCGCCTTCAACCGCGCGCTGCTCGACCGCGCGGGCGTCGACACCGTCCCAGCCACCGGGGACGAGCTGATCCGCGCGGCGGGCAAGCTCCGCAAGAAGAACCTCGCGCCCGTCACCACCGGCGGCAACGACTGGACCGGGCAGAAGCTGCTCGCGCAGATCATCCAGACGTTCCTCACCGAGGACGAGGCCCGCCACGTCTACGAGACCGGCGACTTCAGCGGCCGCGGGGCGCGCCGGGGCATCGACTACTTCGTGGAGCTGCGGGACGCCGGGGTCTTCGCCGACAAGGCGCAGGGCCTGACGTCGGACACGATGACGACGCAGTTCAACACGCAGGCGGCGGCGATGCAGTCGGCGATGTCGTCGGCGCTCGCCAAGGTGCCGGAGGCGGTGGCGCGCCACACGGACGTGGGCGGCTGGCCGCTGGCGCCGGGCGCGGCCCACGGCAAGCCGACGATCCTGCGCACGTACACCCTGATCGGCTTCTGGATCAGCCCGAACGGCACGAAGAAGATCGACGCCGTCGAGAAGTTCCTCAAGTTCTTCTACCGCGAGGAGACGGTGTCGCGGTTCATCGAGGAGTCAGGGCGCGACATGGCGCTGCACTCCGATGCCGTCAGCACCGAGTTTCCGCTGGTGGCGGCGGCGCAGAAGCTCGGCTCCGACGTGGGCCAGGTGCTGCTCCCCGACCTGTTCGTGCCGCCCGCGGCGACGCAGGGTCTGATCACCGCCACGAGTACGTCGTTCACGCGCGGCACGAGCGCCGCCAAGGTCCGCCAGGTCCTCGAAGCCGCCTACCGCGGCATCTGACCGCCGCTCACTCACGCACAGGGAGTTGCTCCAATGACGACGATGACGTCGACAGCGGGCGAGGCAGCGGTCAGCCGCCCCACCCCTCCGTCCGCTTCGCCGGGCCCCGGCGGCCGGCCGCGCCGGCAGGGCGGCACGGTGCTCGCGCTGCCCGCGCTCGTCTGGTACCTGGTCTTCATGGTCGGCCCGCTGGTCGCCATCTTCGTGGTGGCGGCGCTGCACTGGCCGGGCATGCTCCAGCCGGTCTCGTTCGCCGGGTTCGACAACGTGCGCGCGGTCTTCGGCGACCCTGTCTTCTGGGACGCCGTGTCCAACACCGCGATCCAGCTCGTCGTCGCCATCCCGGTGATGGTGGCGTGCGCGTACATGCTGGGCTACTACGTGGCGCAGAAGCCGCCCGGCCACCGCGTCATCCGGTACCTGCTGTTCATCCCGGGCCTGATCTCGACGCCCGCGAAGGCCATGGTCTTCTACGCCGCCCTCTCCCCCGACGGCCTGCTCAACGGCGGCCTGGAGTCGGTCGGCCTCGGCTCGCTCGCCGACGCGTGGCTGGCCTCGCCGTCGACCGCGCTCGCGTGCCTGATCGCGCTCGACATCTGGGCCGGGATCGGCTTCACGGCCGTCCTGTTCGCGGCGCGGCTCGGCAGTGTGCCGGAGGAGCTGGGCGAGGCGGCGCAGCTGGACGGGGCCGGGCACTGGCGCACCATGTGGCGCGTCCACTTCCCGGTGATCAAGGAGTACGTGGGTGTCGTGACGATGCTCCAGTTCCTGTGGACGCTGTTCGGCTCGGCGCAGCACGTGCTGCTCCTCACCCAGGGCGGTCCTGGGAGTTCGTCGACGACGCTGTCGTTCCTCGTCTACCAGAAGGCGTTCATCGCGGCGGACCTCGGCTACAGCCAGACCGTCGGTGTCCTCCTCTTCCTCGTCGGCCTCGTCGGGCTGCTCGCCGTCCGGCGCGTGTTCCGGCAGAGCTACTGACCGCCAGTTCCTGATCGGAGTACGCCTTGAAGTCCTCGGCACGTTCCCGCTTCGGCCGGTCCTGGCTGCCCGCGCACATCCTGGTGTGGCTGTACGCGGTGCTCCTGGTCATCCCGCTCTACTACTTCATCGCCTCGGCGTTCAAGACGAACGACGAGATCTTCGCGCACCCCTTCGCGCTGCCGACGCACTTCGGCTTCGGCAACTTCTCGACCGCGTTCGACAGCGCGGACCTGGGGCTCGCGGTCGTCAACTCGGCCGTGGTCACGGTCTTCTCGCTGGCCCTGACGCTGGCCCTGGCGATCCCCGCGGCGTTCGCGCTCGCCCGGTCGACGGGCCGCCTCGCCTCCCTCGTCGAGAAGGTCTTCTCCCTCGGCTTCCTGATCCCGACGTTCGCGGCGCTGTTCCCCACGTTCCTCCTCGCGGCGGCCACCGGCCTGTTCCACACGCGGACGTTCATGGTCCTTTTCCTGCCCGCGACGGCGATGCCGCTGTCGGTGGTGATCCTGGTGCAGTTCATGCGGACGATCCCGAAGGAGATGGAGGAGGCGGCGCGGCTCGACGGCGCGTCCACCTTCGCGGTCCTGCGCCACGTCTACACGCCGATGTGTCTGCCCGGCATCGCGACGGTCCTGCTGCTCAACTTCCTGACCTTCTGGAACGAGTACCTGTACTCGCTCGTCATCATCGGCCCCGACCCGGCCCATCGCACCGTGCAGGTCGCGCTGCCCACCCTGAAGGCCATCACCGGCACCGACTACGGCGTCCTCACGGCGGGCACCGTCCTGACCCTCGTCCCGGTCTGGGTGGTCTATACGGTGCTGCAGAAGCGGATGCAGCAGGCACTGGTGAGTGGGGCGGTGAAGATGTGAGCGGCACTCCGGACAGCGGCAGGACGAAGGCCCGGCCGACCATCAAGGCGGTGGCGGCGGCGGCCGGGGTGTCGACGGCGGCGGTGTCACAGGCGTTCAACGACAAGGGCCGGCTCGCCGAGTCGACGCGGCAGCGGATCCTCGACGCGGCCCTCGACCTGGGCTGGTCGCCGAGCGCGTCGGCGTCGGCGCTGCGCAGCGCCCGCACCCGTACGCTCGCGCTCGTCGTGCGCAGGCCCACCGATGTGCTCGGCGCGGACCCGCACTTCAGCGAGCTGATCACCGGTATAGAGGGCGAACTGGCACCGCGCGGCTACGGCCTGCTGCTGCACCTGGTCGCCGATGTCGGGGAGGAGGGCGCGCTGTACGAGCGGCTCGCCGCCGAGAAGCGGGTGGACGGAGCGGTGCTGACGGACGCCCGCGCCGACGACCCGCGCCCGGCGCTCCTGACCCGTCTCGGCCTGCCCGCCGTCCTGCTCGGAGCGCCGACCCCGGACGCGTCCGTGCCGGTCGTCGGGCTCGGCAACCAGGGCGCGGGTGTCGTCGAAGTCGTCGAACACTTGCGGGAGTTGGGTCACACGCGCATCGCGTACGTGGCCGGGCCCGCCGAGCTCCAGCACACCCGCCTGCGTCTCGCCGTGTTCGAGGAGACCCTCGCGGCGGCCGGGCTGGCGCCCGCCGCCGTGCGCCACACCGACTTCTCGGAGGCCGCCGCTGTCGCCGCGACCCGCGGACTCCTCGCCGCCGACGACCGGCCGACCGCCGTCGTCTACGCCAACGACTCGATGGCCGTGTGCGGCATCGGCACCGCCCAGCGGGCCGGTCTGCGCGTCCCCGAGGACCTGTCGGTCGTCGGCTACGACAACCTGCCGCTCGGCGGCTGGCTGCACCCGCGCCTGACCACCGTCGACCAGCAGGTGCAGCGGGTCGGCGCCGCCGCCGCCCGCACGCTGCTCGCCCGGTGCGGCGAGGACCTGCCCGCGACGCCGCTCGTCGACCGGCCCCGGCTCGTGATCCGCGAGTCGACGGGCCCGGCCCCGCACAACTGACGCATCACCGTACGCACGACAGCAACGCAACGGAGACCCGTACCACCATGCGACGCCACAGCGCCCACCTGACCCACGACGCCGCCGTCCTGCCCTGGCTGGGCGCCAACTTCTGGTCCCGCACGGGCGGGCCCCTGATGTGGCGCGACTACGACCCGGAGGTGGTGCGCGAGGAGCTGCGGGTGCTGCGCGAGCACGGGCTCAACATGACGCGCTCGTTCTTCTACTGGCCGGACTTCCACCCCGAGCCGCACCGCGTCGACGAGGCGCTGTGCGAACGCTTCCGCGACTTCCTGGACGCGCACCGGGAGCTGGGCATGGGCACGGTGCCGACGTTCATCGTCGGCCACATGTCCGGCGAGAACTGGGACCCGGCCTGGCGGGGCGGCCGCGACCTCTACGAGGACGTGTGGATGGTGGGCCGCCAGGCGTGGTTCGCCGCGCAGATGACGCGCCGCTTCAAGGACCACCCGGCCGTCACCGGCTGGCTCATCACCAACGAGATGCCGGGCTACGGGCGCGTCTACCAGGTCGACCCGCCCGCCGGCGACGTGGTCACGGCGTGGGCGCAGGCCATGTGCAACGCCGTACGCGCGGCGGGCGCGACGCAGCCCGTCTCGCTCGGCGACGGCGCCTGGGGCATCGAGGTGACCGGCCGCGACAACGGTTTCTCGCTGCGCGACACCGCCGAGTACGTGGACTTCGTCGGCCCGCACGTCTACCGCTCGGACACGGACAAGGCGCGCCAGCATTACCGCGCCGCGTTCGAGTGCGAGCTGGCGTCGGTCACCGGGCAGCCGGTGGTCCTGGAGGAGTTCGGCCTGTCCACGGACACGGTCTCGGCGGCGAACGCGGGCGTGTACTACCGCCAGACCCTGCACAACTCCCTCCTCGGCGGCGCGACGGGCTGGATGGCCTGGAACAACACCGACTACGACGCCCTGTGGGACCGGTCCCCGTACGACCACCACCCCTTCGAGATGCACTTCGGCATCACGGACAGCGCGGGCGCACCGAAGGAACCGCTGCGCGAACTCGCGGCGTTCGCCGAGGTGTTGAGGACCGTCGACTTCGCGCGCTGCCGCCGCGCGGACGCGGGTGCCGCCTTCGTCGTGCCCGCGTTCCTGGAGCGCGGCTACCCGTACAGCCGCCCCGCCGACCGCCCGCTGATCTTCACATCGCTGCACCAGGGGTACGTGGCCGCCCGCGCCGCCGATCTTCCGGCGGGCCTGACCCGTGAGGCGGACGGCATAGCCGAGGACGTGGACCTGTACCTGCTGCCCGCGACGCGGCAGTTGACGACGCGGACGCGGCGGGCGCTCCAGCGCCGGGCGGACGAGGGTGCCACGGTCTACCTGTCGTTCTGCTCGGGCGAGCACCCGGGCACGCGCGGCCCCTGGTTCGACGACCTGGACGGCCTGTTCGGCGTCGAGCAGCAGCTCTCGTACGGGGTCGCGGAGCCGATCGAGGACGACACGCTGGAGATGACGTTCCAGGAGGACTTCGGCTCCGTCCGCGCGGGTGACGTGCTGCGTTTCCCGGTCGCGGGCAACGAGGACAGCCGCGCGTACCTGCCGGTCGTGGCGCGTGACGCCCGGGTGGTCGCGGTGGACGGGCACGGCCGCCCGGCCCTGCTGTGCCGCGAGACCGGGCGCGGGCGCACCGTCCTCGCCACGTATCCGCTGGAGCACATGGCCGCCCGCACCGCCCGCGTCAACCCGGAGCAGACGCACCGCCTGTACGCGGCGCTCGCCGAGGTCGCCGGGGTGGAGCGGGCGGTGACGGTGGACGAGGCGCACGTCGGCGCGGATGTCCTGGCGCACGAGGACGGGCGCCGGTTCGTGTGGCTGGTCAGCCAGGCGGAGGAGCCGGTGACCGTGCGCCCGGCGACGGCGGGCGACAGCACACTGCACGACCTGCACTCCGGCGAGCGGCTCGACACCGTGACGCTCCCCGCCTTCGGCGTCCGCGTCCTGGAACTCCGATGAGCGAGCCGCTCCACCGCGACCCGGCCGCACCCGTCCCCGACCGCGTACGCGACCTGCTCGGCCGCATGACGCTGACGGAGAAGGTCGGCCAGGTCAACCAGCGGCTGTACGGCTGGCAGGCCTACGAACGCGGCCCGGACGGACACCACCGGCTCACCGACGTCTTCCGTACGGAGGTGGCGGCGTACGACGGGATGGGCGCCCTGTACGGGTTGCAGCGCGCCGACCCCTGGTCGGGCGTGACGTTCGCCGACGGGATCACGGCGGCGGACGCGGCCGGGGTCGCGAACACGGTACAGCGCCACGTCGTCGAGGGCACCCGGCTCGGCATACCCGTGCTGATGGTCGAGGAGGTGCCGCACGGGCATCAGGCCCTGGACGGCACGGTCCTGCCGGTCAACCTGGCTGTCGGCGCGAGCTGGGACCCGGAGCTGTACGAGGAGGCAGCCGCCGCCGCTGCCGCCGAGCTCCGGGCGCGCGGCGGGCACCTGGCCCTGGTCTCCGCCCTCGACCTGATACGCGACCCGCGCTGGGGCCGCGCCGAGGAGTGCTTCGGCGAGGACCCGTACCTCGCCGCCCGGTTCACGGAGGCTCTGGTGCGCGGAGCGCGTGCGGAGGGCGTCGGCGTGGTCCTCAAGCACTTCGCCGGGCAGGGCGCGACGGTCGGCGGGCGCAACAGCGCGGCGACCGAGCTGGGCCCGCGGGAACTGCACGAGATCCATCTGGCGGCGGCCCGCGCCGGGGTACGGGCCGGGGCCGCCGGGGTCATGGCGGCGTACAACGAGTTCGACGGCCTGCCGTGCGCGGCCAACCCGTACCTGCTGACCGGAGTCCTTCGTGACCAGTGGGGGTTCGACGGGATCGTCATGGCGGACGGGCAGGCGCTCGACCGGCTGGTGCGGCTCGCGGGCGACCCGGTGGCGGCGGGCGCGACGGCGTTGGCAGCGGGCACGGATCTCAGCCTGTGGGACGACGCCTTCCCGCACCTCGCGGAGGCCGTCGAGCGCGGGCTCGTGGCGGAGGAGAGGCTCGACCGGGCCGTCGGTCGCATTCTGGCGCTGAAGTTTCGGCTGGGACTTTTCGAGACTCCTTACGTCCGCACCAAGGGTGCGGAAAGCTCCGTAAAAACACGGGATTTGAGCGAGCGGCTCGCGCGCGCGTCGATCACTCTGTTGGAGCACGACGGGTCGACCCTGCCCCTGCCGCCCGTCGTGTCCCGGATCGCCGTCCTCGGCCCGAACGCCGACTCGGTGCCGCAGCAGATCGGCGACTACACGGCGCCGCAGCGGCCCGGCACCGGCGTCACCGTGCTCGACGGCATCCGCGCCGCCGCGGGGACCGGCCGCGAGGTGACGTACGCGCGCGGCTGCGACCTGGTCGGCGACGACCGCTCCGGGATCGCCGAGGCCGTCGCCCTGGCCGCGGGCGCCGATGTCGCGGTGCTCGTGCTCGGCGGGTCGAGCGCCCGCGAGGACGGCACGCGGTTCGACGGGAACGGCGCGGCGGTGGTCTCGTCCGGCAACCCCGTCGGCATGACATGCGGCGAGGGTGTGGATCTGGCGGAACTCAGCCTGCCGGGCGGTCAGTCGGCGTTGCTCGACGCCGTGGCGGCCACCGGGACGCCGGTGGTGGCGGTGCTGGTCCAGGGGCGCCCGCACGCCCTGCCCGACCTCTCCGGGCGCGTCGGGGCGCTGCTGTCCGCGTGGTATCCGGGGCCGTGGGGCGGCCGGGCCGTCGCCGACGTGCTGTTCGGGGCCGCCGCGCCCACCGGGCGCCTCCCCGTCTCCGTGCCGCGCTCCGCGGCCCAGCTCCCCGTCTTCTACAACGGCAAGGACCACGGGTACCGCGGCTACGTCGACCAGCCGGCGACCGCCCGGTACGCCTTCGGGCACGGGCTGTCGTACGGGACGGTCGGCTATGGCGCGCCCGTGCTGAGCCGATCCGGAGTGCCCGCCGACGAACCCCGGCTGACCTGCACGGTCACCGTCTCGAACACCGGCCGGACGGCCGTCCGCGAGACCGTACAGCTCTACGTGCGACGCGTCTCGGGCGGCTCGTCGTGGCCGCGCGTGCGGGAGCTGCGCGGGTTCACCGCTGTGGATCTCGCGCCGGGCGAGCGGCGCGAGGTGGCCTTCGAGGTGACCGCCGGAACGCTCGCCTCCGTCGGCCGCGACCTGCGGCTCGTGGTGGAGGCGGGCACGTACGAGATGGAGACCGGGCCGGCGTCGGACCGCACCCGGGGCGCGCCCCTCACCGTCACGCCGTAGCGAGGGAGGGGTGGCGGACCATGCGGTGGGTGACAATGTGCCCATGGCACGCCCCACCTCCCCCACCTCGCCCACCTGCCCGTGCGGCCTCCCCCGGCCGTACGGGGAGTGCTGCGGCCGCTACCACTCGGGCGGCGCCGCCGCGCCCACGGCCGAGGCCCTCATGCGCTCCCGGTACACGGCGTTCGCCCGCGGGGACGCCGCGTACCTGCTGCGCACCTGGCACCCGGACACCCGGCCGCCGGCGATCGAGTTCGACCCCGCGCTTACCTGGGCCGGTCTGGAGATCCTGGACGCCACCGACGGCTCCGCGTTCCACCAGAGCGGCACCGTCACCTTCCGCGCCCGCTACAAGGACGGCGGCCGGGCGGGCGCGCTGCACGAGCGCAGCCAGTTCCTGCGGCTGGGCGGCGCCTGGGTGTACGTCGACGGGGACTTCATCGAGTAGGTCCCGTGCCGGATACGGCGATACGGCGGCGGTACACGGCGGTACGCGGGGGTTCAGGGCGCCAGGACGTCCAGCTCCTGCAGCGCCCCGACCGCGATCTCGCGCGTGAGCGCCTCCGCGCGCTCCGCGTCCCCTCCCCGTACCGCCTCCGCGACCGACACGTGCAGGGTCACCGCCGCCGGGTCCGGGTCCTCGAACATGACCTGGTGGTGGGTGCGGCCCGCGAGGACCTCGGCGACCAGGTCGCCGAGGTGGGCGAACATCTCGTTGCCCGACGCGTTGAGCACGATCCGGTGGAACTCGATGTCGTGGACGAGGTACGCCTCCAGCTGCTGGCCGCGTGAGGTCGCGACCATGCCGAGCGCGCACTCGGTGAGCGCGGCGCACTGCTCGGCCGTCGCGTGCCGCGCGGCGAGCCCGGCGGCGACCGGTTCGACCGCCGAGCGCAGCACGGTCAGCGAACGGAGCTGGCGCGGGCGGTCGGCGCCGGCCAGACGCCAGCGGATGACCTGCGGGTCGTAGACGTTCCACTCCCCGGCCGGGCGGACGGTCACGCCGACCCGCCGCCGCGACGCCACCAGGTGCATCGACTCCAGGACCCGCACCGCCTCGCGCATCACCGAGCGCGACACCTCGTAACGCTGGGCGAGCTCGTCCGTGCGCAACACGCTGCCTTCGGGGTACTCGCCCGCCGTGATGGCGGGACCGAGGCTGTCCAGTACGCGGGCGTGCAGTCCCCGGTCCTTCGTGGTCATGGGGTCAGCGTACGGTTCGGGCACGGACAACAAAAAGTCTGACTTATAAGTCACAGTCTCTTGAATTAGTCAGACCATTCGGGTTTCAGTGGCGTGACACAGCGATGTCGACGGAGACAGCGATGAAGACAGCGAGGCAGCGATGAGCACCCCCCACGTCGTCGTGGTCATGGGCGTAGCGGGCACCGGCAAGACAACGATCGGTCCCCTGCTCGCCGAACGGCTCGGCGTTCCGTACGCCGAGGGCGACGACTTCCACCCCCCGGCCAACATCGCCAGGATGACCGCCGGCACGCCCCTCACCGACGAGGACCGCTGGCCGTGGCTGGACGCCATCGGCGAGTGGGCCCACGGCCGGGCCGGGCTCGGCGGGGTGGTCAGCTCCTCCGCCCTCAAGCGCTCCTACCGCGACCGGCTGCGGGCCGCGGCCCCGGGCGTCGTCTTCGTCCACCTCACCGGCAGCCGCGAGCTCATCGAGGACCGGATGTCGCACCGGCAGGGCCACTTCATGCCGACCGCGCTCCTCGACTCGCAGTTCGCCACGCTCCAGCCGCTCGCGGCGGACGAGGCGGGCGTCGGCGTCGATGTGTCGGGCTCCCCCGAGGAGATCGCGGACCGGGCCGTCGAGGCCCTGACCGCGCTCGACTCCGAGTAATCCCTCTTCAGCAGCGCCCCCTCAGACCCCACCACGTACCAAGGAACCCACCACCGTGACCAGTCTCAGCGTCGAGATGCTGGCAGCGGACGCCGTCGAGCCGATCACCTCCGCGGGCCACGCCCAGCTCGGGATCGCCGTCCTCGCGGGCATCGCCGTCATCGTCCTGCTCATCACGAAGTTCAAGCTCCACGCCTTCCTGGCGCTCACCATCGGCTCGCTCGCGCTCGGCGCGGTCGCCGGGGCGCCGCTCGACAAGGTGATCACCAGCTTCACCGCGGGCCTCGGCTCCACGGTCGCGGGTGTGGGCGTGCTGATCGCGCTCGGCGCGATCCTCGGCAAGCTGCTCGCCGACTCCGGCGGCGCGGACCAGATCGTCGACACGATCCTCGCCAAGGCCGGCAAGTCCGGCGGCAAGGCGATGCCGTGGGCGATGGTCCTGATCGCCGCCGTGATCGGCCTGCCGCTCTTCTTCGAGGTCGGCATCGTGCTGCTGATCCCGGTCGTCCTGATGGTCGCCAAGCGCGGCAACTACTCGCTGATGCGGATCGGCATCCCGGCGCTCGCCGGACTGTCGGTCATGCACGGTCTGATCCCGCCGCACCCCGGCCCGCTCGTCGCGATCGACGCGGTCGACGCCAACCTGGGCATCACGCTGGCGCTCGGCATCCTCGTCGCCATCCCGACGGTGATCGTCGCCGGTCCGGTCTTCTCCAAGTACGCCGCCCGCTGGGTGGACGTCCCCGTGCCCGACAAGATGGTTCCGGGGCGCGCCTCCGACGACCTGGAGAAGCGGCCGAGCTTCGGCGCCGCCGTCGTCACCATCCTGCTGCCGGTCGTGATGATGCTGGCCAAGGCCCTGGTCGACATCGTCGTGGACAACCCGGACCACACCGTCCAGCGCGTCTTCGACGTCATCGGCAACCCGCTGACCGCCCTGCTCGTGGCCGTCATCGTGGCCATGTTCACGCTCGGCCGCCCGGCCGGGTTCACCAAGGGCAGGCTCCAGGCCACCACCGAGAAGTCGCTCGCCCCGATCGCGGGCGTGCTCCTCATCGTCGGCGCGGGCGGCGGCTTCAAGCAGACCCTCATCGACTCCGGTGTCGGCCAGATGGTCCTGGACATCTCCAAGGACTGGTCCATCCCGGCGCTGCTGCTCGCCTGGCTGATCGCCGTCGTGATCCGCCTCGCCACCGGCTCGGCGACGGTCGCGACCGTCTCGGCCGCCGGACTCGTCGCGCCCCTCGCGGCGAACATGTCGGACACCCACACGGCGCTGCTTGTCCTCGCGATCGGCGCGGGCTCGCTGTTCTTCAGCCATGTCAACGACGCCGGGTTCTGGCTGGTCAAGGAGTACTTCGGACTCAGCGTCGGCCAGACGGTGAAGACGTGGTCGATCATGGAGACGATCATCTCGGTGGTCGCGGGCGCCCTCGTGCTGCTGCTCTCGCTGGTCCTGTAGAACCGCTCCGACAGAACCGCTCCGAACGGCTCCGGCCCCGCCCTTCGTCACACCTGGTGACGGGGGCGGGGCCGGAGCCGTTCAGCGGGTGGCGGCCTGCTTCAGCCGGCCTTCTTCTCCAGCTGGAACGCCTCGTTGCCCAGGCCGATCCTGGCGTGCGCCTGCGGATTGCGGGAGCGCAGGACCAGGCTGTAGGCGACGCCGACGACCGCGGCGAGGGCGATGATGCCGGGCAGCAGCCAGTTGAGGGCGGAGCCGGAGCCGGAGCCGACCAGGACGTCGAAGTCCTTGATCGTGTAACCGGCGATGACGAGCAGGGCGAGGCCCGCGATGCCGGAGGCCACCAGGCGCCAGGCCTGCGCGCCCGCCGCGCCGCGCTTCACGAAGAAGACGATGACGGCGAGGGACGCCGTGGCCATCAGCAGGATGACGCCGAGCGCGCCGACGTTGCCGCCCCACGTGAACAGGTGCAGGACCGGGGCGGTCGGGTCGCCCGCCGGGCCGTCGTCGGCGACGGCGAAGCAGACGACGACGATCAGCGAGATCACGGACTGCAGGACCGAGCCGGTGCCGGGCGCGCCGGTGCCGCTGTTGGTGCGGCCGAAGCGGGCCGGGAGCAGACCCTCGCGGCCCATGGCGAACGCGTACCGGGCCACCACGTTGTGGAAGCTGAGCAGCGCCGCGAACATGCCGGTGACGAAGAGGACGTGGACGACGTCGGTGAACGTGCCACCGAGCCGGTCCTCGGTCAGGCCGAACAGCAGGCCCGCCGACTGCTTCTGCGCCTCGCCGACGATGCCCCCGGGGCCGGTGGCCACGGTCAGCGCCCAGGAGCTGAAGGCGAAGAAGACGGCGACGCCGCCCACCGCCATGAACATGACGCGGGGCACGAGGATGTGCGGGCGGCTGGTCTCCTCCGCGTAGACCGGCGCCTGCTCGAAGCCGGTGAACGCGGCGATGCAGAAGCACAGGGCGGTGCCGAGGCCGACGCCGGAGAGCGTGGAAGGGTTGAAGGCGTGCATCGACAGGCCCTCGCGGCCCGGGTCGCCGAGCGCCGCGATGTCGAAGACGACCACGACGGCGACCTCGAGGAGCAGCAGGACGCCGAGCACCTTCGCGTTGACGTCGATCTTCAGCAGGGCGAGGACGCCGACCGCGACGACGGCCACGAGCGCCGGTATCCACCAGGCGAGTTCGACGTCGAGGTACTGCTGGAAGAGACCGGCGACCTCGAAGCCGAAGATGCCGAAGATCCCGACCTGGAGCACGCTGTAGGCGACGAGCGCGACCAGGGCCGCCGCCGCGCCGGTGGTCGGGCCGAGGCCGCGGGAGATGTACGCGTAGAAGGCGCCCGCGTTGTGCACGTGGCGGCTCATCTCGGCGTAGCCGACGCTGAAGAGGGTCAGGACGACGCCCAGGATCAGGAAGAGCAGGGGCATGCCGACCACGCCCATGACGGCGAACGTCGTCGGCATCACGCCCGCGACCACCATCAGCGGGCCGGTCGCGGCGAGCACGGAGAGCAGCAGCCCGGCCGTGCCGAGCCGTCCGGCGCGCAGCGCGCTCTCCTCGCCCAGATACGTGCTGATGCCCGGCTCGGCCGCCACGGCTCTGTCGCTCGTGCTCGAACTGCCCGTCGTCATCGCGGGGTTGTCCTCTCTGGTCGTCTGGGCCGTCTGGTTGTCTAGGCCGCGCCGAGCGCGGCGTCGCGCGCGGCGTGGAACGCTTCGTACGGGTCCCGGTCCGGGTAGGACCAGGGCGCCGGTGTGAGGTGCGTGCCGATGCGGTGGAAGAGGGCGGCGGCCTCGGCGGGCCGGCCCTCGCAGTACTTGGCGTGGGCCAGGAAGTTGAGGTCGATACGGCCGCGCGGGTGGGCCGCGCCGGCCCGGTCGTGCGGGTCGCCCCACTCCAGCCACCAGTCGAACGCGGCCTTCATGACGACGCGGGCCCGCCGCCCCGTCCAGTGCCCGGACGCCTTCGGCTCGGGCGGCTCGACGCCCGCCTTGGCGAGGACGCGGTAGCGCTCGGCGTGCGCGATCACCGGGAGCACCGCCAACGGCGAGTCGGACGGGGCCTGTTCGGCGGCCCAGGACGCGAAGTCGTACACCTCGTGCAGCGGGTCCTGGCCCGCGGCGGCGCGCCGCTCGGCGAGCCTGGCCACCATCAGGTGGTGCGCGTGGTGGTGGACGGGGTGGCGCAGGCGCACCTCGTCGAAGAGGCGTACGACGTCCTCCTCGCGGCCCAACTCGCGTTCCAGGAGCAGCAGTCCGAGCCAGGGCGTCGGATCGCGCGGCACCAGGGCGGCGGCTTCCCGGCAGGCGGCGCGGGCCTTGTCGGGATGGCCCTTTCCGGCCACGGCGCGGTACACGGCGGCGCAGGCGAGCAGGACGGCGGCGTCGGTGGACTCGGGTTCGGCGAGGCGCCAGTCGCGGACCCAGGCGGCGGCGGTGGGCTCCTGCGCGAGCCCCGTCACGCGGTGGCCCCGGCGGTCCCAGTCCTCGCCGGTGCCGGCGAGCAGCGTCCGCGCCTCGGTCCAGCGGCCCTGGGCGAGAGCGCCGCGGGCGGCGATGAGCGCGGTGTCGTCGAGCGCGGGGTCGAAGGAGTGCGCGGCCTTCTTCCGGGGGCGCCCGAGCGGAGGCGGGGGTGGGGACACCGCGGCGGTACCTCTACGACTTCTGCTACGACTGCTCTGCTGGGTCTGTTCTGCTGGGTCTGTTCTGCTGGGTCTGTTCTGCTGGGTCTGTTCGGCCACGACGGTTCGGCTGGGTCTGTTCGGCTGGGAACTCTTCAGCCATGGAGCGGCGTACGCGCGGCGGCGACGCGACACTGCGTGGCCCCCGCACGAATGATCACGCACAGCAAACCGGCAGGGGAACCTCCGCGTCAAGGGTGATCCGGTGACGAACTTGATCAACTCGGCCGTTCACCGGCCGAGTTCGGGTGCCTTGGGTGCCATTTGGGGCACTCGTCGTGGGGCGGGGTGCGCCGGAGGGCGCTATCGTCGGCGGATAACCACTCCTGCCCGAGTCTCCTGCCCGAATCGCAGCCGTCCGAGGTGCGCAGCGTGTCGGTTCTCGTACTCGTCCTCGCCGTGAGCGCGGCGTTCTGCCTGGGCATCGGCTTCGTCCTCCAGCAGAACGCGGCCCAGCACGCCCCGCTCGGCGACTTCCTCTCCCCCCGGCTGCTGGTCGACCTGATCCGGGTGCCGCGCTGGCTCGCCGGCATCGGGTTCATGATCTGCGGCATGGCGCTGGGCGCTGTCGCGCTCGGGCGGGGCGAGGTGACGCTGGTCGAGCCGCTTCTCGCGACGAACCTGCTCTTCGCGCTCGTCCTCTCGCGCCGCCAGACGAGACAGCCGCTCGGGCGGCAGGGCTGGGCCGGGCTTCTGCTCCTCGCGGGCGGCGTGACGGCGTTCATCGTGGCGGGGCAGCCGCGCGGCGGCGACGCGGTCACGGATCCCCTGCGGCACTGGCTGATCATCGGCCTCATGGTCGGCGGCGCCCTGTTCCTCGCCGCGCTCGCCAAACGGTCCCGGCTGAGCGCGGCGCCCGCGCTGCTCGCCGTCGCGGCGGGGCTTCTGTACGGGTTGCAGGACGCCCTGACCCGCGTCTCCGGGCAGCGGTTCGGCGCGGACGGGTGGTCCGGGCTGCTCACCTCCTGGCAGCCGTACGCCGTGTTCGCCCTCGGGGTGACGGGGCTCGTCCTCGTCCAGAGCGCCTTCGAGACGGCGCCGCTACGGATGTCGCTCCCCGCGCTGACCGCGGCGCAGCCCCTTGCCGGGATCGTGTGCGGGGTGGGGTTTCTCGGGGATCAGCTGCGCATGGACGCGGGGGCACTGGCGTGGCAGGCGGTGGGGTTGGCCGGGGTCGTGGTGGGGGTGGTTCTGCTGGGGCTGCACCCGGCCATGCCAGGCGCTGCCGCGCGGGACCGGGATCAGATGCGGAGCGGGGCGTAAGGGGCTGCACGGCCCGCACCACCGCCGGGCGCGGCTCGCACCGTGGCGCGCTCCTGAGTGCGTCGCCGACTGCACCCTTCGTCGTGGCTGGTCGCGCCGTTCCCCGCGCCCCTGGAGCATGCGGCTGCGCCGCTGCTCCATGAGGGCGCGTGTCGCGCGCGCCTGAGATGGCGCACGCAGTGCGCATCTCGGGGGCGCGGGGAACTGCGCGACCGGCCACGACGAGAGCCGCGCGTAGCAACGCACCCAGGAGGGACGGCGGCGCAGCCGCCTCTCCAGGGGCGCGGGGAACTGCGCGACCGGCCACGACGCAACCCGCACCCGATGGGCGCTCGATTAGCCTCGCGGTATGAGCTCCGCTGAGGAAATTGTGGACATCGTCGACGAAGAGGACCGTGTCATCGGGCAGGCCCCGCGCGGGGAGGCGTACCGGCAGGGACTGCGGCACCGGACCGCGTTCATCCTGGCCCGCGACCCGGAGGGCAATGTCTTCGTACACCGGCGCACCACCACCAAACTCGTGTTCCCGGGTCGGTACGACATGTTCGTCGGCGGAGTCGTCGGCACGGGCGAGAGCTACGACGAGGCCGCGCTGCGGGAGGCCGAGGAGGAGCTGGGGGTGAGCGGGCTCCCGGCGCCGAGGCCGCTGTTCAAGTTCCTGTACGACGGCCGCGCGGACGGTACCGGCGGCTCCTGGTGGTCGTACGTCTACGACGTGACCTGCGCACTGCCCGTGCGGCCACAGGCCGAGGAGATCGACTGGTACACGTTCCTGAGCCCGGCGGAGCTGGAGCGGCGCCTCGACGCGTGGCCGTGGACGCCGGACAGCCTGGCGGCGTACGAGCGGCTCAGGGCCCGCGCGTGACCCCCGGGTAAGGTCGTGCCAGTGATCGAATTCGTGCGCAACGTCCGCCTCTGGTTCGCCCCGGAGCGGATCAGGGACGACGGGGACACCCCCGACTACCGCTTCTCGCTGGCCAACGAGCGCACGTTCCTGGCGTGGGTGCGCACAGCCCTCGCGCTGATCGGCGGCGGCTTCGCCGTCGACCAGTTCCTGCCGGACCTGCGCTGGGCGTGGCGCGTCGGCCTGGCGCTGGCGCTGCTGGCCGCCGGGGTTCTCTGCTCCCTGCGGGCGGTGAGCCACTGGGTGCGGTGCGAGCGGGCGATACGGCGGGGCGAGGATCTGCCGGTGTCACGGTTCCCGGCGGTGCTGAGCCTGGTGGTGGCGCTGGTCGCGATCGCGATGGTCGTCGTGGTGATCGTGGGCTGGGAAGGGTGAGCGGGGCGGACGCACCCGTGCGCGACCCCGGACTGCAGCCGGCCAGGACCCGGCTCGCTTGGCGGCGTACGACGCTGTCCTGCACGGTCGCGGCGGTGCTCGCGACGAAGACCGTGCTGCACGGCGGTATCGGCCCGCTCGGCATCGTGGCGGCGGCGTTGTGCCTTCTGGTCTGGCTGGGCTTCCTCGCCGTGGCCCATCGCCGGATCACCGCGCTCGCCCTGCACGAGGCGGCGCCCCCGCCCCTGTCCCGGCGGGGCGCGACGATGGCGGCGTTGTGCACGGTCGCCCTGGCGGTGTTCGCGGCGGCCCTGGTGGTGTGAGCCGGGCCACGAGCCAGGCACTCCGCCGGGGCCACGAGCCAGGCACTCTGCCGGAGGGAAGGCACCCTGCGGTCCGCGCCGCCCCGGGGGCACCGTTGGCGCTGTCACGTTCCCCTCAGCCACTGGACGACATACCGACTGGTCGGCATGATGATGGTCATCGCTTTTCCATGCCCCTCACTCACCCCATCGGACCTCCGGAGGACCTCGATGAGTCACCCCCCTGGCCTCGACCTCGACCAGCTGCGCGGCCACCTCGACCGTGAGCGGCCCGGCCTGGTCGGCGGTCCGCTGTCCGGGCGGCTCATCGAGGGCGGACGCTCCAACCTGACGTACGAGGTCACCGACGGCGCCGCGAAGTGGGTGGTCAGGCGGCCACCGCTCGGGCACGTCCTGGCCACCGCGCACGACATGAAGCGCGAGCACCGGGTGATCGCGGGGCTGCACCCGACCGCCGTACCGGTCCCTGAGCCGCTGCTCCTGTGCGAGGACACGGAGGTGCTCGGGGCCCCGTTCTACGTCATGGAGTTCGTGGCGGGCACGCCGTACCGGACCTCCGAGGAGCTGGCGCCGCTCGGGCCCGAGCGGACCAGGGCCGTCGTGCTCGGACTCGTGGACACGCTCGTCGACCTGCACGCGGTGGACCCGGCCGAGGTGGGCCTCGCCGGCTTCGGGCGCCCGGAGGGCTTCCTCGACCGGCAGCTGCGCCGCTGGGGCAAGCAGCTCGACGCCTCCCGCAACCGCGACCTCGCCGGCATCGACGAGCTGCACGCCGCGCTCGGCCGCGCCCTGCCCGCCTCCCCCGCGCCGACGATCGTGCACGGCGACTACCGCCTCGACAACGTCCTGGTCCGCCAGGACGGGACGGACGGCGTCGACCGCATCAAGGCGGTCCTCGACTGGGAGATGTCCACGCTCGGCGACCCGCTCACCGACCTCGGCCTCCTCGTCATGTACAGCGCCAGACTGGAGCTGCCGGACTCGCCCATCTCCACGACCGCCTCGGCCCCTGGTCACCCGGCACCGGCCGAGCTGATCGAGCGGTACGCCGCGCGCTCGGGGCGCGACGTCTCCGCCGTCGCCTGGTACACGGCCTTCGCCTGGTTCAAGCTCGCCGTGATCCTCGAGGGCATCCACTACCGCTACACGCTCGGCCAGACCGTCGGCGCGGGCTTCGACCGGATCGGCGAGCTGGTCCCGGTCTTCATCGAGCACGGCCTCACCACCCTCCAGGACCTTCAGGAAGGCTGAACCACACATGGACTTCGCATTCGACGCCCGTACGCAGGAACTGCGGGAGCGCCTCCTCGCCTTCATGGACTCGCACGTCCACCCGGCCGAGGCCGTCGCCGCTGAGCAGCGCGCCGCGCTCGACTCGCCGTGGCAGACGCCCGCCGTGGTCGAGGAGCTGAAGGCCGAGGCCCGTAAGCAGGGCCTGTGGAACCTCTTCCTCCCCGACGCCGAGCACGGCGCCGGTCTCACCAACCTCCAGTACGCGCCGCTCGCCGAGATCACCGGCCGCTCCCCGCAGCTCGCGCCGACCGCGCTCAACTGCGCCGCGCCCGACACCGGCAACATGGAGGTGCTCGCCCAGTTCGGCTCCGAGGCCCAGCGGAAGCAGTGGCTGGAGCCGCTGCTGGCCGGGGAGATCCGCTCCGCGTTCGCGATGACGGAGCCGGAGGTCGCCTCCTCCGACGCCACCAACATCACCACGCACATCGAGCGCGACGGCGACGACTACGTCATCACCGGCCGCAAGTTCTACATCTCCGGTGCCATGAACCCGGACTGCAAGATCTTCATCGTCATGGGCAAGACCGACCCCGACGGCCCCGACATCCGCCGCCAGCAGTCCATGGTGCTCGTGCCGCGCGACACCCCGGGCGTCGAGGTCCGCCGGGCCATGACGGTCTACGGCTTCGAGGATCACTGGCACGGCGGCCACGCCGAGGTCGTCTTCGACCACGCGCGCGTGCCCGTCACGAACCTGATCGGCGAGGAGGGCGGCGGCTTCGGCATCGCGCAGGCGCGGCTCGGCCCCGGCCGCATCCACCACTGCATGCGCCTCATCGGCATGGCCGAGCGCGCCATCGAGCTGATGTGCAAGCGGGCCGTCTCCCGCACCGCCTTCGGCAAGCCGCTCGCCCAGCAGGGCGTCGTCCAGGAGTGGATCGCGGACGCGCGCGTGGCCGTCGAGCAGTTGCGCCTCCTGGTCCTCAAGACGGCGTGGCTCATGGACACCGTCGGCAACCGCGGCGCCCACACCGAGATCCAGTCCATCAAGATCGCCACCCCGCGCACGGTCGTCGACATCATCGACAAGGCGGTGCAGTTGTACGGGGCCGGGGGCGTGTCGCAGGACTATCCGCTGGCGGAACTCTGGGCCGGGGCGCGGACGCTGCGCTTGGCTGACGGGCCGGACGAGGTGCATCAGCGTTCTCTCGCCCGGCGGGAGCTGAAGCGGTACGTCTAGTCCCGTCGCCGGGTGCGGGTGCGGGTGCGGGTGCGTTGTGGCTGGTCGCGCAGGTACCCGCGCCCCTGGGGTCAGTATCCGCCGGCGCCTGTGTGATCCATCAGGGCCAGTTCGCGCAGGAAGCAGCGCAGGCGCAGGAGTCGGCGGGACGCCATCCGCACGACGAGGGGCACCGTCGGCGCGTAGGAAGTGGTCCAGAGCAGGGGTACGCGGTCCATGGACAGCAGCCTCGTGCCGGGCCACCTCCCCGGTCCAACAGATCGTTTCGCTCGGTCGTATCCATAGAATAGATGGGTGGAGATACGTCAGCTGCGCCACTTCGTGGCCGTCGTGAACGAGGGCGGTTTCACCGCGGCGGCCCGCGCCGAACTCATCGTGCAGTCCGCGCTCAGCACGTCGGTCCGCAACCTGGAACGCGAGCTGGGCGCGGAGCTGTTCGACCGTACGGGGCGCCGCGTCGTGCTCACCGAGGCGGGCCGCGCGCTGCTCCCCCGGGCCCGGCAGCTGCTCGCCGGGGCAACGGCGGCGAAGGAGGCGGTCGCGCAGGTCTCCGGGCTCGGCGCGGGGCGCGTCGCGATCGGCACCATCCAGACGTTGACCTGCGTCGATCTGGCGGCCGAACTCGCCGCGTTCCACCGGGAGCTGCCCGGCATCCAGGTCTCCGTACGGGAGGCGCCCGTGGCGGAGCTGATCGAGGGGCTCCGGGCCGGGGAGCTGGACCTCGCCTTTCTCGCGCCGGACGCGCGTGAACTGCCCGACGGACTCGCCTCGTTCGGCACCTGGCAGGAGGACCTCGTCCTGGTCACCGCCCCGGGGCATCCGCTGGCCCGCGCCGGACGCACCCTCATCAAGGACCTCGCCGACGAGCCGTTCATCGACTTCCGCGCCGGTACGGGCCTGGAGACGGCCGTGCGCCGCCTGGCCGCGCACTGCGGCCTGGAGCGGCGCATCACCTGTGACGTGACCCAGATCGGGCTGCTCGTGGAGCTCGTTCGGGCCGGGATCGGGGTGGCGTTCGTGCCGCGCCGGATCGGTGAGGCGGCGGGCCTGCCCTGCGTGACCATCCGGCAGCCGGAGCCGGGCCGGGCGGTGGTGCTCGCCGGGCGGGCGCCCCGGCCGCGCAATCCGGCGGCCGGGGCGCTGCTCAAGCGGCTTACGGGCGGCCTTACGGACGCAGCGCCCGGAGCAGCAGGTCCGCCAGCTGGTCGGCGAGCTGCTGCGGGGTGAGCGGCCCGTCGGGGCGGTACCACGTGGAGAGGTGGTGGACCGAGCCGAAGTGGTAGTCGACGACGAGGTCCGCCGGGGTCTCCGCGGAGAAGACGCCGGCCTTCTGGCCCTCCTCGATCAGCGCCCGGAACCGTTCGTGGTAGCGCCGGCGCTCGGCCCGTACCTGCTTGTTCTTCTCGGGGCTGAGGTGGTGCATCGAGCGGAAGAAGATCGACGCGTCGTCGAGGTTGTCGATCGTCGTCACCACGACGTCCGCCGCCGCCTCGCGCAGGCGCTGCTCGACGGGCTCGTCACGGTCGGCGAACGCGTCGAGCCGCTCCTGCTGGAGGCGGAGCACGCGCGCGTACACCTCGTGCAGGAGATCGTCCTTGGAACCGAAGTAGTGGTAGAGGGCGCCCTTGGTGACGCCCGCCGCCTCCACGATCTCCTGCACCGACGTACGGTCGTAGCCGCGCTCGGCGAACAGCCGGGTGGCGGCCGCGAGGAGTCGTTGCGGAACGGGCGTGCCGTCGCCGTCCGTCGTCGTCCTGGGCACTGCCGCCACCTGCCTTTCTCGTCCTTCGCCGGTCACGGGGAAGGGTGACCGGTCACACCGCGGGAGAACGCAGTTCCCGCCGGAGGATCTTCCCACTCGCCGTCTTGGGCAGCTCGCGCAGGACCTCCACCTCGCGCGGGTACTTGTACGCGGCAAGACGTTCCTCGCAGTACGCGGACAGCTCCTCGGAGGTGGCGTCGGCGCCGGGGCGCAGGCTCACGTACGCCTTGACGCTCTCGCCGCGGTAGGCGTCCGGGACGCCGACGACGGCCGCCTCGCGCACGGCGGGGTGCGTGTAGAGGACGTCCTCGACCTCGCGGGGCCAGACCTTGAAGCCGGACGCGTTGATCATGTCCTTCTTGCGGTCGACGACGTAGAGCCAGCCGCTCTCGTCCATGAAGCCGATGTCGCCGGTCCGCAGTTCGCCGTCGGGGAAGGCCTCGGCGGTGGCGTCGGGGCGGCGCCAGTAGCCGGGCACGACCTGCGGGCCGCGCACCGCTATCTCGCCCTGCTCGCCGAAGGGCACCTCGTTGCCGAGGTCGTCGAGGATGCGGACGACGGACTCGGGGCCCGGCACGCCGACCGCGAGGGTGCCGGACACCTCGTCGACGGGCGCCTCGACGCCGGGCGGTACGGACGCGCAGGGCGCGGTGCACTCGGTGAGCCCGTAGCCGTTGTGGATGTACGGGCCGAAGGCGGCGCGGAACTTCTCCACCAGCGCGGGCGGCACCGGCGCCCCGCCCGACGAGATCGAGACGAACGAGGCGAAGTGCTCGCGGGTCGCCTGCGGCTGGGCGCCGAGCGCCATGAACGCGGTGGACGGGCCGACCGTGTAGGCGGGCCGGTGCTCGGCGAACGCGTCGAGGACGACACCCGGCTCGAAGCGGTAGGCGAGCGCGAGCGTGCCGGTGTTGGCGAAGCTCGCGACGAGTTCGCAGACCATGCCGGTGATGTGGAACAGCGGCGCGAGCGCGAAGTACGTGGCGCCCTCGTCGATGCCGAGGCCGGTGCGCTGCCGCTCCGCGTTGTACATGATGTTGCGGTGCAGGTTGGTGGCGCCCTTGGGGGTGCCGCTCGTACCGGACGTGTAGCTGATCAGGGCGATGTCGTCGGCGGCAGGCAGCCGGTCCGCGGGCGCCGGGTGGCCCTTGCGGGCGACGGTCACCAGGTCGTCGGCGTCCTCGGCCGCCGGGGTCACCCGGTCGAACTTCAGGACCCGCTCGTCGTTCCGCGTCTGGAGGTCGAGTTCGCAGGCGGTGAGCGCGATGCGGACGGGCGAGTCCGCGGCGGTCTCGCGCAGGTACGCCTCCCAGGCGCGGTCCGTACAGACCAGACCGGTCACCTCGGCGTCGTGCAGCACGTGCCCGACCTCGCCCGACTTGTACATCGGGTTGACCGGGACGACGACCGCGCCCGCCTTGAACGCGCCGAGCAGCGCGAGCACGAAGTGCGGGCTGTTCTGCAGCATGATCGCGACCCGGTCGCCGCGCTCCAGGCCCTTGGCGGCGAGATGTCCGGCCACCGAGTCCGACAGGGCGTCGGCCTCCGCGTAGGAGAGGCGGCCGTCGAAGTAGGCGAGGGCGGTGCGGTCGGGGGCGCGGCGCACAGCCTCGGCGAACGCGTGGACGAGGGTGGCGGCCGGGTCGACCGGGGCCTTCTGCGCGTCGCTGAGGACACCGAGCCACGGCCGGGCCGCATAGATCGAGTCGGTCGTCACGTCCGTCACGTCCGTCACTGGGTGGCCTCCCACTTCTGCTGGATGCGGTTCATGTTGGTGAGCCAGCGCTCGGGGACGGCGGCGCGGGCCGCGTAGTACTCGGCGACCTCGGGGTGCGGCAGGATCAGGAAGCGGTCCTCCTCGATCCCCGTGAACAGCGCCTGCGCGACGTCCTCGGGCTCGATGGCGGTCGGCGCGAGGACCAGCTCGCCCGCGGTTCCGGCCGCCGTGAGCATGTCGGTGCGCACGCCCTGCGGGCAGATCGCGTGGACCTTGATCCCGCGGTGCCGGTACGTGAGCGACAGCCACTCGGCGAAGGCGTACGCGCCGTGCTTGGTAACGCTGTACGGGGCGGCGCCGACCATGGTGAGCAGGCCGGCGGCGGAGACGGTGGAGACGAAGCGGCCGCTGCCGCGCTCCAGCCAGTCGGGGATCAGCGCGTGTGCGGCGCGGACGTGCGCCATGACGTTGACGTCCCAGGCCAGGGCCCACACCTGCTCGTCGGCGGCCTCGGTGCCGCCGGAGGCGAGCCCGGCGTTGGCGCAGTAGACGTCGACGGTGCCGCCGAGCGCGGCGCGGGCGTCGTCGATGATCGCGGAGGCGTCGCCGGGTACGGCCGTCGCGCCGATCTCGTCGGCGACCTTGCCGGCCTTGTCGGCGTCCAGGTCGTTGACGACGACACGGGCTCCGGCGGCGGCGAACCGGCGGGCGAGCGCGGCGCCGATGCCGCCGCCCGCGCCGGTCACGACGATCCCCTGGCCTTGCAGACTCTCCACCATCGGTCTCCTTCGACACGACTTCGGCACGCCGCGGAACGGCTCGGTTGCCTCAGCAGACTAACCAGTCGGTATGTCGCGGGGGAAGGGGTTCCCTCAGGTGATCCGCGTGCGCTTCGTTCCCCGTCGTCGATCCGGGCGTTAGCGTGCATGGGCATGCCAGTTCCGCTGATGCCGATACTGATGCCGATGCCGGAGGTTTTTGCATGAACGTGTCGAGACGGTTGCTGCTCGCGGTGAGCGCGGGGGCGGTGGGCGCGGCCGGCGGGCCGCTCGCCGTGGCCGGGACGGCGAGCGCCGCCCCCTCGGGCGGCGGGCACCGCCTGCGGACCGGTTTCGACCGGCTCCGGGCGGACGGCTACCGGCTGCTCGACGGCGAACGGGTCGGCATCGTCACCAACCCGACCGGCGTCACGCGCGACGTCCAGCACATCGTCGACGTCATGCACCCCGACGACCGCGTGGAGCTCGTCGCGGTGTTCGGCCCCGAGCACGGCTTCCGCGGTACCGCCCAGGCGGGCGGTTCGGAGGGCCGCTACGACGACCCGGCGACCGGACTCCCCGTCTACGACACGTACTTGAAGAGCGGGCAGGCGCTGGCCGACATCTTCACCGCGTCCGGCGTCGACACGGTCGTCTTCGACATCCAGGACGTGGGCGCCCGCTTCTACACGTACATCTGGACGCTGTACGACTGCATGGAGGCGGCGCAGCTCGCGGGGAAGCGGTTCGTGGTCCTGGACCGCCCGAACCCGGTGACGGGCCGGAACGCCTACGGCCCGATCCTGCACAAGGAGTTCGCCACGTTCGTCGGCCGCCGGGAGATCTCGCAGGCCCACGGCATGACGGTCACGGAGCTGGCCCGCCTGTTCAACGCCGAGTACCTGGCCCACCCCGTCGAGCTGGCGACCGTGGCGATGTCGGGCTGGCGACGCGACGACTTCTACGACGCCTCAGGGCTCCCCTGGGTGCCGCCGAGCCCCAACATGCCGACCCCGGACACGGCGCTCGTCTACTCCGGCACCTGCCTCTTCGAGGGCACGAACCTCTCCGAGGGCCGTGGCACCACCCGCCCCTTCGAACTCCTCGGCGCCGACGGCATCGACGGCCGCTGGGCCGCGAAGGCGAACGAGGAGAACCTGCCCGGCGTGAAGTTCAGGGAGGCGTACTTCGCCCCGACGTTCTCCAAGTTCCAGGGCAGGACGATCGGCGGCGTACAACTCCACGTCGACGACAGGAAGACCTTCGACCCGGTCCGCACCGGCATCGCCCTCCTCGTCACGGCGAAGGCGGCATGGCCCGGCTTCGCCTGGCGCCCCGACAACTGGATCGACAAGCTGACGGGCTCCACCCAGGTCCGCACGATGATCGACGCGGGCGCGACCACGGACGAGGTGGTGGCTGCGTGGCAGGACGAGCTGCGCACGTTCCGCAGAACCCGCGCGAAGTATCTGACGTACAAATAGTCGCCGCCAGGGGCGCGGGGAACTGCGCGCGCAACCACGACGCACCCGCACGCGGCGGGATCTCACCACCCGAGACGGCGCATCCCACCCATTGACTGCAAGATACAGCTACCGCAAAAGTACGGAGCGTGCTCAAAGACGACCCCACCAGCCAGAACAAGGCCCCGGCCACGCCGAATCCGCACCCCCGGGCGGAGAGCCTGAGACGTGTGGCCGTGGCCAGTTTCATCGGCACCGCCATCGAGTTCTACGACTTCTACGTCTACGGAACGGCCGCCGCGCTCGTCCTGAACGAGGCGTTCTTCCCGAACCTGTCCTCGCTCAACGCGACGCTCGCCTCGTTCTCGACGTACGCCGTGGCGTTCGCGGCCCGCCCGATCGGCTCGCTGGTCTTCGGGCACTTCGGCGACCGGATCGGCCGCAAGTCGGTCCTGGTGGCGTCGCTGCTCCTGATGGGCCTGTCGACGGCGTGCGTCGGCCTGCTCCCCGGCTACGACACGCTCGGCGTCTGGGCGCCGCTGCTCCTCGTGCTGCTCCGGTTCCTGCAAGGCGTGGGCCTCGGCGGCGAGTGGGGCGGGGCGGCGCTGCTCGCGGTGGAGCACGCGCCGCGCGGCAAGCGCGGCATGTTCGCGGCGTTTCCCCAGCTCGGCCCGTCCGTCGGCTTCTTCGCGGCGACCGGCATCTTCTGGCTGCTCTCCGAGACGCTGTCGGACGACGCCTTCCGGTCGTGGGGCTGGCGCATCCCGTTCCTGGTCTCCTTCCTCCTGGTCGCCGTCGGCCTGTTCGTACGGCTGAAGATCAGCGAGACGCCGGTCTTCGCGAAGGTGATGGAGAACCAGGAGGCCAGCAGGGCGCCCGCCCTGGAGGTCTTCAAACGCCATCCGCGGGAGATCCTGCTCGGCGCGGGCGGCATGGTCATCGCCTACGGCCTCTTCTACACGGCGACCACGTACTGCCTGGCGTACGGCACGAAGACGCTCGGTGTGCCGCGCTCCACGATGCTGGCGGTGTCCCTGGTGGCGTGTCTGTTCCTGGCCGCCGGTACGTGGCTGGCCGCGACCCGCTCCGACGCGGGCGGCCGGCGCAGGATGGTCCTCGTCGGCTCCGGGCTCGCGGTCGTCTGGGGGCTCGCCCTGTTCCCGCTGATGGACACCGAGCAGCCCGTGCTCATCGCGCTCGCGCTCGGCGGCGCCCTGTTCTGCATGGGTGTGGTGTACGGCCCGATGGGCGCCTACCTGCCGGAGCTGTTCGGGGTGCGGGTGCGCTACTCGGGCGCCTCCTTCGCGTACAACCTGGGCGGTGTGCTCGGCGGCGCGGTGGCGCCGCTGGTGGCGACGCGGCTGCAGGACGCGTTCGGGTCGTCGTCGGTGGGCTGGTACGTGAGCGCGATGGCCGTCGTCTCGCTGCTCTGCGTCCTCGCGCTGCCGGAGACCCGCGAGCGCGAACTGGCCTGAAGCGCGCGGCGAGTACGTGACGGACGTATGGCCAATCCCCGGCTTCGGCAGGACGATGCGGCACACCGCACGGACTACTGCCACGGGGTGGGCCATGGCCGGACCGGAAGTACATGTACGTCCTTACTGGGAGCTGATGTTCGACGCCGACGGCGACCCGGAGCGCGGGCGGCGCGACCGGCTGCTGCGTGAGGTGCGCGAGCGCGGCGTCCGGGACCTGATCGTCCTCGCGCACGGCTGGAACAACGACCGGGACATGGCGGTCCGGCTCTACGACCGCTTCTTCGCACCGTTCCCGTCGCTCGCGCCCGGCGCCGAGATCGGTTACGCGGGGCTGATCTGGCCGTCGATCCGCTTCACCGACGAGGAGATCCCGGACTTCGAGCGGGCACGCGCGGCCACCGGCGCGCCCGCACCCCGCACGACGCTCGACAAAGCCACCCGGCAGGCGCTCGGCAAGACCTTCCCGCACAGTGAGACCGTCGTCCAGCGGCTGGCCGAGCTGCTCGACCGGCACCCGGAACAGGCGGACGCCTTCGACCAGTTCGGCGGCCTGACCAGGCAGCTCGTCGGGGTCCGCCCCACCGCGCTCGGCGCGGACGTCGAGAGCGAGGGCTCCCCGCACACCACGCCCGCGATGCTCCAGGAGAACACGCGGGACATGTGCGAGCAGTTCGCCGAGGCGCTGGAGGCCGCGGCGAACCTCGCGGAGTTCAGACTGCCCGGCGGCCTCGCCAAAGCGTGGAAGGGCGCCCATGAACTCCTGCGCCAGGCCACGTACTTCGCGATGAAGAAGCGCGCCGGCAAGGTCGGCAAGGACGGGCTCGGGCCGCTGCTCGGCCGGCTCGCGCACGACGCCCCGGACGTCCGCGTCCATCTGGTGGGGCACAGCTTCGGGGCGCGGCTCGTGTCGTTCGCGCTGGCGGGGATGGAGGACACCGCCCGCAACGTGAAGTCGGTGACGCTGCTCCAGGGCGCGTTCTCCCACTACACCTTCGCGGGCCGCGGTGCGCTGAAGGGCAAGCAGGCACGGATCGACGGCCCGCTGGTGTCGTGCTACTCGCACTTCGACACGGCGCTGTCCACCATGTACCCGCTGGCGTCCCGGCTCGCCGGGGACGACCGCGGCGCCATCGATCTCGGGGTCCGCTGGGGCGCCATGGGGTACGACGGGATCCAGGACATCCCGGGCGCGCTCCGGCTCACGCTCGCGGAGGCGCTGAAGACGGGCGTGCCGGGCAAGGGGTGCGTGAGCGTGGACGCGGCCAAGGTCGTGCGCCGCGGCCGGCCCCCGGCCGGGGCGCACAGCGACATCCTCCACGAGGAGCTGGCACGGGTGGTCCTCGCGGCCGGACGGGTGCGCGCGTAGGGCGCGCGCGGCGGGCGGCTGGAGCCGCCCGCCGCGTCGACGCCTTCCTCAGCGGTGCGTCGGGAACTCCACCACCTGCTGGTACGTCGGACGGTTCTGCCACTGGATGCCGCGGTGCGTGATCCCGCCGAGCGCCCGGTGGACGATGGTGTCCGCGCACCACTGGTCCCCGGCCTTGCAGCTGTCGTCACCGGGGTAGACCGCGGTGGCGGGCTTGGCCGCGGCGGTGGCGAGGCTGGTCAGCAGCGCGGTGCGGCAGGCCGACAGCGATCCGGCGCCGCAGTACGTGTCGCCGAGCTTGCCCTGCACCGGCCGGCCGAGGACCGTGCGCAGGTCCTTGTCGACGTAGCCCCACCAGCCGTACTGGAACGCGGACCCGGCGTGCGATCCGGTCGGGCCGTGCCCGGCCGACGGCGCCTCGTCGATGCTGAGCCGGCCGCTCAGCGCCTGGTAGAGATCGGCGCCGAGCCCCGGCTTGAACTCGGCCTCCACCAGAAGCGGCCACCAGGCATCCATGATCCGTACGGCGTCCGGGTGCGCGTACGTCTTCGAGCCCGCAGCCGTCTGGTTGCGCTGGGCGCCCGCCTTGCCCCAGGCCTCCAGCTGCTGCACGGCCTTCTCGACCGCGGGGTCGGTGACCGGCGCGCTGCGGACCACCGCGAGCAGCTCGGGCAGCACCTGTTCGCCGCGCAGGTCGGTGACGGCGGCCTCCTCCATGGCCTGGGTGAGGGAGGCGCGGGTGACGCCGCCCTTGGCGGTCAGTCTCTGCACGCGGTCGTCGAGGAGGTCGGCGCGGTGCACGGCGCCGAGGCTGAAGTTGGCGGCGGTGAAGTCCTTGGCCTGTTTGTTGTTCCAGGAGATGTAGTAGTCCTGGCCGAGGGAGTTGGGGTGCTGGGACGGGGGTGTCAGGGCCGCCGTGTTGTCCGTCGGGTCGAAGTCCTGCCACTCGTAGGCCTGTTCGCCCTTGACCGGCAGGGACATGTCGACGTCCTTGGCGCGCACCGGGTTGCTGCCGCTGTTGTAGTACGCGATGTCGCGGCTGTCGGCGTAGAACCAGTTGAAGGCGTAGCTGATGTTCTGGGCGGCCTTCTGGAAGGACGCGGCGTCCGTGACGTAGGACGGGTCGTTCAGCATCTGGAAGCCGATGATCGAGTCGGCTTCGTGGCGGTAGGTCGAGCGCAGCGCCGTGTAGGCGACGGGTTTGCCGTCGACCGTGGCGCGGTGCGTGACGATGCCGTACTTCGTGCGGAAGACCTGCATCCGGTAGGAGCCCGCGGCCGTGGAGTCGGCGACGGTCGGCTTCCAGGCGTTGGTCTTCTCCAGCTTCTCCATCGGGGTGCAGGTGCCCCGGTAGAGGTAGGAGGCCGAGTTCTTGGTCGGGGCGGCGCCGCCCGGCTCGCACAGCGGGACCGCGTAGGTGTCGGTGATGTCCTGCCCGGCGGACGTCGCCGACCAGGAGTAGTCCTGGCCGCGGCCCAGCTGGACGTACATGCCGACGCCCGCGAAGGAGACGCCGCGTGCGCTGATCCCGGGCCCTTGCAGCTCCTGCATCATCAGGAGCTGTGGCGCGAAGTAGCCCGTCTGCGGTCCGAACACGGCGACCGGGTGGCCGGACGCGGTGTGCTTGCCGGAGACGAGGAGGGCGTTGGACATGCCCTTTTTGGACGCGGAGTCCTCGAACATGTCGGCAGGGAGCACCCCGTCGTCGTACATGCCCTGGAGCGGCTTGAGCTTCGACGGCGCCTTCACCGGGTCCTTGGCGACGGTGCCGGACTTCGCCGCGGTCGCCGCCGAGCCCGTACGGTCGTGGACGAGGGGCTCGCGGGTGACGGAGTCCTTGTCGGGCATGGCCCGGCCGCGCGCGTCGGCCGGTTTCTGGCCGTAGGGGAAGCTCGTGCCGTCGTGGACGGTGGTGACGGCCTCGGGGTCGTTGCGGCCGCGGAAGGACTCCCAGACCTCGGTGCCCTTCTCGACGCCGTACTTCTCCTGCGCCTTCATGAGCGAGAGGGCCGCGTCGACCTCTCCCCCGCCGCCGTTGCCGAACAGTCCGCCGACCACCGAGGCGAGCGCGATCATGTCGGTGATCTTGAACGGCTGTATCTCACCACTGTTGGTGATCGCGTCGACCTTGCCGGTGAGGACGTACTCACCCGGGAAGTAGCGGCCGTTCTTGGACTTGACGCGGTAGGCGTTCAGACCGTCGATGTAGGCCTGCGCGTCGTCCATGGCCTGCCGGCCACGGGCGCCGCCGGTCGACTCGATGTACTCGACCTGCTTCTGCAGATCGTCCTCGGTGTACGGGGCCTGCGGCCAGAACTCCTGCTCGAGGCCCTGGTTCGCGAGGGCGCCGCCCGCGAACGAGGTCAGCTCGCCCCGGCCGATGTGGCGGAACAGGTCGATGAGCCACATCCGGTCCTGGCCTGCGGCGTAGCCGGCGCCGAACTCGGTTCCGTAGCGCGTGGAACCTTTGATGTGGGGTACGCCGTTCTTCTTGTCACGGGTGATCGTCACATCGTCGCGAGGGCGGGTGACGGATCCCACCTGACCGTCGGGGACACCGAAGGAGGCATCGTTGAAGAAGTTCGTGAGCGTGTCATCCGTGAGTGAGGGGTAGCCGGAGGACAGGGCGTCATAGGGGCCGAGCTGATCGTCGGCGTGAGCGGGCTGGGTACCCAGCAGCTTGTGGGCGAGGATCTCGGCGAGCGTGGCGCTGCCGTTCGCCCCGGGCGGCAGGATGTCCGCGCACTGTCCCTTGCAGTAGTCGCTGACGGGCGCGGGTTCGTCGGCGGCCGTGGCCGTCGAGAGAGGGGAGAGCAGTCCCGCGGTGAGCACGAGCGCCGCGGCGGCCGTAATTCTCCGCAAAGGGCCGCTGGACCGGCTGACTGACCTTCTGTGCAGGGTGGTTCGTGGGATGCGTCGTCGCATGCCTGTTCCTCCCGACGATGGTCAGCCGGAGGTTACCGGCGGTTAGCCGACGACAGAAGATGAACATGCGTCACGTTTTCGGAATCCACACAGGAACAGAAAATCACCGTCTGGAAAAGGGATCCGATTCGCGTGTCGATACGTCTACTCGGCGACGTCGTTCTTTTGCCGCGGCGACGCCGACGTACGTGTGACGGAGGTGCAGGGCGATGGCTGGATTCCGAAGTCTGGCAAGACAGGTGCGCGATCCGAGGAGCGACCTCGCGCTGAGGCGCTACTCGCTGCGCAAGTGCCTGGAGCGGTTCGCTCCCTACGGTCACCGGGCCACCTGGGACCATCTGTGCTCGCGGGCCGGGTTCGGCCCCGAGGACCGCTCCCCCGAGCCGGCCCGCCTGGTGGCGGCTCTGGAGGAGCTGGAGGAGGCGCGGGCCGTCTGGCTCGCGTACGAGGTCGCCTTCGCCGAGCGGCGGCGCAAGGAGAAGCACGACGGGCTGCGCCGGCCCGGCAGTGTCGACGACTGGCACCGGCTGACCTGGGGCGGCTTCGGCGTCGCCTGGTGCGACGACCCCACGGTGCACCCCGCGGCGCCGCTGGCCGAGGTGTTGCGCCGGCTGATCACGGCCCTGGAGCGCGAGCCCGGCGACAGCTGCCCCGTGTGCGCGGACACCGCCCTCGTCTGGCAGCACGACCTGGCGCACGAACCGTCGTCGGGCCCCGTCTGCTCCCACTGCGGCATCGTGGTGCCGCGCCCCGTCCTGACCGACGCGGCCGTGGCGGAGTCGAGGCGGGTGCGGCAGCTGGTCACGGCCTAGCAGGACGTACAGCGCGACGGGGGTGCGGCGCACCCCCGGCCCTCACCACCGCCCGGGGACGTGCTCCAGGCGCTCGCGGTTGAGCAGGTACTCCGGCAGATACGGCGCGTCCACGGCGGCCGGGAACTCCATGTCGTACGCGAGGCAGGCGAGCGCGAGCGGGCCGAGCGCCACGCGGGCGCGCGGCGCGGCCGAGCCGCCCCAGTAGCTCCCGTGCTGCGCGAGGGCTTCCTTCAGCGCGTCGGCGAACGCGTCGTGGTCCTGCGTGAGCAGCCGGTGGAACAGGGCGACGGGCTGGTAGTCGACCGCGTTCAGGAAGTCCTTCGGGGCGAGCGTCGTGTTCTTCGGGTGCGATGCCTCGATGGTCGCGACGAGCTTCTCCACGACATCGTCCATGGGACGGCGCAGCCAGTGGCTCCGCAGAGCGTCGATCCAGTGCAGGACGTACGTGTCCACCGGGGTGTCACCGCCGCGCAGGGCGTCGAGCGGGACCTCGCACAGGCGCGTCGTGCGATCGCGCTCGCGCAGGACCAGGCTGACGTAGAAGGCGTCGAGCCAGGCGCGGGCGTCGCCGCGCACCCCGGGTTCGGTGGCGGGCACGGTCAGCTCACGCTCGCCGAGCCGGCACTCCACCGGCCGGACCTGCGTGAACAGGGCGGTGCCCAGGTGCAGGGCGGCGACCCAGGCGTCCAGGGTCTCCACGCGGTCGGCGGCCGGATCGGCCTCGGCGCTCGCGTGGGCCAGGGTGAGCGCGCGGGTGAAGGCGTCGGCGAGCGCGTCCGGGTCCGGCCGTTCGGCGTCGAGTGCGCTGATCGCGTCGGCCGTCGCCGCCGTACGGGCGTCGAGTGAGGCCGTGTCGGCGGCCGACGTGTCCGAGGCGAGGTGCCCGGACCGGTCGAGCCGGTGCAGCGCCCGCATCGCGGCGAGCAGTCCGGGCGGCGGGCGCAGCGAGAAGGTGCGGGTGTCGTGGTCGATGACGGTGAGCGAGGTCAGCCGTCCGTCGTGCCACCGGTAGACGCGCGGCGACAACGGTCCGGGGCCGTCCTCGTGGGCCTTGAGGGCGTACGTGGCCAGGTCGTTGATCGCGTCGGCGGCGCCGCCGTCCACGATCGGGTGGAACGCCAGCAGGTGCCGGGTCGGCACGACGACGAGCGCGCCCGCCTCCGGCACGCGGCGCCCGGTGACCTCGGCGACCAGCTCCGGCAGGACCAGCGCCTTCGTCGACACGAACGGTGAGTCGCCGTACACGGAGTACAGCACGGCGTGCCCGTCGAGCCGCACCTCCTCCGAACGCAGCGGCTCCCGTACGAGGTTGCGCTGCCCGGCCTCCCACAGCGCGTCGGCACCCGCGCGCTCCACGTCCTGGTCGGTGAGCAGCCGCACGGAGGCCGGACCGTCGAGGGCGAGCGCGAGGTTCAGCCCCTCGGCGACCCCGCGCATGTACGTGAAGCCGTCCGCCATTTCCGCGGGGACGGCCCCGGGCGCCACCAGGCGCAGGCACGTCCGCGCCAGCAACTTTTCGGCGCTCTCGCCGCCTTGGCCGCCTTGGCCGCCTTGGGAGGCGTCGGTGACCGGGTCGCGGGGGTGGCCCGGGGCGTGCGGGGGCTGAGGGGCGTCGGGCGTCTCATGTGCTGTCACGCTCTCGACTCTACGAGGCGTCGGGGCGCGGGACGTTCCGGTCGGCGGGACCGCCCCGCTCGGTCAGGGCCTGACCGTCAGGGCCTGATCACGTCCGTCTGGATCGCGAGTTTGAACTCGGCGAGGGTGATCGGCACCGCGAGCTTGGTGTCGCCGGTCCGCGCCGAGATCTTGAAGCCGACCGGGGTGCCGGGGTGGACGAACATCTGCCAGGTGTAGGAGCGGTACTGGCCGCCTCCCGTGGCCGAGATGTCCGTCGTCGCGGTCGAGTCGTAGCGGGCCGTGAGCGGGTCGCGCACGAAGCGGGCCCGGTACTCGGTGGCCCGGCTGTCCGGCGCCCAGAACAGGAGCGCCGACAGGGTGCCCCAGCCGTCGTGGCTCGGCCAGATGAGGCCGGAACGCGCGTCGGGGAATTTGGAGGTGCCGCCGCCCGCTGCCGGGTCGTGCATCTTCCACGGGTCGTACGACTCCTCGGCCGTCGCGTACGGGAAGCGCACGAGGTGGTAGCCGTCGCTGTCGTAGGTGATCTTCTGTGCGCCCGAGTGCGCGGACTCGTACTTGAGTGAGCAGACTGCTACTGGCATGTCGTGTCCGATCCCCTCCGCCGGTCGTTGCTGGCACCATCGGGTTCATGGTGTTCGTACAGGTGTGTCTGAACGGTGCGCGTGGGGCGAACGACGGAGCGGTGGTGCCGCTCTCACCCGGGGCGCTCGCCGAGGCCGCCGCGGCGGCGGTCGCGGCCGGCGCCTCGGATGTGCATGTTCACCCCAAATCGCCCTGCGGACAAGACACGTTGGCGCCACGTTCGGTCGCGGCGACCCTGGAGGCGATCCGGGCGCGGGTGTCGGTGCCGGTCGGCGTGACGACAGGCGCGTGGGCCGAGCCCGATCCGGCGGCGCGGGTGGCGCGGATCCGGTCCTGGACGACGCTGCCGGACCACGCGTCCGTGAACTGGCACGAGGAGGGGGCGGAGGAAGTTGCCGCCGCGCTGCTCGAACGGGGGGTCGGGGTCGAGGCGGGCGTCTGGTCGGGGACGGACGGGGCGGAGCGGTTTGTCGCGTCGCCGCTCGGGCCGCAGGTTCTGCGGGTTCTCGCCGAGGTGACCGAACATGACGCCGCGGGCGCCGATTCGGCCGCTCGGTCGTTGCTGGATGCGCTTGATCCGGCTCATGGGCGGCCCGTGTTGCTGCATGGGGAGGAGGGTGGGGCCTGGCCCGTGTTGCGGCTTGCGGTACGTCTGGGCCTGCCCACTCGGGTCGGGCTCGAGGATGTGCTGGTGCTGCCGGACGGGGCGCCGGGCGCGAGCAACGCGGAGCTTGTCTCGGCTGCCCTGGAGTTCTGCCCGGGCGCCTGAGCGTCTGCCCGGTCGGGCTCTCGTGCGCGCGTGGCCGTTGCGTGTGGCTGCTCGCGCATTCCCCGCGCCCCTGGGGGTCGAACGCGCCGATTCCCGTAGCGCCTACGGGGCTTCGCCCATGACCAGGACCCTTGTTCTTGGTTGCGTCGGGCGCCAGCGGTGGGGGCGTTGAGCTGCGATATAGAGGGTGTCGCCGCTTTCCAGGATGTGGCTCGCGCCGTCCACCTCCACCTCCGCCCTGCCGTCGGCCACGTAGAGGATCTCGTCGCCTGCGTGACGGTACTCACGGTCCCAGTCGTGGTCGCCGGTGAACTCCAGGGCGTGCAAGCGCTGGTGGCCACGGACCAAGGGGCGGGCTCCGCCATCTGTCGCGGGGGCGTCCGCCGCGCGGACCACGTCGACCGGGCGGGGCGCCTCGGCGGCGGCGAGGAGTTCGACGGCCGTGCTGTCGAGGGCGTCAGCGATGCGTTGCAGCGAGTTCATGCTCGGGCGCGAGCGGCCGTTCTCGACCTGGCTCAGGAACGGCACGGAGACGCCCGCGCGCCGTGCCACCTCGGCGAGCGTCAGCTCGAGGGCGCGCCGCCTGCGCCGGATGCCCGGTCCCACGTTCATGAACTTGTAACGCCCTTCTCCCAGGTCCCCTGTTCCGGTGCAGCCTAGCGCCGTGCTTAACTCGTTCACCTCCACTTAAAAAAGTTAAGCACTCTTGAGTATCGGACGGAGGGCCTCCATGGCTCGTGTGGACCAGAATCAGCGGCGCCGCCGCGGCACCGGCCTGATCGCCCTGGACGAGGACGCCGCCTGCCCCGGGTACACGCTGTTCGCGCCGCTGACCGGGGACGGCGAGGTGTACCTGATCGACCTGCGCGGCGAGGTCGTGCACCGGTGGAACCTGCCGCACCGGCCGGGCCGGCACGCCCGTGTCCTCCCCAATGGCAACCTCGCCTACAACGGCGTCCTGCCCGGCGAGCCCGCGCTGTTCCCGATGTGGCACAAATACCGCGGCGGCCTCATGCAGGAGATCACCCCGGACGGCACGATCGTGCGCGAGCACCGGGACCCGCTCCAGCACCACGACGCCCACCACTACGGCGACGGGCGCGTCCTGTACACCGCTCTCGAACCGCTCACCGGAGAGGCGGCCGCCGCCGTGCGCGGCGGGGTCCCCGGCTCGGAGGCGGGCGGCTCCACGGTGTGGGCCGACACGATCGTCGAGGTCGACGCCGAGGGGAACCGGACCTGGGAGTGGAAGGTCTCCGAGCGGCTCGGCCGCGAGGACTTCCCCCTCCACCCGGACTACGCGCGCGAGCACTACCCGCTGATCAACAGCGTGCTGCCGCTCGCCGACGGGAACATCCTCGCGAGCTTCCGCTCCGTGTCGGCCGTCGTCGTCATCGACCGCGCCACCGGGGACATCGTCTGGCGCTCCGAGCCGGGCGTCGTCTCGCAGCAGCACTGCCCGACCGAGCTGGCCAACGGCAACTTCCTCGTCTTCGACAACGGCGTCTTCCGGCCACACTGGGACGTGCCGTTCAGCCGCGTCATCGAGATCGAGCGCGCCGGCGGCAAGGTCGTGTGGGAGTACCACGACCCGGCGCGCGAGTCGTTCTTCGCGCCGTTCATGGGCAGCGCCCAGCGACTGCCGAACGGGAACACGCTGGTCACCGACTCCCCCGCGGGCCGCCTCTTCGAGGTGACCGAGGACGGCTACCTCTGCTGGGAGTACGTGGTCCCGTACTTCGGCGGCTACCAGGAGGAAGAGGTCCGCAAGCTCTTCCCCTCCGAGCCCAACGCCGTGTTCCGCTCCTACCGCTACTCCGCCGCCGAGCTGCCCTGGCTGAACCGGTGACCGCCACGGCGGCACCGGAGACCCGGCCGGTCGACGAACGGCTGCCGCTCGCGCGCCTTCTCCCCCTCGCCTGCCAGCACCTGCTCGCGGGCGTGGCCGCGCCCGTCTCCTCCGTCATCCTCATCGCGACGACGCTGAGGCTGTCGACCGGGCAGACCGCGTCGCTGCTCAGCGCCACGCTGGTGCTGTGCGGGATCGGCGCGCTGCTCCAGTCGCTCGGCGTGCGCGTGCTGCGGGTGGGGGCGCGGCTGCCGTTCCTGATGCTGCCCGGCGGTGCCGCCGTGGCGATCTTCCTCCAGATCGCGCAGGAGTACGGCCCGGCGACGGCGTCCGGCTCGGTCCTGGTCGCCGCCGCGTTCCTGCTCTGCGTGCTGCCGTTCTACGGCCGGCTCGTCCGGCTGTTCCCGCCGCTGGTGATGGGCACGACGGTCGTCCTCATCGGCATCAACATGATCAAGGTGACGGCGCCGATGGTCGCCTCGGGCCCGGGGCTCGGCTTCGCCACGCTCGGCGTCATCGCCGTCTTCTTCCTCGTCCTGCGCGGCGTGTGGCGGCAGATGGCGGTGCTGCTCGGCCTCGTCTGCGGCACGCTGATCGCCGTCCTCACCGGCACGGAGCTGCACGTCGCGCACGGCGGTACGTTCGCCCTGCCGGACCTCTTCCCGTACGGCGCCCCGCACTTCGACCTGCTCGCCGCCGTCCCGCTCCTCGTCTTCGCCCTCGCCTCGCTCGCCGAGGCCACCGGGCAGACGGTTCTCAACAGCGAGGCCGTCGGCCGCGCCCCGGACCCGGGCCGCGACGTGCCGCGCATCGCCCGCGCCGACGCCCTCGTCTCGCTCGGCTCCGGCCTCTTCGGTACGTCGCTGATGGTGACCAGCGCCGAGAACATCGGCATCGTGCAGCTCACCCGCGTCCGCAGCCGGTTCGTGACGGCGGCGGCCGGGGTGCTGCTCATCGTGTGCGGGCTCCTGACGCCGCTGACCCGGCTGCTCGCGGCGATCCCCGAGCCGGTGGTGGGCGCGGCGGGCCTGGTCATCTACGCGGTGATCGCCGTGATGGGCTTCGGGATGCTCTCCCGTACCGAACTCTCGCACGGCACCGACAGCATCGTCATCGCGCTCGCCCTGGTGGTCGGGATGCTGCCGATCGTCGCGCCGGAGATGTACGCCGACCTGCCGTCGTGGGCCCGCACCCTGTTCGGCAGCGGGGTCGCGGCGGGCGCCATCGCGGCGGTGGTGCTCTGCGCGGTGTTCCGGCTCCTCGGGCCCGCGCTCACGCCCGAGCCGGAGGCTTACGGCTCTCCCGACGGTCCCGGCGCTCCGCCATCAGCCGGGAACCCGTGAGCCGGTCGCCGAAGACGTCGTCCGGGTTGGAGAGCACGCAGGTCTCCATCGAGAGGCAGCCGCAGCCGATGCAGTCGGTGAGGTGGTCGCGCAGGCGGCCCAGCTGTCTGATGCGCTCCTCCAGTTCGCCGCGCCACGCCTCCGACAAACGCGCCCAGTCCTCCCGGTTCGGGGTGCGCTCCTCGGGGAGTTCGGCGAGGGCGTCGCGGATCGTGGCGAGCGGGATGCCGACGCGCTGCGCCGCGCGGATGAAGGCGACCCGGCGCAGGGTGTCGCGGGTGTAGCGGCGCTGGTTGCCCGGGGTGCGGCGGCTGCCGATCAGCCCCTTGGACTCGTAGAAGTGCAGGGCGGAGACGGCGGCCCCGCTGCGCGCCGAGAGCTGGCCGACGGTGAGCTCGTGGATCTTCTCCGGAATCTGAGGCACCCGGCCGAGCCTAGTCGGCGGGCGCGTGACGTTGTTAGCATGCCCAGAGAGCTGAGCAAGCGCTTAGACAACGACCTGGGAGGTTACTGGAGATGGCGGAGCCGCGGGTTTTCAAGGATGCCGACGAGCTGAAGGCCGCGGTCGGCGAGCAGCTGGGCCACACGGACTGGGTGGCGGTCGAACAGGAGCGGATCGATCGGTTCGCCGAGGCGACCGGTGACCACCAGTGGATCCACGTCGACCCGGAGCGCGCCAAGGAGGGCCCGTTCGGCACGACCATCGCGCACGGGTATCTGACGCTGTCGCTGCTGCCGCTGTTCGGGCCGCAGCTGATCTCCGTCGAGGGCGTGAAGATGGGCGTCAACTACGGCACGAACAAGGTGCGCTTCCCCGCGCCGGTGCCGGTCGGCTCGCGGCTGCGGGCGACGGCGAAGATCACGTCCGTGGACGACGTGCCGGGCGGGGTGCAGGTGTCCGTGGCGTTCACCGTGGAGCGCGAGGGCGGCGAGAAGCCGGTCTGCGTCGCGGAGTCGGTGTCGCGTTACTACTTCTGAACTACTTCTGAACTACTTCTGAGCGACCACCCTCGGACGGCTGCTTCCGAGCCCCCACCATCCTGAGTACGAGGTCGGCGTAGAGCGCGCCGACCTCGTCGGGCGTCCTGCGGCCCTCCGCGTTGAACCAGCGGGCCACGTCGATGCAGAGGGAGAGCACGGCGACGGTGGTGCCGGGGACGTCCGGGACGTCGAACTCCCCCGCCTGCACGCCGTCGTTGATGATCTCGCGCACGGCGGCGTCGCTGCGGCGGCGCAGGGCGACGATCGCGGGGCGGTGCTCCTCGCCGAGCGAGTCCAGCTCGTACTGGACGACGCGGGCGGTCGTGTGGTGCCCGGCGTGCCAGCGGACGAAGGAGCGGACCGCCTCGGTGAGCCGCTCGGTGGCGCTGCCCCCGCCGTCGACCGCGCGGCGCAGGATCGTCAGCGCCTTCTCGTGGCCGATGGTGCTGATGCGGAGGAGCAGCTCCTCCTTGGTCTTGTAGTGGATGTAGAGCGCGGCCGGGCTCATGCCGGCCCGGCTCGCGATGTCGCGGGTCGTGGTGGCGTGGTAGCCGCGCTCGGCGAACGCCTCGACCGCGGCGACGAGCAGCCGCCGGGCCGCGTCGGGGGTGACCTCGGCCCACGGCACCTCGTCGACGGCCTGGTCCAGAGCCCGCTCGTCCTGCGTCATCGGTCCGCTCACATCCTCTTGGGTACGTGCGCCCACACCATACCTCCCGGGGTGAGCGGGCGCTTAGGGCCCGTACCGCAGGTGCCCGCGTCCGCGTACGGCTCAGGCGATCGGCTTGAACGGGTCGTGGTCGGCGAGGATCTTCTCCAGGCGGGCCTGGTCGACCCGGCTCACGATCTGCCCGGCCTCCTGCCGGTCCCTGACGACCTTGGCCATGGTGAAGGCCGAGGTCGTCAGATAGAGCATGGAGACGGCGAGGAAGGCGCGGATCCAGCCGCTCACGTCGAGGCTGTAGATCCCGACGGACACGGCGGTGAGCGCGAGGGCGAAGGACGCGATGGCCTGTCCGTAGAAGGCCGCGGTGTTCTGCTGCTTGACCGGTGTGTCACTCATGCCGCACAGCATCCGGCGGATGTGGCCGCGGCCACATCCGCTCACCTACTCAGTTGCCGCGTAGGTACCCGGCTCAGAACGCGGAGACCCCCGTCAGGGCGCGGCCGATGATCAGCTTCTGGATCTGGCTCGTGCCCTCGTACAGGGTCATGACGCGGGCGTCGCGGAGCAGCTTGCCGACCGGGTACTCGTCGATGTAGCCGTAGCCGCCGAAGACCTGGAGGGCGTTGTTGGCGGCGCGGACGGCGGCCTCCGACGCGAAAAGCTTCGCCTTCGAGGCGGCGGTGGCGAAGTCCTCGCCGCGGTCGATGAGATCGGCGACGCGCCAGGTGAGGAGGCGGGCCGCGTCCACGTCCACGGCGATGTCGCTGATCAGCTCCTGGACGAGCTGGTACGAGGCGATGGACTTGCCGAACTGCTCGCGTTCGCCCGCGTAGCCGACCGCCGCGTCGAGGGCGGCCTGGGCGATGCCGACGCAGCCCGCGGCGACCGACATCCTCCCCTTGGCCAGGGCGGACATGGCGATGGAGAAGCCCTTGCCCTCGGGGCCGAGCATGGCGGTGGCGGGGACGCGGACGTCCTCGAGGACCAGCTCGGCCGTGGCCTGGCCGCGCAGGCCGAGCTTGCCGTGGATGGTGCGGCGGGTCAGGCCCGGGGTGTCGGCGGGGACGAGGAAGGCGGAGACGCCCTTGTGGCCCGGGGCGTCGGTGGAGCGGGCGAAGAGCAGGACGACGTCGGCCCAGGTGCCGTTGGTGATGAACATCTTGGAGCCGTTGATCACCCAGTCCCCGTCGGAGCCGCCGTCGCGCACGGCCCGCGTCGACAGGTTGCCCGCGTCGGAGCCGGTGCCGGGCTCGGTGAGACCGAAGCAGCCCAGGGCGTCACCGGCGGTGAGCCGGGGCAGCCAGTGCCGCTTCTGCTCCTCGGTCCCGTACGACTGGATCGTCTTGGTGACCAGGCCAAGGGAGACGGAGACGATGCCGCGCACGGAGGAGTCGCCGCGCCCCAGCTCCTCGGTGACCAGGCAGTACGCGAGGTGGTCGCCGCCCGAGCCGCCGTACTCCTCGTCGATGGTCAGGCCGAGGAACCCGACCTCGCCGAGCTTCTTCACGATGCCGCGGTCGACTTCCTCGGCGCGGTCCCAGGCCACGACGTTCGGTGCGATCTCGCGGTCCACGAAGTCCTTGGCGAGCCGACGGACGGCCGTCTGCTCCTCGCTCAGCTCCAGATTCACGGACGACTCCCAGGTGACCTTTAATTAGCACTGCTAGTTTTACGGTGACAGCCCTACTATGTGCCGCATGGCCCGACCGCGCAAGCCCCTCCTGAGCACCGACCGCATCGTGGACGCGGCCCGCGCCCTCGTCGACGCCGAGGGGCTCGCGGCCGTGTCGACCCGGCGGCTCGCCGCCGAGCTCGGGGTGAGCGGGCCCTCCCTCTACAACCACTTCCGCACCAAGGACCAGATCCTGGAGGCGGTCGCCGACTCGGTCAGCGCGCAGGTCGACCTGGAGATGTTCGAGGCGGGTGACCCGCGGGGCTGGCGGGCCGCTCTGCACGACTGGGCCGTCTCCTACCGGGCCGCGCTGCGCGAGCACCCCAACATCGTTCCCGTACTGGCCCAGGGTCCTGGGCGGCGGCCCGCCGGACTGCGGCTCGCCGACGCGGTGTTCGGGGCGATGGTCGACGCCGGGTGGCCGCCCGCGCAGGCCACGTCCATCGGGGCGCTCATGCGGTACTTCGTGATGGGGTCGGCGCTCGGCTCGTTCGCGGGTGGCTTCGTCGACGACGAGACGGCGTACGACCCCACCGACTATCCGCACCTCGGGCAGGCGCACCTCCTCGCGGAGCATCAGGACGTGGTCGACGACCGGGCCTTCGAGACGGGGCTCGCCGCGCTGCTCGACGGGCTCGGGATGCAGTACGAGGCCGTCGTCGCGGCCGCGCGCTGACACTTCGGTCCGCGCCGGACCGTTCCCGGCGCCTCCTTGGCGGCGGGTGGGGACGGGGCTCTCGCCCACGGACACGGGGGTCTCGTGGTTCCGGGGGCTGGGGGAGCTCAAGGAGCAGGAACGCCGGCGGCGGCCGCTTGCGCGTGGGTGCCTGGACCGGACGGAGCGGAGGCTTCATCCGGCCGGGGCCGCCGGGGCGGTGCTCTGCCGGCGGGCGTTCGAGTCGGGCTGGGTCGAACGGACCGGCTCCGAGCGGGCGGTTCGGGTCACCGGGACGGGGGCGGGGCGGGGGCGGGTTCTTCGCGGCGGAGCTTGGAGTGCGGGGTGCGTTCTGACTGACCCTGCTGCGTGCGTCCCGCCTTGCCGTCCGCCGGGTTGGTCCCCGGGGGCGAGTGCGGGCGCGTCGTGGCTGGTCGCGCCGTTCCCCGCGCCCCTGAGATGCGCACTTCGTGCGCCGTCCCGGGCCGGATGCACCGCAAGCGGCACGCCCCTCGCGACGAAGCCGCGCCCCCGGGGGGCGCGACCAGCCACAACGGCGGCGCACCCGACCGAGGTTCTTCCCGGACCGGTCGTCAGAAGATGACCAGCGCCCGGCCGCCCTTGCCCGCCCGCATGTGGTCGAAGGCCGTCGGGATGTCGTCGAGGGTGATGTGTTCGGTCACCATCGAGCTGAGGTTCAGGCGGCCCTCACGGATGTGGGTCGCCAGGACCGGCAGGTCGGCCGCCGGGTCGCAGTTGCCGTAGACGCAGCCGGCGAGGGTGCGGCCCCAGTGGAAGATCTCGAGGGCGTTGAAGGTGACCTGCTGGTCCTTGCCGCCGATGCCGACGACCGTGGTGCGGCCGCCGCGCCGGGTCGACTCCCAGGCCGTACGGATGGTGACGGCCCGTCCGACGCACTCGACGGCGACGTCGACGCCCTGCTTGCCGGTGAGGCCGCGGATCTCGCGGGCTGTCGTATCGGAGGCGATCAGATAGTCCGTGGCGCCCGCCTCCCGCGCCAGCCCCTCCTTCTCCGGGGAGACATCCACCGCGACGATCTTCGACGCGCCCGCGATCCGCGCCGCCTGCAGCGTGGCGAGGCCGACCCCGCCGACACCGAACACCGCGACGGTCTCGCCCGCGCGGACACGCGCCGAGTGGTGCACGGCGCCGTAGCCGGTGAGGACGGCACAGCCGAGGAGGGCGGCGTCGATGAGCGGGACACCTTCGGGCGCGGGCAGGACGCAGTTCGCGGCGACGACCGTCTCCTCGGCGAACGCGGCGACGTTCAGGCCGGGGTGGAGGTCGGAGCCGTCGGAGGCGCGGTGGGCGTACACGTTTCCGGCGCCCGCCAGCGCGTTGGCGCACAGCCAGACCTCGCCGAGGGAGCAGGCGTGGCAACTGCCGCACGAGGGGGCCCAGTTGAGGACCACCTCGGCGCCGGGCGCCACGTGTGTGACGCCCTCGCCGACCGACACGACCGTGCCCGCGCCCTCGTGGCCGAGGACCGCGGGGACCGGCACGCGCATCGTGCCGTCGCTCAGGGACAGGTCGGAGTGGCAGACCCCGGCGGCGGCGAGCTTGATGCGGACCTGGCCGGGGCCCGGCGCGGGCAGGTCGATGCCGGTGATCTCCAGCGGGGAGCCGACGGCGGGCAGGACAGCGGCGCGAACCATGGTGAATGGCCTTTCTGCACGAAGCTCAGGGCACGGGGCACGAATCTCGGAGCGCGGGTCTCAGAACTGCAGGGACTTGGTCTGGAGGTACTCCGACAGGCCGTGCGGGCCCAGTTCGCGGCCCACGCCCGACTGCTTGTACCCGCCGAACGGGGCGAGCGGGTTGAACCGGCCGCCGTTGATGTCGACCTGCCCGGTGTCCATGCGGCGCGCGAAGGCGACGGCCTCCGCCTCCTCGCCCGCCCAGACCGCGCCCGCGAGCCCGTAGACGGTGCCGTTGGCGATCCGTACGGCGTCGTCCTCGTCCTCGTAGCGGATGAGGGAGACGACCGGGCCGAAGATCTCCTCCTGGGCGATGGCCATGTCGGGGGTGACGTCGGCGAAGACGGTGGGCTGGACGTAGTAGCCCTGCTCGCGCGGGGCCTCGGCGCCGCCCGCCACCACGCGGGCGCCCTGCTCGACGCCCTTCTCGATGTAGCCGCGTACGCGCGCCTGCTGCTTGGCGTTGACGAGCGGGCCGATGCGGTCGCCGTACTTGGCGGCGGCGGCCGCGGCGAGCTCGACGGCCTCGTCGTACTGGGACGTGTGGACGAGCATCCTCGTCCAGGCGCTGCACGTCTGTCCCGAGTTGCCCATGACGTTGGCGACGCCGACGTTGACGGCCTTGCCGAGGTCGGCGGAGGGCAGGATGACGTTGGCGGACTTGCCGCCGAGTTCCAGGGCCACGCGCTTGACGGCGGCGCCCGCTGTCGCGCCGATCTGCCGTCCTACCGCGGTGGAGCCGGTGAAGGAGACCAGGTCGACGTCGGCGTGCTCGGCGAGGGCCTGGCCCGCGACCGCGCCGACACCAGTGACGAGGTTGAAGACGCCCGCCGGGATGCCCGCCTCGTCGACCGCCTCCGCGAAGAGCTGCGCGGTGAGCGGGGTGTCCTCGGCGGGCTTGAGGACGACGGTGCAGCCCGCGGCGAGCGCCGGGGCGACCTTGGCGACAATCTGGTGGAGCGGGTAGTTCCAGGGCGTGATGGCGCCGACGACACCGACCGGCTCGGCGTAGACCGTGGAGTTGCCGATCTTCTCCTCGAACGGGTACGAGGCGGCCAGCTCCGCGTACGAGCCCGCGACCAGGACGGGGACGCCCGCGTGCACGGTCTGCGAGAACTTCAGCGGGGCGCCCAGCTCGGCGGTGACGGTCTCGGCGATCTCGTCCTTGCGGGCGGCGAGCACGTCGCGCAGGGCGCCGAGCTTCGCGGCGCGCTCGGCGGGCGGGGTCGCGGCCCAGCCGGGGAAGGCGGCGCGGGCGGCGCGCACGGCGGTGTCCACGTCCTCGGCGGTGCCCGCGGGCACGTGGCCGATGACCTGCTCGTCGACCGGGTTGACGACGGCGATGGTGTCCCCGCCCGCGGCGGCCCGCCACTCGCCGCCGATGTACATGCCGTCGTGGGCCTTCATGGACTCTCCTTCTGCTTCTGCTTCTGCTTCTGCTTCTGCTTCTGCTTCTGCTTCTGCTGCGCGCTCTGGCACTGGCTCCTCGGGGCACCCAAACTAGCGCTGATAGTTTTCCGGCGCCAGAGACGCTTGTCACCTCCCCCCGCTCCCCGGACACCGAGACCCGCCGCGATCAGCAGCAGCCCGCCCAGCATCACGAACGGCGCCGCCGTGCCCACCAGGCCCGCGACGAGGCCCGCCGTGGCGGGCGCCGCGACCTGGCCGAGGCGGTTGCCCGTCAGGCGCAGGGCCAGGGCGGTGGAACGGGCGCCGGGCGGCGCCGCCCGCACGACCGTCGTCATCGACAGCGGCTGGCCCACACCCAGGCAGAAGCCGAGCAGCACCAGCATCACGCCGAGCGCCCAGACCGGGACGGGCAGCGCGATGCCCGCGCACAGCAAGGCGGCGAGCAGGCAGGTCGTGGCGATCAGCGCGGACCGGCCGAGCCAGTCGATGAGCGGTGTCATCACGAGCCGGCACGCGATCGTGGCGCCCGCGCGCAGGCTGAGCAGCACGCCGACGACCGACGGGGCGATGCCGCGATGCTCGCCGACCACGGGCAGGTAGGCGGTGAGGATGTCGGTGGCGGAGAGCACGGCGAGGCTGATGAAGATGCCGCCGGGGACGCCGCGCGTCCGCAGGATGCGGTGCACGGGGACCCGCGGCGCACCGCTCTCCGGGGCCTCGGTCCCCGTACCCCGGTGCTCGATGCGCCACAGCGACGTGAGCGCGAGCGCGCAGCCGCCCGCCGCGACGAGCAGGGCGAGCGCGCTGGTGCCCGCCAGGTCCGGGCCGCCGATGAGGGCGCCCGCCGCGACGGGTCCGACGAGCTGGCCGAGCGACGCGCCGATGGTGAAGTGGCCGAAGTTGCGGTCCTGCTCGTGCGGGGCGGACCGACGCGCCACGATCGACTGGGCGCCGATGACGAAGCAGAGATGGCCGAGGCCCATCACACCGCTCCACGCGGCCATCCCCACCAGTGAGTCCGCGAGGCCGCTGAGCGCGCAGCCGCCGGAGATCAGCACGACGCCGGCCGGCAGCAGCGGGGCGCAGCGCCCGTGGTCCGTGCGCCGGCCGAGCGGGACCGCCGCGAACAGCGGGAGGAGGGCGTAGACACCGGCGATGACGCCGACGGCCCGTTCGTCGGCGCCGAGCGCGAGCGCCCGGTAGGAGACGGCGGGCCGCGCCATCGACACCGCCGCCTGCGCGCAGCCGAAGGCGATGACGAGGCGCAGCAGCCAGGTCCGGTTCACCGGGTCACACGATGCCGAAGAGCAGGCCCGCGCCGAGGACCACCAGAGCGGTCAGCGCGGCCCATTTCACGGTGAACTTGGTGTGATCACCGAACTCGACCTTCGCCATGCCCACGAGCACGTACACGGCCGGCACCAGCGGGCTCGACATGTGCAGCGGCTGGCCGACGAGGGAGGCGCGGGCGATCTCCAGGGTGGAGACGCCGTGCGCGTTCCCGGCCTCGGCGAGGACCGGCACGATGCCGAAGTAGAAGCCGTCGTTCGACATGAAGTACGTGAACGGGATCGACAGCACGCCCGTGACCAGGGCCATGTGCGGGCCCATCCAGTCGGGGATGCCGTTCACGACCCACTCGGCCATGTGGTCGACCATGCCGGTGCCTTGCAGGACGCCGGTGAAGACGGCGGCGGCGAAGACCATCCCGGAGACGTTGAGGACGTTCTCGGCGTGCGCGCCGATCCGGGCCTTCTGGTCCTGCATGTGCGGGAAGTTGACGGAGAGGGCGAGTGCGGCGCCGAGCAGGAACAGGACCGGGATGGGAAGCAGCTCCATGATCATCGCGGTGAGCAGGGCGACGGTGAGGAGCGCGTTGAACCAGTACAGCTTGGGGCGCAGGGTGGGGCGGTTCGGGTCGAGCCCGGCGAAGGTGTCGCCGTCCTCGTCCTCGTCCTCGTTCTCGTACGAGGGTGAGGGCGAGGGCGCGGGGTGGTCTCCCCCACCGGTGGCACCGTTACCGGCACCCGCGCCGACCAGCACCTTCTCGTCGGCGGTCTCGGTCACGGTCTCGGCGACGGGCTCCAGGGAGAGGTGCCCGAGCCGCTTGCGCTCGCGGCGCCCGAGGACGTAGGCGAGGAGGAGGACAGCGACCATGCCGACGGCGAGCGCCGGGATCATCGGGACGAAGATGTCGCTGGCGTCGACCTTGAGGGCGGTGGCGGCGCGGGCCGTCGGGCCGCCCCAGGGCAGGGTGTTCATGACGCCGTTGGCGGTCGCGGCGACGCCGGTCATCACGATGAGGCTCATCTTCAGGCGCTTGTACAGCGGGTACATCGCCGAGACGGTGATCATGAAGGTGGTGGAGCCGTCGCCGTCGAGGGAGACGATCGCGGCGAGCACGGCGGTGCCGACGACGATGCGGACGGGGTCGGCCTTCGCGAAGCGCAGGATGGCCCGCACGACGGGGTCGAAGAGGCCGACGTCGATCATCACGCCGAAGTAGACGATCGCGAACATCAGCATCGCCGCGGTGGGCGCCAGGTCGCCGATGCCCGCGATCACGTAGTCGCCGAGGTGCGCGCCCTTGCCCACCAGGACGCAGAAGAGCGCGGGGATGAGCACGAGCGCCGCGATCGGCGACACCTTCTTCGCCATGATCAGCACCAGGAAGGTGGCGATCATGGCGAAGCCGAGGATGGTCAGCATGGAGTGGGTCCCTAAGGTCTCTGTTCGCCGTTGAACTGCCGCCTGTGGGGAGGGGCGGTCAGCGAGACGTTAGGGGCGCCGCGAACGCGTTAACAAGACGTTGACACGTGAGCAATAAGCGCAAAACTCCAGGTCACGCGGGGGACGGTGCGGCGGCCTCGATCTCCACGGGGACGGCGTTGAGCACGGCGGTGCCGGAGAGCGGGTCGAGGAGGGTGCCGTCGAGGAGTTGATTGACGTTGACGCCGGGGTTCCGCGCGGCGACCCCGAGCCGGGTCCCCGGGCGGTCGTGGCCCCAGCCGTGCGGCAGGCTGACGACGCCGGGCCGCACCGCGTCGGTCACCTCGACCGGCGCCACGACCTCACCGCCCGCGGCCCGCACGCGGGCGAAGGCGCCGTCGCGCAGTCCGAGCCCGGCCGCGTCGTCGGGGTGGACGTGGAGGGTGCAGCGGTTGGTGCCGCCGACGAGCGCGGGGATGTTGTGCATCCAGCTGTTGTTTGACCGCAGGTGGCGCCGTCCGACGAGGACGAGCCCGTGGTCCTCGTCGGCGAGCGCCCGGCGCAGGCGCGGCAGGTCGTCGGCGATCGGCCGCGGCAGGAGTTCGACGCGGCCGCTGCGGGTCCTGAGGAGGCCGGGCAGGCGCGGCTTCAGCGGGCCGAGGTCGATGCCGTGGGGGTGGGCGAGCAGGTCGTCGAGGGTGAGGTCGTACGGGCCGAGGCGCAGCATCATGTCGAGGCGGCGCTCGGGACCGGTGGCGCCGCCGAGTTCACGGGCGAGCCGCTCGGGGTCGGCGCCGTGGCAGGGCGAGTGCGGGGTGGTGACGGCCTTGCCGAGCGCGACGCTGATGACCATGTCGTCCACGGCTTCGGCGGGCGCCCCGTGCTGCCCGCTCGCGGCGAGGACGAGGCGGGCGTGGAGCGTGCACTCGTCGGGCTGCCCGTCCGCCAGGGGGACGGCGGCGCGGGTGTAGCGGACCTGGTTGCGTACGGCGAACGAGTTGAACGCGAAGTCGAAGTGGGCGCTGCGCGACGGCGGGGGCGGCGGAAGCACGACGTGCGCGTGGCGCGACGTCTCGTTCAGGTACGGGTCGACGCTGACCATGAAGTCGAGCGAGCCGAGGGCCCTGTCGAGGCGGTCGCCGTCCGGCGCGGAGAGGACGGGGTTGGCGGCGATGGCGATGACGGCGCGGATCGCGCCCTCGCCCGGGGTGTCGATCTCCTCGGCGAGCGCGGCGAGGGGCAGTTCGCCCTTGGCCTCGGGGTGTCCGGAGACGCGGCTGCTCCAGCGGCCGAGCGCGAAGCCCTTGCCCGGTCCCGCGGGGCGGGGCGCGGGGACGGTGGCGGAGAGCGGGAAGAGGGCGCCGCCCGGCTTGTCGAGGTTGCCGGTGAGGACGTTCAGGACGTCGACGAGCCAGCTGGCCTCGGTGCCGAACGCGACGGTGCTGCTGCCGACCCGGCCGTAGACGGCCGCGGTGGGGGCGGCGGCGAGTTCACGGGCGAGGGTGCGGAGGGTGTCGGCGGGGACGTCGCAGCGACCGGCGACGGCTTCAGGGCTGAAGTCCCGCAGCGCGTCGGAGAGTTCATCGATCCCCTGCACGTGATCGGCTAGATGCGCCCCGACGTCGACGAGCTTCTCCTCGAACAGGACGTGCGCGAGGGCGGCGAGGAGCAGGGCGTCCGTGCCGGGCCGGATCGCCACGTGCCGGTCGGCGAGTCGGGCGGTGCGGGTGCGGCGCGGGTCGACGACGGTGAGGGTGCCGCCGCGGGCGCGCAGCGCCTTGAGCTTGCCGGGGAAGTCGGGCGCGGTGCACAGACTGCCGTTGGACTCGACCGGGTTGGCGCCGAGCAGCAGGAGGTGATCAGTACGGTCGAGATCGGGTACCGGAATGGCGTTCGCGTCACCGAAGAGCAGCCCGCTGGAGACGTGCTTGGGCATCTGGTCGACGGTGGAGGCGGTGAAGAGGTTGCGGGTGCGCAGGGTGCTGAGCAGGACGGGCGGGTAGAGGGCGCCGGCCATGGTGTGCACGTTGGGGTTGCCGAGGACGACGCCGACGGAGTTCGCCCCGTGCGCGTCGATGACCGGCCGCAACCCGGCCGCGACGGTGTCGAACGCCTCGTCCCAGCCGACCTCCTGGAGCCGCCCGTCCTTGCGGACCAGGGGTCGGGTGAGCCGGTCGGGGTCCTCGTCGAGGGCGCCGAAGGAGGCGCCCTTCGGGCAGATGAACCCACCACTGAACACGTCGTCGCGGTCGCCCCGGGCGCCGGTGACGCGGGTCCCCTCGATGGTGAGACTGAGTCCGCACGTCGCTTCGCAGAGCGGGCAGATGCGCAGGGCGGTGCGGGGCATGTCGTCTCCCGGGGCTGTCGCTGAGCGGTTGCTTGGCATGCGGGCGGGTTGAGCATACCGAGCGGTATGCCGCAGGGGGAGACGGTCGCCCGAACGGGACCCGGACAGAAGCGGACACGGCCGCGGTCGCTGCCGCTGTTCGCTGCCGCCGCTGCGTCAGTCGAGGACGCGGGCCAGGTAAGCCCGCAGCAGTTGCCTGATCTCCGCGATGATCCGTTCGTCTCCCGCCGGGTCGAGCCGGAAGGCGAGGCGGACCAGGGCGTCGGCGGATTCGACCGCGACGAGGAAGGTGCGGCGCAGGGCCGCGTCGGGGGTGCGGGCCAGGTGAGGGGCGAGGAGGTCGGTGAGGGTGTCGGCGACGCGGTGGTTGGGGTCGGCGTCGGGGTCGCCGACGGGGATCTGCGTGCCGAAGTCGACGAGGGAGAAGCCGGGGGCCGTGCGCTTCATGGCGAGGTACTCGTCGAGGACGGCGTCCATGGCGCCGCGCCAGTCGTCCGTCGGGATGGCCGCGAGCCGCTCGGCGACACGCTCGGCGTAACTCTCCAGGTTGCGCTGGGCCAGGGCGTCGACCATGGCGCGCTTGTTGCTGAAGAACCGGTAGACGGAGCCGATCGGCACGTCGGCCCGGGTGGCGACGGCCCGGGTGCTCAGGTCGTCGTAGCCCTGCTCGTCGAGGAGTTCGGCGCAGGCGTCGAGGATCCGGCTCAGCCGCTCGGCACTGCGCTGCTGGACGGGGGCGCGCCGCAGGGACGTGGGGTGGGACATGGCGGTCAGCCTACGGGGCTTGCCCCGGGGACGGTTCGGCGTCCGACGCGGTGAGGTCGGGGCTCGTCCCTGGCGATGGTTCGGCGTCCGAAGCGGTCAGCCTACGAGGCCTGCCCCCGGGGACCGGTCAGCGTCCGACGCGGTGAGGTCGGGGCTCGTCCCCGGGAACGGTTCGGCGTCCGACGCGGTGAGGTCCGCGGTGGCCTCGACCGGTTCGCCGTCGACCGCCCAGACCGTGTGGTCGTCGGCGTAGAGGCGGGCGGTGAGGTGGTGCGTGCCGCGGGCGAGGCGGGTGGGCGGGAGCCGGTAGGTGGTGGTGCGCAGGCGGGCGAGGGGGTGGCTGTCCAGGAAGAGCCGGGCGTAGCCGCGCCCGCGCACGGCATCGGCAGGGGTGCCCTCGGGGCTGAGCCGGAAGTGGCGTACGCGGATCCGGACGTCCCAGCCGCCCGGCCGTGCCCCGTCCGGCTGGACGACGACGCCGATCTCGGGGGCGTCCTCCTCGGGGACCTGCCGGTACGGCCTGCCTTCGCCGTCGGTGCGGCCGGTGAGGATCTCGCCGGCCGTGCGCGGACCGCCGCCGTCGCCCCCGCACCCGGCGGCAGGCCCCGTCAGCACGGCGCACGCCAGGGCGGCGACGGCGGCGCGCAGCCACGGTGTCCTGAATCCGACCGCAAACATGACCGGGAGAGTAGAGCAACGCTCACTTTCATGGATCCCCCCAGGGGAGGAGTCCCGCCCGGAGAAGGCCCGACCCCAGGATCTCCGGTCCGGGAGATGCCTGCCGTCCTGAAAGGGCTCTTGCGCGGGTGATCTCCGAATCCTACGGTAGAACATAGGAATCAGGGACGAGGGAGCGAAGATGAGCGGGGACGCACGCAAAGCGGCCGAGGGTCTGGTCTATCTGTCCGGTTTCGGGAACGAGCACCAGTCGGAAGCGGTGCCCGGCGCCCTGCCGCACGGCCGCAACTCCCCCCAGCGCGCCCCGCTCGGCCTCTACGCGGAGCAGCTGAGCGGCACGGCCTTCACCGAGCCCCGCGCCCACAACCGCCGCTCGTGGCTGTACCGCATCCGCCCGTCCGCCGCGCACCCCGAGTTCACCCGCGTCGACAACGGCGCCCTGCGCACCGCCCCCTTCACCGAAGCCGTCCCCGACCCCAACCGGCGCCGATGGAACCCGCTGCCCGACCCCGCGCCCGGCACGGACTGGCTGTCCGGCCTGTGGACGCTCGGCGGCAACGGCGACGCGACCCAGCGCACCGGCATGGCCGTGCACCTCTACCACGCCGACTCCCCCATGACCGGGCGGGTGTTCAGCGACTCCGACGGCGAACTCCTCATCGTCCCCGAGCACGGCGGGCTGCTCCTGCGCACCGAGTTCGGCCTCCTCGCCGCCGAACCGGGCGAGGTCGCCCTGATCCCGCGCGGAGTCCGCTTCCGCGTCGAGCCGCTCGACGGCACCGCCCGCGGGTATGTGTGCGAGAACTACGGCGCCCCGTTCCGCCTCCCCGATCTCGGCCCGATCGGTGCCAACGGTTTGGCCAACGCGCGGGACTTCCGGGCGCCGGTCGCCGCGTACGAGGACGACGGGGGTGACGGGGCCGGCTCCGTCGAGGTCGTCAACAAGTTCTGCGGCAACCTCTGGACGGCCACGTACGACCACTCCCCGCTCGACGTCGTCGCCTGGCACGGCAACCACGTCCCGTACGTGTACGACCTGCGCCGCTTCAACGTCCTCGGCACGATCTCCTACGACCACCCGGACCCGTCGATCTTCACGGTGCTCACGTCGCCGTCCGACACCCCGGGCCTCGCGGGCGTCGACTTCGTCGTCTTCGCGCCGCGCTGGCTCGTCGGCGAGGACACGTTCCGGCCGCCCTACTTCCACCGGAACGTCATGAGCGAGTACATGGGCCTGATCGAGGGCGCCTACGACGCGAAGGCCTCCGGCTTCCTGCCCGGTGGGGGGTCGCTGCACAACATGATGTCCGCGCACGGGCCCGACCGGGAGACGTTCGACCGGGCCGGCGCGGCGGAGCTCGTGCCCCAACGGGTCGATGACGGCCTCGCGTTCATGTTCGAGACGCGATGGCCCATCACGGCTACGGCGCAGGCGTCTCGCGCGGGGCACTTGCAGCGGGCGTACGACGATGTGTGGCGCGGGCTCGAACGTCACTTCAGGGGGTAGGCGTGCGCCTTGGCGTCCGCCGGGTGGTGGTTGCGGGTGGCTGACGCGTGCGGGTCCCTCGCGGGTGACGGGTGCGCCCCGACGTCCGCCAGGTACGGGTCCCTCGCGGCTGACGGATACATCGTGGCTGGTCGCGCAGTTTCCCGCGCCCCTGAGATGCGCACTGCGTGCGCCATCTCAGAGAGGCGCGCGGGACGTGCGCCGCCATGGGGCTGCGGCGGAGCCGCATGCTCCAGGAGTGCGGGGAACCGCGCGACCAGCCCCCACCGACCCGCACTCGCGCGCGAACAGAAAACCCGGCAGACGAACAGGCGCATTGCACGATCCCGGCCCCGACAGATACGGATACCCCGTGACGTCATTCGCCCCGGACTCGATCGTCCTGAACCGCAAACTCCCTCTCTGGTACCAGGTGTCGCAGTCCTTGCGCGCCTCCATACTGGGCCGCTCCCCGCAGGACCCGCTCCGGCTCCCCACGGAGGAACAGCTCGCGGGGCACTACAGCGTCTCGGTGCTCACGATGCGCCAGGCGCTGAAGGAGCTGGAGGACGAGGGGCTGATCACGCGGCACCGGCGCCGCGGCACGTTCATCGAGCCGACGGCCCAGCGGGGCGCGCCCGTACGCCTGCTCGGCTCGGTCGACGCGATCGTGGCGCAGCAGTCCGGGATGGTGACGGAGGTCCTCGCGCACGGCACGGCAGCGGCCCCGGTGCAGTACGCCGAACTGTTCCCGGGGACCGAGTCCGTTTCCACGTACCACCGGCTGCGCTGCGACGAGAAGACGGGCGAGCCGACGAACCACGCCCGCAACTACGTCCGCCCGGACCTCGGCGGCCGGGTCGACGTGGCGGATCTGGCGCGCTGGCCGATGACGAAGGTGCTCCGTGACGTGCTGGGGGCGCGGATCAGCCGCATCACGGACTCGGTGGAGGCCCGGCTCGCGGACCCGGAGACGGCCCGGCTGCTCAAGGTGCCGCTGCTCAGCCCGATCCTGCACTACACGGGCGTCACCTACGACGAGGAGGGCAGAGTCCTCGACGTGGCCGTCATCCACTACCGCGGCGACCGTTTCTCGTTCACGGTGACGCTGGACGCCCACTGACGGAACGCGGAGGCCACGTAGCATGCCGGGCGTGACGAACGACGGGCCGCTCACCGACGCCATGCCGCTCTCGGACCTCATGCCGTGGTCCGTGGCGCCCCTGCGCCTGGGCCGTGCCTGGCCGGTCGCCCCGGACGCGGCGGCGCTGAAGGCGCGGTGGGACGCGTTCGTCGCCGCCCCCCTGGGCCGGCGCGAGGCGCTGCTCCAGCCGTCCCGCTCCCGCACCCTGCGCACGGCCGCCGCCCAACTCCCGCGTCAGCGCGCCGGCACCGAGCCGCTGGCGCGCGCGGAGGGCCCGTGCCCGGAGCCGGTACGGATCCTGCACGGACCGTTCGACGAGCAATGGCTCATCCCCGACCAGCGCCTGATCGACGCGGCCCGCCCGGAGCTGTGGCGGGTCGCGGACGACCGCCAGCTCTTCCTCGTCGAGCAGGGCTACGTCCCCGACGCCGGCGGCCCCGCGCTCCTGGCCTGCGCCATCCTCCCCGAGGGCCGCTCCCCCGCCGGACGGCCGGGCGGCATCCGCCCGCTGTACCGGCGCCCCGCCGCCACCGAACCCAACATCGCCCCGGGCCTGCTCCCCCACCTCTCGGCCCGCTACGGCCACGAGGTGCACCCCGAATCCCTCCTGGCCTGGATCCTCGCCACCGCCACCCGGGACGCGAAGGAGGTCCGCGTCCCGCTGCCCGTGGACCCGGAGGTGTGGGCGCGCGGCGTGGAACTCGGCCGCCGCACCCTGTGGCTGCACCAGCGCGGCGACGGCGCCGACCGCCCCAGACTCCCCGGCGGACGGCGCCCGTACGTCCGCGCCCCGCTGCCGCCCCGCCCCACCGAACTCCTCTACGACCGCGAGGAGGAGGCCCTCCTCATCGGCGACGGCCGCATCTCGCCCGTCCCCGCCCCGGCCTGGGACTTCCAGGTCAGCGGCGTCCGCGTACTGGAACAGTGGTTCGCCCGCCGCACGGCACCGGCGGAACCCGGCACGCTGGCGGCCGTCCGCCCGTCGGCCTGGCCCCGGCAATGGACATCGGAGCTACTGGAACTCATCGCGGTCCTGGCGCTTCTGGCCGAACTGGAACCACAGCGACAGGACCTCCGCGCCGGCCTGGGCGGACTCCTCGGCCCCTACGACCTCCGCCGAGCCGGAATAATCCCGGTCCCCCCGGCGTCCCGCCGCCCGGCAACGGTCCTGGACCAGCCGGAGGAGGGCCCCGGCGGCCAGTTCGCCTTCCTCTGACAGAGGTCGCACGAAGTGCGCGTCGCAGGGGCGCGGGGAACCGCGCGCCCGGCCACAACGGCGCGTCAGCCGGCCGACGGCCGGACGTACCCGAACCGCGGCATCACCCCGACGCCTCGAAACCCGCCAGGGTCCGCAGCAACGCCCTCTCGAACACCGCCTCCAGATCGATGGGCCCGGAATCCTCACCGAACGCGGCAGCGAGCCGCGGATACCGCCCCGAAGCCACCTGCCCGCCCAGATAAGCGATCCGCACGGCTTGCTCCTGCTCCGCGCTCCACGGCAGTGAACGCGTCCGCTCGACGCCGGAGATCTCGCTGGAGACGTACGTGGTGACCACCCCCGTGACGGCCGCGATCAGCTCCATCTTCGTCCCGTAGGACAGCTCCAGCGGGTCCAGGCACCGCAGGCAGTACTCCAGGTACGTCAGCGCGTTCGGGCTGAACCCGTACACCGGCGACATCAGCCGCGGCAGCCACGGATGCCGGTGCATGATCAGCCGGGTCTGCCGCGCCAGCGCCAGCACGTCCTCCCGCCACTCACCGCTCGGCTCCGGGAACTCGTACTCCGCGCTGACGGCGTCGACCATCAGCTCGTACAGGTCCTCCTTGCGCGGCACGTAGTTGTAGAGCGACATCGTGCCCATGCCGAGCTCAGCGGCGATCTTGCGCATGGAGACCGCGTCGATGCCCTCCGCGTCGGCCACCCGCACGGCCGCGGCCGCGATGTCGTCCCTGCTGTGCGCGGGACGGGGTCCACGGCCGGAGCGCTCGGGGCGCGCCCAGATCACTTCGGGTACGGCCGGTCGGACCGCCATTGCTCATCACCTCGCGAACCATCGTAATGACGGACCCAGTTACGTACGGCGTACGTAGTGCGGTACGGTGCGGCCATGACTTCTACGTACGCTGTACTTAGTGAAGGTCTGGAAAAACGGTTCGGATCGGGGGACGAAGCCGTGCACGCCGTGCGCGGACTCGATCTGGCCGTGCGCGAGGGCACGGTGTACGGCCTGCTCGGGCCCAACGGGGCGGGGAAGACGACCGCCGTCCGGCTGCTCACCACGCTGCTCCGCCCGGACGCGGGCACCGCGCGGGTCGCGGGGCACGACATCACGTCCGCCCCGGACGCGGTCCGCCGCAGCATCGGTGTCACCGGGCAGTACGCGTCGGTCGACGGGGATCTGACCGGGCGGGAGAACCTGCGGCTGTTCGCCCGGCTGCTGCGCGCGCCCCGGTCGAGGGCGGACGAGCTGGTCGAGCGGTACGCGCTCACCGAGGCCGCGGACCGGCCGGCGCGCACGTACTCGGGGGGCGTGCGCCGCCGCCTCGACCTCGCGTCGAGCCTGATCACGCGGCCCGCCGTGCTGTTCCTCGACGAGCCGACGACCGGGCTCGACCCGCACAGCAGGAACGCGATCTGGGACGCGGTCCGCGAACTGGCCGACGCCGGCACGACCGTCGTCCTGACCACGCAGTACCTGGAGGAGGCCGATCAGCTCGCCGACGAGATCGTGCTGATCGACGAGGGCCGCGCCGCACACTCCGGCACGCCCGCCGCGCTCAAGGCGCAGATCGGGCACTACGCGGAGATCGTCGTCCCGGACGAGGCGGGCGAGCAGGCGCTGCACGCGGCCGCCGTCGTCCTCGACCAGCTCACCGGCGCCCGGCCCCGCCTGGACGCGGAGAAGCGCACGGTCGGCGTGGTCGTCCTCGACCCGGCCGTCACGCTCCCCCGCGTCGTACGGGAACTCGACGCGTCCGGCGTCCCGTTGATGGACGCCACCCTGCGCCCGCCGACGCTCGACGAGGTGTTCCTGCGCCTCACCCGCCGAGCCGGCCACCAGGAGACCCGGGAGGTCGCCGCATGAGCACCGCGATCCTGTACGACGGCACGGCGATGCTCGGCCGCCATCTCCAGCGCGTCCGGCACGCCCCGGCCGTCACGGTCATGACGCAGACGATGCCGATCGTGTTCCTGCTCTTCTTCGGCTACGTCTTCGGCAGCGCGCTCGCCATGCCGGGCGCCGACTACCGCGCCTATCTCGTGCCGGGCATGCTCGTGGCGACGGCCGCCAACGGGGTCATGACGGGGATGTTCACGGCGGCGCAGGACACGCACCGCGGGGTCATGGACCGCTTCCGTACGCTGCCGATGAGCCGGGCCGCCGTACCGCTCGGGCAGGCCGGCGCCGATCTGCTGACGACCGCGGTCGGTCTGGTGCCGCTGGTGCTCGTGGGGCTCGCGATGGGGTGGCGGGCCGAGGGCGGGGCGGCCGAGGCGGTGGCCGCGTTCGGGCTGCTGCTGCTCTTCCGGTTCGCCATGACCTGGGCGGGCATCCTGCTCGGGCTCGTCTCGCAGAGCGAGGAGGCGGCGGGACAGCTGGGCAGCGCCACGTTCATGCTGCCGCTGCTGTCGAACGCGTACATCCCGACCGACGGGATGCCGGGGTGGGTGCGCACGCTCGCCGAGTGGAACCCGATCAGCGCGGTGTGCACGGCGGTCCGGGACCTGTTCGGCAACGCGCCGGTGCCCGAGGGCGCCTCCTGGCCGGTGGCGCACCCGGTCGCCGGATCGCTCGGCTGGTGCGCGGTCCTGCTCCTGCTGTGTGTGCCGCTCGCGGTCCGCCGCCACACCCGCGGCCGGCGCTGAACCGTGGAGAGGGGCACAGAGAAGGGCCCGCACCCTGCCTCCTCGCCGGGGCGCCCGCCGCAAGCCGTGGGGATGACGGTCGCGGAGATGCGCAGCGGTACGCCGGACGGCGTGGAGGCCGGACGCGGGCCCGAGCCCTGCTGGACGGGCGGCCCGCTAGTGGCCGCCGAACAGCGTGCGGCGCAGGCGCCGCAGTGGTGCGAAGAGCGAGACCCGCCGCACCCGCGCGGCGCTGCCGCCGCGCCTGTGCGCGGTGTCACGCGCGGTGAGCTCACGCATCAGCGTCGTCGCTTCCGCCACCTCGCCCTGGGGCACGGCGGGACCGCCGAGCACCGCGAGATGGCGGTCGAGACGCGTACTGGTCGCGCTGCTTCCGCACGTGATCGCAGGCACACGAGGCCTGCTGCGCACTGTTATCTGTTCCATGTCACTCCCCACCCGTACGAGGGCACCCGGCCCGGGCAGGTTAACCCTATCGCCCCATCGGGACACTCGTGTATCCCGGCCGCACGATTCACCTGCCCCGTGGGGAGGTTGACGACCCAAAGTCGATTACTCTCCGAATCCGACTGAATTCAGGGCGAGTTGGACAAGCGGGGCACTTGACGGGCGTTCGGAGCCGCCGTCCGGCTCCTCGGTGACAGCCAGTGAAGAAGCGCTCGCCGTCAAGCCGGAGGCGAGCAACGGCGTGTCGGGGCCCCGGTCGGGCAGTACGGCAAGGGATCGCGGGGGTTCCGAGCCCGACATCAGCCAAAGTTGGTGATCTTGTCCGCGGGGCGGGGCGGCAAGATCCGTGACCGTGATCACCGCCTCGCGGCGCGCCGGGGAGGCGACGACGGCGAGTCCGTCGGTCCGCGCCGCGCGGGCGTCGGGGGCGGCGAGTACGTGGGCCATCTCACGCGCCTCGTTCCGTTTTTCGTCGAGCCGGTCCTGAGTACGGGTCAGTTCGAGGCCGAGCAGCGCCGCCGCGAGGAGCGCGAGCGCGGCGGCCCCGGCGGCGAGCGGCACGAGGAGCGGGCGGCGCGCGCGGGGCGGCGACACGGGCGGAGCGGGCCCCGGCTCCTGCTCCACGTCGCGGAGCGCGGCCAGGACCCGGTCGCGCAGGCCCGCCGGGACCGGCGCCGCCGTCGCGCGGGCCAGGCGCACCGCGTCGGCGGCGTACGACCGTGCCTCGGCGGCGCAGCGTCCGCAGCTCGCCATGTGCCGTTCGAAGGAGGCGAGTTCGCGTGGGCCGAGCGCGTCGAGGGCGTAGGGCGCGGCGAGCGCGTGGCGGTCGCGCGGCCACCGGGGCAGGGGGCTCACGCCGACGCCCCGTCCAGGCAGGCCCGCATGCGCAGGAGCCCGTCGCGCATACGGGTCTTCACGGTGCCGAGCGGCACGGACAGGCGGCGGGCGACCTCGCGGTAGGTGTAGCCGTCGTAGTAGGCGAGAGTGACGGCCTGGCGCTGGAGGTCGGTGAGGCGGCCGAGGCAGCGGCGCACCCAGTCCCGTTCGAGGCCGCTCTCCACCTCCTCGGCGACCTGGTCGAAAGCGGGGACCTCCGCGCGCCTGGCCACCCGCCGCTCGCGCTCGCCCGCGGCGCGGACGCTGCGTACGCGGTCGACGGCCCTGCGGTGGGCGAGGGTGAGGACCCAGGAGAGCGCGCCGCCGCGCGCCGGGTCGTAGCGGGCGGCGGTCCGCCACAGTTCCAGGAGTACCTCCTGGGCCACCTCCTCGGCCTGCGCGGGGTCGCGCAGGACGCGCCGCGCGAGGCCGTATACGGGGCCCGCCACCTTCTCGTACAGCGCCTCGAAGGCGCGTTCGTCGCCGCGTCCCACGCGGATGAGCAGTTCGTCGGCGGCGTCCGTGACGTCCATCGGTCCCCCATCGGTCCCCTGCGCGCATTGTGCTGCCTCGAGTGGTTCGGAGACAGGGGTGCGTCCGGATGGGCGCCGCCGCTTCAGGGGCGCGGGGAAGTGCGCGACCAGCCACGACGCAAGCCGCGGACGCGGCTGCTCATGTCACGAGCAGAACGCGCCCGCGGCTTTTCGGTGGCTGGGCGCGCAGTTCCCCGCGCCCCTGGGCGGCTCGGCGCCCGGTACCGATTCACCGCGCTCCCGCATCCCGCACCAATCCGCGAAGCGCCTCGCCCCGAATGGCCGTCATGAAGCTCGCGCCGTGCGGGCACCGAGGACCAATGCGAGAGAGGTTCGGACGCGATGACAGCAACTGCCAGGAGTCGCCGGGGGGTTCGCCCCCTGGCCGCGCTCGTCGCGAGCGCGCTGGCCGCAGGGGGGCTCGCAGCCGCCGGTGCGACCGTGCTTCAACCAGGACAGGCACACGCCTCCAGCCACCGGGAGGCCCCGCTGATCTCGGGGGACCCGCTGCACGACAACACGGACGTGTACGCGTTCGTCAGCCCCGACAAGCCGGACACGACGACCCTCGTCGCGAACTGGCTGCCGTTCGAGGAGCCGGCGGGCGGGCCGAACTTCTATCCGTTCGCCGAGAAGTCCCAGCACGACATCCACATCGACAGTGACGGCGACGGACAGGGCGACCTGCTCTACCGCTGGACGTTCGACACGCAGACCAAGAACGGCAACACGTTCCTCTACAACACGGGACCGGTCACCAGCCTCGACGACCCTGACCTCAACGTCACGCAGACCTACGACATCGACCTGCTCAAGCTGAAGGACCAGAAGGTCGTCTCCACGTCGAAGCTCGCGAATGACGTGCCGGTCGCGCCGTCGAACGTCGGCAAGGCCTCCATGCCGGACTACAAGACCCTGCGGGACCAGGCGACGCGGAAGGTGAAGGGCGGCGGCGCCGCGTTCGCCGGGCAGGCCGACGACCCGTTCTTCCTGGACCTGCGCGTCTTCGACCTGCTGTACGGCGGCGACCTCTCCGAGGTCGGCCGGGACACGCTCGCCGGGTACAACGTCAACACGATCGCCCTCCAGGTCCCGACGGCCGAGCTGCGGCAGTCGGAGAAGCAGCCGGTCATCGGCGTCTGGTCGACGACCCAGCGCAAGAACGCCAAGGGCGGCTGGACGCAGGTGTCGCGGCTCGGTTCGCCGCTGGTCAACGAGGTCGTCGTACCGCAGAAGGACAAGGACAAGTTCAACGCGTCCCATCCGTGGAACGACGCGGACTTCCTGCCGTACGTGACCAAGCCCGAGCTGCCGAAGCTCCTGGAGAAGATCTACGGCCTCAAGGCTCCGGCGGAGCCGCGCGACGACCTCGTGTCGGTGTTCCTGACCGGCGTGAAGGGGCTGACGCAGCCGCCGAACGTCCGGCCCTCCGAGATGCTCCGCCTGAACACCTCCGTCAAGCCGACGGACTCACCCAAGCGGCTCGGCGTCCTCGACGGGGACAACGCCGGGTTCCCGAACGGGCGCAGGCTCACCGACGACGTCGTCGACATCGAGCTCCAGGCCGTCGAGGGCGAACTGCTCGGCAACAAGAACGACCTGGGCGACGCGGTCGACGCCAACGACCAGGCGTTCGGCTCCACCTTCCCGTACGTGGCCCTGCCCACGTCCGGCTCGCGCGGCCCGACGGCCAAGAAGGCGGACGGCGAGGACCAGACCCGCAGCGCGCTGAACGGCGGCGCGGTGAACACGGGCGCGTCGACCGGTTCGTCCGGCGACACCGACACCGTGCTGATCGCGTCGGCCGCGGCCGGGGCGGCGGGCGCCCTGCTCATCGGGCTCGGCCTCGCGTGGTGGCGGACCCGGGGGCGGCGCGGAGGCGCCGCGTGACCCCCACCTGAACGGCGCGGCCCGTGTGAGCCCCCCACGGGCCGCGCCTCCCATCCGTCTGCGGACCAAGAACCCGGATCAAGAACCCGGATCAGGAAGAGGACGTCTCATGGCACCGCGCTTCTCAGGACGTGACGCTGTCGCCGCGTGCGCCCTCGCGCTCGCGCTCACGGGGGGCGCGATCGCCATCGGCGGGAGCGGCGGCGAGCAGGGCTCCGCGCCCGCCGCCGTCGCACCCGCCGCGCCGCTCCAGGGGCTCGGCACCAGGACACTCGACGCGGGCGTACGGGCGTTGCAGGCGCACCTGCGGGCCCAGCCGAAGGACGACGCGGGGTGGGCGAACCTCGGCACGGCCTACGTCGAACAGGCCCGCACCCGGGGCGACCCGTCGCGCTACGCCGAGGCGGACCGGGCCCTCGCCCGCTCCCTGGAGCTGCGCCCCGGCGGCAACGACGCCGCGCTCGCGGGCCGCGCCGCGCTCGCCGCCGCCCGGCACGACTTCACGGGCGCGCTGCACGACGCCCGTCGCGCCCTCGCCGTGAACGCGTACAGCGAGCGCGCCCTGGCCACCCGGATCGACGCGCTCGTCGAACTCGGCCGCTACCGGGAGGCGTCCCGCGCCGCCGACGAGGCGGACGCCCGCCGCCCCGGGGTGCCGGTCTTCACGCGTTTCTCCTACGTACGTGAACTGCGCGGCGACATCGCGGGAGCGCGGCGCCCGCTGGAGCAGGCGCTGGCCGGGGCGACCGCCCCCGGCGACGTCTCCTACACGGCCACGTCCCTCGGCCAACTGGCTTGGCGGCAGGGGAACTTCGCGGAAGCCCTGCGCCACTGCGGGCGGGCGTTGCGCGCCGACCCGGGTCACGTGGCCGCGCTGGAGTGCCGGGCCAGGGCACGCGCCGGCCGGGGCGACAAGGCGGGCGCCATCCGGGACCTGCGGACCGTCGTGGCCCGCTACCCGCTGCCCGGCCCGCTGGTCGCGCTCGGCGAACTGTACGAGGCGCGGGGCGACAAGGCCGCGGCGCGCGAGCAGTACGGCCTGGTCTCGGCCTGGACCAGGCTGGCCCGCGCCAACGGCGTCGACGTCGACCTCGACACGGCCCTGGCCGCCGCGGACCACGGCGACCGCCGCGCCGCGCTGCGGGCGGCCCGCGCCGAGTGGTCCCGCCGCCACACCGTCCACACGGCCGACGCCCTCGCCTGGGCCCTGCACGTCAACGGCCGCGACGCCGAGGCCCTCCCCTACGCCCGTCTCGCCACCCGTACCGGCTACCGCGACGCCGCCTTCGCCTACCACCGCGGAGCCGTCGCGCGCGGCGCGGAGCGCAAGGAGTGGCTGACCCGGGCGCTGCGCCTGAACCCGGAGTTCTCCCCGGTGGGGGCGGAGGCGGCGCGGGCGCTGTCGGGGGGCCGGCCATGACGCGCCCGGGGCCGGGCGGTGCGGACCGTCCGCGCGGGGCCGGGCCGAGCGGCTCACTCGCCGCCGGCACCCGGCGCCGACGACGGGCGCCCCTGCATGCCGACCGCCTGGAGACCGGGCTCGTCGTCCACGCCACGCCGCCGGACACCGGCCCCTGCTCCACCGCCGACGCCACCGCCCCGCGCACATGGCCGGGCGTTCACCGTCTGCGTTGGGCGGGGCTCGGGCTTCTGCTCCTTCTCGTCCTCCTCCTGGTCCCGGTGCCGCGGGCCCACGCGCATCCGCTGGGGAACTTCACCACCAACACCTACGACGGCCTCGTCACCGGCCCGGAGCGGTTGCGGATCACGCACATCGAGGATCTCGCCGAGATTCCGGCGACGCAGGTGCGGGGCGCCGTCGAACGCGCCGGGATCGGGGACTGGGCGCGGGAGCGGTGCCGCAAGGCCGTGCGGGGGACGGAGGTCACCGTCGACGGGGCGCGGACCGTCGTCAGCCTGCGTACCGGCCGCGCCGTCCACCGGCCAGGTCAGGCCGGGCTTCGTACCCTGCGCGTCGAGTGCGAGGCGACCGCCACACTCCCCCGCGACCGGGCGGCCACCGTCGCCTTCCGCGCACCCGGGCGGCACGGGCCCGGCTGGCACGAGATCACCGCCCAGGGCGACCGGACGACCCTCGTGCGCAGCGACGTCCCGCGTACGTCCCTCTCCCAGCGACTCACCCGGTACCCCGAGGACCTGCTCAAGTCGCCGCCCGACGCCACCAGCGCCAGCCTGCGCGTCACTCCCGGCGGGCCCGCCCTGCGTGCGGGGAAGCCGAGCGGGCCCGACGCGTCGAGCGTGCTGCCGCGCGGCGCCGACCGGTGGACCAGCGCGCTGTCCGGGCTCGTCGCCCGGCACGACCTCACCCCGGGCTTCGCCGCGCTCGCCCTGGCCACCTCCCTCCTGCTCGGCGCCCTGCACGCCCTGGCCCCGGGCCACGGCAAGACCCTGATGGCGGCCACCGCGGCGGCCCGCGGCCGGGCCGGGCTGCGCGACGTCCTGCCGCTCGCCGCCTCGGTCACGGTGACGCACACGCTCGGCGTCGTCGCGCTCGGCGCCCTCGTGATCGGCGGATCGGCGGCGGCGCCTTCGGTCGTGGCCTGGCTCGGAGTGGCCAGCGGCGTCCTGGTCACGGCCGCGGGCGTGACGCTCGTACGCAAGGCGTGGCGCAACAGGGCGCACCCGCACGGGCACAGCCATGGACACCCGCACGGGCACGATCACGACCACCCGCACGACCACGAGCACGGGCACGGGCACGGGCACGGGCACGACCACGCGCACCCCGGCGCCGGCCTCCGCGGCGCGCTCTTCCTCGGGTTCGCCGGGGGGCTCGTGCCCAGTCCGTCCGCCGTCGTCGTGCTCGTCGGCGCCGCCGCGCTCGGGCAGGCGTGGTTCGGGGTGCTGCTCGTCCTGGCGTACGGGGCCGGGCTCGCCGTCACCCTGACGGCCGCCGGGTTCGTGGTGGTGCGGGCGGGCGCGTTCGCGGCGCGGCGGATCGCGGGGAGCAGGGCGCGGGGGCGGCGCGCGGCGCAGCGGCTCGTGCCCCTCGGCTCGGCCTGCGTCGTGCTCGCGCTCGGCTGCGGATTGGTCTTCAAGGGGGCTGCAACCGCGCTCGGTTGAGCTACTTTTGTTCAGGCTTGTCTTGCCGCGGATCCGCGAATGGGGGCACCCGTGAGTGAGCGTGTGGTCGCGGGGCGGTACCGGCTGATCGACCCGCTCGGCGAAGGCGGCATGGGCACGGTGTGGCGGGCCCGGGACGAGGTCCTCGGCCGTGAGGTCGCCGTCAAGGAGGTGCGGGCCCCGGCCGGGCTGCCGACGACCGATGTCGAGCGGATGTACGCCCGTCTGGAGCGGGAGGCATGGGCCGCCGCCCGCGTCGCGCACCGCAATGTGGTGACGCTGTACGACGTGGCCACCGAGGACCAGCGGCCCTGGATCGTCATGGAGCTGGTCCGCGGGGTCTCCCTGGCCGAGCAGCTGGAGGCCGAGGGCCCGATGGAGCCGGACCGCGCCGCGCACATCGGCGCCGAGGTCCTGGCCGCGCTGCGCGCCGCGCACGACGTGGGGGTCCTGCACCGCGACGTGAAGCCGGGCAACGTACTCCTGTCGAACGACGGCCGGGTCGTGCTCACCGACTTCGGGATCGCCATGGTCGAGGGCACCTCGGCGCTGACGATGACCGGCGAGATCATCGGCTCCCCCGAGTTCCTGGCTCCTGAACGGGCGTTGGGGCGGGCGCCGGGGCCGGAGTCCGACCTCTGGTCCCTCGGGGTGCTGCTGTACGCGGCCGTCGAGGGGTACTCGCCGTTCCGGCAGGACACCCCGCTCAGCACGTTGCGGGCGGTCGTCGACGAGGAGCTGCCGCCGCCGCGCCGGGCGGGCGCGCTCGCCCCGGTCATCGAGGGCCTGCTGCGCAAGGCCCCGGCCGCGCGGACCCCGGCGGCGGACGCGGAGCGTGACCTGCGGATCGTCGGCGCGGGCGGGAGCCTGTTCGGCTATCAGGGTCCGACGGCGGGGATGCCGACGGTGACGTCGCGGCAGCCGGCCACGTCCACACCTCCGTTGCCCCTCCCGGCGCCGGCCCCGCCGGCGTCCGGCGGCGCGACGACCACGACGACGGACCCGGACGGCCCGGACGGCGCGGACCAGCGCCGCGCGCGCCGCGCCTCGCTCGCACTCATGACGGGGATCGTCGTCCTGCTCCTCGCCATCGGCGGTCTGACGTACGCGCTGCTCAACCGGGACGGCGGCGGCGACAACGGCGGCTCCGGCTCCTCGGGCGGCAGTGGCGGCGGTGGCGGCAGCAGCTCAAGCGGTGGCGACAGCACAGCCGGTGCCGGTGGATCGGGCGGCGTCGGGAGCACCACCGCCCCGGCCCAGTCCGTCCGCGTCGGCGTGAGCACCGTACGCGGGAGCTACTCGGGGACGTGCCCGCCGTCCTCGGCGCGGGCGCCCGCGTTCGCGGCGAGGATCACCGTGGGCCGGACCCCGGCCCAGGTCGAGTACCGCTGGGTCACCAGGAGCGGGAGCGCGTCGGAGCCCGGCTGGAAGACCCTGAGCTTCGGTGCGGGCGGCGCGCGCAGCCGTACCGTCGACACCACGCAGACGGCGTACCGGACGGGCGGGACGCTGCGCGACCAGATCGGTGTCGAGGTGCGCAGCCCGCGCTCGACGACCTCCAACTACGTGGTCTACGTGGTCACGTGCAGGGTGGCGGCCCCGTCGACCTCGTCCACGCCGTCGAGGCCGACGACGTCGCCGACACCCTCCACGTCGTCGACACCGTCCACGTCGTCGACACCGTCCACGTCGTCGAGCGGGACCGCCACCGGTTCACCGACTTACTAGTCCTTGCGCGGCTTACCGGTCCTCACGCGGCGGAGGTCAGCTCGGGCAGGTAGCCGCCCGACTGCCCGGCGGCCGTCGGGTGGTAGGACTCGCCGATGTTGCCCCAGTTGACGCTGTGCAGCCACGCGCTGCCCGAGCAGATCTCGTGCCCGGTGAACCTGGCCGCCACGTCGCCGTAGGTGAAGCCGTGATCGGCGACGCGCTTGGCGATGGTGCTGTTGAGCAGGTCGGCGGCGGAGTTGATGGCCGACCGCTTCGCGTCGGACAGACCGGCGATGCAGGAGCCGCCGAGCTTGTAGAAGCGGGGGTAGCCGAGCACCACCACGTGGGCCGCGGGCGCCTTGGCGCTGATCGCCGAGTACACCTTGTCGAGGTTGCCGGGAAGGGTCGAGGTCACGTACGCGCGCGCCTGGTTGACGCGGTTGATGCAGGTGGACTCGGAGTTGAGGACGCAGGTCGTCATGACGTCGGCGAACCCGGCGTCATTGCCGCCGATGCTGATCGAGACGAGCCCGGTGCCGGAGCCGAGCGGGCCGAGCTGACCGGAGAGGACGTCTGCTGTCCGCGCGCCCGAACACGCGGTGAAGTTGAAGCTGGAGGGCGAGTGGGCGGCGGCCCACAGCGCGGGGTACGCCTTCGAGGAGCGCTTGCAGTTGCCGCTCGCGCTGTCGTAGCTGCCGGACCCGACCCCGGAGGAGTACGAGTCACCGAGGGCCACGTAGCCGGTGGCCGCGGCGGTGCCGGACGCGTGGGCCGCGCCCGCCCCGGTGAGGGCCGCCGCGGTGGCGAAGAGGAACGAGGTCACGTATGCCGCAAGTCGGAAACGTCTCATGGAACCTCCTTTAGCAGGATCTCTGCTGATAACTGTGGTACCACGCGCCACAGTTACCGGGAAGTACCTCCGACGGACGTTCGACCAGTGTTCAATTACGCGTACATGTCACAGAACTGACTTACCCTCATCTCGCGTCTTGACGCCTCTTCGGCGCTGCGCCACATTGAAGTCCGGCATCCGGCGCGTCGGGGGGCAAAGTCGCCAATGCAGACCATTCGGATCAAGCTCCCGTCGAGCGGCGCGCCCCGTCTGCTCGCGGGCGCCGCCGTCCTGACCGGGGGCGCGGCTCTGGTCGCGGGTCTGGTCCTCGTCCTCTCGGACGCCCACTCGCCGCTGCGCGGGCCCCTCGCGCTCTTCTACCTCCTGGCCGCGCCCGGCGCCGTGTTCGCCGCCGCGCTGCGCGGCCTCGACCCGTGGGTGCGCGGCGTCCTGTCCCTCACCGGCGCGGTCACCGTCGTGATGCTGGTGGCCCAGGGCATGCTCGCCACCCGGCACTGGTCGGTCGAGGGCGGGGTGATCGCCGTGGGGGCGCTGAGCGCCCTCGCCTTCATGTGCCGGTACGCGTACCGGCCGCGGCAACGCCCGTAGAGACACGCGTAGGAACACCCGTAGGAACACCCGTAGAGCCCAGCCCAGCTGTCGAGTTCGCACGTCCACCGTCCGCACGTCCACCGGACGAGAGGGCCAGACCTGTGAGCAGCCCCGCCGCGCGCCCGGCGCCCCCTGCCGTTCCCGGGCCCGCCCGCACGCCCGCCCGGTGCGCCGCGCCGCGCGTCAGCGTCGTCCTCCCCGCCATGAACGAGGCACGGAACCTCCCGTACGTCTTCGCCACCCTGCCCGACCGGATCCACGAAGTCGTCCTCGTGGACGGCGACTCCACCGACGGCACCGTGGCGGTCGCCCGCGCGCTGCGGCCCGGGGTCGTCGTCGTGCCGCAGCCCGGCAAGGGCAAGGGCGACGCGCTGATCACCGGGTTCCGGGCGTGCTCCGGCGACATCATCGTGACGGTCGACGCGGACGGCTCCGCCGACGGCCGCGAGATCGCCTCCTACGTCGCCGCGCTCGTCTCCGGCGCCGACTTCGCCAAGGGCTCGCGGTTCGCCCGCGGCGGCGCCACCGACGACATGACGACGGTCCGCAGGCTCGGCAACCGGGCGCTGTGCGCGGTCGTCAACGCCAAGTTCGGGGCCGGCTACACCGATCTCTGCTACGGCTACAACGCGTTCTGGCGCCACTGCCTCGACGCGATCGACCTCGACTGCACCGGCTTCGAGGTGGAGACGCTGATGAACATCCGCGTCGTCAAGGCGGGGCTGCGGGTGCGGGAGATCCCGAGCCACGAGCATGTGCGGATCCACGGGGCGAGCAATCTGCGTGCGGTGCGGGACGGGCTGCGGGTCCTGAGGGTGATCCTGAAGGAGCGGCCGAACCGGCGGGCGCGCCGCGTCGGGCCGTGCGCCGCGCGGCCCGACGCGGCGCGCGGGCGGCTGCCTTGACCGGCCGCCAGGACGGGCGGCGGCCCACGGCGGCCGTCGTCATCTGCGCGTACACCGAGGACCGCTGGGCGGACACCCTCGCGGCGGTCGGCTCCGTACGGGCGCAGTCGTACCCGGCCTCGGAGGTCCTCCTCGTCGTCGACCACCGTCCCGCGCTGCTCGACCGGCTGAGCGAGGAGTACGGGCGGACGGCCGGTCTCCGGGTCCTCGCGAACGCGGGGCCGCCCGGTCTCTCCGCCGGGCGCAACACCGGCATCGCCGCCTCGTCCGGTGAGATCGTCGCGTTCCTCGACGACGACGCGGTGGCGGAGCGGGACTGGCTGCGCCACCTCGCCGCCGCCTACGCCGACCCGCGCGTCATGGCGGTCGGCGGACGCACCGAGCCGGTCTGGGCGTCGGGGCGCCGGCCCGGCTGGTTCCCGGCGGAGTTCGACTGGGTCGTGGGGTGCACCTACCGGGGGCTGCCGCACGGCACGGCGCGGGTCCGCAATGTGCTGGGCGGCAACGCCTCGTACCGCCGCACCGCCCTGGCGGCGACGGGCGGCTTCGCCCCCGGCATCGGCCGCGACGGCGGCCCGCGCCCGCTCGGCTGCGAGGAGACGGAGCTGTGCATCCGCCTCAGCCGCGCCAGACCCGACGCCGTCCTGCTGATCGACGACCGCGCCGTGGTCCACCACCGCGTCCCGCCCGAACGCGAACGGTTCGCCTACTTCCGTGCCCGCACCTACGCGGAAGGGCTCTCGAAGGCCCGGCTGACGAGAAGGGTCGGCACGGGCAGCGGGCTCAGGTCCGAGCGCGCGTACGTCACGCGCGTCCTCCCGGCCGCGCTGGCGCGCGCGGCCCGGGACGCGCTCCTCGCCCGCCCGGACGGCGCGGCCCGCGCCGGAGCCGTCGTGACCGGGCTCGCCATGGCGACGGCCGGCTACGTGCGGGAGAGGGCGACGGCATGAGCGCGCCCGCGCGGGAAGCCGACCGTGCGGCCGTCCCGGTGCTGATGTACCACGCGGTCGCGCACGAGCCGGGCCCCGCGATCCGGCGGCTCTCGGTGTCCCCCGGGCAGTTCGCCACGCAGATGGAGATCCTCGCCGCGCACGGGCGCACCCCGCTGACCGTCGCCGAGCTGGCCGCGGTCTGGCGCGGGCGCGGCGGGGAGCTGCCCGCGCGGCCCGTGCTCATCACCTTCGACGACGGGTACGAAGGGGTGCACCGGCACGCCCTGCCCGTACTCGCCCGGTACGGGTTCGCCGCCACCCTGTTCGTGGCGACGGGCTGGCTGCGCGGCCCGTACGACACCGGGGGCGGGCTCGACGCGATGCTCGGCTGGGGGCAGGTGCGGGCGCTGGCCGCGCACGGCGTGGAGATCGGCGGGCACAGCCACACGCATCCGCCGCTCGACCAACTCGGCGCCGCGGCACTCCAGTTCGAGCTGACGCGTTGCCGGGACATACTGAAGGGCGAGCTGGGGGCCCCGCCCGCCTCCTTCGCCCACCCCTACGGGCACTCCGACCGGCGCGTGCGGCAGGCCGTCCGCGCGGCGGGGTTCGCGCAGGCCCTCGCCGTCGGCAACGGGCTCGCCCGGCGCCGCCAGGGACCGTACGCCCTGCGGCGGGTCACCGTGCGCCGGTCCACCGGGCCCGCCGCGTTCGAGCGGCTGGTCGAGGGCCGCGCCATCGGGCCGTACTTCGCCGGGGACAGGGCGCTGACCACGGCGTACGCCGTGGTGCGCGGTGCCCGGAAAGCCGTGCGGGCCCGTGGCTGACACGGTGGCGGCCACCGGGAGCGCCCAGGGCACGCCGCCCGGCCCCGGACAGGGGCCGCAGGGCGGCCAACTGTTCCGCAACGCCTACGCGCTGATGCTGAACACCGTCGTCTCGGCCGTCCTCGGTGTCGGTTTCTGGCTGGCCGCCGCGCACTACTACTCGGCTGACGCGGTCGGCCGTGGCTCCGCGGCGATCGCGGCGATGAAGCTCCTCGCCGGCCTCACCGCCGTGGCGCTCACCGGGGCCCTGGCCCGCTTCCTGCCCGTCGCGGGGCGCGCCACCGGCCGCCTCGTCGTGCGTGCGTACGGGTGGAGCGCGGTCGCCGTCTCCCTCGCGGCCGTCGTCTTCCTGCTGACGCTCGACGCCTGGGGGCCCTCGTACCGCTTCCTGCACGGACCGCTGCCCGGGATCGGCTTTGTCGCCGCCGTCGTCGCCTGGGCGCTGCTGACCCTTCAGGACGGCGTGCTCACCGGGTTGCGCAGCGCGCCGTGGGTGCCGGTGGGCAACGCCGTGTTCTCGTCGGTGAAGCTGGCGCTGCTCGTCGCGTTCGCCGTCGCCCTTCCGGCCAGCGGCGTCTTCGTGTCGTGGGCGGTCGCCATCGCCTTCTCACTGCTGCCGCTGGGCCTGCTGGTCCTGCGGCGGCTCGTGCCCCGGCACGCCGCCGCCACGCAGGACGGGGCCGGGGCGCCTCCGACGGCGCGCGAGGTGGGCCGTTTCCTGGCGGGCGACTACACGGGCTCGCTGTTCTCGCTCGCCGTGGTCTTCCTCGTACCGGTGCTGATCGCCTCGCAGGTCTCCTCCGCCGACAACGCCTACTTCTACGTCGCCGCCACGATCGGCGGCACGGTCAACCTCCTCGCCGTCAACATGGGCGCGTCCCTGACCGTCGAGGGCTCGCACGACCCCGCGCGGCTCGCCGCGCACACCCGGGCCGCGCTGCGCCGCATGGCCCGCATCATGCTGCCGGTCTGCGGGCTGCTGCTGCTCCTCGCGCCCTACGTGCTGCGCGTGTTCGGGCGGGACTACGCCGACGCGGCCACCCCGCTGCTCCGCCTGCTCGCCCTCGGCGCGGCCCTGCGCGTGGTCATGGAGATCTACTTCGCGGTGCTGCGGGCCCAGAGCAGGACGTCGGGGCTCGCCTGGCTGCAAGGGCTGCTCTGCGCCCTGGTCCTCGGCCTGACGCTGCTGTTCCTGCCGACGAGGGGGCTGACCGGGGCGGGCCTCGCCGAGGTCTGCTCGCTCGGCGTCGTCCTGGCGATCGCCGCGCCGAAGCTGTGGCGCGTCCTGCGCGTCGCCCCGTCCACGGAGCCGGCCGAGGACGCCGCGCCCGACGGTGACCTCGCCGATCTCGGCCCGCCGCCGACGGAGCGCGCTCAGCGGCAGACGGCCGCGGAAACGCTGCGCGACGCCGTCACCCGGCTCACTGTCCGGCTCCGCCCGGATCACCACGCGAGCCCGCGCCCCAAGGCCCCGCACCCCCTGTACGACGCCGCCGAGGTCCCGGAGACGGAACCACCACGCCCGGCCGCGCGCCCCACGGTCGTGGCCCTGGCGCTGCTGCTCCTCGCCGCGCTCGCCCTCTACTGGGTCCCGGTCCTCTCCATGGACGACGCGGACCTCGACGCGATGGGCGGGCTCGGCCTCGTCTCGGTGCTGCCCCCGGCCACGCTCGTCGGCGCCGCGCTGCTCGTCGTCGCCTTCACGTCACTGCTCTGGCTCGAAGCCCCGCACAAGGCGCTGCTGTTGTGCACCCTGCTCGCCACCGTCGTGTCCCTGCACGCGCTGCCCGCCGTCGTCGAGGAGCAGCCCCGGTTCGCCACGGCCTGGCGGCATCTGGGCTTCCTGGATCACATCGACCGCACCGGGACCGCCGCGCCGAACCTGGACGCGCGCTGGAGCTGGCCCGGCTTCTTCGCCGCCGCCGCGTTCCTCGCCCGCGCCTGCGGCATCGACGACCTGGAACAACTCCTGCGCTGGTGGCCGCCGGCGCTCCACCTCCTGTGCCTGGTCCCGATGTTCCTGCTGCTGCGCTCGGTACGGGCGAACTGGCGGGCCGGGTGGACCGGCCTGTGGATCTTCGTCCTGAGCGGCTGGGTCGGCCAGGACTACTTCTCGCCGCAAGGCTTCACGTACCTGCTGTACCTGATGTTCGTGGCGGTCCTGCTCGTCTGGTTCCGGCCGCCGCGCGTGCTGTGGGACAAGCGGCGGCCGGGCGAGACGGAGGTCGAACCGGCCGGCCGCCGCCAGCGCGTCGCGCTCCTCGCCCTCCTCCTCGCCCTGTTCACGGCGACCGTCCCGGCGCACCAGCTCACGCCGTTCATGATGCTGGGCACCCTGACCGGCCTCGTCCTCGCGGGCCGCTGCGAACTGCCCGGCCTGCCGCTGCTGTGCGGCGTCATGGTGGTCGGCTGGCTCGGCTTCGCCGCGGAGCCGTACTGGGCCGGACATCTCGGCGACCTTTTCGGCGGCGTCGGCGGAATCGGCGGGAACGTCTCCTCGTCGGTCACCGGCCGCATCCAGGGCGGCGACTCCAGCCACGCCCTCGTCCTCTACGCGCGCGTGCTCCTCGCGGGCGGCGTCCTCACCGGCGCCCTGTACGGCTGGTGGCGCCGCCGCGAATGGCGCTACCGCGAACGCTCCCTGCCCGTCCTGGCCTGCGTCCCGTTCCTCGGTCTCGCCATGCAGTCGTACGGGGGTGAGATGGCGCTCCGCGTCTTCCTGTTCGCCCTCCCCGGCGCCGCGCTCCTCGCCGGTCTCGCCCTGTTCCCCCGCGCCGGGCTGACCGTGAAGGAGCGCGACCGGGACCGGATCAGCGTCGCCCCGCTCGCCGCGCTCCTCGCGGGGCTGCTGCTCATGGGCGGCTTCCTGGTGGCCCGCTGGGGCAACGAGCCGTTCGAACGGGTCAGGCCCGGCGAGGCCGCGGCGATGGAGTACGTCTACGCCCATGACGAGCCGAGCGTCCGGCTGCTGTGGCTGAGCCGCGACCCGGCCGCCGACGTGACGCCGTCGCTGCCGTGGGGCGCCCGCGACATGGAGCGGGTCACGTACGTGCCGGTGCGCGCGCCGGTCGACCCGGTCCTGGTCGACGGCCTGGTCGAGGCGGTCACGGACGCGGGCCCGAACACGTTCCTCGTGGTCAACGAGAGCCAGGCCGCCTTCCTGCGCCTCGACGCCGGTTACCCGCGGTCCTGGCAGGCCCGGCTCCTGCGGAGCCTCGACGCACGGCAGGAGCTGGAGAAGGTCTACGTCAACGAGGACGCGGCCCTGTACCGCTCGCGCGCCCAGCCGGCCGGGCCGGTCGAGCGAGCCGACTCCGGTCCGGCCGGGCCGCACATCACCTGGACACCGTGGACGGCCCTCGGCGCCCTGGCGGCGCTCGCGCTGACCGTGCTGCTCGCGGCGCGCGAGGTGGTCCGGGTGGCGGCCCCGCCGAGCGTGCGGCGACTGCGGTGGCTGAACCGTACGTTCCGGTGGGCGCTGGCGCTGCTCGCGGTGGTCGCGGTGGCGCTGATCCGGCGCTTCCTCACACTGGGCGTGCCCTGACGCCGGGTCTGAGGCTGGGCCTATCGGCGACCTCGGGCCTGTCCTGACGCCTAGCCTGAGGCTGGCCTGTCGCGACCTCGGGCCTGTCCTGACGCCGGGCTGTCTTGGCGCTCGCCCGCCCGCCTGCCTGCCCGCCCGCCCGCCTCAGCGGCGCAGCCACTTCACCTCGTAGCCCTGCATCCGGAAGCGCCGGCCGTCGACCTCGGCGCTGATCGGCCGGTCCAGGGTGTTCACCACCAGGACCGTTTCGTCGTCGGCGAGGACGCGCACGCGCTCCTTGTCCGTCGCGGCGACGGTGACGCGGCGGAACCTCGTGCCGGGCCCGAACTCCGCGTGGAACCGCGACAGGAGGCCGTACATGGGGAGCGCGCCGCCGCCGGAGGCGCGGCCGGTGGGCCGCCACACGCACCCGGCGCACGAAGTCCCGGCCTGCGCCTCGGGGTTCCAGTGGAAGGCGGAGGTGACGCCGCCCTTCGCCAGGGCCGTCAGGCCCGCGGCCTGGACGGCGACGCGGTGCCGCTCGCTCCAGCCCTCGCGGGCGCCCGCGGCGTCGGCGGGCTCCACGTAGTACTCGGCCCACCACAGCGGCAGACCGCCGGTCCGCCGCCTGATCCACTCGCTGACGTCGGTGAACTTGTCGGTGGCCGCGAACGCGTCGGGCAGCGGCTCGCCCCCGGTCGGGTAGGTGGCACCGTCGACGACGACGAAGTCGGCGCCCGCCTTGTGCTCGTTCCAGTAGTCGAACGCGTCGACGACCCGCTGGTCCATCCGCCCCCAGGCTCCCTCCGCCCCCTCCGGCGCCCCGCGGTCCGTGTGCTGCGGGTCGACGCTGTCCATGCCCAGGTACGGGCCGCCGACCTGGAGGGACCGGTCGGCCTTCTTCAGCGCCCGGTGGACGAGGTTGTAGAGCTTCGTGTAGCCCTCGTAGTCCCAGCGGCCGCGCTCCTCGTCCCAGAAGCCCTTGAACTCGTTCCACACGATGAAGTGGCGTACGAAGGGGTAGTGCTCGGCGATCGCCGCCGCGAGGTCCGCGAAGTCCTGGTAGTGCTCGGGCAGGGGCGCCTTCTCCAGGTTCTCCTGGCTCCAGTCGGTGTTCTCCGCGCCCGGCTTCCCGCCCTTCATCCAGTCGGGCGCGCAGCACAGCGTGATCACGGGGGTACCGCCGGACCTGCGGATCAGTCGCATGCGGCTGTCCATGGCGGCGAAGTCGTAACGGCCCGGCGCCGGTTCGGGGTTGCCCGCGCCCCAGCCCATGATCGCCTCGTTCTGCGGCATCGGCCGTGACCTGAGCAGCTTCTCGACGCGCGCGCGGGCGGCGGGCGCGCCCTCGTCCGCGGAGTGCTCGGTGTGGGTGAGGCCCCAGCCGACACCGGGCCCCGGTGCCGAGGGTGCGGGCGGAGCGCGGTCCCCCGTGGAGTCGGGGTCGGCGAGGGTGCCGGGCACGGCGAGGACGACGGCCAGCGCCGCCGCGCCGACGCCGAACGCGGCGGCGAGCCGCCACCGCGACGCCCCCGGACCCCCTCCATCACGTCCCATCGACTACGAGAATAATGAGCCGGGTCGGGGCCGCACACCGGAAATCTCTGTGCGAGCCGGCCCTTCGTGACGGATCATGGCGGCATGTCCGCGAACCCCTTCGACGCGCTGCCCGTCCGGCTGGGCGTCGACGACAGCGACTCGCCCTCCGATGTCGTCGACGCGCTGTTCCTGGGCCGCTTCGCCACGGGCGAGCAGCCCCACTCCCGTGCCACCAACATCGACCGCGTCCGCTCCGGGGCCACCCTGCTGCCGCCGGACGCCCGTGTCCTGCGCTCCGCCCGCGACGACGACCGCAGCGCCACGCTCGCCGACGGCGACGGCTGGACGGTCCTGGTCTCCCGCTGGAACCGGGGCGCGGACGTCACCGTCACCGCGACCACCGCCGAACTGGCCGAAAAGGTGCTGAGCGACGCCACCGACGGCGCCGCCGACGAACCGGAGCCCCAGCCGGAGAACGTGACGATGGGCTTCTGGTACGTGTCGCCCCGGCGCGGCCCGCACCGCACGACCCGGCAGATCTCGGCCGGTACGTGGGAAGAGGTGCGGAGCAACTACACCGAGCCGGTCGCCGAGGCCATGGACCAGCTGATGAAGGTGCGGCCCGAGGACATCGCGGGCCGCCTCCTGCTGCTGCACGGCCCGCCCGGGACGGGCAAGACGTCGGCGCTGCGCACCCTGGCCCGGTCCTGGCAGGACTGGTGCCAGGTCGACTGCGTGCTCGACCCCGAGCGGCTCTTCTCCGACGTCGGCTACCTGATGGACATCGCGATCGGCGAGGACGACGGCGCCGCGAAGGGCCGCTGGCGGCTGCTCCTCCTGGAGGACTGCGACGAGCTGATCCGCGGCGAGGCCAAGCACACGGCGGGCCAGGCCCTGTCCCGGCTGCTCAACCTGACGGACGGACTGCTCGGCCAGGGCCGCAACGTCCTGGTGGGCGTCACCACCAACGAGGACCTGGAGCGCCTGCACCCGGCCGTGGTCCGGCCCGGCCGCTGCCTGGCCCGGATCGAGATCGGCCCGCTGACCCGCCGCGAGGCGACCGGCTGGCTCGGCACCGAGGAAGGGATCGGCCGCGAGGGCGCGACCCTCGCCGAGCTGTTCGCGCTGCGCCGGGGCATCTCGCCGACGTCGGTACCGGAGCAGCGCGGGGACGCGGAGGCGGGCCTGTACCTGTAGGGCCACGGGTCTTCGGAGGTCTACGTCTACGCGTAGGCCGCGCGCACCGCGTCCCGGGCCGCCGCCAGGGCCGCCTCCTCGGAGAGGCCGAGGCGCCGGGCGCGTTCCGCGAAGGTCTGCGCGGCGGCCGAGGCCTCCCGGTCGGCGGCGTCGCCCGCGGCGGCGATCAGTGTGCCGTTGCGCCCGCGCGTCTCGATCACCCCGTCCGCCTCCAGGGCCCGGTACGCCTTGGCCACCGTGTTCGCGGCGAGCCCCAGCTCCTCCGCGAGGCCGCGCACGGTGGGCAGCTTGTACCCGACGGGCAGCGCCCCCGCCCTGGCCTGCTCGCTGATCTGGGCCCGCACCTGCTCGTAGGGTGCGGCGCTGTCGTCAATGCGGATCTTCAAGGTCACCGCACGATTGTCGCGCAGGGGCCGCCCGGCCGCCGGAAAAGCGGAGGCACGCGGGTGTGGCCGACACGTAGCGTGCGCCCCATGGGCACAGTGACTCCCTCGCTCCCGGAAGTGGTACGGGTGAAACTCGTGAAGGCGGGCCGTACGAAGATCGGTTACCCCGCACGGCTCCTCTCCGACGACGGTACGCGCATCACCGTGCGGGCCGACTGGGCGGGCGACGGCGTCCGCGACTTCGGCTTCGTGCGCTTCGAGCCGGGCGACGTGTTCACCGAGCACTACTGGCGCGACCGCTGGTACGCGGTCAAGGAGGTCCGGGCGGGCGACGGCACCTTGAAGGGCTGGTACTGCGACATCACGCGCCCGGCGGTCCGTGAGGTCCGCGAGGGCGGAGCCGCGGGTGACATCGTCTCCGTCGACCTCGATCTGGACCTGTGGGTCTCCGCCGACGGCGTCCAGGTGCTCCGCCTGGACGAGGACGAGTTCGCGGCCAGCGGCCTCGCCGGCCAGGACCCGCCCGCCGCCGACGCGGCGTCCCGGGCCCTGGACGAGCTGGAACTCCTGGCCCGCAGCGGCCGGTTCGAGGCGCTGCTGCGCTGAGCACCAGGCGCTGAGCACCAAGCGCCGAGCGCCGGTCAGTCGCGCAGGGCGACGACCGCGTACCGCTCGTCACGCACCTCCTTGCCCCAGAGCCGCGCGTCGGACGACAACTCCTCGTGCCGCACGCCGCCGTGCACCAGTTCGCGTACGAGGCCGAGCAGCCGGTCCGCCGGGATCCCGGCGGGACTGACCTCGCCCCACACGCCCTCGACCAGTACGAGCCGCCCCCGGGGCCGCAGCAGGGTCACCCATGTCCGCAGGGCCGCCGCCGGGTCGGGCAGTGCCCACAGCACGTGCCGGGCGAGGACGACGTCGTACGAGGCGGCCGGAACAGGGGGCGCCGCGGCGTCCCCGAGGAGGAACCGGGCGTCATGGGGCGCGAATTTTCTTCGGGCGAGATCCAGCATGTTCGGAGCGAAATCCACGCCGGTCACACGGTGTCCGCGCTCGGCCGCGAGGAGCGAGAGCGAGCCGGTGCCGCAGCCGAGGTCGAGCAGGTGTCCTGGCTGGTCAGGCAGCCAGTCGGCCATGCGTCCGGCCCAGGCGCCGCGGACCGCGGGGTCGCGCAGACCGTGGTCGGGTTCGTCGTCGAAGTCGGCCGCGGCGGCGTCCCATTCCGCATGTCCCAGAGAGTGCGTCATTCCCACATCCTGACAACCGCCACTGACAATTGCGCTTCGATGAGGAATCAGCCGGGAACAGGTCTACAACGGCACGATGTTGGAACTCGTGTAGGTACAGGAGGCACCATGCGCCGAGTGACCATCCACAAACCGACCGGAGCGGGCACCGTGACGCGCCGGTTGCGGGAAGAGGCGGCGGAGACGGTGCGCGAGCGCCCCGAAGTGCGCAAGGACGTGCGCAAGACGTGGTGGCCCGACGAGTAGGCGGGACGCTCGCATGCGGGTGAGACGCTTGCGGTGAACGCGTTGGTGCGAAGCCGCAGTTGGGGCAGTCCGAGGGCGCGCGCGCTCGTCGACGGAGCCGAGCAGGGCGCGGCCCACCCCTTGCCCGTGGGCGGCGGGGTGGACCGCCTCTGGTCATGCCGGACCGTCTGCGTCATGGCCTTTCCCCCGCGCCACCAGCTTCCGGGCCAGCGGCCACGCCACGATGAGCAGGACCACCGCGTACACGGTCACGGAGAAGGGCGTGTCGACGAGGCCGTGGACGCTGCCGTCGCTGATCTGGAGGGCGCGGCGCAGTTGTTGTTCGGCGTTGGGGCCGAGGATGACGCCGATGACGGCGGGCAGGACGGGCAGTCCGTAGCGGCGCATGCCGAACCCGATCAGGCCGATGATCAGCAGGATGACCAGGTCGACGGGCTCGCCGCCGACCGCGTAGGCGCCGACCGCGGCGAAGAAGAGGATGCCCGCGTAGAGGTAGGGGCGCGGGATGCGCAGGAGTTTCGCCCAGACCGGGGCCAGGGGCAGGTTCAGGGCGAGGAGCAGGACCATGCCGACGAAGAGGGACGCGATGAGGCCCCAGACGAGGTCGGGTTCGCGCTCGAAGAGCAGCGGTCCGGGCTGGATCCCGTACTGCTGGAAGGCGGCGAGCATGACCGCCGCGACGGCCGTGGTGGGCAGGCCGAGGGTCAGCATCGAGACGAGGGTGCCGGCCGCCGACGCCGAGGACGCGGACTCCGGGCCCGCGACTCCCTCGATGGCGCCCTTGCCCCATTCGTCCTTGTGCCGGGAGAGGCGCTTCTCCGTCACGTAGGACAGGAAGGTCGGGATCTCGGCGCCGCCCGCGGGGATCGCGCCGAACGGGAAGCCGATGAGCGGGCCGCGCAGCCAGGACTTCCAGGTGCGCCGCACGTCCGCCTTGCCGAGCCAGGGGCGGCCGACGGGGATGGCCTCGCCACTGGAGCGGCGCAGGTGCGCGGCGACCCACAGCGCCTCGCCGATGGCGAAGAGGCCGACCGCGACGATGACGACGTCCACACCGTCGGCCAGCTGCAAGGAACCGAAGGTGAGCCGTTGTTGGCCGGTCATCTGGTCCAGTCCGACAAGGCCGATGGTGAGCCCGATGAGGAGTGAGGCGAGGCCGCGTACGCGCGAGGAGCCGAGGACGGAGGTCACCGCGATGAAGGCCAGGACCATGATCGCGAAGTAGTCGGGGGCGCCGATGTCGACGGCGAGCGAGGCGATCTTGGGGGCGAGCGCGACGAGCAGGACCGTGCCGATCATGCCGCCCGCGAAGTGCCCGATGGCGGCCGTGGCGAGGGCTTGCGCGCCGCGTCCGGCCTTCGCCATCGGGTTGCCTTCCATGGCGGCGACGACGGCGGCGCTCTCCCCCGGCGTGTTGAGCAGGATCGAGGTCGTCGAGCCGCCGAACATCGCGCCGTAGTAGATGCCCGCGAACATGATGAACGCGCCGGTCGGCTCGAGCCCGTACGTGACCGGGAGGAGCAGGGCGACGGCCATGGCGGGCCCGATGCCGGGCAGGACGCCGATGGCGGTGCCGAGGAGGACGCCGAGGGCGGCCCACAGGAGGTTGACCGGGGTGAGGGCGGTGCCGAAACCGTCCATGAGGGAGGAGAGGGCGTTCATGGCGTCACAGCGCTCCCATCAGGGGCCCGCCCGGCAGGGGGACGCCGAGCAGGTTGTTGAAGAGGGTGTAGGTGAGGAGGGAGAGGGCGGCGGCGATCAGCGGGTCGCGCTGGAGGTGGCGGCTGCCGAGCGCGTAGGCCGCGCCCCAGAAGAGGAGGGCGCCCGCGACGGGGAAGCCGGCCGGCTCGATGAGGACGGCGGTGGCGAGGAAGACCCCGGCGAGGAGAAGGACCGTGCGCCAGTCGGCGGGCTCGGACAGGTCGATGTCCTCGCCGCCCTCGGCCTCGCCGCGCCCGCCGCGCAGGACGTCGACGGCGAGCAGCACGGCGACGAGCAGCAGCCCGCCGCCGACGATGAACGGGACCGTCCTCGGCCCGACGGGCCCGCGCTGTGTCAGGTCGACGTCCATGGCGAGCGCGTCGGTGAGGACGAGGACGCCGAGCGCGAGCAGCAGGACGCAGACGCCGAGTTCGGAGTGGTCGCGCAGCCAGGAGCGCGCGGGCGCCCGCGGCGGGCGGGTCTCGGTGGAGGTCGTCACAGCCCCAGCTCCTTCAGTACGGAGACGACGTTCTTGTCCTGGGCTGCCAGGAAGGCGCCGAAGTCGTCGCCGACGAGAAAGGCGTCGTCCCAGCCGTTCTTCTTCAGGGACCGCTTCCACTCCTTGGAGGCATGCAGCTTGCGGACGAGGGTGGTGAGTTTGGTGCGCTGGGTGCCGGAGAGGCCGGGCGGGGCGACGATGCCGCGCCAGTTGGTGAAGTCGACGTCGTAGCCGGACTCCTTGAGGGTGGGCCCGTCGAGGCCGGGGACGCGTTCGGGCCCGGTGACGGCCAGCAGGCGCAGCTCGCCGCTCTTGATCTGGTCGAGGTACTCCCCGACGCCGGAGACGCCGAAGGCGACCTTGCTGCCGAGGATGGAGGCGAGCAGTTCGCCGCCGCCGTCGAAGGGGATGTAGTTGACCTTCCTGGGCGGGATCCCGGCGGCCCGCGCCATGAGCATGGGCGCGAGGTGATCGGGTCCGCCGGGCGACGAACCGCCCCCGACGGGCAGCTTGCCGGGGTCCTTCTTCCACGCCTCGACGAGCTGCTCGATGTCCTTGTACGGGGAGTTCTTGGCCACCACCACGACATCCGCCTCCTCGGTGAGGCGGGCGATGGGGGTGGTGTCGGCGAGCGTCTTCGGGGAGTGGTTCGAGCGCGCGGCTCCGACGACGCCGAGGCCCATGGACATGGCGAGCTTGCCGTTGCCGTGCTCGCCGACGAGACGGGTGAGGCCGACGGTGCCGCCCGCGCCGGGCAGGTTGAACACCTCGATGTTGTGGGTGAGTCCGGCGTCCTCGGCGTTCTTGGCGGCGGTGCGCGCCGTGATGTCGTAGCCGCCGCCGGGCGTGTTGGGGACCATGAGGCGCAGGCCGGGGATCTGCGTGCCGGTGTCGGCGCCGCTGCCGGTGGTGAGCAGCGGCGGCCCCACCAGGACGAGAGCCGCGGCTCCGAGCAGGGCGAGGGGTGTGCGCAGGCGCACGGGTGCCACCACCTGTCGAGTACGGGGGTCGGGTGTGCGGGGGGTTGTGAGGTGGCCCACATGTTGCCGTCGCGTCAACAGGCTGTCTCCCTTGCGCAAGCAAGAAACGTTGTGGTCCTTGTGGTCGCGCGCCTACCCTGCGCCAGTGACAAAGGTGCTGGTGACGAAGGTGCTGGTCGTGGACGACGACTTCATGGTCGCCAAGCTCCACAGCCGGTACGTGTCCGCGCTCGACGGCTTCGAGGTGGCCGGGGTGGCGCACAGCGGTGCGGAGGCGTTGCGCGCCGCGGAGGAGGTCCGGCCCGATCTGGTGCTGCTCGACGTCTACTTGCCGGACATGGACGGCATCGACGTGTTGCGGGGGCTGCGGGCGGCGGAGGAACGCGATCCGTCGCGGGCTCCGGTGGACGCCCTGTTCATCACGGCGGCGCGGGACGCGGAGATCGTACGGGCGGCGCTGCGCGCGGGTGCGCTGCACTATCTGATCAAGCCGTTCAACCAGGCGGCGCTGCAGCAGCAGTTGCGGCACGTGGCGGCGGTACGGGCGCGCCTGGACACGCTGGACGAGGCGCGGCAGGAGGACGTCGACCAGATCTTCGGCGCGCGCCCGCCGGGTTCGCGGGAGCTGCCCAAGGGTCTGGCCGCGCACACGGCGGAGCTGGTGGAACGCACCCTGCGCGCCCACCCCGACGGCCTCTCGGCCACGGAGTGCGCCCAGGAGGCGGGTTCACTGTCCCGGGTGAGCGCGCGCAGATACCTGGAGTTCTTCGCGGGGACGGGACGGGCACGGGTGACACTGAGATACGGCGGGACAGGCCGGCCGGAGCGCCGTTACCGATGGACCGCCTAGGAGCACGCGGCACCCACCGACAACCCGAACCACCCACGGCGCCCCGCAGGGGCGCGAGGAACTGCGCGAGCAACCACGACGACGCGGCACCCGCCGACAAACCGAACCACTCACAGCGCCCTGCAGGGGCGCGAGGAACTGCGCGAGCAACCACAACGGCGCGGCACCCACCGACAAACCAACGCCCCCACGGCGCTGAGGCCGCTCTACCTGAGCACAATCTGAGCCGCACCTTAAGCGCGCCATAAAGATCAACTCGGACGCCCCAGAAGGGCAGATCCGCGCAGCTCCCCGGGCTAACTTCGCTGCCACGACCCCCCGTTCACCAACGCCCAGGAGCCCTCATGCCCGCCCCCCGAAAGATCGCCGCCCTCACCGCGACCGGCCTCACCCCCCTCGCCCTGCTCACCCTGTCGACCACCCCCGCGGCAGCGCACGGCACGCTCGGCGACCCCGTCAGCCGCGTCGCCGCCTGCTACGCGGAGGGCGCGGAGAACCCGACCTCGGCGGCGTGCAAGGCGGCGGTCGCCGCGGGCGGTCCGCAGGCCCTGTACGACTGGAACGGCATCCGGGACGGCGCGGCCGGCGGCAAGTCGCAAGAGCGCATCCCGGACGGCAAGCTCTGCTCGGCCGACTCCGACGAGTTCAAGGGCATGGACCTGGCCCGCGCCGACTGGCCCGCGACGCAGGTGTCGGCGGGCTCGTACACGTTCAAGTACAAGGTGACCGCCCAGCACAAGGGCACGTTCAACCTCTATCTGACGAAGCAGGGCTACGACGCGTCGAAGCCGCTGGCCTGGTCCGACCTGGACCTGGAGCACCCGGTGGCGACGAAGACGGACCCGACGGCCGAGGGCGGCTTCTACACCTTCTCCGGCACGCTGCCCGAGCGCACGGGCCGCCAGCTGATCTACGGCATCTGGCAGCGTTCGGACAGCCCGGAGGCGTTCTACTCCTGCTCGGACGTGACATACGGCGGCACCTCCGCCACGTCGGAGGGTGCGGCCCCGGTGGCGTCCGCCCCGACCGACGAGCAGATCGCAAAGGACGCGGACAAGTCGACGGTCGACCACAGCGGCATGGACATGAGCGGGGAGGGCGCGGCCGCGCCGCAAGAGGCGTCCGAGGCCGACGCGCACGAGACCCACGCACCGGACGAGTCCCACGAGACAACCGAGGCAAGCCAGGCGGCCGAGTCCGCTCAGCCGACCACGGACGACAGCGCCGGCCAGCAGCTCGCCGCCCAGGGAAACACGCAGAACCTCGCGGAGACCGGCGGCGACTCCACGACCCCCTACATCGCGGTGGGCGGAGCCGCGGCGCTCGCGCTCGGCGCCGCGGGCCTGTTCATCTCGGTGCGCCGCCGCGCGACGCGATGAACCCGGCCTGACCTCACCTCACCTCACCTCACCAGGCGGGCCTGACCGGCCCCGCGGGCGCCACGGCCGTCAACTGCGCGGCCAGCGCCCGCGCCCCGCTCTCCCCGAGCCGCTCCACCCACGGTCGCACCGCGTCGGCCATGGCTTCCTCGGCCGCCCGGGTGCAGGCCCAGCCCCGTTCGGTCAGCACGACGAGCCGGGCGCGCGCGTCCGCGGGGTGGGGGCGGCGCTCGGCGTACCCCTTGCGCACCAGCTCGTCGACGAGTTGCGCGGCGGCCTGCTTGGTCACCCCGAGGTGCGCGGCGAGGTCGGTGGCGGTGGCGTCCCCGGTGGAGAGCCGCACGAAGGCGAAACCGTGGGCGGGCCGCAGCCCCTCGAAGCCCTTGGCCACGACGGAGGCGTGGATGCGCTGCGTCAGCTCACCGGCTGCGGCGAGGAGGGCGACGGACAGGGCCATGGCGTCGGAGTTCTGCACGCGGACATTGAAACACCCTTGACGGCATGGTCAAGCAGCTTGACTATATGGACAAGCGGCTTGACCACCAGTCGGGCCACCTGACCGCGCCCACGCCGAACGAGGAGCAGCCATGCCCGTCATCCGCGCCGCCGAAGCCGTCGTCCACGAACTCCACGGAACCCGCTTCGTCTCGTACGCCCGTCCCGCCACCGGCAGCGAGGAACTGGCCGCCTGGCGGGGCGAGATCCCGGCAGGTACGAAGGCCCCCGCCCACACCGTCACCCGCGAGGAGATCCTCCACCTCCTGACCGGCTCGCTGCGCCTGACGATCGACGGCACCGCGCACACCCTCACCGCCGGGGACGCGGCGATCGTGAACGCGGGCGCGACCCTCGCGGTCGAGAACCCGGCCGACGCCACGGCCACGATGTGGGTGACGGCCTCGGTCGGCCTGGAGGCGGAGCTCGCGGACGGTACGCGGATCACGCCGCCCTGGGCCAACGCCTGAGGTCAGGCGGCGAGCGGCCGGGCGGCCAGCGAGGCGGGCACGACCGCCCCGGGTCCGAACCGCGCCCGCGCCCGGTCGGCCACCGCCTCCAGGGTCCTGGCCCGCTCGTCCACGGGGTCGAAGGTGAGCTGCCGGGTGGCAGCCTCGGCCGGGCCGAGCCCCTCGGCCCGCAGGGCGATGGCGCGCACCCGGGCCCGTTGCAGCCCCAGCGCGTCGTACATCCGGTACGCCGCCCCGGTCAGGGCGACGGAGTGGGCGCTCGGCTCGGCGAGCGCCCGGCTCCGTACGGTCGAGGACCGGTCGGCGTAGCGCACCGTCAACGTCAGCGAGCGGCACACCTGGCCCTCGTCCCGCATCCGGGCGCCCAGCTCGTCGGCGGCGGCGAGGAGCGCGCGGCGGTGCCGGTACGGGTCCAGCTCGTCGCGTACGAAGCCGCGTTCGGCGGCGAGTGAGCGTGCGGCGGCGTTCGGGACGACGCGGGTGCGGTCGATGCCGCGCGCCTTGTCGTGCAGGTCGCGTCCGACGCGGGCGGTGGTGAGGCGTTGCAGCGTGGACAGCGGCGCGGTCGCGAGCCGGCCGACGGTGTCGAGCCCGTACTCGCCCAGGGTCCGCGCGGTGGCGGCGCCGACACCGGGGAGCGCGCCGACGGGCTGATCGTCGAGGAACTCCCGGGCGTCCCGCACCACGTGCGTCTCCCCGGGTGCGGCCTCGCGGGCGGCCATCCGCGCGAGCATCGGTCCGGGAGCGGCCCCGATCAGGCACTCCACGCCGTGCAGGGCGATCGCACGTACGCGGATGACGGAGGCGATCCGACGTGCGTCGCGCCCGAAGTACCGTACGGCGCCGCGCAGGTCGACCAGGGCGGTGTCGGGCGGCAGCGCCTCCACGGCCGGGCTGAACCCGGCGAGGAGTCCGAGCAGCCGGGGCAGCGATGTCTCGTCGCCGGGCGGCAGCAGGAACCGTACGCACAGCACCTCGCCATCGCTCTCGCCGGACCGCTGACGCTCGACCGCGTTCATCCCGCACTCCCCTGGCTCTGGTGCCACAGCTTGCGCCGCGGGCCCATGTTCCCGTCACCGGCCGGCTTCAGGTCGGCCCACGGGTTCAGCACGTAGCCGTTGGCCATCTGGATCCGCCGGCCGCTCTCGCCCTGCTCCCGACCGGACTCCGTCCCGGGCGGCGGCTCGGCCATCCGCCGCGCCACCCCGTCGAGCCCCTGCTCGCCGTAGACCTCCGTCAACTCGGCCAGGTTCCAGGCCGCTTCGCCCACCACGCTCAGGCTCCGCGGTCCGCGCCGCTGGACCGTGCCCCGTACGAGAAGGAGCCACGAGTGGAAGACGGTGTGGGCGCACGCGGCGTGCGCGTCGTCGAAGAACGCGAGGTCGACGAGGCCCGTGCCGTCGTCGAGGGTGGAGAAGACGACGCGCTTCCCGGAGCGGATCGGCGGGGTCTGGGTGGCCGCCTTCGCCCCGGCGACCAGGACGGTGCTGCCGTGCTCGGCGTCGCGCAGCCGCCGCGCCGGTACGACGCCGAGATCGTCCAGGAACTTCTGGTAGTCGCCCATGAGATGGCGGGAGGCGTCCATGCCGAGGACGCCGAGTTCGGCGCTCATCCGTTCCGTGTCGCCGAGGTCGGGCAGTCCGGCCGGGGCGGTGCGCCGTCCGCCGGTCAGCGGGAGCTGCTCGCCGCGCGCGCCGTGTCCTGAGCGCTGCAGCTCGGTCAGGTGCAGTTGCAGGTCGCGGCGGTTGGCGCCGAACGCGTCGAGGGCGCCGACCTGGGCGAGCCGGGCGGCGAGCGGGCGGCTCGGGCGGGCCCGTTCCCAGAAGTCGAGCAGGGAGGTGTAGGGGCGCCCCGCGGCGATGCGTTCGGCCTCCGCCTCGCTGATGCCGTACACGTCGGAGAGGGCGAGCCGGATGCCCCATGTTCCGTCCGGCCGGTCGCCGTCGGACACCAGTTCGATCCGATGATCGACCGCGGAGTTGTTCACGTCCAGCGGGAGCACCGGAACGCCCCGCCGCCGCGCGTCCGCGAGCAGCAGCCGCTTCGGGTACATGCCGGGGTCGTGCGTGAGCAGCCCCGCGTAGAACGCGGCGGGATGGTGCGTTTTCAGCCACGCCGACTGGTAGGTCGGGACGGCGAAGGCCACGGCGTGCGCCTTGCAGAAGCCGTACGAGCCGAACGCCTCGACGATCGCCCAGGTCTTCCGAATGGTCTCGGCGTCGTAACCGCGCACCGTCGCGTGCTGGGCGAACCAGAACTTGATCAGCTCCTGCGACCCGGGGTCGGACAGGCCGCGCCGCACCCGGTCGGCCTCGTCGCGGCCGCAGCCGGTCATGATGTCGACGATCTCGATGATCTGCTCGTGGAAGACGACGACGCCGTACGTCTCGCGCAGCGCGTCCTCCAGGTCCGGGTGCGGGTAGCGGGCCGGGGCCCGGCCGTGCCGCGCCTCGATGAACGGGCGCACCATGTCGGCGGCGACGGGCCCTGGCCGGAACAGCGAGATGTCCACGACCAGGTCGTGGAAGGTGGCGGGCTGGAGCCGCCCCACCAGGTCGCGCTGGCCGGGCGACTCGATCTGGAAGCAGCCGAGCGTCTCGGTGGACTGGACCAGCCGGTACGTGTCCGGGTCGGTCCGGGGTACGGAGTCGAGGTCCACGGACTCGCCGGTCGTCCGCTCGATCTCGCCCACGGCGTGTGCCATCGCCGACTGCATCCGCACACCGAGCACGTCCAGCTTGAGCAGGCCGAGATCCTCCACGTCCTCCTTGTCGAACTGGGCCATGGGGAAGCCCTCGCCGCTGGTCGGCACGGTCGGCGTACGGGCGAGCAGGGAGGCGTCGGAGAGCAGCACGCCGCACGGGTGCATGGCGACGCCGCGGGGCAGCCCGTCGAGCGCCTCGACCTGTTCCCAGAGGTTCGGGTGGTCGCCGAACTCCGCGGCGATGTCACGGAGTTCGGGCAGCTCGGCCATGGCGGTGCGGGCGTCGCGGGCGCGGATGTGCGGGAACGCCTTGGCGATGCGGTCGATGTCGGCGGGGGCCATGGACAGGGCCGCGCCGACGTCCCGGATCGCGTGCCGCACCCGGTAGGTCTCCGGCATCGCGACGGTGGCGACGCGCTCGGGGCCGAACCGGTCGAGGATCGCGCGGTAGACGTCCAGGCGGCGCGCGGACTCCACGTCGACGTCGATGTCGGGCAGGACGGAGCGGCGCTTGGACAGGAAGCGCTCCATGAGCAGGCCGTGCTCGACCGGGTCGGCGTTGGCGATGCCGAGGAGGTAGTTGACCAGCGATCCGGCGCCGGAGCCGCGCGCCGCGACCCTGACGCCCATGGCCCGCACGTCGTCGACGACCTGGGCGACCGTGAGGAAGTAGGTGGCGAAGTCGTGGTGGGCGATGATGTCCAGCTCGCGGTGGAGCCGCTCCCAGTACGAGCGGTCGCCCGCGTGGCCGAGGCGGACCATGCCGGCGGCCGCGCGGGAGGCGAGGACGCGCTGGGCGGTGCGCCGCCCGGCGCCCACGAGGTGCGGTTCGGGGAAGCGGACGGAGCCGATGCCGAGGTCGTCCTCGGGGTCGACGCGGCAGGCGGCGGCCGTCTCCTCGGTCTGTTCGAGCAGCCGGCGCGCCGTGGAGCGCTGGAAGCCGGCCGCCTCCACGATCCGCTCGGCCCCGGCCAGCATGGCGGCGGGGTCCTTCAGCCAGCGCTCTCCGCTGTCCAGCTCCTTGGTCGGGTCGACGGGGACGAGGCGGCGCGCGGCGTCCAGGACGTCGGCGACGGGGCCCGCGCCCGGGTCGGCGTAGCGGACGTCGTTGCTGAGGACCGGGCGAATTCCCTGGTCGGCGGCGAAGCCGACGGTGCGGGCGGCCAGGCGCAGCGAGCCGGGGCCCGTGCCCGCCCTGCCGTGGTGGACGGCTTCGAGGCGCAGGGCGTCGCCGTAGATCTCGCGCCAGGGGGCGAGCAGCGCCGCCGCTCGGTCGGGGCGGCCGGCGGCGAGGGCACGGCCGACGTCGGAGTCGGGGCCGAGCAGCACGGTGAGGCCGTCGCCGTGGTTGGCGTCCCAGGGCAGGCGGACGTCCTTGGGGTCGTCCCCGGCGTGCGCGGCGGTGATCAGGTGGCACAGGTCGGCCCAGCCGTGGGCCCCGTCGCGGGCGAGGAAGGTGGCGCGGGGCGCCGACTCGTCGACGAAGGCGCCGCCGCGTACGGGCGTCGGGCGCCTGGCACCGGGCTCGTGGGCGCCCACCGCGAGGTCGACGCCGAACAGCGGGCGCACCCCGTGCCTGGCGCACGCCTTGGCGAAGCGGACGGTTCCGGCGACGGTGTCCCGGTCGGTGAGGGCGGCGGCGGCCATGCCCCGCTCGGCGGCGCGCTCGGCGAGCCGCTCCGGGTGGGAGGCGCCGTAGCGCACGGAGAACCCGGACACGGTGTGCAGATGCGTGAAGTCCACCGCACGCACCTCCAGCACACCTCGAGCCAATCGGATCTCACCTCCCCCACCTCCACCATAGACCAACTTTCGAACGCATGTACGACAGGCGTTCGAAAGGTGGCGCCCGGAGACCCGTTCGGCCCACCCCGACTGCACGACACCGGCCGCCGCCGGAGCGTTGGGGCATGAGGTTCGCCGATGAGTTCAGATCCGCCGTCACCCCGCGGGCCACGCTGCTGGTGATCGGCGTACTCGCCCTCCAGCTGCTCTTCATCGCCTCCTACGTGGGGGCGCTGCACAATCCGACCCCGAAGGACGTGCCGTTCGGCGTCGTCGCCCCGGCGCAGCAGGCGGCGCGCCAGGCCGAGCAGCGGATGGCGAAGCTGCCGGGCTCACCGCTGGACCCGCGCGTGGTCGCCGACGAGAAGACGGCGCGGCAGCAGATCATGGACCGGGAGATCGACGGCGCCCTGATCCTCGATCCGCGCGGCAGCAAGGACACCCTGCTCGTCGCGTCCGGCGGAGGCACCGTTCTGGCCGGCGCCCTGGAGACGATCGCCACCCGGGTCGACGGCGCCGAGCGGCGGACCGTGGAGAAGGTCGACGTGGCCCCCGCCTCCCCCAGCGACTTCGACGGGCTCTCGGCCTTCTACCTCGTCGTCGGCTGGTGCGTCGGCGGCTACCTGTGCGCGTCGATCATGTCGATCAGCGCCGGGTCCAAGTCCGGCAGTCCGCAACGCGCGGCGATCCGGCTCGGCGCCATGGCGGTCGTCTCCGTCGTCGGCGGCATCGGCGGCTCGTGGATCATCGGCGACTCGATCCTCGGCGCGCTGCCCGGCTCCTTCTGGGGGCTTGCCGGGCTCGGCGCCCTCGTCACCTTCGCGGTCGGCGCGCTCACGCTCGCCCTGGAGGAGCTGACCGGCATCGTCGGCATCGGCCTGGCCGTGCTCCTCGTCGTCATCGCGGGCAACCCGAGCGCGGGCGGCGCCTTCCCGCTGCCGATGCTCCCGCCGTTCTGGCAGGCGATCGGGCCGTGGCTGCCACCGGGCGCGGGCACCTGGGCGGCGCGCTCGATCGCGTACTTCCAGGGCAACGCCCTCACGAAGTCCCTGCTCGTCCTCGCGGCCTGGGCGGTGCTCGGCGTCGTGGTGACGCTGGCCGCGTCGGCTCTGCGGGAGCGCAGGCGCGGCGGCGCTCACCACGAGCACGGCGCGGGCCGGGGCCCGGGTGACGGCTCGACCCACGTGGGCGTCGCGTCGTAGGCCCTCCCGGGCCCGGGCCGCACAGGACCGCGCACGAAGGCCCGCCCCCGCTGGTGGCGGAGGCGGGCCTTTCTACTGCCGCGCGGGGATCAGCCGATCTCCGCCCCGAAGGTGGAGAGCGCTTCCGGCACCGGCTGGAAGAACGTCTCGCCGCCCGACGTGCAGTCGCCGCTGCCGCCGGAGGTGAGGCCGAGCGCCGTGTCGCCGGCGAAGAGGGAACCGCCGCTGTCGCCCGGCTCGGCGCAGACGTCGGTCTGGATGAGACCGGTGACGACGTCGCCGTTGCCGTAGTTCACGGTGGCGTCCAGGCCGGTCACCGTGCCGTCGTGGACCTGGGTCGTGGAGCCGGAGCGGGTCACCTGCTGGCCGACGGTGGCGTCGCCGGCCTGGGTGATCGGCTGCGCGGACCCGTTGTAGAGGTTGACCTCGCTGGGGTGCGGGACGTCCGCGGTGTACTTCACCAGGCCGAAGTCGTTGCCCGGGAAGCTGGACTGCTCGTTGGCGCCGATGACCTGGCCGCTGGAGTCGGACCAGGTGGAGATCGACTCGGTGCAGTGGCCCGCCGTGATGAAGTACGGCTGGCCGTCCTTGACCACGTTGAAGCCGAGGGAGCAGCGGCCGCCGCCGCCCGTGATGGCGTCGCCACCGGCGATGTACTTGGTGAACTCGCCCTGTGTGCGCTTGAGTTCGGCCTTCGCGCCGAGAGCGTCGACGACCTTGCTCAGCTTGTCCCAGGCCGCGCCCTCGACCGTACGGTCGGCGGTGACGACGACCTTGTTGGTGGCGGGGTCGGTGGCCCACGAGGTGCCGGGGATGGTCGCGTCGCTCTTCAGCGTCGCGCGGGCGCCGTCGAGCGCGGCGAGGGAGTTCTCCACGACTCTGGCCTTGGCGCCCGCGGCCTGGACGGCCTGCGCGGCGTCCTCGTTGAGCACGTTGACGACGAGGTGTTCGGCGTCGGCGTCGTAGTAGCTGCCGGCGGTGTCCGTGCCGAGGCTCCGTGTCAGGGACGAGGCGAGATTTCCGGCCTTCGCGACGGAGAGGGTCCGGGGCGCCGGGTCCGGCGACGGGGTGCTGGCGTTCGCAGTCTGGAAGGTGATGCCCGCGGCGACCAGAGCGGTGATTCCCGCCCCGGCCACGGCGACGCGCCGCTTGGATATGCGTCGGTGCTTCAACTCACGTCCTCCTGTGGGGGGTTCGGAACAGGCCCGATGTGGGGGTGGGCCGGATCCGTGAGGGTGACGCACCCCACTATCCCGAGCGTCACAGGGAGCACACAAGGTCGACTTCAGGACGCGCGTGCGGGAACTCCCGTGCGCCTTTCGTACCTTGTACGCCCCCGCCGCCCCATGTCGGTCCCCTTTGCAAACACCCTGTGCACAGAGCGCTCGGCAGAGGGTGAGGTCTGGTCCTGTCCGGAAATCGATGGTGTGAAAGTGCTCGGCGAGCCGCTTCACGTGCTCTGTGGAACGTCTTCCTCCGCGGCGGGTTCCTTCACGATCCGCGTTTTCCCGTCCAGTTCGGTCAGCTGGTGCACGGCCGCCTCCGCCGCCCGCCCCGCTTCCCCCGGCGTGGCCCGCTCCAGGAACCTCAGCAGCTCCACGGGGAACGGCAGGACCAGCGTCGAGTTCTTCTCGGCGGCGACCGCCACCACCGTCTGCAACAGCCGGAGTTGCAGCGCGGCGGGCTGGTCCGACATGACCCCGGCCGCCTCGGCGAGCTTCTTCGACGCCTGCAGCTCGGCGTCGGCGTTGATGACGCGGGCCCGCCGCTCCCGGTCCGCCTCGGCCTGTCGGGCCATCGACCGCTTCATGGTCTCCGGCAGCGACACGTCCTTGATCTCGACCCGGTCGATCTGCACGCCCCACCCGATGGCCGGGCTGTCGATCATCAGCTCCAGGCCCTGGTTGAGCTTCTCGCGGTTGGAGAGCAGGTCGTCGAGGTCGCTCTTGCCGATGATGGAGCGCAGCGAGGTCTGTGCCATCTGCGAGACGGCGAACCGGTAGTCCTCCACCTGCACGACGGCCTCGGCCGCGTCGACGACCTTGAAGTAGATGACGGCGTCCACCCGCACCGTGACGTTGTCCCGGGTGATGCCGTCCTGGGCGGGCACGGGCATCGTGACGATCTGCATGTTGACCTTGTGGAGCCGGTCCACGAGCGGGACGATCATCGTGAACCCGGGCCCGCGCACCGCCGACCTGAGCCGGCCGAGGCGGAAGACCACCCCCCGCTCGTACTGGCGCACGACCCGCGCCGCCGCCATCCCGTACACCGCTCCGGCGCAGAACGCGGCCACTCCCGCCGCCACCAGTTCCTCGACCATCCCACGGCCCCCCTGGGTCCGAAGTGGGCGCAGCAACGCATCACTTCGACGGTAACCCCGGCAGGGGGCGGGGCGGGAGAGCCGGGTGACGAGGAAAAGCACGAAGAAGAAGAGGACGAGGAGAGGCCCCCGCCGGGCCGTGCCGGCGGGGGCCTCTCACACTGTTTCTCACACTGCCGGCGTCGCGGGTGCCCGTGCGCGCGCGGGCACGGACGCCGGGTCTCGGGGACGCGGTCTAGAAGACGTGCATCCCGTACGCGTTGAGCGCCTCGACGACCGGCTGGAAGAACGTCGTGCCGCCGGAGGAGCAGTTGCCGCTGCCGCCGGAGGTCAGGCCGTAGGCGGTGGTGCCGCCGTACAGCGGGCCGCCGGAGTCGCCGGGCTCGGCGCAGACCGTGGTCTGGATGAGGCCGGAGACGACGTCGCCGCCGCCGTAGTTCACGGTGGCGTTCAGCGCGGTGACGCGGCCGCTGTGGATGCCGGTGGTGGAGCCGCGCCGGGTGACCGTGGTGCCCACGGAGGGCGTGGCCGCGCGGGTGATGTCCACGCTGCCGACGGCTCCGGACTTGGTCACCGAGGTGTTGGTGTACCGCACGAGGCCGTAGTCGTTGCCCGGGAAGCTCGACCCGGCGGTGGTGCCCAGGGTGGTGGTGTGGCCCGAGTTGGACCACCAGGTGCCTGCGCCGTCGGTGCAGTGCCCGGCCGTCAGGAAGTAGTCGGCACCGGCGCTGTTCTTGACGTTGAACCCGAGCGAGCAGCGCCAGCTACTCGCATAGATGGCGTCGCCGCCGGAGATCAGCTTGTTGAACGTACCGGGGGTGTGCTTGATCTGGATCGCCCCGGCGGCGGAGCCCGCCTCCTGCTTTATGCGGGCTATCTCGGCCTGCGAGACCGACTCGTCGACGGTGACGACGACCTGCTTGGTCTTGGCGTCGACGGCCCATGCCGTACCGGCGATGTCGGCGCTGCGCACCGCGTCGCTGGTCTGCGCCAGTTCGGCGGCGCTGAAGGTCTGGGGGGCTTCGGCGGCGTGCGCGCTGGGTGCGGCGAACGCTGCCGCGGCGAGGAAGCCGGTGCCCGCGGCGATCAGCCTGGTCCGTCTTGCCGTGCCACTGGGGGTGGTGCGCTTGATCCTCACTGCTCGTTCCTCCCGGGGGGAAGTCGGGGGCCGCGTGGGGTCGGGGCCCGTGAGGCGCGGCCAGGGACGGGCGTCCGGATTCCGAACACGCCGTGTTCCTGACAAGCGCTTGCCCGGGAGTATTCGGCGATTCAACTGATCGACTCAAGAGCGCCTTTCGGACGTGCGCGGCATCTCCGCATCCACGACGGCATGCCCCGACGGCTTCACTCGTACATCCCGTACGCCGCCGGGGCTCGCTCTCTACTGGGAGGACGGGCTGGACACCCGTCAGGTTCCACTGCCCTGGCCGGCCGCCACGGGATGGCCGGAAGTCGGCGCTCCGGATGCCGGGGGCAGACCCAGGTGCGAGCGGAGGGTCGTCCCCTCGTACGCCGTGCGGAACACCCCGCGCTCCTGGAGCCGCGGCACCACCTCGTCGACGAAGTCGTCGAGCCCGCCGGGCGTCAGATGCGGTACGAGGACGAACCCGTCGGCCGCGTCGCCCTGGACGAACCGGTCGAGGCCGGCGGCGACCGCGTCCGGCGTTCCGACGAAGGACTGCCTGCTGCTCGCCTCGATCACGGTCTGCCGGATGGAGAGACCCTTGGCGCGGGACAGCCCGCGCCACTTCTCGGCGAGGGCGAGCACGTCACCGCGGTGCGTACGCCCTGGGGAGAGGCCGGAGTCGACGACCGGGTCGATGTCGGGCAGCGGTCCGTCCGGGTCGTACGACGACAGGTCGACGCCCCACACCTGTTCCAGGGCGAGGATCGCGTTCTGCGGGGAGACTTGGCGGCGGCGGATCTCGGCGGCCTTCTCCTGCGCCTCGGCCGCGGTGTCGCCGAGCACGACCGTCACCCCGGACATGATCTTGAGGCCGTCCGGCTCGCGCCCGTACTTCGCGAGCCGCGCCTTCACGTCGGCGTAGAACGCCTGCCCGGCCTCCAGGCTGCCGTGGCGGGTGAGGACGACGTCGGCGGTGGACGCGGCGAACTCGCGGCCCTCGGCGGAGCCGCCCGCCTGGATGGAGACGGGGTGGCCCTGCGGCGGACGCGGGACGGAGAAGTCCCCCTCGACGGTGAAGTGCCGCCCCACGTGCCGGAACGGGCGCTCGGTGCCCGCGTCCCACAACGTCCGGGCCACGTCCACGAACTCGGCGGCACGCGTATAGCGGTCCGCGCGGTCGAGGTGGCCGCCGCGGCGGAAGTTCTCGCCGGTGAACGCGGAGGAGGAGGTCACCACGTTCCAGGCGGCCCGGCCGCCGCTGAGGTGGTCCAGGGTGGCGAAGCGGCGGGCGGTCTCGTACGGCTCGTTGAAGGTGGCGTCGACCGTGGCCGCGAGCCCGAGCCGGTCGGTGACGGCCGCGAGCGCGTTCAGGACGGTCAGCGACTCGGGCCTGCCGACCACGTCCAGGTCGTGGAGACGGCCCTGGTGCTCGCGCGGCCGCTCCCCCTCGGCCAGGAAGAAGAAGTCGAGAAGGCCGCGTTCGGCGGTGCGGGCCAGATGCTCGAAGGAGGCGAAGTCGATCTGCGGCCTCGGCCTCGGGTCGTCCCGGACGGTCGTGTTGTTGACGCCGGGGAAGTGGGCGGCGAGATGGATCTGCTTACGCGGCTCATCGGCCGGACGAGTCATGACGGGTCTCCCGCGAGGGCGGCGTACTGGCCGGCGGGCCGGGCGAGCCCCAGATGCTCCCGAAGCGTGCTGCCCGGATAGAAGGTGCGGAACAGGGCCCGGTGCTGGAGCAGCGGCACCGTCCCGTTGACCAGGCGCTCCAGGTCACGGCGCGGGTCGAGCGGCGTCAGGTGGAAACCGTCGGCGGCGCCCGCCCGGTGCCAGTCGGTGATGAGTTCGGCGAGGTCGACGGGCCCGCCGCGGTACAGCGGGCCCTCGCTGGTGGGCAGCGGGCCGCCGCCGTGGCCCGGCTGGGCCGCGTACTCGCCGTCGCCGAGGTCGATGCGCAGGGCGGCGAGGACGCGCAGGGCGCCGGGGTCGCGCCCGTGCTCGGCGGCGCGGCGGCGGAGCCCGTCGCGGGCGGCGGCGAGCCGGTCCGGCTCGGCGACGGCGACCAGGGCGACATCGGCGTGCCGGGCGGCGACGTCGTACGCGTACGGCTGGGTCGCGTCGATCACGACGACCGGGTTGCCCTGCGGCGGGCGCGGCACGAGGGACGGGCCGCGCACGGAGAACGTACGCCCCTCGAAGTCGACGTGGTGCAGTTTGTCGCGGTCGACGAACCGGCCGGTGGCGGCGTCCCTGATCTCGGCGCCGTCCTCCCGGCTGTCCCACAACTTGCGGGCCACCTCGACGACTTCGCCCGCCTCGTGCCACAGGTCGGCGGGGGCGGCGGCGGCCCGGCGCCCGAAGAGGCGCGCCTCGTGATCGCCGGTGGAGACGTCGGGCCGCCAGCCGGCCCGGCCGCGGCTGACCCAGTCGAGGGTGGCGACGGCGGCCTGGACGTGGAAGGGCTCGGTGTGGGTGGTGGTGACGGTCGGGACGAGGCCGATGCGGGAGGTGCGCGGGGCGATCCGGGACAGCACGGAGAGGCTGTCGGGGCCCGGCCCGTCGAAGCCGTCGTGGAGCGTGACGAAGTCGAGGGCGCCGTGCTCGGCGAGGCGGGCGAGCTGAAGATGCGGCTCGGCGTCGAAAGTGCCGGGCAGGTCGACGGCCGCGGCGAGGTGCAGCAGGCCCCGGCCCGGTTGGCTGGTCATGGCTGGTGGACCTTTCGGGAGCGGCGTTAGAGGAGGCGGGGGCTCACGGCTTGGGCAGGCCCCTGGGGTTGATCTCGGACTTCGGGACGGCCTCGCTCGACAGGCCCCACCGCTTCAGGACGCGCCCGTACGAGCCGTCGGCGATCACGTGGTCCAGGGCGGCCGCGTAGGCGTCGACGAGGCCGCTGCCCTTCTTCGTCGTCGCCGCGATCTTGCCCTGCACGAGGTCGCCGCCGCCCGAGATGGAGCCGATGATCTGCGACTGGCCGGCGGAGGCCACGTGGTAGGCGGCGGACGGGTTCGGGCCGAGGTAGGCGTCGATACGGCCGGACTGGAGCGCCAGGTAGTAGTCCGTGTCCTTCTGGAAGTACTTGATGGTGACGGGCTTCAACCCGGCCTTCTCGTCCTGCTTGCTCCAGTCGACGAGGATCTTCTCCTGGTTGGTGCCGGAGGAGACGGCGATGGTCCTGCCCGCGACGTCCTCGGGCCCCTTGACCCGCCAGTCCGTGCCCTTCTTCGCCTCGAAGGCGATGTTGTCGAGCCGGTACGTCGCGAAGTCGTACTTCTCCTTGCGCTCCTCGGTGACCGTCACGTTGGAGAACACGGCGTCGAACTTCCCGCTGTCGAGGCCGACGAAGAGGTTCTCCCAGCTCACCTGCTCCTGCTGGAGCCTGAGGCCGAGCGTGTCCGCGACGAGCGTGGCGATGTCGAGCTCGGAGCCGATCCGGGTCTTGTCGTCGGTGGCGAAGAAGCCGAGCGGTGGGGAGGCGTCGGCGCTGCCGCCGAGCCGCAGCGTGCCGCGCTCGCGGATCGCCTCGGGCACCAAGGCGGCGATCTTCTCGTCCTTCGTGCCCCGGACGCGGTGCTGGTCGGGGCCGATGTTGATGCTGCCGACCTTCTTGGTGCCGCCGCTGCCCGTGGTCGTGGCGGCGTCGCTGTCACCCCCGCAGGCGGCGAGCAGCGGGGCGACGGCGAGCGCGGCGACGGAGGCGGCGAGGGTGCGGCGGGAGAGCATGTGCGTACTCCTGAGTGATCTCGTTCGAGCGGGAAGAGTGGGGTTCAGAGGACCTTCGACAGGAACGACTTGGTGCGTGCCTCGCGTGGTGCGTCCAGTACGTCGCCGGGGGCGCCCTGCTCGACGACGCGGCCCTCGTCCATGAAGACGACGGTGTCGGCGACCTCGCGCGCGAAGCCGATCTCGTGCGTGACGACGATCATCGTGGTGCCCTGGTGGGCCAGGTCCTTGATGACGTCGAGGACCTCGCCGACCAGCTCCGGGTCGAGCGCGGAGGTCGGCTCGTCGAACAGGAGCAGCTTCGGCTCCAGGGCGAGGGCGCGGGCGATGGCGACGCGCTGCTGCTGGCCGCCGGAGAGCTGGCGGGGGTAGGCGTCGGCTTTGTCGGCGAGCCCGACCCGGCCGAGGAGGGCGCGCGCGGACTCGACGGCTTCGGCGCGGGGGCGCTTGAGCGCGGCGACGGGCGCCTCGGTGACGTTCTCCAGGACCGTGAGGTGCGGAAAGAGGTTGAAGTTCTGGAAGACGAAGCCGATGTGGGTGCGCTGCTTGAGGACCTCGCGTTCACGCAGCTCGTACAGCTTGTCGCCGGAGCGGCGGTAGCCGACGAGCGCGCCGTCGACGCTGATCCAGCCGCTGTCGACCTTCTCCAGGTGGTTGATGGTGCGAAGCAGCGTCGACTTGCCGGACCCCGAGGGGCCGAGCACGACGGTGACCTCACCGGCCCTCACCTCCAGGTCGATGCCGCGCAGCACTTCGAGCGGGCCGAAGCTCTTGCGGACGGCCTTGATGTCGACCATGGGGACCTGAACCTCGGGGACTGCGGCGCTCATCGGGTCGTGCCTTTCGCGAAGTGGCGCTCCACGTAGTGCTGGAGTACGGAGAGCGCGCTGGTCAGGAGGACATACCAGGCGGTGGCGACCATCAGGAGCGGCACGACGCGGCCGTTGCGGCCGTAGATGACCTGCACCTGGTAGAAGAGTTCGCCGATCGCCATGACGGAGACGATCGAGGTGCCCTTGAAGAGGGAGATGACCTCGTTGGCGGCGTTCGGCAGGATCGAGCGCATCGCCTGCGGCAGCACGATCCGGCGGATCTGGCGAAGGCGCGGGATGCCGAGCGCCGCCGCCGCCTCCAGCTGGCCGCTGTCGACGGCCAGTACGCCGCCGCGCACGATCTCCGCCGCGTACGCGGCCTGGTGCAGGGCCAGCCCGAGGACGGCGGCGCTCACCGCGCCGACCAGGCCCATCGTGTCGAAGGAGAAGAAGCCGGGCCCGAAGGGGATGCCGAACTGCAGCTCTTTGTAGAGGTAGGCCAGGTTGAACCAGAACAGGAGCTGGACGATGAGCGGGATCGAGCGGAACGCCCAGATGTAGCCGAACGCCACCGTCTTCAGGAACCGGCTGCGCGAGAGCCGCATGAAGGCGAGCACGATGCCGAGCGCGAAGCCGAGCGCCGTCCCGTAGAAGGTGAGTTGCAGGGTCGTCCAGACGGCCTTGAGGATGACGTCCGCGGTGAAGAACTCCGCGAAGACCTCCCACTCCCACCCGGCGTTGGTGACAAGGCCGTGCGCGAACTGGGCGAGCAGTACGGCGGTCGCGGCGATGGCGACCCAGCGCCAGGGGTGGCGGACGGGGACGACCTTGAGCTGGGAGTAGTCGGCGGGCGGCGGCGCCGCGGCCTTCTGCGGATGCTCGACAGGTGGGTCGCTGGTCAGAGACATAGGGGTACCTCGGGCGGTCAGGAGTGAAGGAGGAAGTGCGGGCCGCTCACGCTGCGGTGGTACGACAGGACAGGTCGCGCAGGAACGCGAGGATCGCGCGCGCGGTGGCGTCGTTCTGCCGGAAGGACGGGCTGTTGGTCCGCGGCCGGGTGAAACCTCCGGCGCCGCGCGCGTCGGTGTGCGGGCCCAGGGCGAACCGGCGCGGGTGGGCGCCGCCGTCGCGGTACAGGACGCGCCCGTCGTCCGGGTCGACGGCGAGCAGCCCGGCGGGGGTCGACAGGGCCCCGTCGGCGTGCAGCTCGCGCAGCAGCCGGTCGCGGGTGCGGGCCAGCGTCGGCTGCGGCAGGCGGGCCTCGACCAGGGCGCGGGCCTCCACGACATGGCCCGGCACGGTGGCACCGGTCGCCCGGAACACCCCGTCCTCGGCGCTGACCCGCATGTCGGCCCCGACGAACTTCACGATGCCCGCGCGGGACAGCGCCAGCAGTTGCCGAAGGCGGGGTCCGGGCGGCCCCGACGCCAGGTAGCTGAAGAAGCCGTGCCACCAGTCGCCGATGTCGCCGAGCCGCATGACCTGCCCGTACACGGAGAGCAGGCCGGTGAAGACGGCGAGGTCGGGGCTGTGCGCCGGGTCGTGGCGGCGGTCGAGGTCGGCGGTGACGTAGGCGCGCAGTCCGGCCTGGAGGTCGTCGTACGAGGTGTGCCGGACGCCGGCGAGGGGGTGGTCGAGGGCGTCGAGGTCGAGCCGGTCGGCGGGGTCGGGCACGGCGGAGGCGACGAGGGCGTGCAGTTCGGCGCCGAGCGGGGTCGCGGCGGCGTACTTCTCCTCGAAGTCGGTCCAGGCCATGGCGGTGCGCTCGGGGTGCGCGGTGAAGAGGCGGTGGTAGTGCGCGTAGCCGAGCTCCTTGTCGACGAGCGGCCACACGTCGGCGCGGAAGTCGAACCCGCCCGGCCGGGCGAGGAGTTCGTCGATCTGGGCGGGCCCGAGGAAGCGCGGCAGGGGCGGCCGTCCGCCGGTCGCCGCGTCCCAGTCGTAGCCGATCTTCGAGTGGTACGGGACGCCGCGCCGCGAGCCGACGTGCAGGACGGGCTCGCGGCCCGAGGGGATGTACCGGTCCCCTTCGTAGCGCCCGCCGCGCCCCTCGGTGAGGAGCACCATCAGGTCGACGAAGGCGAGCCCGAAGCCGCGCACGAGCACGTCCCGGCCCGGCGCGAGCGCGCTCAGGTCGGAGTCGGCGGTGAAGTCCGGCGGCAGGTGGACGAGGCCGTGCCGCAGCGCGTACGCGCGCAGCTCCCGTTGCTCCGCGTCCAGCTCGGCGTCGAGGTGGCCCTGGGTGAGGAGGACGGCGTCGCCGAGCAGCGGCCGGGCGCGGCCTTCCAGCCACACCTGCTGGCGTCCGTCGCGCGGCCCGTCGACGCGCAGGGCGCGCCGCGCGTGGTGGTGGACGACGACCCCCTCGGGCAGCGCGGCGACGGCCTTCTCGTACACCCAGCGCAGGTAGCGGCCCTGGCTGCGCCGGTCGGCGAAGACCCGGCCGTCGATACCGGCCCACTCGTGCAGCGCGGGGCCCGGCCGTACCGGCCCGTCGACCCGCACGGTGTCGTCGGTGAACATGGTGACGTCCTGGGCCTGCGAGTTCATCCAGAGCAGCGGCGACTGCTCACGCCGCCAGATGCGTCCGGCGCCCGGCGGGTAGGGGTCGACGAGGTGCACGTCGAGCCGCAGTTCCCCGCCGTCGTCCCGGGCGTTGGCGGCGACGCGCTCCAGGATGCCGGTCGCGCGGGGCCCCGCGCCCACGATCACCAGGGACTGCCGCGCCGCGCTCATCGGGTCGTCCCGCGCGCGTAGTGCCGCTCGATGTAGTACTGGCCGACGCCGAGCAGCGAGGTGACCACGATGTACCAGATGGTGGCGACGAGGAGCAGCGGGATGACCTGGTAGGTGCGGTGGTAGACGAGCTGCACCGAGTACAGGAGGTCCTGCACGGCGATGACGCTGACGATCGAGGTGCCCTTGAGGGTGCCGATCAGCATGTTGCCGGCCGGCGGCACGATGGAGCGCATGGCCTGCGGCAGCACGATCCGGCGCCAGCGCCGCGAGCGGCTGAGCCCGAGCGCCTGGGCGGCCTCGATCTGGCCGCGGTCGACGGAGAGGATGCCGCCGCGCACGACCTCGGCGGCGTACGCGGCCTCGTGCAGGGTGAGTCCGATGACGGCGACGGTGACGGGGGCGAACAGGTCGACGGTCTTCACGCCGAGGAGCGTCGGGTACAGGGCGCCGATGTTGAACCAGAACAGCAGCTGCACCAGGATCGGCATGGACCGGAACAGCCACACGTAGCCCCGACTCACAGCGCGCAGCACCGGGTTGGCGGAGAGCCGCATGATGGCGAGCAGGGTGCCGATCGCGAAACCGAGCGCCATGACGAGCGCGGTCAGCCACAGGGTGAGCCCGAGCCCGCGCAGGACGGACGACGAGGTGAAGTACTCCCCCACGACGTCCCACTGGAAGGCCTCGTTGCGCGTGACCGAGTTGACGGCGAGGCCGAGCAGGACGAGGACGAGGGCGGCGGCCGCCCACTGACCGGGACGGCGGCGCGGAACGATGCGCGGTGCGGCGGAGGCGGCGGCCGGCGGGGCCGAGGGCGGGACTTCGGCGAGGGTGTCCGATGACATGAGAAGGCTCCGTGGGGCCGGACATCCTGGATGGCCGGCCTGATCGTGCCTTCGACACCTGCGTGCGCACGGGAACGGCACCGGAGCCCCTCAGCGGCGGTACCGCCCCCGAGATTACGGGGCCGTTCACGCGCTCTGTCAAGGGTGTCCACAGTGTGAGCCGTACGTCTCAAGTGAGTTGACGCCGAAACGGATGCCTGTTCCACTTGGCGCATGCATCCGCAGCAGTGGCTGGTCACGCGCTCCCACATCGACTTCGGTCGAGTGTGGTCCGCGTCCTGTTGATGCCCTTCTGACGCCTTCTGTGCGCGTCGACTCTGCTCTTCCCTCCCCCGCGATCGCGCGCCGTCGTCCCCGTATGACCGCGTAAGCGCACGTCCGCGCGCCGGTACGCCCCTTCGCCATCGCGCCCCGCACACCCCTTGTCCACGCGTCCCGGTACGCGCGGTTTCGCGTACCTGCCCGCGCCTTCGCCCTGCTGCGCCCTCCCCTCCCCTCGCGTATCCGTCAGTTGCGTCGTCCTGTTGTGCCGTCACCGAAGGGCAGAACCCCACGCCATGCGCTCCACCTCCCTGACCTCCACGTTCGCGCTGATCACCGTCGCCGCCCTGGGTCTCACCGCCTGCGGCTCCGGCGACGGCGCCGCAGGCGGTGAGACCACCGCCGCCAAGAACGCCGAGATCCCCACGACGGATGTGGTCTCGGGCCTCGCGAGAGATCCGGCGGCGGCGGAACTGCTTCCTCCCGACGTCAGCGAGAGCGGCAGTCTGAAGATCGCCGTCACCGTCGGCGGCAACCCGCCCAACTCGACATATCTGCCCGACGGGAAGACGATCGTCGGCCAGGACGTCGACTTCGCGAACGCCGTGGCGAAGGTGCTCGGCATCGAGCTGGACCAGGAGGTCGCCGGCTTCGAGGCGATCCTGCCCGCCCTGGGCAGCGGCAAGTACGACCTCGGCACCGGCAACTTCGGCGTCACCGACGAGCGCCGCAAGACGATCGACTTCGTCACCTACATCAATGACGGCCAGGGCTTCGCCGTCCGCAAGGACAGCGGCCTGAAGAAAGTCACCGACCTCAAGCAGTTGTGCGGCCTGAACGTGGCGACGGGCGCGGGCACCACCTTCGAGGCGACGCTGGAGGAGAACAGGAAGGCGTGCTCGGCCGCGGGCGAGAAGCCGTACGACGTGAAGACGTACTCCGAGTCGAGCGCGGTCTGGTCCTCGCTCCAGCAGGGCCGCTCCGACGTGGTGATGAGCACGATCAACGGACTGCGCTACGCCGTGAAGCAGCAGGAGGGGCTGAAGTTCCTCAACGAGTTCCACCGCCTGGACGTCGGCTTCGCCTTCAAGAAGGGCACGCCATTGGCCCCGGCGTTCCAGGCGGCGGTGAACAAGCTGATCGCGAACGGCACCTACGCGAAGATCCTGAGGAAGTGGGGCACGGTCCCGTCCGGCATCGACACGTCCAGGATCTCCCCGCCGGAGATCAAGGACTGACCCCGGCCCGGCCGCCTCAGCCGCAGTCGCAGCACGAGCAGCACTCGCAACAGTCACAGCAGTCGCATGCGTCGCAGCAGTCGTCACAGTCCCGGCAGGCGCCCTCGCGCTTCTTGCGGGACCACGGGCCCTCGTACTCCTTCGCGCAGCACACCTTGCAGGTGCAGCACAGGCCGATGGCGACGGCGCATCCGGCGAGGAGTCCGCGCTTGCCGGGCTTGTGCGGTTCGTGCCCGCCCCCGCCTCCAAAACCGCCGAACCAGCCGGGGTCGCCAGGCCCGCCCGGCCCGCCGGGGTGGACCGGCTGCCCCGGCTGCCCGCCCCCGTAGGGGTTGTTCGAGGCGTACGGGCCCGGGCCGCCCGTCGGCGCGTAGGGGCCGCCCGGCGCCCCCGTCGGGACCCGGCCGTCCGGGGTGGAGCCCTGCTGGGGCGTGGAGGCCGTCGCGGCGTGCGCGCCATGCCCGGTGGCGCACGCCTCCGTCCCGAAGGCCCGGTCCACCGAGCGCTTCAGCTCGTGCGCGAGCAGCAGATGGGCCAGTTTCCCGTCGGCGAAGTCGACCTCGTGCAGCGTGCGGCGGATGCGGTGCACGGCGTCGTCGGCGAGCCTGCGCGCCTCGACGAGCCCGGTGCCGGTGGCGGTCAGCGGGTTCCACGCGCCGGCGGCGGCGTCGGCGGCGCGGTCCTCGACGGCGTCCAGGAGGTGCGCGAGCCGGCCGAACATGCGGCCCACCGCGGCGAGCGGCTCGGCGTTGTGCGGGCGGCCCGCGAGGTGGGCGGTGTGCGCGAACGCGGCGCCGGTCGCGGTCTCGGTCGGCTCGGTCACCTCCGGTACGGCGGTGCCGGGCCCCGCCAGGGACTCGATCCCGGCCTGCCGTTCGACGGCGTCCACGAGCACGGCCGTGTCGAACCCGATGGCGGACCCGCTGCGGGCCCCCGCCCTGCCCCAGCTGGCGGCGACCTTCTTCGCGGCGGCGGCGACGGGCTTGCGGGCGAACATGCCGTCCCGGTCCTCGACATGGTCGCGGACCTTCGCCGAGGCGAGGACGAGCGAGACGGCGGCGGCGAGCCGGGCGCCCTCGCCCTGGGCGACGGAGGCGGTGCGCATGCCGCGCAGGGGGCAGGGACCCGCCTGCCTGCGGCCGTCACCCACGGCCTCGGTCTGAGCCTCCGTCAGCACGGAGACGAGCAGACCATCATAGTTGGTGACGATCCGGGCGAACTGCCCGTGGTCGCGGCGCAGCGCCAGACAGAGCCCGCACAGGTGCGCCATCCACTGGGTCTTCAGCCCCTCACCGAGCCGATGGCTGCAAGGCCGGACAATTCCGAACAAGACGTCTCCCCCGTACGTCGGATGATGGCCCGTCAACAAGCGAGGACGCGGTGTCAACTCGCACGGACCGGGTACGTCCGATCGTACCGAGCGATCACGACACCCTTTCGTTCACCCGTACGCACCCAAGATCACCCGAACGCCGCGGAGGATCACATTTCATGCCCGGTCAGCACCTTTGACGCGCACGCCCCTTGAAAACCTTGGGACAACCCCGTGTTGACTGTGCACCAGTACCGTCACGAAAACCCCGCGCGGCGACTATCCACTTGGCGCGGCATCAGCATCATGGACGACCATAGGGATACAGAACGCAGAGGAACCGCTGTGAGAGGAGGCGTCCATGGGATCGGTGCGTAAGGCAAGTGCCTGGCTTGGCCTCGTCGACGACAACGATGACGAGCGTTACTACGACGACGACTACGACGAGGGGCCCGAGCCCGCCGCGAGCGCAGCCGCCTGGGTGACGGACCCGCGAGTGAAGGTCGCGTCGGAGGAGGCCCAGGAGGAGGGGCGCCGCATCGGCACCGTGACGCCGGACAGCTTCCGGGACGCCCGGCGGATCGGCGAGATGTTCCGGGAGGGCACTCCGGTCATCATGAACCTGACGGCGATGGAGCCGTCGGACGCCAAGCGCGTCGTCGATTTCGCGGCGGGTCTCATCTTCGGTCTGCGCGGCTCGATCGACCGCGTGGCCACCCGGGTCTTCCTCCTCACCCCGGCCGACACCCAGATCGTCTCGGGCCGTGAGTCCCGCACCCAGCCGGATGGTTTCTTCAACCAGAGCTGACAGCCCGGGCTGACAGCCGCAGCAGCAGAGCCGCCGGTCAGGCGACCGGCGCTTCCGCGCGGGGTGCGTGCTCCTCGGCCGCAGCGGTCTCACAGTCCATGCGGCGCGGGAGCCGGAGCGCCGCGCCCGCGCCCACGAGCAGCAGCACCGCACTGACGATCAGGGTCACGTGCAGTCCGTGCACGAACGAGCCGCGTGCCGCCTCACGCAGAGCGCTTCCCGCCCCGCCGCCGAGCCGCGCGGCGATCTGGTACGCCTCCCCCAGCGAATGCCCGGCCGCCCCGCTCGCCACCTCGGAAACGCCCTGTACGTGGGTGAGTCCGGGCGCGTACGCCGCGTTCATCACGGAACCGAGCAGCGCGATGCCCATGCCCGCGCCGAGCTGGTAGGAGGTCTCGCCGATGGCGGCGGCGCCACCCGCGTCGTCGGCCGGGGCCTCGGTGAGCATCGACTCGTAGGCGCCGAACAGCGTGGACTGGAAGCCGAAGCCGAGCAGTACGAACCCGGCGCCGAGCAGCCACGGCCGGTCCTGCTCGCCCATCAGGCAGAGCAGCAGCACCGCGCAGGCGGTGAGGGCGAAGCCGCAGCTGACCATGGTGCGCGGGCCGAACCGCCGCAGTATCCAGGAGCCGAGGACGCCCGCGACCATGGCCGCGAAGGTCAGCGGCAGCATCCGCAGGCCGGTCTCCAGCGGCGTCATCTCCAGGACGAGCTGCAGATACTGGACCGCGATCAGTTCGAGCCCGACCAGCGCCAGCATCGCGATGACTATGCAGCCCACAGAGGTGGAGAACGCGGCGCGGGAGAACAGCCGCATGTCGATCAGCGGGTGCTCGCGCCTGCGCTGGCGGCGGACGAAGAGGACCAGGAAGGCGACGCCCGCGAGGAACGGCAGGACGGCGCCCGCGTCGAGCAGGTCCCGGTCCATGCCGAGCTCCTTGATGCCGTACACGACACCGAGGACGCCGAGCGCGGCGAGCAGCGCGCCGAAGAGGTCCCAGGGTCCGTCCGCGCGGCCCTTGGACTCGGGGACGAGGACCCGGCACAGCGGCAGCATGACCGCCATCAGCGGGATGTTGATGAGGAAGACCGAGCCCCACCAGTAGTGCTCGACGAGGAAACCGCCGAGGACCGGACCGGTGGCGGCGCCGATCGCGGCGACCGCCGTCCACACGCCGATGGCCACGGCCCGCTCGCGCCGGTCGGGGAAGACGTCCCGCACGATCGACAGAGTCGCAGGCATGATCATCGCCCCGCCTATGCCGAGCAGGGCGCGGGCCAGTATCAGCACCTGCGCGCTGTCGGCGAGGACGGCGAGCGCGGAGGCCGCGCCGAACAGGCCGTAGCCGAGCAGCAGGATCCGTCTGCGGCCGACGCGGTCGCCGAGGGTGCCGAAGAGGATGAGGAGCGAGGCGCAGATCAGCGGATAGGCGTCGCCGATCCAGAGGAGCTCGACGGAGGTGGGCCGCAGGTCCTCGGTGACCGAGGGCAGGGCCACGTACAGGATGGTCGAGTCGAGGGCGACCAGGAGCAGGCTCGTGCACAGGACGACCAGGACGACCCAGCGGTTCGCGCGGCCTGCGAGAGCGGCGAGGTGATGGTGCAGCCGCCCGGCGGCCGTGCTCGTCCCGGACATGTGCGTACCTCCCAGTGATCCTCGTGTCCGGCGGATCCACGGGCCGGGGATGCCCGTGGTCTTCGGCTCGGGAGGAGCGGTTCTCCCGGCCCCGCTACGGAAGGCGAGTGAGCCGTCAGCGTACGCGAGTTCAGGCCACGTACACGTGTCGGACCTCTCACGGAGCCCTCCGGCCCGTGTGGCGTGCGCCACTGGGGCGGCGGGGGCGGCGCGCGGGTCCCCGGCGACCGGCGTCGATAATCGGGGCCGTGAACGACGTCGACCAGCACGAGCCTCCCATCCTGCGAAAAGCGCTGCCCGCCCTGCTGGGCTATGCGGGCGTACGCGCGCTCGGCCTGCTCGCGCTCGCCCTGTGGAGCGCGGCCGAGGGAAAGAGCCCGCACACCTTGCTGAGCGCGCGCTGGGACTCGCTCTGGTACACGCGGGTCGCCGGGGCCGGTTACGGCTGGTCGGTGACGCTGCCGGACGGCACTGTCCATTCCAATCTGGCATTCTTCCCGCTCCTGCCCTGGCTGGAACGTGGCGGGGCCGCGATCAGCCCGCTCTCCCACGCCGACGCGGGCCTGGCGGTGAGCTGGCTCGCCTCGCTCGCCGCGGCCTGGGGGATCTTCGCGGTCGGCGCGCACCTGTACGGGCGCCGGGCCGGTGTCTGTCTGGCGGTCCTGTGGGGCGCGCTGCCGGTGGGGATCGTCGCCTCGATGGCGTACAGCGAGGCCCTGTTCACCGCGCTCGCGGCCTGGGGGCTGTACGCGGTCCTGCGGCGGCACTGGCTGAGCGCGGGCCTTCTCGCCTCCCTCGCGGGTCTGACCCGGCCGATCGGCGCGGCGGTCGTGGCGGCGGTGTGGGTGGCGGCGGCGACGCAGATCGCCCGCGAGCGCCGCGCGTCCTGGCGCACGGTGCTCGGCGTGCTGCTCGCCCCGGCGGGCGCGGCGGCGTACGTGCTGTGGGTCGGGCACCGCACGGGCGGCGGCCTGTTCGGCTACCTCGACGTGCAGGGGCAGTGGGGCAACGGGTTCGACGGGGGCGCCGCCTTCGCCCGCTTCGTCGCCGACAAGTTCACGTCACCGCTGAGCGCGCTCGCCGGGACCGGCCTCGTCGTCGGCGTGGCCCTGGTGATCCGGCTCTACGTGGCCGGGGTGCGGCAGCGCCAGCCGGTGCCGCTGCTCGTCTACACGGGCTGTGTCGTGCTGCTTGCCCTGTGTGCCTCGGGGTACTTCGGATCGAAGCCGCGTCTGCTGCTGCCCGCGTTCCCGCTGCTCCTGCCGATCGCGGTGGCCCTGGCCCGGTGGCGTACCAGCAGGTCGGCATGGGTGCTCGGCGGGCTCGCGCTGGTCTCGGCGGTCTACGGGGCGTTCTGGCTGAACGGGTCGGGGCCGCCCTGACCGGACCCGGCCGTGACCGGGCCCGGCCGACCTTGATCGACTTCGACGGGCCCGATGAGCGGACGGAGAATTCCGTGCCAGCACGCGGTGAACGCATTCATAAGCGCGCGAGCGGGAGATCCGGAAAACGATCGACGCATTCACGCGGACTTCCCGCCCCCGCTTCCGGATTACCCGGGATAAAGGGGGCCCTGAGATCAATCCCACATCACATCGTCATCACAAAGCCACTGTTCCGTCCTGGTCCGCAGCGCACCCGCTGTAGCGTCGATTGGGTGCGTACCGAACGAAACCTGACCCGGCGCCTCGAGCGGGTCTTCGCGAGACTCGACCGTGAGCCCGAACGGCCGGCCAACCTGGTCATGCCCAGGATGAGCCGGCACCGTGTCGTGCTCCTCGGCCTCACCCTCGCCTTCTACCTCGCGATCGTGGTCGCCGTCCTGGCCACGACGTGGCTGGTGGCTTTCGACTGGCAGGTCATGTTCTTCCGGCCCTACCAGCAGTGGCCGGAGATCCACGCCTTCCTCGACTACTGGGTCGTCCTCGGCCAGCGCGGCCCGACCGCCGTCATGGTGATGGCGTGGCTGGGCTGGCGCGCCTGGCGGCAGCACACTCTGCGCCCGCTCCTGATGTTCGGCGCCGCGCTGCTGCTGCTCAACGCCACGGTGGGCGCCGCCAAGTACGGCATGGGCCGCGCGGGCCCGCACTACGCCACCGTCATCGGCTCGAACGAGATGTGGAAGAACGGCGATATATTTCCTTCGGGACACACCGCGAACGCGGTGGTGACCTGGGGGATCCTGGCCTATCTGGCCTCCACACCGCGCGCCCGCCGCTGGCTGTCCGCGCTCTCCGCGGTGATCTCCCTGAGCGTCGGCCTGACCACCGTCTACCTCGGTACGCACTGGCTGAGCGACGTCCTTCTCGGCTGGGCCGCGGGCCTGCTCATCCTGCTCGCGCTGCCCTGGATCGAGCCGCTCGTCACCCGCGCCGAGGCGGTCGTCCTGTCGCTGCGCGACCGTCTGCGCTCCCGCCGCGCCGGTATCGGCGCCGCCGCGCCGCAGCCCGCCGCGTCGCCCGCGATGGCCGTGCAGCCCGTCGCGGCGCCGGCCGCCGAGGACGCGGCCCGCGCGCGCGAACCGGTCTCCACCGCGCGCCCCGGCGCCCGCCCCTCCGCCCTGCTCGCGCCGGGTCCGCACACCCCGCGCGGCGAGCGCACGCCACCGGCGGGCAGCAGACGCCCGGCGGCGGTGCGCGGCACCGCGCGGACGGCCACGACGGACCCGCAGCGGGCCTGACGGCCCACTCCCACCAGCGGCGGGCACGGTACGCACAACCAGCCCGCATGAGCGAAGGGCCCGGAACCTCACAGGTTCCGGGCCCTTCGTCGTGGGCCGGCGTCGGGGGTCAGCCCTTCCAGCAGCGGGTCACTCTGCCGTCCGTGACCTCGAAGTTCAGGCGTCCCACGCGGTACTCCATCGTGATGACCGCTCCTGGCGGCACCTGCCGCACGGTCGACCAGCCGCGGCCGCGCGCCCGGCGCTCGGCGGGTTCGGCGTCGAGTCCGACGTAGGTGTCCGGGGTGTCTTCAGGCTCTGCGGGCGGGGTCGGAATGGGTGCCATACGGCCACCGTAAGCGGTGTGCGGAGGCGACGCCAGGCCCGGCCCGACGAGCGCCCGACGAGCCCCGCGCGGCTTCGTACGGTCACGCTTTCGTCACAAGATCACGACGGTTGTTTTGGTCGAACTTCCTCACACGATCGGGCGGTTCCCTACTTCTCATACTGTTCTCATCCGGACTCTCCCGACCGCCGCGCGCGGAATTCCGCAAGTGGCCCGGATTCCACCGGCGCGCGCCCCTGTCCTTTACCGGAAGCCCCGCGCGCAATTCCCCGCGCATTCCGAATCCCGGGCCGGTTCGGGCCCGTTGAGATCGTCCGGGAAATGCCTGTCCATGACAGAAAGAGGTGTGCGCACCCTGTCGTGGCGGGGGCGGCGCGAGCATCATGGCGTGAGTTCGGCAAGCAGGCCCGGGGCGCGTGAGCAGCGAGGGGGCAAGCGATGGGAACGACCGGTGTGCAGGCCGGTGCCGAGGCGTTGGCACGGCCGCGGGAGCGGCAGCCGGGCCGGGTGATCGTGGACTGGCTGACCACCACCGACCACAAGAAGATCGGCCATCTCTACCTCATCACCTCGTTCGTCTTCTTCCTCATCGGCGGCCTCATGGCGCTGGTGATGCGGGCCGAACTGGCCCGTCCCGGGCTCCAGATCGTCTCCAACGAGGAGTACAACCAGCTGTTCACCATGCACGGCACGATCATGCTGCTGCTCTTCGCGACGCCGACGTTCGCCGGGTTCGCCAACGAGATCATGCCGCTGCAGATCGGCTCGCCCGACGTGGCGTTCCCGCGCCTGAACATGCTGTCGTACTGGCTGTTCCTCTTCGGCGGCCTGATCGTGCTCGCCTCGCTCGTGGTGCCGGGCGGGGCCGCGGACTTCGGCTGGTTCGCCTACGCGCCGCTCAACAGTCTGACCCGCTCCCCCGGGATCGGCGCCGACATGTGGATCATGGGGCTCGCGCTCGCCGGGTTCGGCACCATCCTCGGCTCGGTGAACTTCCTGACCACGATCATCGGGATGCGGGCGCCCGGCATGACGATGTTCCGGATGCCGATCTTCACGTGGAACACGCTGTTCACGTCGATCCTCGTCCTGCTCGCGTTCCCGGTCCTCGCGGCCGCGCTGCTCTGCCTGGAGGCGGACCGCCGCCTCGGCTCGGTGGTGTTCGAGGCGCAGTACGGCGGCGCGCTCCTGTGGCAGCACCTGTTCTGGTTCTTCGGCCATCCCGAGGTCTACATCATCGCGCTGCCGTTCTTCGGGATCGTCAGCGAGATCCTGCCGGTCTTCAGCCGCAAGCCGATCTGGGGCTACACGATGCTGGTCGGCGCGACGATGGCGATCACCGGCCTGTCGGTGGTCGTGTGGGCGCACCACATGTTCGTGACGGGCGGGGTGCTGCTGCCGTTCTTCTCGTTCATGACGTTCCTGATCGCCGTGCCGACGGGCGTGAAGTTCTTCAACTGGATCGGCACGATGCTCAAGGGCTCGCTGTCCTTCGAGACGCCGATGCTGTGGTCGTGCGGGTTCCTCGTCACGTTCCTGTTCGGCGGCCTGACCGGGGTCATCCTGGCGTCGCCGCCGATGGACTTCCACGTCTCGGACACGTACTTCGTCGTGGCGCACTTCCACTACGTGGTCTTCGGCACGGTCGTCTTCGCCACGTTCGCCGGGTTCTACTTCTGGTGGCCGAAGCTGACCGGGAAGATGCTCGACGAACGGCTCGGGAAGATCCACTTCTGGACGCTGTTCGCCGGCTTCCACATGGCGTTCCTGGTGCAGCACTGGCTGGGCGCGGAGGGCATGCCGCGCCGGTACGCGGACTATCTCGCCGCGGACGGGTTCACGGCCCTCAACACGCTCTCGTCCATCGGCGCGTTCCTGCTCGGCCTCTCGACGCTGCCGTTCCTCTACAACATCTGGAAGACGGCCAAGTACGGGGTGAAGGTCGAGGTCGACGACCCGTGGGGGTACGGCCGCTCCCTGGAGTGGGCGACGTCGTGCCCGCCGCCCCGCCACAACTTCACGACGCTGCCGAGGATCCGCTCGGAATCCCCGGCGTTCGATCTGCATCATCCGGAGTTCGCGGCCTTCGCCGCGCACTCCGGTTCCGGCCCCGGCACCCACAACCCGGACACCGAGGCCCACGTGGGCGACTGAGGGCTCAAGCCCCCGCGTGCACCTCGATCGCGAGGTCGTTGTCGCCCGTGTAGTACGGCTCGGCGGTCAGCTCACGGCCGCCGGCCGCCACCTTCACCGCGGGGTACGCGAAGATCGGCTTCTTGTCGGCGATGTCGTCCAGGAGCCGGGCGAGGCGCACCTCGGGCCCGTCCTCACCGGCGGGCCGCAGCCACAGGTCCCAGTGGCCCTCGGACAGCTCGTCGTAGCCGATGCGCAGCGCGAACTCGGCGCCGTCCACGGTCAGCTCGCCGCGGAGGACCGGTCCGGACGTCGCGCGGGAACGTATCTCCGCGTGCGCCTTGGCGGTGATTCCCGTGCCGTAGACACGCCCCTTGGCGGTCAGCTCGCCGCCCGTGATGAGCAGTTCACCGGCCTCCGCGTGCGGGGTGCGCAGCCAGCTCCGTACGGTCAGATTGCCGTGCTTGGTCGCGTACGGGATGCGCACGGCCACGTAGCCGCGCGAGCCGCTGGGCGCGCGGTCGACGAGCGAGCGCAGGTCATTCATGCCGGGCACGAGGCGCACCGGGTTCTCGCCGGAGACCTGGACGTAGGCGTCCCAGCGGCCTTCGGGGAGGCCGACACTGATCGGCAGGGAGGCGCGCAGCCGGCCGTCGCCGGCCGGGGTGAGCGGAAGGCGCACCTCCTCCCCGGCGGTCCGGTCGACCAGGACGAGGCTGGCCGGGGCGGGCGAACCATGGTCGGAGACGTCGAAGGTGAGGCCGCCGGCGGAGTCGGCGATGCAGTCGGCGCGGGGTGGCATGCGGGCGGTCCTGTCGTCGGACGGGGGGATCGGTGCGGGCGAGGCCAGCGGCGTCGTCATGCGGTGCGTCCCTTCTCCGGCGACTTGAGGGCGTCCCGCACGGCGAAGGCGCCGTTCATCAGGGAGCCGCGGGCCCGGTGCAGCAGGCCGACGGAGCCGTTGCGAGCGGTGAGCGAGCCGAAGAGGTCCTCGTAGCGCTCGGCGATCCGGGCGGGGTCGAAGCGCTCGGAGTGCGTCAGGGCGCGCGCCGCCATCTCCTTGCGCAGCTCGTCGTCGTTGATGAGTTCGAGCAGCCCTGCGGCGATCGCGTCGACGTTGCCGACCTCGACGAGGCGTCCGTCGACACCGTTGTCGATGATCTCGCCGGGCCCGTGCGGGCAGTCGGTGGAGACCACCGGGAGACCGCACCGCATCGCCTCGACGATCGTCATGCCGAACGACTCGAAGGTGGACGTCACCGCGGCGACGGAACCTTTCGCCCACTCCGGTTCGATGGGGTTGGCGGTGCCCATGAGGAAGACGTGGTTGTAGAGGCCGCGCTGGTCGATGAGGCGGCGCAGCTTGTCCTTCTGCTTGCCGTGGCCGTAGATCCGCAGCCGCCAGTCGGGGCGCTCGGCCCGCACCTTGTCGAAGGCCTTGATCAGCAGGTCGTACCGCTTGACCGGGGCGAGCCGGCCCGCGGCCACGACCCACTTGCCGCTGCCGTCGGCGGGCGCGACGCGGGGCGCGGGCACCGGGTTGGGCATGGCCTCGATGCGGACGCCGGGCAGCCGCATGCCCGCGCGGTAGGCGCGGGCGTCGGCCTCCGTGGTCGTGGTCAGCGCGTCGAGCCGCGGGTAGACGCTGCGCAGCTCGCGGCGGAGCCCCGCCGAGTGCGTGTCGAGCGTGAGGTGCTCCTGGCCGACGCGGAGCGGGCCGCGCCGGGTCTGGCGCGCGAGGTGCACGTTGAGACCGGGCCGGGTGCCGACCACGACGTCCGCCTCGACGCTCGCCAGGTGCGCGGCGATGCGCCGGTCGGTGAGCGCGCTGTACTGCGCGAGGCGCCCCTCGTGCTTGGGGAAGTCCGAGGCGGGCTTCTTGTACTCGGGGTCGTCGCCCTCGTACGTCGGCGAGTCCTTGCGCAGGTCGACGAGGTGCCGGAGCCGGACGCGCGGGTCGGGCGCGAACGTCGGCTCCTCACGGTGCCGGAAGACGGAGACCACTTCCACGTCGTGGTGCTCGGCCAGCGTGTTGGCCAGGTTGTACGTGGTGCGAATCGTCCCTCCGATCCCGTACGCGTTGTGAATGAGGAAAGAAATCTGCATGCGTCCCCGTATCCCACCATTCCTCGCGGACAGTCCGGACGGTCTGAATCCGTCCCGGGCGACCCCGCCCACCGATGGTTAGACAGGTGTTCCGTGGCGAGGGTTGTCCATCATCATCATCTTGTTCCACAACAGTTGCCTGATCGGTACACAAGTCGGGGAACCAGTTCATCTCTTCGTCCATCAGGGTTACGTCATGGCTGGTAGGCGAGTTGCGGTACGTCGAAGCACGTACGGCTCATGTCACCGTTCCGCGTGACCCAGCCCCGTCCGTCCGTCCACCTGGCGACCGACAGACACGTCCTCCGGGTACTTGGCGGCTCAGGGAGGGTGCGGTAGGTCACAGGCAGCAGCAGCCCGTCGGCCGTGTAGGGGGCGGGGCGGTCCATGAAGCGGTCCAGGCACGCGCGCGTGACGTCGCCCCCGCCCCGGACGCAGGAGCGCGCCGCGTCCGTGAACCAGAGGGCGGCGGCCCATCCCTCCAGCTGCCACTGCGAGTGCGTCCGCAGCCCCTCGGTCGCGTCGCGGAAGGCGCGCACGGCCGGGTGCCCGGTGTCCTCGAAGTTGCGGCTCGCGCCCGTCGCCCACAGGGAGGCGCGGCAGTGCGGGGCGTCCTTGTAGTCGGCGGCGACGGTCGAGGTCCAGCTCTGTACGGTCATGACCTTCGCGGTGACGCGGGCGCCGACCTGGTCCATGGCCCGGCACAGCCGCGCGTTGCCGTGCGCGTCGATGGCGTCGAGGACGAGATCGGCGCCCTGGTCCTTCAGGTCGGCGGCGGCCGCGCGGAAGTTCGGCAGCGCGAAGTCGACCTGCTCGGTGATCACCTTGTAGCCCTCGGCCCGCAGACCCCGCGTCACCAGGCGCGCGTACGCGGCGGAGGCGGCCTGGTTGTAGGAGACGACGGCGGCGGTGCGGGCGCCCTGCTCCCGCTTGAAGTAGCGGTAGACCTCGGTGCCGCCGTACAGCCGGCCGTCCCAGCCGGGCGTGCCGTCGCGGGGCGCGAGGCTCCCGTAGATCCCGTACAGATGCGGATAGGTGTCGTAGGCGGCGCCGATCGGCTGGCCGCCGATGTCGGGCACGCGCGCGTGGGAGACCTTTTCGGCGCCCGCGTAGTCGAGGGAGGTGGTGGCGACCAGGGCGACGACCTTCTTCTCGTCGACCAGTTCGTGCACGCACGCGTTGTTGCCGACGCCGCTGCCGCCGTCGTCGCACAGGTGCACCTCGACGGGGCGCCCCCCGATGCCGCCCTTGTCGTTCAGGCCGCGGAAGTACGCCTGTGCGCCGTCGCGGGTGTCGGTGAAGGTGGCGCCGCCGACCGGGCTCGTGGCGCTGGTGAGGATGCCGACGTGGACCGGCGCGGCCGTCCGGGCCGGCGTGCGGCGCTCCGCCCCGTCCTCGAAGGCGCTCTCCGGCAGCCGCGAACCGCAGCCGGAGAGCGCGAGCACGGCGCTCAGGGCGAGCGCCGCGGCGAGCGCCTCAGCAGCCCGGAGGCGCCGACGCATTGCCGCTCAGCTGCACCAGCGCGCACAAGGTCCGGACCGACACCTTCCACGTGCCGTCCTGCTCGACGGAGGTGCCCTTCGCGCCGGGCAGCACCGTGGCGCCCTTCAGGGCAAGGGAGTACGTCACCTCGGCGCCGGTCGGCGACGTGAACCGGATGGTGGTGACCTTCGCCTCGACCTGGCCGCCGCGGCTGTCCCCGTTGAAGCTCCGCAGCACCGGCCGCATCTTGGCGCCGTCCTCCAGGGCCTGCTCCTTCTCCTCCTGCGCCACGGCCGGGTCGAAGAACTTCTGCCAGTTCTCCCTGATCTCCTTGCGCGCCGCGGCCGCGTCGGCGGGCGCGGACCGGGTCGGCACCTCGGCCGAGGGCTCCTTCGAGGCGGGCCCCTGGCTGGACGGGGTCGGCGGATCGCTCTCGCCGCCCCCGCTGTCGTCGCTGCACGCCGTCATCGCCGGGCCGAGCGCCAGGGCCGCGGCGAGGGCGAGCGCCGCGCCCCGCCTGCGGCCGGGCCGGGCCCTGCTCATGATCCCGAGAACCATCTGGCTCACCACCGGGTGTCGGTCCGGGCCTCGACTCCGCCCGGAGCTTTCGAGGTTGGCCTGCAGAAGGCATAGTGCAAGCGATCGGCCGACAAGACCAGACGCGCGCAGGCACACTCCGTCATGACGTGGGGGTCACCGATGCGGACTGCCCGGCTCCGAACCGCGCGCCCCGCCCTGTGGGCCGGGCTCACCACTCTCGCCGCGGGCGCCGTGCTCTGCGTGGCCGGCTGGTACGGGGTCTCCGGCGAGCGGTTCGCCGAGCGGCAGCTGCCGTATCTCGCCTCGTGCACGGTGCCGGGCGCGGCCCTGATCGTCGCGGGCGCGGTCCTGCTCACGTACGGCAGGAGCGCCCTCGCCACGTCGCGGGTGGAGGAGCTGTACGAGCTTCTGGTCGCCGACGAACCGGCCGGACCGCCGCCCGTGACCGGCCCGGTCGCCACCGCCGAGGCCCTGCTCATGATCCCGGGCGGCACGCTGTGGCACCGCGCGGACTGCCCGCTCGTCGCGGGCAAGCCCGAGGCCGTGCCCGCCGATGCCGGGGCACGGACGGGGGGCGGGCTCGGCCCGTGCCCCGTCTGCGAGCCGCCCGCGGAGGGCTGAGGCGTGGCCTCCCTCACGTACGACCTCACGCTCGCGGGTCTGTCGGTGGGCGCGGCGGCGGCGCTCACCGGGACCGGGCTGATCGTCACCTATCGCGCGACGGGCGTCCTCAACTTCGCCCACGGCGCGATCGCGATGCTCTGCGCGTACCTGCTGCGGCAATGCGTGGTGGTCTGGGACTGGCCGCTGTGGGCGGGCGCGGCGCTGGTGCTCCTGGTCGTGGCGCCGGGCCTCGGACTCGTCCTGGAGCGCGGGGTGTTCCGCCCGCTCGCGAAGGAGGGCGCGGACCCGGCCCGTACGTTGGTCGCCTCCATCGGCGTCTTCGTGCTCCTGGTCGGGGCGGCGGCGCTCCTTTGGGGCACGGGCGCGCAGGAGGACGCGCCGACGCTGTTCGCGGCGGATCCGTGGGGGCAGCTCGCGGTCGCCTGCGCGGTCGCGGTGGCGGTGTGGGCGGTGACGCGGTGGACGCGGTTCGGCGGGGAGCTGCGGGCGGTCGTCGACAACCGGCGGCTCGCCGTGCTCGGCGGCATCGACGCGGACCGGGTCGCGGCGGCGGGCTGGGCGTTCGGCTCGTTCACGGCGGGCCTGACGGGCGTGCTGCTCGCCCCGTACGTACGGCTCGATCCGTACGGGCTGCCCCTGCTGGTGATGGAGGTCGTGGCGGTGGCGGTCGCGGCGCGGATGCGGCTGTTGTCCGTGGCGGTGCTCGTGGCCCTCGCCATCGGGGTCGCGCAGAGCCAGCTGACCCGGGTGCACCCCGGCGGATGGGCGGAGCCGCTGCTCCAGGCGGTCGGCGCGAACCTGTTCGTGGTCGCCCTGCTCGTCGCGGCGCTCGCCCTGCCCGGGATCGGCGGACGCGGGGCGCTGCCGCGCGCGACGACGCGCCGGGGGCTGCCCGCGCCGCCGGGCGCGTGGCCGGTGGCGGCGGTGCTGTTCCTGCTGCCGCTCGGGTTCGCGGGCGCGGACCTGCACACGTCGGTCCAGGTACCGGCGCTCGCGATGATCCTCCTGTCGTTGGTGGTGGTGACGGGCCGGGCCGGTCAGCCGGCGCTCGGCCAGGGCGCGTTCGCGGGGTTGGGCGCGCTGTTCGCGACACTGCTGACGCTGGGCCGCTTCCCGCTGCTGCCCGAGGTACCGGGCCTGGCGGCTCTGCTCCTTTCGGTGTTCCTGGTGGCTCCCTTGGGCCTGCTCACGGCGGTTCCCGCGATCGGGCGGCACGGCCTGGCGCCGGCCCTGGCGACGTTCGCGGTCGGGGTGGGTGTGAGCCGGTTCGTGTTCACGCAGCCGTACGCGGCGTCGGGCCTGGCGCCCGGCAGACCGGCGGGGTTCGACGACGACCGCGCGTACTACGTACTGGAGCTGGTGCTGCTGGCCGGGGCGCTGCTCTTCGTCTCGGTCCTACGGCGGGGCCGGACCGGCCGCGCCCTCGCGGCGATGCGGGACCACGAGGCGGGCGCCTCGGCGGCCGGGGTACGGGTGCCCGCGCTCAAGGTGGCGGCGTTCGTGGCGGGCGCGGGGCTCGCGGCGCTCGGCGGCGGGTTGCTCGCGCTCGGCGTCCGGTCCTTCGACCCCGGCGCGTACGACCCGGTACGCGGCCTGCTCTGGTTCGCGGCCCTCATCGTCCTCGGCGCGGACAGCCTCCTCGGCGCGCTGGCGGGCGCGGCCCTCCTGGTCGGCCTGGACGCGGGCGCCCACGGCGGCGTCGCGGCGGCGACGATCGGCGTACTGGCAGTCCTGATCGGCCACTTCCCGGAGGGACCGTACGTACGTGGACGGGGACGGGGACGGCTGACGGCGCGGGGAGCGGAGGTGCGGCAACGGGTGCGTGGCCGCTCCTCGGCCGAGCGGACGCTCCGGGCGGAGCAGTCGCGTGACCGCTCCTCGGACGGGCCGACGCTCTGGACGGAGCGATGGCGCCGCCGATCCTCGGACAGGGCAGCGCTCCGGGCGCCCTCCGCGCCCAGCGCCCGGCCGTCGCCTCGCAGAGCCTCACCGCCCGAGAGTCGCCCGGCGACACAAGCGCCTCCCCCGCCCAGCACCCCGTCGGCGCCCCCCAGGGCCACGCCGCCCGAGAGCCGACCGGCTTCGCGAGCGTCCTCCCAGGCCGGCAGGCGACGGGACCGCGGCTCGTCCAGCACTCGGCCCCCGACCGGCCGGATACCTGCCCCCGGGGCGGAGCCCCTGCTCGCCGCCTCGCGCCTCACCGTCGCCTTCGCCGGGCGTCCCGTGCTGCGGGAGGTCGATGTCAGCGTGCCGGCCGGGCGGGTCGTTGCCGTTGTCGGGCCCAACGGGGCGGGGAAGAGCACGCTCTTTCACTGTCTGGCCGGGTCGTTGCGGCCGGGGACGGGGCGGGTGTGGCTCGGGGAGCGGGATGTGACCGCGCTGCCCGCGCATGCGCGGACCCGGCTCGGGGTGGCCCGCACGTTTCAGGAGCTGGCTGTCTTTCCGTCGTTGACCGTGGCCGAGAACGTCCGGGTCGGCGCCGAGCAGGGCCGCGTACCCGATCCGGACGCCGTCGGGCGTCTGCTCGCGCTGTTCGGGCTGCGCGGTGAGCAGCGCACGTCCGAGCTGCCCACCGGCGCCCTGCGCCGCGTAGAACTGGCCCGCGCGCTCGCGGGGCGGCCGCACACCCTCCTGCTCGACGAACCCGCCGCCGGGCTCGACGACGCGGAAGTACGGGAGATGGCCCGGCTGTTGCGGGCCCTCGCCGCCGACGGGGCGGCGCTGCTCGTCGTCGAGCACGATCTCGATCTCGTCGCGGAACTGGCCGATGTCGTGCACGTCATGAGCGCGGGGCGCGTCGTCGCGTCCGGGCCACCGTCCAGCGTGCTCGAACACCTCAGCGGGGCACGGCCGTGAGGCGCGGCATCGAGCTGCGCGCCGCCCGCGTCCGTCACGGGCCGTTGGAGGCACTGCACGGCGTCGAACTGGCCGCCCCCACCGGAGCGGTCACCGTGCTGCTCGGCCGCAACGGGGCCGGCCGTACGACCGTCCTGCGCGCCCTCGCCGGTACCGCGAAGCTCAGCGCCGGGACCGTCGTGTGGGACGGCGCCGACGTGACCCGGCACGCGGCGCACGCCCGCGCCGCCGCGGGGCTGTGCTTCGTCCCCGACCGGCAGGCCGTGTTCGCCGCCTTGCGCGTCGCCGAGCAGCTGCGGCTCGCGGCCCCGGACGGCGATCACCGCCCGGCGCTCGACGCCTACCCCGAGTTGCGCCCCCTCCTCGACCGGCGCGCGGGCACCCTGTCCGGCGGCGAGCAGCGCATGGTCGCCGTCTCCCGCGCCCTGCTCTCCCGCGCGCGTGTCGTCCTGGTCGACGAGCCCGCCCAGGGCATGGCGCCCCGGGTCGCCGCCCGTACGTACGCCTTGCTGCGCGAGCTGGACGCCGCCGTCGTCCTCGCCGAGCAGCGGCTGCCGCCAGGGCTGCGCACGGGCGACGGCACCGTGCTCGTGCACGAGCTGCGGCGCGGCGCCGTCGTGTTCAGCGGGGAGGCGGGCGAGCTGGCCGAGGCGGACGAGGCGGGTGGCGCGGCTACCGCGGGATGATCGACGTCGTGCCGGCCTCCGAGCGGGCGGGGCGCCGTTCCTTCTTGTGCGGCTTGCGCACCTCGCTCTGCACCACGCGTCCGGCGAGCCGGTACCGCTTCGAACAGGCGGGCCAGGCGCCCCATCCCTGGGCGTCGAGGACCTTCTCGGCCACCGCGATCTGTTCGGCGCGGGACGCGAGGTCGGCGCGCGGCGCGTACTTCAGGCCGCCGTACGCCTCCCAGGTGGTCTGTGTGAACTGGAGTCCGCCGTAGAAGGAGTTGCCGGTGTTCGCGTTCCAGCGGCCGCCGCTCTCGCACTCGGCGAGACAGGTCCACAGGCGTTGGTCGCGTGCGCAGTCGCGTGGTTTGGTGACGGTTGCCCCCGCGCCGGGCGCGGGCGCCGGGGCGGCGGACGCGGCGACCGGGGTGCAGGTCAGTGCGAGCAACCCGCCGAGGACGACCGCCGCCCGGCCGAACGTCCTCGGCTGCGAAGACCTCAGGGGCTTGCTGGACTTCACCGGGCTCACGGGCTTCAGTGGCATCAAGCGCTTCAGGTGCATCGCGCCACGCTAAGCACCGACACGCGGCAACCCTCCGATGCCGCGCCGCGGGGCCCGCGACCCCACCCGGTCGGCTTATCGCATCGACCGGGCGGAGCCGCGGGGCCCGTACGACCAACGGACCGGGCCGCTAACCGATCAGCAGCCGCTGCCCCGGCATGATCAGGTTCGGGTCGGCGCCGATGGCCGCCCGGTTGATCGTGTACAGGCGCTGCCAGCCGGTGCCGTGCGCCGCCGCGATCAGGCTCAGGGTGTCACCGCCGCGGACCACGTAGCCGCCGCCGCGGGCGGCCCCGCGGTCGGCGCCCGAGGAGTTCCGCTGCGCGGGGGCGGACCTGGGCTGCGGTTGCTGCGGCTGAGCGGGCTTCACCGCCTTCGGTGCGGCGGGGGCGGCCGGAGCCGCCGGTGCCGCGCCGTACGCGCCGGCCCGCGCCGAGCAGGTGGGCCAGGCGCCCCAGCCCTGGGCGCGCTGCACCCGGGAGGCCACCGCGATCTGCTGCGCCTTCGTCGCCCGGTCGGCCGTCGACGCGTAGGCCCCTCCGCCGTACGCGCGCCAGGTCCCGGCGGAGAACTGGAGTCCGCCGTAGTAGCCGTTGCCGGTGCTGGTGTTCCAGTTGCCGCCGCTCTCGCAGCGGGCGATGCGGTCCCAGACGCCGCCGTCCGCGTGCGCGGAGCCGGCGGTGGCGAGGAGGCCGAGGGGGGCGAGCAGAGCCGCCCCGGCGATCACCACTGTCGTTCGAGCCGTACGAATCGGCACGGACATGAGATTCCCTCTCGTGGGCCTCGTGGACTGCGGTGTGCAGACGGCGGTGGAATCTAGGCAGCCCACGGGGCCACATCAACTGACGCCCCGTCACGCCAGGTCAGTTCACCGTTACCAGGAGTAGCGGCGAGTTCCGGCCACCCACTTCATTCACTGATTTCATGATTTGTCGACCTGTCATCACGGTGATCTGTGACCCACCTCACCAACTCAACTTGCTTGCAATCCCAACAAGTTGGCATGGAGTGACAGATTCCGGGCGCCTCTTCACGGTCTGCTGCGGATGGGTGGATTCCGTTCGGTTCCGGGCGTGACTCCGGCCACAGATCGCCCGTTGTCCCTTTATCAGTACGCATCCGCCCCCACCCCATCGATACATCGATACAGAGGAGCCCCCGTGCCGCGCTTGCTCGACGTGAGTGACGACGTACGCGCCGAGATCGGCGACGACGAAGCAGACCGGCTGCTCGCCGGCGAGAACGCCCCCGGCGGGTACGACTGCACGTCCTGCCGCACCCCCGGCGACACCACCCAGGAGCGCACCAGCACGGTCCTGTTCGTCGGGGACGAGACCGCCGTTCTGGCCTTCGCCCACTCCGGCTGCCTGCCCTCGCAGGTCGTGCGGGTCGCGGAGGACCAGCTGCAGGGCGCCGTGCAGGCCGTCGCCGCCACGGAGGCGGCGGGCGCCGCCGTGCCCGCCCAGGCCGGCGCGCCGCAGGCCGTGCTCGGTGTGACCAGCGGCCTGGTCCTGATCGAGGGCGAGCTGCACCCGGCCCTCGTCATCGAGCCGACCGGCCCCATCGCCCGCCCCGGGTCCACCGTCCCCGGCGAGGGCGGTGACGACTTCCTGCCGCTCCTGATCGAGCAGGGCTTCATGCCGGTCACCGCGCTGACCGAGCCGCCGCACACGCTGCCCGGCTGGTCGGTGCTGCTCGCCATGGGCCAGCTGCACGCCGTGCTCCAGCCCGGCACCGGCGGCGCCCCCTCCCAGGTCGCCTGGTGGCAGGCGCACCAGCCGCTCGTGGTCACCGAGGGCTGGCGGACCGCCGCCAACAAGACGCACACGGTGCTCGTCTTCGCCGCCCCCGCCGGCTCGATCGGCCGCCAGCCCCGCGAGGACCTGCTGCGCGACGCGCTCGACAAGGCCGCGGCGAACGGCCGGCTCGTCGCCGCCGCCATGCCGCTCGCGGGCACCTGAGCCGGCACCGTCGGCCCGCCGGGGCCCCCACGAATGCGCCGGTCACACCGGCAACACGCAGCAAAAGCCCAGGCCAAGGGCGCATCCGTCGGGGTCCCGGGTCGTTGGCACGTATGTGCACCCATACGACCCCACCTCATCCCACACCGGACGCCGCCAGCCGTACCCGAACTACATCCCGGCGATGCGTCCCCCGCAGGACTACCAGACGGGCAGCTCGGCCACGCCGATCTACGACGCCCTCTGCGCGGAGTACCGGCGCTCCTTCAGGACCCTGCCCGGCGACCGCAGCGGCGAGGAACAGCTGGGCTTCGCGCCCTTCGGGACAGGGACGTACGTGGCCCGGCACCACACCCCGTACTACGCGACGGGCCAGCACTACCCCCAGCAGAACGGGCGGCAGCCCGGCCACGGAGGTCACCTCCCGGCCGCACTGCCGCCCGCACCGCGTAGGCCTTAGAAGCTCACGCGCACCGCAGAAGTATCGCTACTTCTTGCGCCCGCGCTTCTCGCGCACTCGCACCGAGATGTGGATCGGCGTCCCCTCGAAGCCGAACTCCTCGCGCAGCCGGCGCTCCACGAAGCGCCGGTAGCCGTGCTCGATGAACCCGGAGGAGAAGAGCACGAACCGCGGCGGCTTGGTCCCTGCCTGCGTCCCGAAGAGGATGCGGGGCTGCTTGCCGCCGCGGATCGGGTGCGGGTGGGCGGCGACCAGTTCGCCGAGGAAGGCGTTGAGGCGGCCGGTCGGCACGCGCGTCTCCCAGCCCGCCAGGGCCGTCTCGATCGCGGGGACCAGCTTCTCCATGTGACGGCCCGTACGCGCCGACACGTTGACCCGGGGCGCCCAGGCGATCTGGGCGAGCTCGGTCTCGATCTCGCGCTCCAGGTAGTAGCGGCGCTCCTCGTCGAGGGTGTCCCACTTGTTGAACGCGACGACGATCGCGCGGCCCGCCTCGACCGCCATCGTCACGATCCGCTGGTCCTGCACCGAGATCGACTCGGAGGAGTCGATCAGGATGACCGCGACCTCCGCCTTCTCGACGGCGGCGGCGGTGCGCAGCGAGGCGTAGTAGTCGGCGCCCTGCTGGAGGTGCACACGCTTGCGGATGCCCGCCGTGTCGACGAACTTCCAGGTGACGCCGCCCAGCTCGATCAGCTCGTCGACCGGGTCGCGGGTGGTGCCGGCCAGCTCGTTGACGACGACGCGGTCCTCGTTCGCCACCTTGTTCAGCAGCGAGGACTTGCCGACGTTCGGGCGGCCGATCAGGGCGATGCGGCGCGGGCCGCCGATCGCCGCGCCGAAGGTCTGCGGGGGCGCCTCGGGCAGCGCCTCGATGACCGCGTCGAGCATGTCGCCGGTGCCGCGGCCGTGCAGCGAGGAGACCGGGTGGGGCTCGCCGATGCCGAGGGACCACAGGGCCGTGGCGTCGGCCTCGCCGCTGGGGCCGTCGACCTTGTTGGCGCAGAGGACGACCGGCTTGCCCGCCTTGCGGAGCAGACGGACGACGGCCTCGTCGGTGTCGGTGACGCCGACCGTGGAGTCGACGACGAAGACGACCGCGTCGGCCGTCTCGATCGCGTACTCGGCCTGCGCGGCCACCGACGCGTCGATGCCGAGCACGTCCTGCTCCCAGCCGCCGGTGTCGACGACCTTGAAGCGGCGGCCCGACCACTCGGCCTCGTAGGTGACACGGTCGCGGGTGACGCCCGGCTTGTCCTCGACGACGGCCTCGCGGCGGCCGATGATGCGGTTCACCAGGGTCGACTTGCCGACATTCGGGCGGCCGACGACGGCGAGGACGGGGAGCGGGCCGTGGCCCGCCTCCTCGATCGCGCCCTCGACGTCCTCGACGTCGAAGCCCTCCTCGGCGGCGAGCTCCATGAACTCCGCGTACTCCGCGTCGCCGAGCGCCCCGTGTTCGTGTTCGGAGCCACCCTCGGGCTGGATCTGGTCGTTCATGAAGTCCGTACCTCGTCGTTCATTCGTGGTGATCGGTGGGCCGCCGTGTTCGTGTACGGCGATCCACTACTGAAAGTCTCGCTCAGCGCCCGGTCAGACGCCTGGCATGGTCCAGGTGCGCGGTGAGCCGCCCCTGGATGCGTACGGTCGCCGCGTCGAGCGCCGTACGCGTACGCCGCCCGGTCCCGTCGCCCGCCTCGAACGGGTCGCCGAAGACGACGTCGACGCGGCTGCGCAGCGGCGGCAGCTTCTTTATCAACCGTCCGCGCTTCTCCGTGCTTCCCAGCACGGCGACCGGGACGATCGGGGCGCCGCCGCGCACCGCGAAGTACGCGAGCCCGGCCCGCAGCGAGGCGAAGTCGCCCTCGCCGCGCGTGCCCTCGGGGAAGATGCCGAGCGCGCCGCCGCCCGCGAGGACGTCGAGGGCCCGGGTGATGGCCGTGCGGTCCGTGCTGGTCCGGTCGACCTTCACCTGCCCGATGGATTCGAGGAAGGTGCCGAGCGGCCCGATGAACGCCTCCCGCTTGATCAGGAAGTGCGTCGGGCGCGGGGCGACGCCCATGACCATGGGCCCGTCCACGTTGTGCGAGTGGTTCACGGCGAAGATCACCGGGCCGCTCGCGGGGACCCGCCAGGCGCCGAGGACGCGCGGCTTCCACAGCCCGTACATCAGCCCTACGCCGATGCGCCGGCCGACCTCCGCGCCCCGCTCGGAGGGGCGGCCTGAGATGTCGGGGCTCACTTGGAGGCCCGCTTCTCCCCGACGAGGGTGACGACGCACTCGATGACCTGCTGGAGCGTGAGGTCGGTGGTGTCCACCTCGACGGCGTCGTCGGCCTTGGCGAGCGGCGACGTCTTGCGGCTGGAGTCGGCCGCGTCCCGCTTGACCAGGGCCTCCTGCGTGGCCTTGACGTCGGCGCCCTTCAGCTCGCCGGAGCGGCGGGCGGCGCGGGCCTCCGGCGAGGCGGTGAGGAAGATCTTCAGGTCGGCGTCGGGCAGCACGGTCGTACCGATGTCACGGCCCTCGACGACGATGCCCTTGCCGTCCGTCGCGGCCGAGGCGGCGATGGAGCGCTGCAGCTCGGTGATGCGGGCGCGCACCTCGGGGACCGCGCTGACGGCGCTGACCTCGGAGGTGACCTCGCCCGTGCGGATCGGGCCCGCGACGTCCGTGCCGTCGACGGTGATGGTGGGCGCGGCCGGGTCCGTGCCGGAGACGATGTCGGCCTTGCCCGCGACCGCCGCGATGGCGGAGGGGTCGGTCAGGTCGATGCCGTTGTTCACCATCCACCAGGTGATCGCCCGGTACTGGGCGCCGGTGTCGAGGTAGCTCAGGCCGAGCTGGGCGGCGACGGCCTTCGAGGTGCTCGACTTGCCCGTGCCGGAGGGTCCGTCGATGGCGACGATCACGGCTGCCGGGGCGGCGGTTTCCACGGTGACGGACACCTTTCTGAGTGCACGGGGCAGGAGGGCGGGGCGAGAGAGCGCCCCGCACAAGGTTACTGGCTCCTACGGGCGCCTCTTACTGCCGCATGGCCCAGCCGCGCTCGCGCAGCGCCGCCGTCAGCCTCGGGGCGGCGGCGGGCTGCACCATGAGCTGCACGAAACCGGCCTGCTGCCCGGTGGCGTGCTCGATGCGGACGTCCTCGATGTTGACACCGGCGGCGCCCGCGTCCGCGAAGATGCGGGCCAGCTCGCCGGGCTGGTCGGAGATGAGGACGGCGACGATCTCGTACGCCGCCGGGGCGGCGCCGTGCTTGCCGGGGACCCGGCTCTGGCCCGCGTTGCCCCGGCGCAGCATCGTCTCGACGCCGTCGGCGCCCGCGCGGCGCTTGGCGTCGTCGCTGGACTGCAGGGAGCGCAGCGCCTGGACCGTCTCGTCGAGGTCGGCGGAGACGGCGGAGAGCAGGTCGGCGACCGGCCCGGGGTTGGCGGAGAGGATGTCGATCCACATGCCGGGCTCGGAGGCGGCGATCCGCGTCACGTCACGGATGCCCTGCCCGCAGAGGCGTACGGCGCTCTCCTCGGCGTTCTCCAGACGGGCCGCGACCATGTTGGAGACCAGGTGGGGCATGTGCGAGACGAGCGCGACGGCCCGGTCATGGGCGTCCGCGTCCATCACGACGGGCACGGCGCGGCACAGGGCGACAAGCTCAAGGGCGAGGTTCAGGACCTCGGTGTCGGTGTCCCGGGTCGGGGTCAGCACCCAGGGGCGGCCCTCGAAGAGGTCGGCGGTCGCGGCGAGCGGGCCGCTGCGCTCCCGGCCGCTCATCGGGTGCGTGCCGATGTACGCGGTGAGGTCGAGGCCGAGCGCTTCGAGGTCGCGGCGCGGGCCGCCCTTCACGCTGGCGACGTCGAGGTAGGCGCGGGCCGCGCCCTTCCGCATGACGCCTTCGAGAGTCGCCGCGACGTGTGCGGGCGGCACGGCCACGACGCACAGGTCGACAGGGCCCTCGGGCGCCTCGTCCGTCCCGGCGCCGAGCGCGGCGGCGGTGCGGGCCTGCGCGGTGTCGTGGTCGGCGAGGTGCACGGTGACGCCGCGCGAGGCCAGGGCCAGGGCGGCGGAGGTGCCGATCAGGCCGGTTCCGATGACGAGTGCGGTTCTCACGGGGCGATGTCCTTGCGCGGGGCGGCGGCAACGGGGGCAGTCAGGGGTCCAGCCTAGTTCGCCCGGACGAGACCCTGTCGCCGTCCCGCCGGAGCTGCTTGCATGGGGGGCGCTACCTGCCGCCTCGGGGGAGGCTCGTGATGAAGCGCTCAGGACCCCTTTACACGCTGTACGCCGGGCTTGCCCTGGCGGTGATCATGCTGACGCTCAACGCGACGACGGGCGAGGGCGGCTCCTCGTACGCGGGGGCTCCCGCGGCCACGGCATCGCCTTCGCCGAGCGTCTCCAGGGCGAGCCCGGCCCCTGAGCCCAGCCCGTCGAGGACGGCGGCCCGCGCGAAGACCGGCTACGCGGGCCGCACCGACGACGACATCGCGGCCGTCTCCGTCTCCGTACGGGGTGCGAAGGCGATCGCGTACTACTGCGACGGCCGCACCAAGGAGTCCTGGCTGAAGGGGGACGTCAAGGACGACGGCACCATGAAGCTGACCGGGAAGAACGGCGCCACGCTGGCCGGCACCCTCGCCGACGAACAGATCCGGGGCACTGTCCGCGTCCAGGACGGGCCGCAGGACTTCACCGCGAAGAAGGCCGTCAAGGGATCCGGCCTGTACCGCGCCACCACCGAGGTGCGCGGCGCGGAGATCGACGGCGGCTGGATCGTCCTGCCCGACGGCCGCCAGGTCGGCATCGTCCGTAAAGACGGCGAGCCGTCCGCCGCACCCTCCGTCGACCCGGAGACCGGCGCCGTCACGGTCGACGGCGAAGAGCTCACCGCGCGTCCCGTCGTGCCCTGACCACTTTCGCAAGGGGTAGTCATGACCATCGACCCGAACGCCCCGACCCAGAGCTTCCCGAGCCCCGAACCCGGCCGGGGCCGGGGCGCGGCCCGCTATCTGGTGCCCGCCGTCGTCGCGGCCGTGGTGGCCGTGGCGCTCGGCGTGTACGGCAAGACCCACGACCCGAAGGGCACGGCGTTCAACCTGGCGGGCTTCTCCAGCACGAGCGCGGTGAAGTCCTGGCTGTCGACGGCGGCGTTCGCGTTCGCCCTCGTGCAGGTGGGGTCGGCGTTCATGGTCTACGGGAAGCTGCGCGGCCCGGCATGGGCGCCCGCGCTGCACCGCTGGTCGGGCCGGATCGCCTTCCTCCTCGCCGTGCCCGTGGCGGTGCACTGCCTGTACGCGCTCGGCTATCAGACGTACTCGACCCGCGTCATGTGGCACTCCTTCCTCGGCTGCTTCTTCTTCGGCGCGTTCAGCGCCAAGATGCTGCTGCTGCGCTCGGAGCGGCTGCCTGGCTGGCTGCTTCCGGTCGTCGGCGGTCTGGCCTTCGCGGTCCTGACGCTGCTCTGGTTCACCTCGGCGCTCTGGTTCTTCCGCACGGTGGGGGTGACGACATGAAACCGGCGGCGACGCGGCGCGGCGTCCTGGTCGCGGGGGCGGCGGCGCTCGCGGCGGGCTGCAGTAAGTACGGCGGGGAGAACGACGGCGGCGGCGCGCAGCCGGAGCCGTCGGCCCCGGCCGTGTCCTCGGGAGCCTCGGGGTCATCGGGGTCCTCCGGCGCGAAACCCTCCGGGGAGCCTTCCGCGGCCCCGGACGAGCTGGCGAAGACCTCCGACATCCCGGTCGGCGGCGGGAAGGTCTTCGCCGACGAGAAGGTCGTCGTGACCCAGCCGACGCAAGGCGACTTCAAAGCGTTCTCGGCGGTCTGCACGCACCAGGGCTGCACGGTGAACGCGGTGTCGGACGGCACGATCGACTGTCCGTGTCACGGCTCCAAGTTCAAAATCGCGGACGCGTCGGTGGCGGGCGGCCCGGCGCCGCGCCCGCTGCCGCCCCAGAAGATCACGGTCACCGGAAAATCGATCTCGCTGGGCTGAGCCGGCCCCGTACGCTCCCGGAATGGAACGGGACGAGCTGGTGCGCGACCACACGATCTACGCCTGCGTGATGGGTTCGCGCGCCTTCGGCCTGGCCACGGAGGCGAGCGATACGGACCGCCGGGGCGTGTACCTGGCGCCGACCCCGCTGTTCTGGCGGTTCGACAAGCCGCCGACGCACGTCGAGGGCCCGGCCGAGGAACAGTTCTCCTGGGAGCTGGAGCGCTTCTGCGAACTGGCCCTGCGCGCCAACCCGAACATCCTGGAGTGCCTGCACTCCCCGCTCGTGGAACGCCTCACGGACACGGGCCGCGAACTCCTCGCCCTGCGCGACGCGTTCCTCTCCCAGCAGGCCCACGACACGTTCGCCCGCTACGCCGTCAGCCAGCGCCGCAAGCTGGAGGCCGACGTCCGCGCCCACGGCGCCCCGCGCTGGAAACACGCCATGCACCTGCTCCGCCTGCTCACCTCCTGCCGCGACCTGCTGCGCACCGGCACGCTCACGATCGACGTGGGCGATCAGCGGGAGGCGCTGCTCGCGGTGAAGCGCGGCGAGGTGCCGTGGCCGGAGATCGACCGCAGGATGACCGCCCTGGCGGCCGAGGCGGACGAGGCGGCCCGCCGCACCCCGCTCCCCGGGGGACCGGACCGCGCCCGCGTCGAGGACTTCCTGATCCGGGCCCGCCGCGCCTCAGCCCTCCAGGCGGACGCGCACCACTAGATCGTGCAGGGCGTCGTGGGCGGACGCCTCGTCGGGCAGCTTCGACGCTTCCTGCGCCGCGTCCAGTCCGGCGTGCAGCGCCTCGATGTCGGCGGCCACGCGCGCGTGCTCCACGTCGGCGCCGCCGTGCTCGGCCGCCGCCTTGGCCTCGATCAGCTCGGGCAGGTAGGCGGGGGCGGTCACCTCGCCGAGCAGCGTGGGCAGGTCGGCCTGCACCTCGCCGCTGCGCATGAGGTGGATCCCGGTGAGCAGCACGCGGAAGGTGTACAGCAGCGGCTTGAGCTCGTGGTTCTTCTCGTACAGCCGCCACTGGGTGCCCGCGAAGCCCCGGTAGTGGTGCGCGTGGTGGCGCGTGAGGACGCCCGGCGCGAGCGAGACCAGCTCGCGGTGGGCCTCCGTGCTGTGGACGACCAGCGGCGACAGGAGCTGTTCGAGGACGTAGCCGTTGCGGCGCAGCATCAGGCGGACGAACTTGCGCAGGTCGTGCGTGACGAGGTCCATCTCGACGCCGTCCGTGAACCACATCCGCGACCGGGTCTCCTCCGGCTCGCGCAGCCCGAGGAGCGCCGGGGCGGGCAGCAGATGGACGCCGCGCAGGTCCACATCGGAGTCGCGGGACGGGAACCCGTACAGGTGCGCGCCGGAGACGGTGGCGAAGAGCAGCGGGTCGGGTTCCGCGGCGACGACCGAGGTCAGGTCGATGTCCGCGGGGAGGTGTGCGTCGGCGATCATCTCCCCATGGTGCCGGACCGCGCCGGAGCGGACCGACGGATCACGCGTCCCACGCCGCCCCGTACGCCGTCAGCTCGTCCCGGTGCTCCACCCGCCCGGTCCATTCCTTCGGCCAGGCGTCCGCACCCAGGTACGCGCCCGCGAAGGCGCCGGTCAGGGCCGCGATCGAGTCCGAGTCGCCGGAGGTGCAGGCGGCGCGGCGCAGGGCGAGGACGGGGGCGTCCACGAAGAGGAGGAAGGAGAGGAGGGCGGTGGCGAGGGCCTCCTCGGCGATCCAGCCGGCGCCGGTGGCCAGGCACGGGTCGGATTCCGGGTTGACGGTGGGCACGGCCGCGGCCAGGCGTTCCAGGACGGCCAGGCACTCGTCCCAGCCGCGGGTGATGAAGTGCTCGGGGTCCGGGTCCTGCGACCGGCGCCACAGGTCGCCGAGCCAGTCCTCCCGGTAGCGCGTGCGGTTCTCGAGGGCGTACGACCGCAACTGTCCAACCAAGCCGGTGGGGTCGGCACCGTTCGCGAGCAGGAACACGGCGCGGGCGGTCAGGTCGCTCGCGGCGAGCGCGGTCGGATGGCCGTGGGTGAGCGCGGCCTGCAACTGGGCGGCCCCGGCCCGCTGCTCCTCGCTCAGCCCGGGGACGAGGCCGATCGGAGTGACCCGCATGTTGGCGCCGCAGCCCTTGGAGTGGAGCCGGCTCGCGTCGCGCCAGTCCCGCTCGTTGTCCTCCAGGAGGCCGCAGGCGGTGAGGCAGGTGTTGCCGGGCGCGCGGTTGTTGTCGGGCGACCGGTACGAGTCGATGAACTCCGCGCGCAGGGGCGGCTCGGAGCGCGCGGCGTCGAGCGGTCCCCGCGCCATCGCGGTACGCAGACCCCGCGCCACGGCGAGCGCCATCTGCGTGTCGTCCGTGATGTACGCGACGGGCCCCGGCAGCTCCATCTCTCGCCAGGGGCCGCACTTGGCGAGGATCGCCGGTACGTCGTTGAACTCGGTCGGGAAGCCGAGCGCGTCCCCCAGGGCGAGCCCGAGCAGGGAGCCGGTCGCGGGGCTCTTGGTCATCGGGGTCATCAGCGGGGTCCTTCCGTCGCGTCGGACGCGGGCTTGAGCAGGGGCGGGAGCAGTGAGGTCGCGCCGCCGGCCCGGTACAGGGCGGCGGGTTTGCCGCGGCCGCCGGTCAGCCGGGAGGCGCCGGGGATCTGCTCGACGAAGCCGGGCGTCGCGAGGACCTTGCGGCGGAAGTTCGCCGGGTCGAGCTCGGTCCCCCACACGACCTCGTAGACCTGGCGCAGCTCCCCGAGCGTGAACTCGGGCGGGCAGAACGCGGTGGCCAGGCAGGTGTACTCGAGCTTGCCGCCGATCCGGTCGTGGGCGTCGGCGAGGATCCGGTCGTGGTCGAAGGCGAGCGGGCCGTACGCGCCGAGCGCACCGGGCTCGTACGGCAGCCAGGCGGCGCGGGCCGCGTCCCCGCCGCCGTGCGCCTGCGGGGCGTCCGGGACGAGCGCGGCGAAGGCCACGGAGACGACCCGCATCCGGGGGTCGCGGTCCGGCTCGCTGTAGGTGCGCAACTGCTCCAGGTGCAGCCCGGCCACATCGCTCAGCCCCGTCTCCTCGGCCAGCTCGCGCCGCGCCGCGCTCTCCGCGGACTCGGCGGGCTCCAGGAACCCGCCCGGCAGCGCCCAGTGGCCCGCGTACGGCTCCTGGCCGCGCTCGACGAGCAGGATCTGCAGCCGGCCCGCGCGGAGCGTGAAGACGGCGAGGTCGACGGTGACGGCGAAGGGCTCATAGGCGTGCTTGTCGTAGCCGTGCATACGGCAGCCCCCTCCCTTATTGGTCTAAGCGACTCTAAAGGGAGGGGGCTGCCGCGAACAAGCCCTACGGCTGTTCTCGCACGTGTCTACAGGTCGACTTCCTTCATCAGCATGCCGACCTCGGTGTTGGACAGGCGCCTCAGCCAGCCCGACTTCTGGTCGCCGAGCGTGATCGGGCCGAACGCCACCCTGACCAGCTTGTCGACCGGGAAACCGGCCTCGGCGAGCATGCGTCGCACGATGTGCTTGCGCCCCTCGTGCAGGGTCACCTCGACCAGGTAGTTCTTGCCGGTCTGCTCGACGACCCGGAAGTGGTCCGCCTTCGCGTACCCGTCCTCCAGCTGGATGCCGTCCTTGAGCTGCTTGCCCAGGTCGCGCGGGATCGGGCCCACGATGTGCGCGAGGTAGACCTTCTTCACGCCGTACTTGGGGTGCGTGAGGCGGTGCGCCAGCTCACCGTGGTTGGTGAGCAGGATCACGCCCTCGGTCTCGGTGTCGAGCCGCCCGACGTGGAACAGCCGCGTCTCACGGTTGTTCGTGTAGTCGCCGAGGCACTGCCGCCCCTCGTTGTCCTCCATGGTGGAGACGACGCCGGCCGGCTTGTTCAGGACGAAGAACTGGTACGACTGCGTGGCCACGGTCAGCCCGTCGACCTTGATGACGTCCTTGTCCGTGTCGACGCGCATGCCCTGCTCGAGCACGATCTCGCCGTTGACCTCGACACGGGCCTGCTCCACCAGTTCCTCGCAGGCGCGGCGCGAGCCGTAACCGGCGCGGGCCAGGATCTTCTGCAGCCGCTCGCCCTCCTGCTCGGCGCCGGGGAAGGTCTTGGGGAGGTTCACCTTCGGCTTGCCCGCGTACCGGTCGCGGTTGCGCTCCTCGGCCCGCGTCTCGTACTCACGGGAGCGCGAGGGAGCCGTACGGCCGCCGGACTGCTGCCCGCGCTTGGGGCCGCCCTTGGCACCGCCGCGCGCCGAGGCACCGCGGCCCGACTTGGGGCCGTCCTGCGTGCCGCCGGGGCCCACGTCGTAACGCCGCTCCTCGGGGCGCGGCTTCTTCGGACGGCCCGCGCCGCCCTGCTTGTCGTCGCGGTCGTTGCCGGCACCGCGGTAGTTGCCGCGGCCGGAGCCGCTCCCACCGCGCGGGCCGCCGCCGCTACCGCCGCGGCCGCCGCTGTTGCCACCACGGCTCCCGCCGTTGTTTCCGCTGCTGTTCCTGCCGCTGCTGCTTCGCATCAAAATTTCCGTCTAGTCGGCTGCGTGCTCGGTGCGATCGATGTGATCGTCGTGTCCGAGACCCGGCGCATCGGGTGCGTCCGGATCGAACGACGGAACCCCTTCCAGCGTCTCGGCCTCGATCGCGTCCGCCTCGGGGAGGAAGGGCGCGAGCTCCGGCAGCTCGTCCAGGCCGCGCAGGCCCATCCGCTCCAGAAAGTAGTTCGTCGTCCTGTACAGGATCGCACCTGTTTCGGGTTCCGCGCCCGCCTCCTCCACCAGACCCCTCTGCAACAGGGTCCGCATGACCCCGTCACAGTTCACTCCGCGCACGGCGGAGACCCGGGAACGGCTGACCGGCTGGCGGTACGCGACCACGGCCAGCGTCTCCAGGGCGGCCTGCGTCAACCGGGCGGCCTGCCCGTCGAGCACGAACCCCTCGACGGCCTCCGCGTACTCGGGCCGTGTGTAGAACCGCCAGCCCCCGGCGACCGGGCGCAGCTCGAAGCCGCGCCCCTGCACCGTGTACTCGTCGGCCAGCTCCCGCAGCGCGTCGGCCACGGCCCGCCTCGGCCGCCGCAGGATCTTGGCGAGGTGCTCCTCGGTGGCGGGCTCGTCCACGACCATGAGGACGGCTTCGAGGGCGGGCCGCAGCGCGAGCCCGGCCACCCCGCCCTCGTCGGCGTCCGCCGCGTCGCCCACGCTCATCCCGCACTCTCCTTGTTCTCGGCCACCGGCTCGGGCGCCCGGTCGAACTCGTCGGTCACCACGGGTTCGGCCGCCTCCTCGCCGGTCCAGCGCACGAGCAGCTCCCCCAGCGCGGTCTCCTGCTCCAGGGCGACGGCCTTCTCCCGGTACAGCTCGAGCAGCGCCAGGAACCGTGCCACGACGGTCAGGGTGTCGTCGGTGTCGGCCACGAGCGCCTGGAAGGTCGCCTCGCCCATCTCCCGCAGCCGCGCCACGACCAGACCGGCCTGCTCCTGGACGCTGACCAGCGGCGCGTGGATGTGGTCGACGTACACCTGCGGCTTCGGCCTGGGCTGCATCGCCTTCACGGCGAGTGCGGCGAACCCCTCAGCACCGATCTTGATGACGACGTCGGGCAGCAGCTCGGCATGGTGCGGCTCGAGCCCGACGGTACGCGGATAACGCCGCGCCTCGTCATCGAGCCGCCCGCTGAAGATGTCGGCGATCCTCTTGTAGGCGCGGTACTGGAGCAGCCGCGCGAACAGCAGGTCGCGGGCTTCGAGCAGCGCCAGATCCGCCTCGTCCTCCACCTCGGCGGCGGGCAGCAGCCGGGCCGCCTTCAGATCGAGCAGGGTCGCGGCGACGACGAGGAACTCGGTGGTCTGGTCGAGGTCCCAGTCGGGCCCCATGGCCCGGATGTGCGCCATGAACTCATCGGTCACCTTCGACAGCGCGACCTCGGTGACGTCCAGCTTGTGCTTCGAGATGAGCTGGAGCAGCAGGTCGAAGGGCCCCTCGAAGTTGGCGAGCCGCACTGTGAAGCGCCCGTCGTCGGCCTCGGCCGCCGCGGGGACGGCTTCCGGAGCGGCTTGGTCTCCGGTCTCCGCGAGCCCCGCTTCCGGAGCGGGCTCGGCTCCGGCCCCGGCTCCCTCAGGGACCGGCCGGCTCCCGGACACCGCCTCCGGCCCCACTCCGGCCTCAGGCACGGTCTCCACTACGGCCACGCCGTCCGCCCCGGACTCGGGAATCGGCATCGACCCGGACCCGGGCGCGGCGCTCTCCGGTTCCGCCGCCACATCATCCGGCTCGACCGGCGCGGCCACCGCTCCACGGCCCAGCGCACGCCGTCGGGCGCCCCGGCCGGGCACAGGTGAGGAATCGTTCACGGGCATCACTGCCGGAGGCTACCGCCGAAGCGACTAACGCCCGCGCAGCCGGCGTACGAGAATGCTCGCGTCCCCGCGGGACTCCAGGTCGGCCAGGACCACGGCGACGGCCTCGCGCACGATGCGGCCCCGGTCGACGGCGAGGCCGTGCTCGCCGCGCAGCACCAGGCGGGCGTGCTCGAGGTCCATCAGCTCCTCGGCGGAGACGTACACGGTGATCTTCTCGTCGTGCCGTTCACGGCCGCTGGGGCGCCGGTTGGCGGCGCGGGAGCGGCGCCGGGCGGCAGCGGTCGACCCACGGCCACCGGTGCCCTCCTGCGCGGCGCCGGAGGACCGCCGGGCCGGCTTCTCCCCGGCCTCGGCAGCGGCGGCGCGGTTGCGCGAGCCCGCCTCCGAATCGGCCTCCGCGGCCGCGTGCTCGGCGGCGGGTGCGGGCGCGGACGCCGTCTCCGGGTCGCCCTCGTCGGCGGAGGGCGCGGCCGCGGCCTCGTCGCTCTCGCCGGCCGGGCCCGGGACCCGCGCCTCACCGTTCGCCGGGCGCCGTGGTGACGACGCCTGCAGTGCCATTCCCCCGGTCGTACGGAACAGTTCGTCGGCCCCCGGCAGACTCACTCGGCGTGACACCGGGCGAGCACCTCCCTGGCGAGCTGACGGTAGGCCGCGGCACCGACCGAGTTCGAGGCGTACGTGGTGATCGGCTCACCGGCGACCGTGGTCTCCGGGAAGCGGACCGTGCGCCCGATGACCGTGTGGTAAACGTGGTCGTCGAACGCCTCGACCACGCGCGCGAGCACCTCACGGCTGTGCACCGTGCGGGAGTCGTACATCGTGGCGAGGATGCCGTCGAGCTCGAGCTCGGGGTTGAGCCGCTCCTGGACCTTCTCGATGGTCTCGGTCAGCAGGGCCACACCGCGCAGTGCGAAGAACTCGCACTCCAGCGGCACTATGACCTTGTGCGCGGCGGTCAGCGCGTTGACCGTGAGCAGACCGAGCGAGGGCTGACAGTCGATCACGATGTAGTCGTAGTCGGCCATCAGCGGCTTCAGGGCGCGCTGGAGCGTGGACTCGCGCGCGACCTCACTGACCAGTTGCACCTCGGCGGCGGACAGGTCGATGTTGCTCGGCAGCAGGTCCATGTTGGGGACCGCGGTCTTGAGGAGGACCTCGTCCGCGGACATGCCCCGCTCCATGAGCAGGTTGTAGACCGTGAGGTCGAGCTCCATCGGGTTCACACCCAGGCCCACCGACAGGGCGCCCTGCGGGTCGAAGTCGACGAGCAGGACCCGGCGGCCGTACTCGGCGAGCGCGGCACCCAGGTTGATGGTCGACGTGGTCTTGCCGACGCCGCCCTTCTGGTTGCACATCGCGATGATCTTCGCGGGCCCGTGGTCGGTCAGCGGTCCTGGAATCGGGAAGTACGGCAGCGGACGCCCGGTGGGGCCGACGCGCTCACGGCGCTGCCGGGCAGCGTCCGGGGCAAGCGTGGCCGCGTACTCGGGGTCCGGCTCGTACTCGGCGTCGGGGTCGTAGAAGTGCCCCTCGGGGGACAGTTCGTCGTAGTCGGCGAAGTGGCTGTGTTGGGTGTCGCCGCTTCGGTCGCCGGCCATGGCGTTCACGTGATGGCCATCCATGCTCTGGTGTGCTGTCTGCGTCGGCTTTGGCTGGGGGCTGCTCGGCTGCTGCTTGAAGCTGCTCTGGAAGCCGCTCTGGTGGGCCGCGAAGGTACGCACAGCTACGGAGCCGACAGCTTGAAGCCCCGCGGGTCCCTGTCCGCCTGGCTGGGCACCTCCGGGAGTAAATGTCGACTCATTCACAAGTCGTCTTACCTCCTTGGATGTGACCAGGAACAATTTATCGATAGGTCAGCGTGGCACTATGCCGACGGTTGGCGACTCTATGGCGTGTCACCGCTCCGCAGCAACACAATCCGCCGTACCCGGCAGGATGTGTCGGCATCGGAACACCCTCATGTCAAGGGCGTGCGGCGGTTCTTCGGCGCGTTTCGCGGGGGCGCGAATCGGCTAAAGGGTTACGTTCACGGCGAGTTGGCCAAGTCCGTACCCATGCGCTTACGGCCGGACCCCTGACAAGGTCCGGCCGTAAGCGTGAGATTGACGACTTTTGTTGACGCCGCCGCATGGCGCCGCCACCGGCGGTTCTAGCCGAGCAGCGCGTCGAGGTCGACGTGGTCCAGGCCGTGGGCCTGCGCGACCTCCTTGTAAACGACCTTGCCGTCATGCGTGTTGAGGCCGAGGGCCAGCGCGTGGTCACGGCGCAGCGCCTCGGCCCAGCCGCGGTTGGCCAGTTCGACGATGTACGGGAGCGTGGCGTTGGTCAGCGCGTACGTCGACGTGTTGGGCACGGCGCCGGGCATGTTGGCGACGCAGTAGAAGACCGAACCGTGCACCGGGAAGGTCGGCTCGGCGTGCGTGGTCGGGTGCGAGTCCTCGAAGCAGCCGCCCTGGTCGATCGCGATGTCGACAAGGACACTTCCCGGCTTCATCCGCGAGACCAGCTCGTTGGTGACGAGCTTCGGCGCCTTGGCGCCGGGGATCAGGACGGCGCCGATGACGAGGTCGGCCTCCAGGCACGCCTTCTCCAGCTCGAAGGCGTTGGAGACGACCGTCTGGATCTTCGTACCGAAGATCTTGTCGGCTTCCTTGAGCTTGTTGATGTCCTTGTCGAGCAGGGTCACGTGGAAGCCCATGCCGATGGCGATCTGCGCGGCGTTCCAGCCGGAGACGCCGCCGCCGATGACGACGGCCTTGCCGGCGAGGACGCCGGGGACGCCGCCGGGCAGCACACCGCGACCGCCGTTCGCGGCCATCAGGTGGTAGGCGCCGACCTGCGGGGCGAGCCGGCCCGCGACCTCGGACATCGGGGCGAGCAGCGGCAGCTGACGGCCGGCGGTCTCGACCGTCTCGTACGCGATGGCGGTCGTGCCCGACTCCAGGAGCGCGTCCGTGCACTCCCTGGACGCGGCCAGGTGCAGGTAGGTGAAGAGCGTCTGGTCCTTGCGGAGGCGGTGGTACTCCTCCGCGATCGGCTCCTTGACCTTCAGGAGCAGGTCGGCGGTGGCCCACACCTCATCGGCGGTGTCGAGGATCTGCGCACCCGCGGCGACGTACTCCACGTCCGGGATCGAGGAACCCACACCGGCGTTCCGCTCGACGAAGACCTGGTGGCCGTGGCGCACGAGCTCGTGCACGCCGGCCGGGGTGATGGCCACCCGGAACTCGTTGTTCTTGACCTCGCGGGGGATGCCGACCTTCATCGTCGATCACGGTCCTTGGCTCGGGGGATATACCGGTCATTGCACTGCATACCAGTGCGCCGAAGGACACACCGGGAGACGCCACGGAAGCACGCGGCGGAGCCAGTCTAATGAAGGTTTTCGAGCTGTCTAGCCTTTCGATACATCAATCTTCTGGTGAAGCACTACGGATTTCGCAGGTGTTAGCCGCATGTTCCGAAGGGTTTGCTTCCGGAGCGCCGCCCACGGCTGACCTGGCCGCCTCCTCTCCCAGCATGCGCTCGGCCGCACCCCGGTGCAGCTTGGCGGCGGCCGGGTCCCCGAGCCGTTCGAGGGTGTCGGCGAGCCGTAGCTGGAGCGCCGCCTGCAGCCGTACGTCCTTGGCCTGCCGCGCCCACTCGGCCGCCTCCTGACAGATACGCAGCGACTCCTCGGGCCGCCCGGCGTACTCCTGCACCCGGGCCAGCTCGCTCAGCGCCCGCGCCTGGGCGGGCACATCGCCCTCCTTGCGGTACCCGGCGATCGCCGAACGCCAGCCGCGCAGCGCCTCGCCGTAGCGCCCCGCGTACGTGTGGACGGCGGCGATCCGCCCGTGCAGCCGTGCGGCGTCGGCCCGCTCACCCCGCGCGAGCCGCTGGGCGAGGGCCCGCCCGTACCAGTCCGCCGCCCGGTGCCAGTCCTCCAGCTGCTGATACGCGCCGCCCACGGATTCCATCGCGCGGCCGGTGGCGTACGGGTCCTGCGCCGCCCGTCCGGCGTCGAGCGCGGCCCGGTACCGGGCGAGCGCCTCCCGCGTCCGCCCGGTACCGGCGTCGAGATCACCGAGGTTGAGCAGCGCGGCGGCTTTCTCCCTGGGCAGGTTCCGTCGCCCGGCGACATCGAGCACGAGGCCATGGACGGCGTACAGCTCAGGGGCTGCGGCCTCGGTGCCCCGGTGCGCGACGAGGGCTCGCACCAGCGCCGCCATCAGCCGCCGGGCCAGGGTGTCGAGGTCGCCGTCGGCCACGGCGAGCCGGGCCGCGGCGAGCAGCGCGGGCTGCCTGGCGTGCAGCCACTCCGCCGCTGCCGCCGGGTCCGGGAACCGCAGGGCGCTGGGCAGCCCGGCGAGCTTCTTTCGGGCCGGGCTGTCGGCGGGCTCGGTGACGGCGCGGCAGGAGGTCAGCAGGCGGACGGTCCGTTCCAGCATCCGGGCGCGGGCCAGCTGGAGTTCGCCGGGCCGGTCCTGGCTCTCGGTGAGCCCGCGCAACAACGGGATCAGGCAGACCGGCACCTCGTACTGCGGCAGCCGCGTGCCGACGGCGCGGACGAGTCCGAGGGCGACGAAGTCGTCCAGCGTGGCGCGGGCGGCGGAGACGGAGCAGCCCGCCAGCGCGGACGCGGTGTGCGGGTCGACGTAGCCCTCGGGCGCCAGGGACAAGTAGCGCAGTATCCGCGCGGCCGGTCCGGGCAGGGTGGCGTAGGCGTGCCGGAAGACGCGGACGAGTGCGGGCCCGTCCCCGGCGTCGTCGGCGGAGTGCAGTTGCCTGGCCAGATCGGCGACGGATTCCTTGGGCCGCCGGGCCAGCCAGCCGCCGGCGATCTTCAGAGCGGCCGGTTCACCGGCGCACAGCTCGACAAGGGCCTCGGCGGAGCGCGGGTCGCAGGTGACGCGGACGGACCCGATGTGCGTGGTCAGCAGCTCCAGCGCCGACTTGGTGTCGAGCCCGCCGATCGTGCAGGGCCGTACGTCCGCGATCCCGGTGAGCGGTCCCTCGGCGACGGCGACAACCAGACAGTCCGGGGCGTCCGGGAGCAGCGGGTCGACGTGCTCGGCATCGCCCGCGTCGTCGAGCAGCAGCACGACCCTGCGCACCGAGAGCCCCTCGCGCAGCCGCTCCGCCAGGTCGTCGGCCGTCTCCCCCGGGGGCGCGGGCAGTTCGAGCGCGTTCAGCAGGTCACGGGCGACTCGTTCGGTCGGTACGGGGGTGCCGTCCGGCGCGGTGAGCCGGGTCCGCAGGGCGCCGTCCGGGTACCGCTCCGCCACCTGGCGCAGCAGTTCCTCGGCGAGGGCGGTGCGGCCGGTGCCGGGGCGTCCCGCGATCAGCAGGACTCTTGCGCGGGGTGCTTTCCGGCCGGACAGGGTGTCCAGCCCGGCCCGCTCGATGTCGGCCCTGAGCTCCTTCAATTCCCGCCTGCGGCCCAAGAACTGACGGGCCGTCACGTCACGAGGCGACGACCCGACCGCCGTCTCGTCGTCCGATTCGACCGCCTGATCCGTCACGGGCCACGCTCCGTCTCACCCTGCCCCTCCGGGGATCGGCAGGGGCGGTCCCGAGCCTAGTTCAGTGACCGGGTACGTCTCCGGCGAGCGCCGCGCCAAGATCCCCCGATCGGATCAGCGGATCTTCGCATTAAGCGCGGTGGGCTCCGCCGTGCGTGGGCGGGGGCGGGGCGCGCCATGGGCTCCGCCGTGCGTGGCCGCGTGCGGGTGCGTCGTGGCTGGTCGCGCAGTTCCCCGCGCCCCCGAAATGCGCACTACGTGCGCCATTTCAAGGGCGCGTCCCCACCGGGCGCGTCCCCACCGGGGCGCCGTGTCGGGGAAGGCGCGGCGGAGCCGCAGGCCTTCAGGGGCGCGGGGAACTGCGCGACCAGCCACGACGCACCCGCGCTCGCCCGAGAACCGTCGCCCCGACGGCGACTACGCGTCGAAGGGACGCGCGGGCCACTCCGCCTCAGCCGGCCGCAACCCGTCCACCAGCCCCCCAGCACGCGCCGCGCTGAGCGAAAGCACCCCCACCACAAGGCAGTTGTTGTGGAGGTCGCCCCCGAGCACCCCGGCAACCAGCTCCGCCAGAGGCACCCGCGCCAGCTCCATGTCCGCCTCCTCGTCCTCCACCTCGAAGCGAGCCCCCTCCGCCTCGGAGAGACCCCGCGCGAGGAAGACGCGGACCGCCTCGGAGCAGCCGCCCGGGGTGGTGTACACGTCGGTGAGGACCCGCCAGTCCTCGGCCTTGACGTGCGCCTCCTCGTAGAGCTCGCGCTGCGCGGCATGCAGCGGGTTCTCGCCGGGGACGTCCAGAAGGCCCGCCGGGATCTCCCAGAGCTTCATGGAGACGGGGTGGCGGTACTGCTTGAGGACGAGGACGCGGTCCTCGTCGTCGAGGGCGAGGACCGCGACGGAGCCGGGGTGGACCTGGTAGTCGCGGCGGGCGACCGACCCGTCGGGCATGACGACGTCGTCCGTACGCACGGAGGTCTTGTTCCCGACGAAGGGTGTCTCGGTGGCCCGGACCTCCCAGTGCTCAGGGGTGTCCTTGATCGCGGTCATGTCGCCACTTCCTCCCACGCACACACAAAAGAAACCGGGGCACGTGCCGCAAAAGGCACGCACCCCGGTAACCGTACATCGCTGGTGCGACAGGCCTCACTTGGCCTTACTTGGCCTTCTTGGCCCCCGCGGAACCCGCGGAACCCTGCGCGGCGGCGACCTTGCGCTCCACGGCCGCCTTCACCAGACCGGCGAAGAGCGGGTGCGGACGCGTCGGGCGCGAGCGCAGCTCCGGGTGGGCCTGGGTGGCGACCAGGTAGGGGTGGACCTCGCGCGGGTACTCGACGTACTCGACGAGCTTGCCGTCCGGGGAGAGCCCGGAGAACTGCAGACCGGCCTTCTTCTCCAGCTCGGCGCGGTAGGCGTTGTTCACCTCGTAGCGGTGGCGGTGGCGCTCCTCGACGTACTCCTTGCCGTCGTACACCTCGCGCGCGATGGAGCCCTCGGCGAGCTTGGCCGGGTACATGCCCAGGCGCATCGTTCCGCCCATGTCGCCCTCGCCCGCGACGATGTCGAGCTGCTCGGCCATCGTGGCGATGACCGGGTGGCCGGTGGCGGGGTCGAACTCGGTGGAGTTGGCGTCCGGCACGTCGGCGAGGTTGCGCGCGGCCTCGATGACGATGCACTGCAGGCCGAGGCAGAGGCCGAGCAGCGGCACCTTGTTCTCGCGGGCGAACCGGATCGCGCCGACCTTGCCGGACACACCGCGCTCGCCGAAGCCGCCGGGGATGCAGATCGCGTCGACGTCGCCGAGCTGCTTCGCGGCGCCCGCCGGGGTCTTGCAGTCGTCGGAGGTGACCCACTTGATCTTGACGCGGGCCTTGTTGGCGAAGCCGCCGGCGCGCAGCGCCTCGGTCACCGACAGGTAGGCGTCGGGCAGGTCGATGTACTTGCCGACCAGCGCCATGACGATCTCGTGGTCGGGGTTGTGGACGCGGTCGAGCAGGTCGTCCCAGGTCGTCCAGTCCACGTCGCGGAACGGCAGGTCCAGCTTGCGGACGACGTACGCGTCGAGGCCCTCGGTGTGCACGACCTTCGGGATGTCGTAGATCGAGCGGGCGTCGGGGCAGGCCACGACGGCGTCCTCGTCGACGTCGCACATCAGGCTGATCTTGCGCTTGATGGCGGTCGGGACCTCGCGGTCGCAGCGCAGCACGATGGCGTCCGGCTGGATACCGATGTTGCGCAGGGCGGCCACCGAGTGCTGGGTGGGCTTGGTCTTCAGCTCGCCGGAGGGGCCGATGTAGGGCAGCAGCGAGATGTGCACCACGAACACGTTGTCGCGGCCGACCTCGTGGCGGACCTGGCGGACGGTCTCCAGGAACGGCAGCGACTCGATGTCGCCGACCGTGCCGCCGACCTCGGTGATGACGACATCCACCTCGTCGGTGGCCATGCGGCGGATGCGGTGCTTGATCTCGTTGGTGATGTGCGGGATGACCTGGACGGTGTCGCCGAGGTACTCGCCGCGCCGCTCCTTGGCGATGACCTGCGAGTAGACCTGGCCGGTGGTGACGTTGGCCGAGCCGTCGAGGTCGACGTCGAGGAAGCGCTCGTAGTGGCCGATGTCCAGGTCGGTCTCGGCGCCGTCGTTGGTGACGAACACCTCGCCGTGCTGGAAGGGGTTCATCGTGCCGGGGTCGACGTTGAGGTACGGGTCGAGCTTCTGCATGACGACGCGGAGGCCCCGTGCCTTGAGCAGCATCCCGAGGCTGGAGGCGGTGAGGCCCTTGCCGAGGGAGGAGGCGACACCCCCGGTGACGAAGATGTGCTTGGTCGTCGTGGATTTGGGCGTCATGGCCAAGAGGGGGCTCCCGTGGTCGCGGTCTGGAGGTGCGTACCGGCGCGAACTCCGGACTTTCGGGGAGGCGCCGTCGCTGCGGTTCGGGGGTTCTATGACCACCGGCTCACGGGCTACCAGGGTATCAGCGACGCGGGCAGGGTGCTTCCGGCCACGCTCCGCGCACGCGTCACCACGGGTCCACGACATCGTCACCCGGTGGTCACCCTTTCGGCGCAGGCGTGTTGTCAGGAGCGGCAAGCGGATCACTGGGGCGCGTCGTATCCTGCTCGCGACAGTCGGCTCGGCGAGTCACACAGGAGAACGGCAGCACAACGGCGCCACCCCCGTCCGTGAATGCAGGTGCCGTCGCCGGAACAACCGGCTGGTCGGTTCGTTTGCGACGACGTCCCCCGACGACGTATCAAGACGATTCGTTGACTTCCGTCTGTGAACCGTCGACCGTTTACCGTTGACCGATCATCTAGACCTATGACCGCTGACCGCTGAGACCGCATTGCGATCGTCCCTCGACCCACTGTCGCGGTCCTGGGGCGTACGTGGCCGTTCGACTGGAGACGCACGTGGCCGGGCGCATCGAGGATTACGCACTTATCGGAGACATGCAGACCGCCGCCCTGGTCTGCCGGGACGGCACAGTCGACTGGCTGTGCCTGCCCCGCTTCGACTCGCACGCCATTTTCGCCGGGTTGCTCGGCACCGAGGATCACGGCTTCTGGCGCCTTGGCCCCGCGCACGCGGCCGACTCCGAACCGCCGGCGGCGACGCGCCGCGGCTACCTCGGGGACTCCCTGATCCTCCAGTCCGAGTGGGACACCCCGCGCGGCACCGTCCGCGTGACGGACTTCATGCCGCCGCGTGACGGCGCGCCGCAGCTCACCCGCATCGTGGAGGGCGTCACCGGGCGCGTCCAGGTGCGTTCGGCGCTGCGGATGCGGTTCTCGTACGGGCGCATCACCCCGTGGGTGCACAAGATCGACGGCCGTACGGTCGCCGTCGCCGGCCCCGACTCCGTGTGGCTGGACTCCGAGGCGGAGACGTACGGCAAGGACCTGACGACGTACTCCGACTTCACGGTGGCGCCCGGCGAGCGGGTCGCGTTCACCATCCAGTGGCAGCCCTCGCACAAGGACCAGCCGCCGCTGCCGGACCCTCAGGGCGCGCTCTCGGCGACCCAGGACTTCTGGCGCGAGTGGGTCGAGCACTGTACGTACCACGGCCCCTACCGCGAGGCCGTCGTGCGCTCCCTCATCACGCTGAAGGCGCTCACGTACGCGCCGACCGGCGGCATCGTCGCCGCGCCCACCACCTCCCTGCCGGAGGAGATCGGCGGCGTGCGCAACTGGGACTACCGCTACACCTGGCTGCGGGACGCGGCGATCACGCTGTCCTCGCTGCTTCGCACCGGTTACCGCGAGGAGGCCCGCGCCTGGCGCGAGTGGCTGCTTCGCGCGGTCGCGGGCGACCCGGAGAACCTGCAGATCATGTACGGCATCGCGGGCGAGCGCGAGCTGGGCGAGGCCGAGCTCGACTGGCTCCCCGGCTACGAGAACTCGACGCCCGTACGGGTCGGGAACGGGGCGGCGCACCAGCTCCAGCTCGACGTGTACGGCGAGGTCACCGAGGCGCTGCACCTGGCGCACATGACGGGCCTGGCCCGCAACGACTACGCCTCGCTGCTCCAGCTCAAGCTCATCCAGTACCTGGAGAAGCACTGGGACGAGCCCGACGAGGGCATCTGGGAGGTGCGCGGGCCGCGCCGCCACTTCGTGCACTCGAAGGTGATGGCGTGGGTCGCGGTCGACCGCACCATCAAGCTCCTGGAGTCGGGCGAGGCGGACGGTCCCCTGGACCGCTGGCGCGATCTGCGCGACGACATCCACCGGGACGTGTGCGCGCGCGGATACGACGCCGAGCGCAACACCTTCACGCAGTCCTACGGCTCCAAGGAGCTGGACGCGTCGCTGCTGCTCATCCCGCAGATGGGCTTCCTGCCGCCGGACGACAAGCGCGTCATCGGCACGATCGAGGCGATCCAGCGGGAGCTGTCCACGCCGGACGGCTTCATCCTGCGCTACCCGACCGACGGCGACAACGCCGGGCTCGACGGGCTGCCCGGTGACGAGGGCGCGTTCCTGGCCTGCTCATTCTGGATGGCGGACGACCTCGCGATGATCGGCCGGGTCGACGAGGCGCGCAAGCTCTTCGAGAAGCTGCTCGCCCTCCGCAACGACCTGGGCCTGCTCGCCGAGGAGTGGGACCCGCACCTGCAGCGTCAGGTCGGCAACTTCCCGCAGGCGTTCAGCCACGTGCCGCTGATCGACACGGCGCTGCGCCTGACCTCGTCAGGGGCGTACAGCGGCTGAGTCACCGGTCCCGGGCCCCGGGATGTTCGTAGGGCGGACGCGCAGGTAGCGTCCGTCCCATGGACACCTCCCGCACCTCGCAGAACGCCCCGGGGGGCATCACCGTGCAGCGCGCCCTGGAGCTGCCGGGGCTGCGCAGCGGACTCCCCGAGGTGGTGGCCGGCGCGGACCGGCTGCAGCGGACCGTGCGCTGGGTGCACGCGGGCGAGGTGCCCAACATCGCGTCGCTGCTCAAGGGCGGCGAACTGCTCCTGAGCACCGGCTACGGGCTAGGGACGCGCCCGGCCGAGCAGCGCGCCTTCGTCCGGAAACTGGCCGAGCGGGGCATCGCGGCGCTCGTCATAGAGCTTGGCCAGCGGTTCGAACGGCTGCCCGCCGCGCTCGTCGAGACGGCGCGGGCCGCGGGCCTCCCGCTGGTGCAGCTGCACCGCGAGGTGCCGTTCGTGACGGTCACCGAGGAGATCCACACCGAGATCGTCAACGGGCACTACGCGCTCCTTCGCCGCGCCGAGGACGTGCACCGCCGCTGCACCGAGGCCCTGCTCGGCGGCGGCGGTGTCCCGCAGGTCCTGCACGTCCTCGCCGGGTTCAGCGGCAACCCCGTCTTCCTGGAGACCGTCGACGGGCAACTCCTGTACGCGGCGGGCGCGGCCGGTGACGTCGCCGACCCGCTCCAGGTGTGGGAGGGCATGCGCGCGACCCACCAGGACGAACCGCCCGGCGGCGCCGTGCTCGTGGACGTGCCGGGCGGCGGGCCCGGAGCCGGTTCGGTGCGGGCCCGGCTCGTGCTCCTGCCGGTGGCGGCGCCGCTCGCACCGGTGCACCGGATCGCCGCCGAGCGCGCCGCGGGGTCGTTGGCCGTGGTGCTGATGCAGGCGCGGCAGGAGGAGGAGCTGGCGGCACGCGGGCGCGGCGACTTCCTCACCGACCTCGCCGAGGGCCGGATCACGCCGGAGGACGCCCCGGCGCAGGCCCGCGTCCTCGGCTTCAAGCCCACCGGGCAGGGGCCACTCCTTCCGGTGGTGATGCGGCTGCCGGAGACCCCGGTCGGCTCCTCGGCGGGCGGCGGCTGGGCGGTCCTCGCACGGGCCGTGTCGGAGGAGCTGGCGTCGGTCGGCGTGCCCGTCCTGCTCGGCGTACGGCCCGTCGAGGGGCGGGTGCCGCTGCTGCTCGGCCTGCGCGCGGAGACGGAGCGCCCGGCGGTCGCGGAGCGGGTCGCGGCGGCGCTGCGGGCCGGGGTCGAACGGGCCGGGATGCGCCGCGCGGGCGCGCAGGCCCCGATCGTCGTGGTCGGCGGCGCGGGCGGCTGGGCCGCGGTGGCGGCGGGCCTGCGCCACGCGGCCGAGACGGCGACGGCGGCGCAGGGCCTGGACGACAAGCCGTGGCACGACGCCCGGCGACTCGACATCGACCTGCTGCTGTGGCGACTGCACCGCCACGACGAGGGGGCCCTCGCCGCGTTCGTGGAGCGGGCGATCGGCCCGCTCCGGGACCACGACGGACGCGCGAAGCCGCCGCTGCTGCCCACCCTCCAGATCTACCTCGCCCACGCCGGCCGCAAAGCGGAGACGGCGCGCGAGCTGCACCTGAACCGGCAGACCCTCTACAACCGGCTCGCCCGCATCGGGGAGTTGCTCGGCACGGATCTGGACGATCCACAGACGGTGCTCGCGCTGAGCCTGGCGCTGCGGGCCCGCCGCCACGTGCAATGAGCCCGTCTCTACGACGAACCCTTCTCTACGAGGAAGCCGTCTCTACGACGAAGCCGTCTCAATGACGAAGACCTTGCATATGGCGAAGACCTTCTCTATGGCGAAGGGGAGGTCAGAACGCGCCGGTCAGCTCGTCGTAGACGCTGAGGACCTGGGCGATCGTCGCGTCCTCGGTCGGCCACGACGCGGCCTGCGCCCTCCCCCGGTCGCGGAGTTCGGCGCGGCGCGCGGGGTCATCGAGGAGCCGCTCGACGGCTCGGGCGAGCGCCGGGGCGTCGCCGTAGGGCACCAGTTCGGCGGCTTCACCGACCAGTTCGGGGACGCCGCCGACCTGGGTCGCCACCAGCGGCACGCCCGCGTGCAGCGCCTCCTGGGCGAGCAGCGAGCGCGACTCCCAACTGCTGGGCAGCAGCGCGACATCGGCGGCGGGCAGCAGCTCGGCGACGTCGTCGCGGCGCCCCGCGAGCCGTACGGGCAGCCCCTCGGTCTCGATACGCCGCTGGAGCGCGGCCCGTTCGGGCCCCTCCCCCGCGATGACGAGCAGCGGCGCCGGATCGAGGTCGAGCCAGGCGTGCGCGGCGTCGAGCAGCACGTCGTAGCCGCGATGCCGCTCCAGGCTTCCGACAGCCATCAGCAACGGGCGGTCCACAGCGCCCAGTTCGGCCCGCGTCTTGCTGCGGGCCCGCTCGGCGTCCTCGGCGTCGACCCGCTCGAGCCGGCGCGCGGGGAAGGAGACCGCGGCGAGCCGCGCGTCACGGGCGCCGCGCTCCCGCGCCCGGTCGACCAGCTCCGACGAGGTGCCGAGGACGACGGACGCGGCGCGGGCGACACGGCGCTCGAGCATCCGCAGCAGACGGGCGCGGGCCCCTTCCGCGTAGCCGCGGGTGTGCCAGGTGACGACGAGCGGGACGCGGCGGCCGTGCAGCGCGAGAGAGGCGCGCAGAGCGGCGTGCAGGCCGTGCGCGTGCACCAGGTCGGCGTCGGCGCAGGCCACGCGGAGCGCGGCGACGGACGCCGGGTCGCTGCGGCGCGGCACCGCGAGATGGTGGGCGCCGACGCCCCCGAACCCGTACGCGCGCTCGGCCTCCGACGGCGCGCAGACCGTGACGCGCACCCCGCGGGCCACGAGGCCCGCGGCGAGCGACCGGACGTGGGCGCTGCTGCCCGCGCTGCCGCCACCCAGTACCTGCACGGTGCGCAGCGGCGACTGTCCGTGTGCTGAGTGGCTGCTCACGTGGCTCACGCGGCGGGGCTCCTGATGAGGTCGTTCGGGTGGTTCGGGCCGGAGTGCGGTGCGGTCCAGGCCAAGGATGCCAGCCCGTACGGACGTTCCGGCACCGGCCACGGTCCCCCACCGGGCCGTCCCGGGCAACCCGGCGCACCGGACCACTCACACGGGTGAAGTCAGGGCGGGTCTCAGCCCAGGCTTTTCCTGGCCCACTCGCTCACGCGTTCCCCGCCCGCGACGGCGGCGACGAGACCCGCGGCGTGCGCGACGAGCCCGGCCCGTCCGTTGCCCGCGACGATGGCGACGCCGAGCGCGGCGCCCAGGGCGTGCGCGCCCGCGTCGCCGAGCATGCCGCGCTCGGCGAGGTCGTCGGGGAGCGCCACCACGGCGGCGCCCATCGGCGCGGCGGCGAGCGATCCGCGCAGCAGCCCGGCGCTGCCGAGCGCGAGCGCCGCCTGGGCCGCGCGTCCGGGGCGTACGTCCACGAGGTTGACGACGTGCGCGGTGCTCGCGACGACGACCCCGGCCAGGACCTTGTCGACGAAGCGCTCCTTCAGCAGCGCGCCCGCGACGAGCCCGGCCGCCGAGATGCCGAACAATTTCACGGCGCCGCTCGTGACTTCGCCGTGCCGCAGCTCGCCGAGGTGGGCCCGGAAGCCGCGCCGGGGGTCGTCCGCGCCCGCCACGTCGTCGTACGCGCCGCAGGCCCCGGCCGCGAGCGTGGCGATCAGCGCGGCGCCGCGCGTCCCCGGGTCCGCGACGAGCACGCCCGCCGCGGTGCCCAGGGTGACGGCGGGCCCGGCGCACAGATCGACGCCGCGGCCCGCGTGGTTCTTCCGGTCCCAGAGCTGCGCGCCGCCCGGTTTCGTACGGCGCAGAGCGGTGCGGGCGGCACGGGTGACGCCCGCGGCCAGAGCGGCGACGCCCAGGGCCTGTCCGACAGTTGCCGTCTGCCCCGCGACGCCTGGCACGCGCTCTCGCCGCACGGCCTCAGGCATCGGCGCGGGCCGCCTCGAGCAGCTCCTCGGCGTGCGCCCGCGCCGTCTCCGAGTCCTCCTGGCCGGCGAGCATCCGCGACAACTCCCGTACGCGGTCCTCGCCTTCGAGCACGGTGACGCCCGAGCGTGTGACGGTCCCGTCGTTCGTCTTCTCGACCAGGAGCTGGCGGTCGGCGAAGGCCGCGACCTGCGGCAGGTGCGTGACGACCACGACCTGCGCGGTCTTGGCGAGCTTCGCGAGGCGCCGGCCGATCTCGACGGCCGCCTTGCCGCCGACACCGGCGTCGACCTCGTCGAAGAGGTAGGTCGGCACGGGGTCGGTGCCCGCGAAGACGACCTCGACCGCGAGCATCACGCGGGACAGCTCACCGCCGGACGCGCCCTTGGCGATGGGCCGCGGCGGGGCGCCGGGGTGCGGCGCGAGCAGCAGCTCGACCTCGTCGACGCCGCTGGGCCCGCACGCCACGGTCCGCCCGTCGACCTCGACGCCGTCGCCCGCGGCGGTCTCGTTCTGCCGGATGTCGAAGGACACGCGCGCGTGCGGCATGGCGAGCGAGGCGAGTTCCCCGGTGACGGCGGCGGCGAACCGCGAGGCGGCCTCGGTACGGGCGCTGGTCAGCTCCTGGGCGAGGGCGCCGAGTTCACCGCGCAGCGACTCGCGCTCGGCGCTCAGCTCGTCGATCCGCTCGTCGTCGCCGTCCAGTTCGAGCAGCCGGGCGGCGCTCGTCTCGGCCCAGGCGAGCACGCCCGCCGTGCCTTCTCCGTCCGCGCCGTACTTGCGGGTCAGCTGGGTCAGCGCGGCCCTGCGCTCCTCGACGGCCGAGAGCCGCAGCGGGTCGGCGTCCAGGTCGTCGGCGTACCCGGCGAGCTCGGCGGCGACATCGGTCAGCAGGATCTGCACCTCACCGATCCGCTCGGCGAGCGTGGCGAGGGCCGGGTCATGGGCCCGTACGGCGTCGAGAGCCCGGGCGGCGCCCCCGACCAGCGTCGTGGCATCGACGCCCTCCGGGTCCTCGGGGTTCCCGGCCAGGGCGGCGTGCGCGGCGGCGGCGGCCGAGGCGAGCGCTTCGGCGTGCCCGAGCCGCGAGGCCTCGTCCGACAGCTCGACGTCCTCACCGGCGCGCGGCTCCACGGCGGCGATCTCGTCGAGCCCGAACCGCAGCAGATCGGCTTCTTGCGCCCGCTCCCGCGCGCGCGTGGTGATCTCGTCCAGCTCGCCGCTGACGGCCTTGAGCCGCTTGTAGACGGTGGCGTACTTGGCCAGCGGAGCAGCGACGGCGTCCCCGGCGTACCGGTCGAGCGCCTGCCGCTGCCGCCCGAGCTTGAGCAGCCCTTGCTGATCGGTCTGCCCATGTACGGCGACCAGCTCATCGGCCAGCTCGGCGAGCACGCCCACCGGCACCGACCGCCCGCCCAGATGCGCCCGCGAACGCCCCTCGGCGGAGACGGTCCGGCTGACGAGCAGCACCCCGTCCTCCAGCTCGGCCCCGGCCTCCTCGGCACGCGCCACGGCACCTGACCCGGCGGGCACGGCGACGCGCCCCTCCACGACGGCGTTCTTCGCGCCGATCCGCACGAGCGCGGGGTCGGCCCGCCCGCCGAGCAGCAGCCCGAGGCTGGTGACGACCATCGTCTTGCCCGCGCCGGTCTCGCCGGTCACCGCCGTGAATCCGGGTGACAGCTCGACCACCGCGTCGTCGATGACTCCGAGCGACCGTATCCGCATCTCCTCCAACACGAACACGACCTTACGAGGTTAGGGGCGGTCCGTGCGACGGCCCCCTGAGCGAGTGCCCCGAAAGGGGCGCGACGAACGGCACGACCAGCGCCCTGAAAGGGCGCGGGGAACCGCGCGACCAGCCACGACGAGACCGGCGCCCGGCAACGATCACGCAACCAGGCAGACGCGCCCTGAACCGCGCGACCAGCCACGACGAGACGGTCACCCGGCATGCCACGGCCGGACGCGGACGCGCACCCGTCAGTGCGGCGCCCCGCGCCACCCCGCGACCGGCAACGCGAACTTGGCCACCAGCCGATCCGTGAACACCGCATGATGCAGCCGAGCCAGCCGCACAGGCACGGCCCCCCGCCGGACCTCCACCCGCGCCCCGGCCGGCAACCCCACCGTCCGACGCCCGTCACACCACAGAACCCCGTGCGGCGTGTGCGGCTGCACCTCCACAGCGAGCACAGAGTCCGGCGACGTGACAAGCGGCTTGGCGAACAGCGCATGCGCGCTGATGGGCACCATCAGCAACGCCTCCACCTCGGGCCACACCACAGGCCCGCCCGCCGAGAACGCATACGCCGTGGACCCGGTAGGAGTCGCACAGACGATCCCGTCGCACCCGAACCCGGTCACCGGCCGCCCGTCGATCTCGAGAACGACCTCGAGCATCCGCTCGGGCTCGGTCTTCTGCACGGCGGCTTCGTTGAGCGCCCAGTCCCGGTGGACGACGTCACCGTTGCGGTGCACGACGACGTCGATCGTCATGCGCTCCTCGACCTCGTACTCCTTGGTGACGACCCGGTCGACGACCTTGTCGAGGTCGTCGCGCTCGGCCTCCGCGAGGAACCCGACCCGCCCGAGATTCACGCCGAGCATCGGCACCCCGGACGCCCGCGCGAACTCGGCCCCGCGCAGCAGCGTCCCGTCACCGCCGAGGACGATGAGCAGCTCGCACCCGTCGAGGCAGGCCGGGGTGGCCTCCTGCACGAGGTCCACGGACGGCGGCAGCGGCAGGTCGGCCGCCTCCGAGGCGAGCACCCGCACGCCGAGGCCGCTCTTCAGCAGCCCCTCCACGACGAGTTCGGCACTGCGGATGGCCGCGGGCCGCCCGGTGTGCGCGAGCAGGAAAACAGTACGAGCTCGGGTCTCTGTCAACGCGGCCCCTCCGCCACTGCACGGTCAACGTCGGCCGGGTCCAGTTCGGGCGCCCCGGCACGCAGCCACAGAAAGTACTCGACATTCCCGGAGGGCCCGGGCAGGGGGCTCGCGGTGACGCCCCGCACGCCCAGCCCGAGCGCGTACGCCTGTGCGGCCACGCCGCGCACCGCCTCGGCCCGCAGCTCGGGGCTGCGCACGACGCCGCCGCTGCCGAGCCGCTCCTTGCCGACCTCGAACTGCGGCTTGACCATGAGGGCAAGGTCCGCGTCGGGCGCGGCGCACCGCGCGAGGGCGGGCAGCACGAGCCCGAGCGGGATGAAGGAAAGATCCCCGACCACCACGTCCACCGGCACTCCGTCGATCGCCTCCAGCGTCAATTCGCGTACGTTCGTACGGTCCTTGACGGTGACGCGTTCATCGCTCTGGAGTGACCAGGCGAGCTGCCCGTATCCGACGTCGACGGCGACGACGTGCGCGGCCCCGGCCCGCAGCAGGACATCCGTGAAGCCGCCCGTCGACGCCCCGGCGTCCAGCGCCCGCCGCCCCTTCACCACGAGCCCCTGCGGCCCGAACGCGGCGAGCGCGCCCGCGAGCTTGTGCCCGCCGCGCGAGACGTAGTCGGGGTCGCTGTCGTCCGAGGCGACGACGATGGAGACCCCGGCGTCCACCTGCGTCGCGGGCTTGGTCGCGACGATCTTGGCCACGCTCACCCGCCCGGCCGCGATCAGCTGGCTGGCGTGCTCCCGCGAGCGGGCCAGCTTGCGGTGGACGAGTTCGGCGTCGAGGCGGCGACGTGCCACACCTGCCACGGTCGGTTCAGCTCCTGTGTTCGTACGTCGGTGAGGGCGCCGGCGACGGTGCCGGTGAGGGCGTCGCCGAAGGCTGGGGCCTGGCGTCGAGCGCGGTCAGCGCGGTGCGAAGGCCCTGGTGTACATCCTCGTACACCTCGACGTGTCCGTCCGCCGCGAGGTGGTCCACATCGCCGAGCCGCTCGAGCTGGGCGTCCACGTCGGCGTTGCCGGTGGGGGTGCGCACGACGCCGAGGGGGACCGGGGCCGCGGGCTCGTACGGCTCATACGGCTCATACGGCTGTTCGGCGGGGGGTTCGGCGGGGGGCTCACTCATGCTCAGACGCTACCTCGGAAGCCCGGTGTACCGTCGATCACGATGGCCACTACGGAGGAGTGCCGCGCGGCGCTCGACAAACTCTCGGACACCATGGCGGGCGCGGACGGCGACGTCCGGGCCGCCGCGGCGCTCGACCGCACCCTGAGCTGCCGCATCACGGACCTGGACATGACGTTCTCCGGCCGCCTGCGGGACGGCCGGATCGAGGTCCTGTCCACCTACCCCGGGCCGCCGGCCGAGAAGGCGCAGATCCGCCTCGCGATGACGGGCGACGATCTGGTGGCCCTGGTGAACGGCCGACTGAACTTCGCGAAGGCGTGGGCCGCGGGCCGGGTCAGGCTGGAGGCCTCGTTCCGCGACCTGCTGCGCCTCAGGACGCTGCTTTAGCCACTTCGGAGTCGACTCCCGAGCCCTGCGGGGCGTCCACGTCCGCAACCGCTTCCGGCGCCTTCGGATGCGCGGGCCTGCGCGCCTTGCGGGCGGCGGGCACGACCAGCGGCGTACCCGTCTCCGGGTCATCGATGACCTGGCACTTCATCCCGAACAGCCGCTCGACGAGATCGGCGGTGACGATGTCCTTCGGCGCGCCCTCGGCGATCACCTCGCCCCCGCGCAGGGCGATGAGGTGGGTCGCGTAGCGGGCGGCGTGGTTGAGGTCGTGCAGAACGGCGACGAGCGTGCGCCCCTGCTCCTCGTGCAGCTCGGCGCAGAGGTCGAGCACGTCGATCTGGTGCTGGATGTCGAGGTACGTGGTCGGCTCGTCGAGGAGCAGCAGCGGCGTCTGCTGGGCCAGCGCCATGGCGATCCACACGCGCTGGCGCTGACCGCCGGAGAGCTCGTCGACGTACCGGTCGGCGAGCTCGGCGACGCCGGTGGACTCCATCGACTCCCGTACGACCTTCTCGTCCTCCGGCGACCACTGGCGCAGCAGGCCCTGGTGCGGGTAGCGGCCGCGCGCGACGAGATCGCCGACGGTGATGCCGTCGGGCGCCACGGAGGACTGCGGCAGCAGGCCCAGCGTCTTGGCGACCTTCTTCGCGGGCATCGACTGGATGACGCCGCCGTCGAGCAGGACGCGGCCCGCGCTCGGCTTGAGCATCCGCGACAGGGCGCGAAGGAGGGTGGACTTGCCGCAGGCGTTCGGGCCGACGATCACCGTGAAGGAGTGGTCGGGGATCTCCACGGACAGCTTCTCGGCGATGACGCGCTGGTCGTAGCCGAGTGTGACGTCGTCGGCTATCAGCCTGTTCACAGCGGTGCTCCTTCGGTTCTGGAGGGTCTGGTGCGGCTGGTCGGCCGTGGAGGTGTGCGTCCGGGCCCTCATATCCGGCCCGCCTTGCGCTCGGTGACGAGGAGCCACAGCAGATACGCGCCGCCGACGACGCCGGTCACGACGCCGACGGGCAGCTGGTCCGCGCCGAACATCCGTTGCGAGACCAGGTCGGCGACGATCAGCAGCGTCGCGCCCATCCAGGTGGCGGCCATCAGGTTCGGCCCCGGCGACTTGGTGAGGCGCCGGACGATCTGCGGGGAGGTGAGCGCCACGAAGGTGACCGGGCCCGCCGCGGCGGTCGCGGCCGCGGTCAGGAAGACGGAGGCGGTGAGCAGCAGCAGCCGGGTCCGCTCGACGCGGATGCCGAGCGCGCCGGCCGAGTCGTCGCCCATCTCCAGCATGCGCAGCGGCCGTCCGAACACGGCGACGACCGGCACGAGGATCGCGAACAGGACGAGCAGCGGCCACACCTGCTCCCAGCCGCGCCCGTTGAGCGAGCCGGTCATCCACACGGTGGCGCGGGCCGCGTCCACGAAGTCGGCCTTGGTCAGCAGATAGCCGTTGACGGCGGTGACGAACGCGGAGACGCCGATACCGACCAGGACGAGCCGGTAGCCGTGCACGCCCCGCTTCCACGCGAGGAGGTAGATCGCGAGCCCTGTGACGAGTCCGCCGACGAGCGCGCCGAGCGCGACCTGCGCGGCGCTGCCGCCGAAGATCACGATCATGACGAGCGCGCCCGCGGTCGAGCCCTGCCCGAGGCCGAGCACGTCGGGGCTGCCGAGCGGGTTGCGCGAGATGGACTGGAAGAGCGCGCCGGACAGGCCGAGCGCGCCGCCGACCAGGAGGCCGACGAGGACCCGCGGCAGCCGCAGGTCGTTGATGATGAACTCCTGCCCGGCGTCGCCGTGCCCGGCGAGGGTGCGCAGGACGTCGAGGGCCGGGATCGGGAAGTCGCCGGTGCCGATGAGGACGACGCTCGCGGCGAGCGCGGCCACGACGAGCACGCCCACGACGACGGCCGCGCGGACGTCGAGCCGGACGGAGAGTCCGCCCGGGGTGCGTATCGCCTTCACTGTCTTCATCGTCTTCGTCACCTTCATCGTCTTCATCGCCTTCACAGCTGGGCCAGCCTCCGGCGTCGTACGAGAAGGATGAAGACCGGGGCGCCGATGACCGCGGTGACGATGCCGACCTGGAGTTCGGCGGGGCGGGCCACGATCCGGCCGACGACGTCGGCGCCGAGCAGCAGCACGGGTGAGAGGACCGCCGCGTACGGCAGGATCCAGCGCATGTCGGGGCCGGTGAACGAGCGCACGATGTGCGGCACCATCAGGCCGACGAAGACGATGGGCCCGCAGGCGGCGGTGGCGGCGCCGCAGAGCAGCGTCGCGGCGGCCATGCTGAGGGCGCGGGTGCGGCCGAGGTGGGCGCCGAGGGCGCGGGCGGTGTCGTCACCCATGGCCATCGCGTTGAGCGGCCGGGCGAGGCCCAGCGCGAGCACGGCGCCGACCGCGATGAACGGCAGCACCTGCTCGATCGTGTCCGTCTTGGCGCTGGCCAGCGAACCGACCTGCCAGAACCGCATACGGTTCAGCGCTACGTCGTCGGTGATCATCACGGCGTAGAGGTAGCCGGAGAGCGCGGCGGTGATCGCGGTACCGGCGAGCGCGAGCCGCACGGGCGTAGCACTGCGCGTACCGCCGAGCACGTACACGAGCACGCCGACAGCGGCGGAACCGGCGAAGGCGAACCACACGTAGCCGCTGAGCGAGGTCACACCGAAGAAGCTGATCGCGGTGACGACGGCGGCGGAGGCGCCCATGTTGATGCCGAGGATGCCGGGGTCGGCGAGCGGGTTGCGGGTCAGCGCCTGCAGCACGGCTCCGGCGAGGCCGAGCGCGAGCCCGGCGAGCAGACCCAGCAGCGTACGGGAGACGCGCTCACCCACCACGATGTCGGCGTAGGTCCCCGAGTCGTGGAACAGCCCGTGCCAGACCTGGTCGAGCGAGAGCGGTTTGGCGCCGACGGCGATGCTCGCCACGCACACGGCGACCAGCACGACGAGCGAGGCGAGCAGCCCGGCCGTACGTATCGCCGTACGGCGGCCGGGTGGCGCGGGAGCGGTGTCCGCGCTCGTTTCTGGGGGACTGTCGACCAACACGAGGTTAGGTTAGCCTACCCTCCAAATCGGCCCAATTTCGCTGGCCGCCATGGACCGCGTCCCGCTGCCCGAGAGAAGCATCCCTCATGCGCCCTGCCCTGTCACGCCGCGGGCTACGCCCGGGGCCGGGGAGCGACTGGCGGCGGCCATCGGCGAGCCGAAGCGGCTGAAGCGGCTGAAGCGGCTGAAGCGGCTGAAGCGGCTGAAGCGATGATGGAAGGGACGACCGCGCCGACCGCGACCGCACCCGCACCACCTGCACCCGCCGGGCCCGACTCGCCGCGGCCACCCCCCTACAGCTGGAGGCGCCCCAGAACCTTCTCCGCGTCCAGCTCGCAAACCCCGTCCCCCGCAACCGTCCAAGCCGCCGCGCACAACGCCCGCAGCCCGTCCATCGCCTCACCGTCCCCTTCGAGCTCCAGCCGCTCGTCCCCCGCGGAGGCGGTCCACCCCCCGCACCGGAAGCCGTCCCCCTCGACCGTCACCTCGGGCTGCCCGGTGAGCACCCCGCGCAGGTCACGGTCCACGTACGTGGGCCGGTGCTGCGGCGGCGCGGCGAGCAGCTGCGCCGCGTCCGTCACCCCGGTGAGCACGAGCAGCGAGTCCACCTCCCCGTTGAACGCGCCCTCGATGTCCGTGTCGAGCCGGTCCCCGACCACCAGCGGTGTCTTCGCCCCCGTACGCAAAATGGTCTCCCGGTGCATCGGCGGCAACGGCTTCCCCGCGACCTGCGGCTCCGCCCCCGTCGCGATCCGGACGACCTCCACCGCCGCCCCGTTCCCCGGAGCGATACCGCGCGCGCTCGGGATCGTCAGGTCGGTGTTGGACGCGAACCACGGCACGCCACCGCCCGCGATGGCATAACAGGCCTCCGCGAATCGCTTCCACGCCATGTCGGGCCCCCCGTACCCCTGCACGACCGCGACGGGCTCGTCGTCCGCCGAGTCGACCGGCACGAGCCCCCGCTCCCGCAGGGCCACCCGCAACCCCTCCCCGCCGACGACAAGGACCCGCGCCCCCTCGGGCAGCTGATCGCTGACGAGCCGGGCAACGGCCTGCGCGGAAGTGATCACATCGTCGGCCCCGGTCGGAATCCCCAGCTCCACCAGGTGCTCGGCGACAGCGTCCGGCGTACGCAACGCGTTGTTGGTGACGTACGCGAGCCGCATCCCCGCCTCCCGCGCGTCCGCCAGCGACTCCACCGCATGCACGATGGCGTGCCCACCCGCGTACACCACCCCGTCCAGATCGAGCAGCGCGGTGTCGTACGCCTCGCTCAGCGCCCGCGCGCTGCTCCCCGGCCGCACCCGCGGCTCCGCGCCGGCCGCACCGCTCGCACTCTGGCTCATTCCGTTCCGCCCTTCCTCGATCCCTCTCCCCCGATCATCCCTCACACCACTGACACTCGTACGATGCCCGCATGAACACTGCAGGTGACGGCCTGGATCTGCGCCCCTTCCGCGGGGTGCGCTACGACCCCGAGCGCATCGGCAGCCTCGCGGCCGTCACCTCACCCCCGTACGACGTCGTCGTGCGCCCGGACGGCCTGCTCCACCTGGAGAGCGCGGACCCGCACAACATCGTCCGCCTGATCCTCCCGCAGGCCACGTCGCCGCAGTCGCGCAACGACCAGGCGGCCGCCACCCTGCACCGCTGGCTCGCCGAAGGCGTCCTCGCCGCCGACACCGAACCGGCCCTCTACGTCTACGAGCAGCGCAACGGCGAACTCCTGCAGCGCGGCCTCATCGGCGCCCTGCGCCTGTCCGAGGTGGCGGAGGGCGTGGTCCTGCCGCACGAAGACGTCATGCCGCACATCGTCGAGGACCGCGCGGGCCTGATGCGCACCACCGAGGCGAACTTCGAGCCACTCCTCCTCACCTACCGCGGCAACGACCCGGTCACCACAGGCTCGACCGACGCCGGCCCGACCACCGCAGGCCCGACGGCCGACAACCCGGCCGTCGACAGGGCACCCGCCGACAACCCGACCGTCGGCAAGGCGCCCGGCGACAACTCGGCCAATGACAAGGCGCCCGAGGACGAAACACCCGGCGCCGCGGCCACCCTCATCGAACACACCACCCGCCACACCACGCCCCTCCTCTCCACGACCACCGAGGACGGCTACAGCCACCGCCTGTGGGCGATCACGGACCCGTCGGACATCCGTACGGTCCAGGACGACCTGTCGCACCGCCAGGCCCTCATCGCCGACGGCCACCACCGCTGGGCCACCTACCTGCGGCTACGCGCCGAACATCCGTCGCCGACCCCGTGGGACCACGGCTTGGTCCTCCTCGTCGACACGGCCCGCTACCCCCTGCGCGTCCGCGCCATCCACCGCCTCCTGAACAACCTCCCGCTCGACGAGGCCCTGGCGGCGGCGTCCCCCCACTTCCGCATACGGGAGGTCGCGGGCCCCCTTCCCTCGGCGATGGAGTCCCTCGCCGAGGCGGCCCGCCACGGCAACGCCTTCCTCCTGACCGGCACCGCCGACCGGTACTACCTGCTCGACCGCCCCGACGCCGCCCTCCTCGACCGCACGGTCCCGAAGGACCGCCCCGAGCCCTGGCGCACCCTGGACGCGACGGTCCTGCACTCCACGCTCCTCGCCCATCTGTGGGGCATCGCCGAGGACTCCCCCGCCGACGTCACCTACATCCACGCCATGGACGCCACGGTCGAGAAGGCCCGCCGCGACGGCGGCACCGCGGTCCTCATGCACCCGGTCCGCGAGGAGGTCGTACGCGAACTGGCCCGCCAGGGCGTGACGATGCCCCGCAAGTCGACGTCGTTCGGCCCGAAGCCGGCCACCGGCCTGGTCCTGCGCACGCTCACGGACGACGGAAACGACTGACGGGCGGACCCGAAGGCCCGCCCGTCAGTCGTCACAAGACCCGCCGCCGACGCCTACTTCGCGTCGCCGTCGTCGGCGTCGTCGACATCGTCATCGATGTCGGCGTTGCCGTCCTCATCACCGTCGAAGGCGTCGACGAACTCGACCCCGTCCAGCTCGGCAAGGCGGTCCGACGCGTCCGTGCTGCCGTCCTTGTCGGACTCCACGGCCTTGGCGAACCACTCGCGCGCCTCACCCTCACGCCCGACGGCCAGCAGCGCGTCGGCGTACGCGTAACGGAGCCGCGCCGTCCACGGCTGTACGGAGTTCGACGCGAGCTCGGGGCTCTGCAACGTCACGATGGCGGCGTCCAGCTGCCCCATGTCACGCCGGGCGCCGGCCGCGACGAGCCGCATCTCGACCTGCCCGGCCTTGTCCAGCTTCTGCACCTCGGGCGCCCCGGCCATGTCGAGCGCCTTCTCCGGCCGTTCGAGCCCTCGCTCGCAGTCGGCCATGACGGGCCACAGCTCCACGCGCCCGGTCATCCGCCGCGCGGCCCGGAACTCGGCGAGCGCCTCGCCGTACTCCTGGTTGGCGTACGCGGCGAACCCGGCGGCCTCGCGCACAGCGGCCACTCGCGAAGCGAGCCGCAGCGCGACCTTCGCGTATCCGTAAGCCTTCTCCGGGTCCTCGTCGATCAGCCGGGCGACCATGACGAGGTTCTTGGAGACGTCCTCCGCGAGCCCCTTCGGCAGCGACTGCAGCTCCTGCTGCACATCCCTGTCGAGCTCGAACCCGGAGACGTCCTCCGGAATCGGCAGCCGCTTGATCGGCTCACGATCCCGCTCCCGCTCGTCCCGGAAACGCCCGCCACCACGCCGGTCGTCCCGACGGTCATCACGCCGGTCATCCCGCCCGCGGTAGCCCCCACCGGGCCGCCCCCCACGATCATCACGCCCACGGAACCCACCACCACGCCGGTCGTCACGCCGGTCGTCACGCCGGTCGTCCCGCCGGTCGTCCCGCCGGTCGTCCCGCCGGTCGTCACGGCGGTCGTCACGGCGGTCGTCACGGCGGTCGTCACGGCGGAAGGGCGGCCGGTCACCATCACGCCGCGGCCCACGATCCCGGTCACGGTCCCGGTCGTCACGACGGTACGAGGGCCGGTCGTCCCGCCCACGGAACCCACCACCGCGATTGTCATCGCGCCGGTCATCACGTCGGTCGTCACGGCGGAAGGGAGGCCGGTCACCGTCACGCCGCGGCCCACGATCCCGGTCACGGTCACGGTCGCCGCCACCGTACGAGGGCCGGTCATCCCGCCCACGGAACCCACCACCACGGTTGTCATCACGCCGGAAGCCGCCACCACGATTGTCATCGCGCCGGTCATCACGTCGGTCGTCACGGCGGAAGGGAGGCCGGTCACCGTCACGCCGCGGCCCACGATCCCGGTCACGGTCCCGGTCACCGCCACCGTACGAGGGCCGGTCATCCCGCCCACGGAACCCACCACCGCGATTGTCATCACGCCGGTCATCCCGCCGGAACGGCGGCCGGTCACCATCACGCCGCGGCCCACGATCCCGGTCACGATCACGGTCGCCGTACGAGGGCCGGTCATCCCGCCCACGGAACCCACCACCACGGTTGTCATCACGCCGGAAGCCGCCACCACGATTGTCATCGCGCCGATCATCACGGCGGTCGTCGCGTCGGTACGAGGGCCGGTCACCGTCTCGGCGCGGTCCACGGTCGCGGTCGCGGTCGCGGTCGCCCTGCGGACGCTCTCCACGCCGGTCACCGCGCGGAGCGCTCCCGCGGTAGCCGCCCCGGTCGCCACTGTCCCGGCGGCGCTGATCGCGCTCCGGTCGATCGTCGGGAGAGTTGGGGGACATCGGGGACTCCTGTCTTCGGTACCGCAGTCATTCTCGCGCAGCCGGGGTGCCGGCGCGCTTCGAGAAAAGCTCTGGAAAAACAAAAAAGGACCTTCGGTCCCAGCATGTGTGCCGGGACCGAAGGTCCTCTCAATAATAGTTCGGCGGCGTCCTACTCTCCCACAGGGTCCCCCCTGCAGTACCATCGGCGCTGTGAGGCTTAGCTTCCGGGTTCGGAATGTAACCGGGCGT